>JASHNS010000060.1 GCA_030041515.1 Acidobacteriaceae bacterium | reverse complement strand
CAGACTTCCCTGACCTCTTTTCGGATGGCCGTTGCATCACTCAGGAGGAGTATTGAATGCGGTCTGGTTTCGGTTTGACATTTCGGGGAGTCACAAGCGCAATTTTTCGGCGTCTGCGCAGGAAGGCACGACAAAACGGCATTGCAGTGATCCTCCCCGCGGGAGAAGCGGAGAAGGATGGGGTCAGGATTCAGTGGAAATACGATCCTGAAACGGAACTACTCGAAGTCGGCTGCGTTCACGCGCCCTTCTGGATCGACGCCGCGCGGGTGAACAGGAAACTATCTCAGGAGATCGAATCGGAACTGGACCGCGATCGCGCTGCCTGATCGCGTGGAATCGCCCCGGAAAGCAGCTGTCCCGCTTCCCAGGGCGCCCTTCGCTTGCCGTGGTCTGGGCTCTGCTTCATGCTGGCTCCGCTTTTCCCGGTCCCTTCCCTCTCAGCTTCCTCCATACCCACCATCCGAGGACCAGGAACAGCAGCGCCAGCAACACCATAGCCAGCGCGAAGTGCTGCTTCGTGAAGTCTCCCAGCGCGTTCACAATCTGCGGCCCATAGATCACCGTCAGGGTCGTTTCCACGCCGAACCGGATCATCCTCCCAACAAAGACCGCCAGCAGGAAGTTCACCGTCCGCATCTCGAAGACTCCGGCCCCAAAGACGAACAGTTTCCACGTGGCCGGCGGCGGCAGCAGCGACGGCACCATCACCGCCAGGAATTCCTGCTTTTCGAACCGGTCCCGCAGCGCCTCAAAGCGCGCCCGATTCACGTACCGCAGCAGGAATAACTCTCCGCCCGCACGTCCGAGAAAAAAGGGTATCAGCCCCCCCAGCGCAGATCCGGCAGCCGCCAGCAGCGCATAAATGTAGAAGTGCCGCTTATCGATCCATGCCCAGCCCGCCACCATGATGTCGATCGGCAAAGGAATCGAAGCGGAATCCACGAACGATGCCACCAGAATGCCCCACGGGCCCAGTGGCTTCAGCAGGTGCTGGACGAACTGCAGATACTTCTGGATGATTTTTTTCAGCTTCGTTCAACCTTTCGCCCGGCGCTCGTCATTTTCGCCCCTGCCGCCTGAATGTCTGGGCAACGAGGAAAGCGACGTTCCTCCACCCTGCCGCCGGATCACTGATCATTGGTTTTCCCGTGGTTCATGCTCAGTCTTCCCGCTCAGCAAATCCAAAACATGCGGCAGCACCGGCAACGCCGCTCGCAGAGAACTCACCGCACCCGCCGGGCTGCCTGGCACGTTCAGAATCACCGAGGTTCCGCGTGTCCCGCAGATGGCTCGGCTGAGCACGGCCAGGGGAGTCTCGCGCCGGCCTTCGCTGCGCATCAGCTCCCCCACCCCTTCCAGAACGCGGTCGCAGACCGCCAGCGTGGCTTCCGGCGTCACATCGCGCGCACTGATCCCGGTCCCCCCCGTCGTCACCACTAGTCGCGCTTCACGCGCCGCATGCCGCAGCAAATCCTCGATTTCCCGCAAATCGTCCGCCACCGTCGAACGGCGCACCACGTCAAAACCGCGGCTCCTGAGTTCGTTCTGCACCGCCTCGCCGGACGTGTCGTTGCGCAGCCCCTGCGCGCACGAGTCGCTCACCGTAATCACCGCGGCGGTCAGCGGCGTATGCGCAGGCGCTCTCTCGTCTTCTCTCGCTGTTCGCTCCGCGTTGCGATCTTTCGTCACCTTTTCGATTGTACAAATTACGGTGCAACCCACGATTTGATGAGAAAATGGGGGAAAGCTCTCGTGGCGTTCCCGTTTTTGAAGCCGCGCAGGACATCAGTCACCCGGAATGCCGATTCGCTTAACCCCAACTGAGCGCCCCCTGGAGCAGCCGGATTCGGAAACTCCAGTTCTCAGTGAAGTTCCGCCCTCCTCGACTGACATACCCATCCCCTCCAACGGCTCTCATCCGCTGCCCGCGCTGCGCTACAGCCGATATCAGGGCCTCGATCATACCGATCTGCTCCACGTTATCGAGGAGATCGAGGATAGCCGTAACTGGGCCAGCCTTCGCGAGAAGCTCTGGATCGCGCTCATCGTCCACCTGTTGCTGATCTGGTTCCTCTTCTACGGCTCCAAACATCATCTCTTCACACAGCGGGTCCGCGTTATCAACCCAGTCGAGCAAATGGAGAAGCAGCCGAAACAGCTGACCTACCTCGCCACGCCAAAGGATTTGCAGAACATCCTCAAACCGAAGCCCACGCCGGTCATTTCCAACCAGAACCACGTCGCCGAGACGCCCCACCCCACGATCGACCAGAAGACGCTGCAGGAGCTGGAAGCCATGCGCCGCGCCGGGCCGCCGAAGCTTGCTGCTCCGCCCGCTCCGCGCCCGGCGCCCCCCGCGCAACAACACACCCAGCCCGCTCCCCAGCAGGCGCAGCGGCCCACGCCGCCTGCGCAGCCGCTGCCTCAGAATAATCAGGCGCGCCTGACCGCACCGCCCCAGGCGCCCGTGCCGAACTTCCGCTCCGGCCCATCCAATCCGAACCAGCAGTTGCAGAACGCCATGCGCCAGGCCATGGAGGGCGATCTCGGTGGCGACAACGGCCAGAACGCTCCTTCCCAGCATCAGGGCATCAGCGGCGCAGTCGACATCCTCAGCGACACCATGGGCGTGGACTTTGGCCCCTACATTGAGCGCGTCGTCTACGACACCGAGCGCGCCTGGTACCCCATCATTCCTGAAGAGGCTCGTCCGCCCTTCAATAAACAGGGCCAGACCTACATCGAATTCGTAATCCTGCCCAACGGCAATGTCACCGACATGCACCTCGTCGGTCCCTCTGGCGACGTCCCCCTGGATCGTGCCGCCTGGGCCGGCATCATCGGCGCATCGCCGTTTCCCCCGCTGCCGAAAGCCTTCAAAGGGCCATTCCTGAAGCTGCGCTTCGAGTTCATCTACAACGAGCAGCCCGGAGGCAATTAAGCCGTGCCCGCCAGCCGGCTCCGCCGCCAGCAGGCCATCGGCATCCTGCTCGTCGCCGCCATCATCCTGATCTTCACGCTGCTTCGCGCCGACCACCGTGCCCTCTTTCCGCCCGGCTGGTGGCGCTGGTAGACTCTAGGTCATTCGCGTGCCTCGGCGCGCCTCCGCCTGCTGATACTGCTATGAGCGAAGAGACTGGTCAGGAGGGACTTCTTTCCAGAGTAGGTTGGCGATACCCCGGGATTTTGTGCCACGGCGGCCATAGACCGCCGTGCAGCACCACTACGCATACCAGCAGATCTGTATCGGAACTCCAGCTTGCTTAAGCCGCCTTCTTCCTCGCCGGCTTCTTCTTCGATTTCTCCGGCTCCGCCGCCAGTCCCTGATTTCCGCTGGCCATCTGCGCCTGCATCGGCTCAATCACGTTGCCGAACTCGCGTCCGCCGATTTTCTCGGCCTGCTGATTCTTACTCGGTGACTGCTTCTTTCTCTCCTTCATCGCATATCTCCTTTCGGTGCCCGCTTTCGATGTGGTCCTCCTTCCCTGGATGCCGTATCCCGCTCCGGAATTTGCCCGCAAGTTGCGGAGTGCGCCGCCACGTCCAATTTGTGATCCTTGGCGGTAGAGGCGCGATTAATATGAGCACAGCCGTTATGCCCACCCGCGAGCTGAATTCCGTCAGCCCCTTGAATCCCGATCAGGCCTGGATCGCTGTCCAGTCTCGCGATCCTTCCGCCGCTCTCGTCTATGCGGTCGTGACCACCGGCATTTTCTGCCGCCCCACCTGTCCCAGCCGCCGCCCGGACCGCGCCAACGTGCGCTTCTTCCCGACTTCCAAAGCCGCTCTACGCGCCGGATTCCGTCCCTGCCGCCGCTGCCGGCCGCTCGACCGCCACTCGGATGCCGCTCTGATCGAAAATCTCACTCCCGCGCTCCGTCTCGACCGTCCCGTGAAACTTGCCGAGCTCGCCCGCCTCGCCGGATCCTCCGTTTCTCCCTTCACCGTGCAGCGCACCTTCCAGCGTGTTCTCGGCGTCACGCCCGCGCAGTACCAGCGTCAGCGGCGCGCTGCTTCCTTCCGACGCGAATTGTCCGCAGGTTCCACTCGAGTCACGGATGCCATCTACGAAGCCGGCTATTCCGGCCCCGGCCGCGCCTATGAAGGCTCGCAACTCGGCATGGCGCCAGGCCAGTTTCGCGCCGGAGGCCGCGGTGTCCGTATTGGTTATGCTGCCGCCGCCTGTCCGCTCGGCCGCCTGCTCGTCGCCGCCACCGAGCGCGGCCTCTGTTCCGTCATCCTTGGCGACTCCGACAGGGAACTCGTCGCCCAGCTTCGCGCCCAGTTTTCTCACGCCGCAATCCAGCCCAGCCCGCAACTCCGCCCCATGCTCCGCCAGGTGCTGGCGCAGTTCAACCCGCACCCCGCCGCGCTCGATCTTCCCCTCGATCTGCGCGCCACGGCATTCCAGATGCGGGTCTGGGAAGCGCTGCGCCGCATCCCGCGTGGCCAAACCCGAAGCTACGCCCAGCTCGCCCAATCCCTCGGAAATCCGAAGGGGGTTCGTGCCGTCGCCGGAGCCTGCTCCGCCAATCCCGTGGCCGTCGTCATCCCCTGCCATCGCATCATCGGCAGCAACGGCTCCCTTACCGGCTATCGCTGGGGCGTCGCACGAAAGAAGAAGTTGCTGGAACTCGAAGGTGGTATTCCGCCCGGCGCGCGCAACCGCTAACATCTCGTGCTGAGCCGCATTGTCTTCTTCTTCGCGGCTGCGAGGATGCGTGGCGCTCACCGCTGTAGCTGCCGACCACTCGATGGCGCGCCAGGCGAACGGCAGCCTGCCCCCCATCTCTCTTGCTGAGATCCTCTCTGCGCTTTCCTTTGCGCTCGACCTTACGGAAGGCGCCGTTCCGGGGCACGCGCTTCGCTCGTGCCTGCTGGGTATGCGGATCGCTGCCGCCCTCCAGCTGCCGGAACACGACAAAGCCAGTCTCTATTACGCCCTCCTGCTCAAGGATGTCGGCTGCAGCAGCAATGCCGCGCGCCTTTGCCAGATCATCGGCGGTGGTGACGAGCGCCGCGTCAAGGCCGGTGTGAAACTCGAGGACTGGACGCACCCGGGGCGCCCCAGGCCTTCTACTCTGCGCCTCCTGTGGTCCACCGTGCTTCCTGGCTCCGATCCTCTGCGCCGCGCCGCCGGCATCCTGCGCATCGGTCTCACCCAGCATCGCAATAACGAGGAAGTCATTGCCCTCCGCTGCGATCGCGGCGCCTCGATTCTGCGCAAACTCGGTTTGGGCGACGCAGCCGCGGAAGCCGTGCGCGGCCTCGATGAGCACTGGGATGGCAGCGGATATCCGGAGCGTCGCCGCGGCCCTGCCATTCCCCTTGCCTCGCGTATCCTCGCCGTCGCCCAGCACCTGGATGTCTTCGCCTCGGAAAAAGATACCGCCAGCGCAGTGCAGGTCCTGCGCGAGCGCTCTGGCCGCTGGTTCGATCCCGAGCTGGCGCGTGTCGCCGAGCAGCTGCATCGCGACGGTTCCCTGTGGCAGTGGGCATTGGCCCACACGCCCGAAAGCGAAACGCGCGCCGCCGCGCTCGATTTGGCTCCGGAAGAGGCCCAGCGCCTCGAAGCCTCGGACATCGATCTCATCTGCGAGGCCTTTGCCGACGTCGTCGATGCAAAGTCATCCTTCACCTTCCGCCACTCGCTGGGTGTCACCCATGCCGCCGAAGTGATTGCTGCGCGTCTCGGTCTCGGCGAGGAGCGCTGCCGGCTGGTGCATCGCGCCGCTCTGCTCCACGACATCGGCAAGCTCCGCGTCCCCAATTCCATTCTCGATAAGCCAGGTCGTCTGACGCCCGGCGAATGGAGCATCGTGCAGGAACATCCCCGGCTCACCCGCGAAATCCTCTCTCGCGTCGGCAGCTTCGCCGAATTGGCCTTCGTTGCTGGAGCCCACCACGAGCGCCTCGATGGCTCCGGATATCCGCAGCGGCTGACCGCGCGTGTCCTTTCCATCGAAGCTCGCATCATCGCAGTGGCCGACGTCTACGGCGCGCTGACCGAGGACCGTCCCTACCGCCAGGGAATGCCCCACGAAGAGGCCGCGATCCTGATGCGCCGCGAGGTGCCCGATCACCTCGATCCCGACTGCTGCGAGGCGCTCTTCGCCATAGGCTGCTGACGTATCGCTCCCTGAACCTCGGCGTTTGCCTCCCCTGTACCCTGACACCCGCACCCTGTAACCTGTTCCCATGGCATCCATTCAGGTTCAGCTTCCCGACGGATCGGTGCGCGAGGTACCGGCGGGCACAACTCCTCTTGCCATTGCCGAGAATATTTCTCCGCGCCTGGCCCAGGCCGCTCTCGTCGCGCGCATTCGCCCGCTCCAGGCCGCCGTCGCGGCTTCTTCCGGAGATAGCACCGAAGCCTCCATGTACGGGGCGGAGAATCCCCACGCCGAGCGCCTCGTCGACCTCTCCACGCCGCTCCAGGAGGATGTCGCCCTCGAGTTGCTGACCGACAAAGCGCCCGAAGCTCTCAAAGTCGTGCGCCATTCCGCCGCGCACGTGCTGGCCACGGCCGTCCTCGAGCTGTTTCCCGAGACAAAGCTGGGCCACGGCCCAGCCACCGACTCCGGCTTCTTCTACGATTTTTGGCGTCCCACGCCCTTCACGCCCGAAGACCTGAAGCTGATCGAAGGCCGCATGGCCGAGGTCGTCGCCCGCGACGAGAAATTTGTCCGCGAATTCGAGCCGCGCACCGAAGGTCTGGAAAAATTCCGCGCCGGCAACGACTTCATGAAGGTCCACTTCATCGAGAAGTTCACGCAGCCCGGCGAAGACATCTCGCTCTATCGCAACGGCAACTTTGTAGACTTCTGCCGCGGCCCGCACGTGCCCTCCACCGGCCGCGTGAAAGCCGTCAAGGTCATGAGCCTTTCCGGCGCGTACTGGCTGGGCGATGAAAAGAATCCGCAGCTCCAGCGCATCTACGGTACCGCGTTCTTCTCGAAGAAAGATCTCGACGAGTACCTGGAGAAGCTGGAGGACGCGAAGCGCCGCGACCATCGCCGCCTCGGCAAAGAGCTGGAACTCTTTGCGGTCAGCGACGAAATCGGCGCTGGCCTCCCGCTGTGGCTGCCCAAAGGCGCGACCGTCCGCCGCCTGCTCGAGGAGTACATCCTCGGCCTGGAGCGCCAGGCGGGCTACGAGCACGTCTACACGCCCGACATCGCCAAGGTCGATCTCTATAAGCGCTCCGGCCACTGGGCGCACTATCACGAAGACATGTTCCCGCCCATGGATCTCGAGAACGAGCAGATGGTGCTGCGGCCCATGAACTGCCCGCACCACATCCTCATCTACGAGTCGAAACTCCGCAGTTACCGCGATCTCCCCGTGCGCCTCGCCGAGCTCGGCACCATGTATCGCTACGAGCGTTCCGGCGCGCTCAGCGGCCTCAGCCGCGTCCGCTGCATGACCCTCAACGACGCGCACATCTTCTGCTCGCCCGATCAGATCAAAGAAGAATTTTCAGGCGTCATGAAGCTGGTGGAGCAGGCCTACCGCGATCTCGGCATCACCCGGTACAGCTACCGGCTGTCGCTGCGCGATCCTGCCAACAAAACCAAGTACGTCGACAATGACGCGATGTGGGAGCTTGGCGAACGCGTCCTGCGTGAGGCCCTCGATGCGCTCGGGCTGCCCTACCGCGAGAGCAGGGGCGACGCCGCCTTCTACGGCCCCAAGCTCGACATCCAGCTCGCCGACGTCATGGGTCACGAGGAAACCTACTCAACCGTGCAGGTGGATTTTCACCTGCCCAGTCAGTTCGGCCTCGAATACACGGGCGCTGACGGCAACCGGCATCGCCCGGTTATGATCCATCGCGCCATCATCAGCACCATGGAGCGCATGATTTCTTATCTCATCGAAATGTACGCTGGCGCCTTCCCGCTGTGGCTCGCCCCGGTGCAGGCCGGGCTGGTGCCCATCAGCGAGCGTCACCAGGGTTATGCACTCAAGGTTCGGGACATTCTGCAGCAGGCTGGCCTCCGCGTGGAAGTCGACGCCCGCAACGAGAAGATGAACGCCAAGATTCGCGACTTCACGATGCAGAAGATCCCCTGGGTCCTCGTGATGGGCGATAAAGAAGAGTCCGGCAACACAGTCAGCGTCCGCACGCGGGGCAAAGGCGATCAGGGATCGATGGCGCTCGATCAGTTTGTGGCGCGCGCTCAGCAGCTGGTCGCCGGCAAATCGATGGATCTATAGAAAAGCAGCGAAGCTGCGGGAAGAAGGGACGGCAATGCACATCTCCGTCATGATCGCGATGATCGTAGTGGCCGTGATGCTCGCTTTTTGCGGGTGGCTGTTACTCTTCCGTACCGGCCACATCCTGCACCTCGCCCACCATAACCACCGCACCAGCCCGCGCTGGATACAGGAGGTGCCGGGGCATGGGTTCATCTTCAAACCATGGTATCCCGCCTACCTCCGCATCGGAGGCGTCTGCGCATGGCTGCTGGCGCTGTGTCTCGTGTTCAAGGCGGTGTTGATCGTGGTCCGCTGAGGAGCGATCACGAACCCACACTCGCCCTGCAGCGTTGCCTACTGCCCGCCCGGCCGTAGCGCGTTCGAAATACGCCGCTTCATCCTGCGCCTACTGCGGCTCCCGATTACCCTGATCGTGTGGTTGCGCTTTTGGCTTCGGTTTGGACTGCGGTCGAGTTTGACGTTGTGGCTGCGGATGAGCCTCAGGACGCGCCTGCGGTTTTGGTTGCGGTGCCGGGCGTGCTTCGCGCTGGGGTTGCTGCCTTGCCTTTGGGCGTGCCTGAGGCGCAGGGCGTGCCTCCGGCCTGGCAGGAATCATCGGATGACTTGACGGTCGCTGTGCCTGCGGCGTCTGCGCCGGAGCACCGTGGTAAGCCTGCGGATGTGCCGCCGGCCTCGTCTCATTCTGCCGAGGAGCGGTCCCTGGCCGCATCGCCTGCCCACGATTCCCCGGTGCCGCCGCTGGGCGGCTCACCGGCATCGGTCTCGCGTTCGGAACGTTCTCGGGACGCGCGGCAGGAGCCTTTTGCGCCTGCGACGGCAGCCGAGTCTGCGCCACCATCTGCGGGCGCCCATGATTCACTGACGCAAACTGTGCGCGATTCTGCGCCGCAGTGCGCACCAGATTCTGCTGTGCCGGCAGCGGCGCGTAGTGGCGCTCGTTATTCGCGGCGACTTCCTGCGGCGTGGGCCGGTACGTCAGCCCGCCGCGGCCGCCGTTGTAGCTCACGCGTGTATTGTCGTACACGTTCGTCACGTGGTAGTCATACACATTGTGAATCACCCTCGTGTCGACGTGCGTGACGTAGGTGTTGTAGTAGAAATGCTGGTCGCGCCAGTAGCCGCCCTGGTAGCCCTCGCCGTAGTAGCCGTAGCCGTAGTTCACGCCGCCGTAGAAGCCGATGTGCGGTCCCCAGTAACCAGGATGCCAGTAATATCGGTTCCCGTAGAAGCCCCAGAATCCGGGCGTCCACAGCGCTCCAATCCAGGGAGCGACCACCCATGTACCCGGAACCCAGTAGTATCCGGTCGGCGCATACGCCCAGTACCCCGGCGTCCAGATGGAGTCGGGATCCGGAGCCGGTGGCTGATCGTATTCCGGAATCGGTGGCGGCGCGTTTTCCGCGACGTCGTCTTCTGATTCGCCGTAATCGTCGGAATATTGATCCTCGCCCGGCGCGCTCTGGTATTCGTCGCTGGGCGGGGCGAGGTAGTTGTCGTCGGACTCGCTCTGCTCTTCGTTCGCGCTGGCACCCGAATTGTCCGGTGCGGCCGCTGTTTGATCCGGCGGTGGCGGAGGTGGATTCTCGGCGCTGGCGCCGTTGTCTGAGGAACTTATTGGCACCATGTTGGCCGCGGCCGGATCGGCGGCCGGTTGGCTCTGGTTTTGCGCTTGATTCTGGTTGCTGTGGCAGCCTGCCAGGAGGAGTCCAAGAACGATAGCCGGGAAGACCCACGTGCTGTTCCGTTTCATGAGGGGATTGGACGCTCGGTTCCTTCCTGGTGTCAACTCGCGCCTTTCCAAATCCATGGGGTTTTAAAGGGACGAGGTCTCGGCGACTCTCCGCTCGTCCGCGTCATCGCGGGAAACATAGCCGGCCGCGGCATCCACAGCTGCTCCGTCTGCATCCCGCAACGCTTCGCCTGCCAGCAGAATCGACGGAGCCGCTCCGGCGGTGACACGATCCAGCCGTCCGAGCGTGGTGCGCACGATCTCCTGGTCCGGTTGCGCCGCCCGCGAGACGATAACGCATGGCAGGTCCGCCGGCAGCCCTTCCTTGCGAAGCTGCGCAGCAACTCCGCGCAGATCCCGCCCCGGCATGTAGATCGCCCGCGTCGCCCCGGCCAGCGATGCCGGCTCCAGTGTCGAACCCGGAGCGTGGTGCCCGGAAGAAAAACTGATGCTCGAGGCGTTCCGCCGATCTGTCAGCGGACGCTGCACCGCCGCCGCTGCGGCAAAGGCAGCCGTGATGCCCGGAACCACCTCGAACGGCACCTCCGCACGGCGCAGCGCGTCCATCTCTTCGCCCGCGCGCCCAAAGACCAGCGGATCGCCCGACTTCAGCCGCACCACCGCCATCCCGCGCCGCGCGTAATCCGCCATCATCGCGTCAATCTGCTCCTGCGAGATGTTCTTCCGCCCGCAGCGCTTGCCCACGTTGATGGCCAGCGCGCGTTCGGCATGAGCCAGCACCGCGGCGGGCACCAGATCGTCGTGCAACACCACATCGGCCGTGGCCAGCAGTCGCACTGCTTTCAGCGTCAATAACTCCGGATCCCCGGGCCCCGCGCCCACCAGATACACCGTTCCGCGTTCCGCCGCCGTCATGCCGTCACCTCCATCATCGCCCCGCTATCTCGCGCCGTCTCGATGCGCTCCTGCGCAAACTGCCGCGTGGGGCATGCCGCCGAGCTGCACAGCGTCCGCTGCACTAATTCATGGAGCAGCAAATTCCGCGCCTCGCCCGGCGGCATCGCCGCGCGAATCTCCCTGCGCAATTGGCCCAGCTCCGCAACCCACGGACCCAGATCCTGCGGCAAACTCGCATCGATCTCGCGCCGCAGCCGTTGCGCCAGCGCCGGGCTTTCACCGGCGGTCGAGATCGCGACTTGCAAATCGCCGCGCCTCACCACCGAGCCGAAATAGAAATCGCAGTTCGGCGGATCGTCTACCGCGTTGCACACCACATTGCGCCGGCGAGCCTCCTCGTACACCGCGTGGTTCACCTCCGGCGCATTCGTCGCCGCGATGACGACAAACACCCCGTCGAGATCCGATGCCCTGAAGACGCGCTCATGCCACACCAGTGCTCCAGCGCCTGCCAGCAGTCGCACCTCATCGTTTGCATGGGGCGCGACCACCGCGATCGCGGCGCCCGCCTCGCGCAGGCTCTCGATTTTCGCGAACGCCACCGACCCCGCGCCGACTACCAGGCACCTGCGCCCTTCAAGCCTTAAAAAAACAGGAAGCAGACTCATCCGCCCACCTCCGCCGGAACCCGCCCCGTCGGCACATCGCGTTCCACCGCGGCAAGTTCCTCACCCGCCAGGGTGGCGCGCAAATCCGTGTCTTCGTGCCGCGCAAACCAGGCGCGCAGATTCTCGCGCTCGTTACGCTCCGCCAGATACCGCCGCAGCAGCCGCTCGATCGCTTCGGGAACCAGGTGCGCTGGCGTGCGGTAGCCCACTGGCCGCGCCGTTCCCGCGTATTGCCCCACCGACCCGCCCAGGCAGAAGTAATACGCGTCCGTCAGTTGCCCATCGTGTTTGATCTTTTTGCCTTCCAGTCCGATATCGGCAATCCAGTGCTGGCCGCAGCTGTTCGGGCAGCCGGTCACGTGCAGGCGCAGTTGCTGATCGAACTGCGGCAGCCGCTCCTCCATCTCATCCACCAGCCAGCGCAGAAAGCCCTTCGTTTCCGTGATCGCCAGCTTGCAGAATTCCGTCCCTGTGCAGGCAATCCCGCCCCGGAAGAACGGTGTTCCATCCACGCGCAGTCCGATCCGCTCCAGTTCCACCGCCAATTCTCCGGCGCGCGCAGTCGGAATATTCAGGAACAGCAGGTTCTGCATCACCGTCAGCCGAAGATCGCCTCGCCCGCTCGCGCTGTATCGCTCCGCCAGCTCCGCCGCCGCCGCCAGCTGATCGCCGGTCAGCCGGCCGCGCAGCACGCTCGCGCCCACATAGCTCAGGCCCTGCTGCTTCTGCGGATGAATCCCTGCATGGTCGCGGAGAATGTCTTCCGGAACTTCCTCCTCGACGGCAGGATCGAGGCTGTACCCCAGTCGGCTTTCCACGTCCAGCAGGAATCGCTCCGCCGTCCAGCCTTCCTTCATGAAGAGATACTTCAGCCGCGCGCGGTCGCGGCTTTCCCGCAGCCCCTGCTGATCGCGAAACAGTTCCGCAATGGCGCGCACCACCTGCGCCGCCTGATCCTGCCGCACGAACGCATTCAGCCGCACCGCCATGTGCGGCTCATTCGAGAGGCCTCCGCCCACGCGCACGGAGTAACCCACTTCGTTCCCGCGCCGCACCGCCGTCAGGCCGATGTCGTTGATCTCCGGGTACGAGCACCACACCGGGCAGCCCGTTACCGAAATCTTGAACTTCCTCGGCAGGTTGACGAAGTCGGTGTTCCCCTGCAGCGCTCGCGAAATCTCCCCCGCCAGCGGCGAAGCATCCACCAGCTCATCGTGCGCGATGCCCGCCAGCGGGCAGCCGGTCACGTTGCGTACCACGTCGCCGCACGCCCCCTTCGGCGAGAGTCCGACCGCCGCGAGCGACTCCATGATCTCCGGCAGCGACTCGATCGTCAGCCAGTGGTACTGGATGTTTTGCCGCACCGTGATATCGGCAAGGTTGCGCCCGTGTCGCCGCGCAATCTCCGCCAGCGCGCGCGCCTGACGTGCGGTCACAATTCCGTTGGGCACGCCCACGCGCAGCATGAAGTACTCCGTAGCCTTGCCTTCGCCGCCTTTGCCCCCGGTCACGCCGGCGCCGTCGCCCTGCGTATAGATCCCCCACCAGCGGAAGTACGTGTTCCACTCCTCCGGGATCGAGCTGCGCCCGTCGCGGGCAAAGCCGCGAATCTCCTCGATCGCTTCCCAGGGATTTTTCTCGCGCTTCAGACGTTCGGCTCTCTGCGCCTTGGTTTCTTTCACGGCTACGTCCGCCATAGGTCCTCCATCTCGGAGCAAATTTGCGATAAAAATAGAAAACCCGCGTCAGCTGAGGCTGAAGCGCGGGCTTATGGGGCTGGCTAACTGATTTCTGGGCTCACCCACAAGTCCGGCGCAGCGCGCAACAACAAGCGCAGCACATCACCGGCATGGGGCACAGAGCCATCAAATAGATATTACGGTAGCGGGCGGGCCGGGTCAATGCCGTTCGCCGGGGAGACCGGCGCTTTCCACCAGCGCCGCAGCGCTACTAGCGACCAAACCCCTTCCACAAGGCCGAACGGCCACGCTCCCTGCAGAAACCCGTACGCCGACGCCAGCACGCACGAGACGGCGAAAGCCAGGATGAACCAGCGGCTGCGCGCTTCAAGCGCATAGAAGATCAGCATGGCGGAGACGGCGAACAGGCCGAAAAGGGTCAGGCGATCCATGGACGCAGTATAGGATGTCTAACCGAACGGCCCCCTCGCCTCAACATCCAAAAGCGCTCAGGGTCCGGCGAACGGCGCCGAACCCGTTCCCACCAGCGGCCGCCGCGCATCCTTCATCCACCGCGCGCACAGCACCAGCGCAATTGTTATAAGCGCGAGCGTCAGTCCTGCCCAGATGCCGGAGAGCCCCCACTTCAGACGAAAGCACAGCAGCGCGCCCAGCGGCAGCCCGAGAACCCAGTACCCGCCCAGGTTGATCAGCATTGGGAAGCGCGTCTCGCCCAGTCCCCGCAGCGCCCCGGTGGAAACTGACTGGATGCCATCGAAAATCTGAAACGCCGCAACGATCGCCAGAATGTGCGTTCCCAGGCGCAGCACCTCCCGGTCCCCCGTCCAGATGTGCAGGATGGGCCGCGGCGCAACGAGAAACATCACGGCCATCAGCGCCATGAATCCGGCGCCCAGCACCAGCGACAACAAACCCGCGCGCCCTGCCCGCTTCGGAGCGCCGGAGCCGATCGCATGTCCCACAGCGACGGCCGCCGCGGCCGAGATACCCAGCGGGACCATATACGTGTACGCGGCGCAGCTCAGCACGATTTCATGCGTCGCCAGCGCAATCGGGTTCAAATGCGACGCCATCACCGTCGCCGCGCCGAACGCCGCGACCTCCAGCACCAGCTGCAATGCCGCCGGCAATCCCAGACGCAGCAGCTCCCGTAAGCGCCCCCAATCCGGTCCCGGCCAATGCTCGAACAGCGCGTGCCCACGTTTCGATTCGTGCCACCACGCCGCCCACACCAGCACCCCGGCCATGTACACGCGCGCCGCGCAAGTCGAGAGCGCCGACCCGCGCACGCCCATCGCCGGAAATCCGCAATGCCCATAGATCAGAACCCAGTTGCCGGCCAGATTCACCAGGTTCGCCGTGATCAGCGCGAAGGCCACCGGCCGCACACGCCCTACTCCCTGAAGGTAGCGGCGGAATCCGCCGTACACGATCAGCGGCAACGTGCCCCAGTTCAGCAGCATCACGTACGAGCGCGCCAGCCCCGACACCGTCGCATTCACGCCGTGTCCCGTGAACACCCAGGTCGCCCCCAGCATGCCGATCATCAGCAGGGGAGTGAACGCTGCGGCAATGTACATCCCCTGTGCCAGCCAGCGATGGCAGTCGTCGTAGCGTTGCGCGCCCCACGCCTGCGATACCACCGTGTCCAGCCCGAGCAGCAAACCGATGCCGAAGAGCGATGGCGCGTAGTAGATCGCGTTGCCCAAACCCACAGCCCCAATGGCGTCCGGACCCAGCCGTCCCACCATCACCAGGTCGACGATCGTCATCGTCATCCAGCCCAGTTCCGATAAAACCACGGGAATCGCCAGCGCCAGCAGCGCGCGCAATTCCGCCTTCAGGCGCGCGGGAGGCTCCGGCTGTTCGAAGGTGTGGACGGGATGCGGTGACGGCATGGCGATGGACCATTTTAGTGGCCCGTCTCTAGCGTGCCGCTATGGTAGATTCAGGATAGAGCGCGCCGCGGAGAGATGGCCGAGTGGCTGAAGGCGCACGCTTGGAAAGCGTGTATGCTCGAAAGGGCATCCAGAGTTCGAATCTCTGTCTCTCCGCCATAAGCCTGTCTAAAAGACTGTTCAGGTGGGTTTGCAAGCCTACAAAACCTTACCAACCCACACTTTTTGGGCCGAATCGGTATTTCGTCGCTCGGGTCTTCTTCGAGGATGACCGCTGCTTCTTCCAGCGTTTCCCCGATGGTTGGTTCGCTGTCGTCGTTGCGGCAGTCGAGTGTTGCGCGGTTGATGGTTGCTTCAGCGGTCGCCGTCGATACAGCAATCGTGCTCATTCGGTCGTTCTCCATTCAGTTGTGATGTTGAACTGCCTTGGAGGATGGAGAGGCAGTACATCAGCGCCGCGTGTCCTGCACAGCGTTCTCCCGGAGAAAGGCTCAATCCCTCATGGCCACAACCGCGCCGCGCCGCGCACACCGCTCGAATCTCCATGCTTTGCAGGAACCATCTTTGTGATGGCCGACTTCCCAAACGCCCAGTTTTCGATCTGTTGCGGTATGTTGCGATAAAGGCGATCGATCCGCGAGAGCCCCCCGCCCAGCACAATGATGTCCGGGTCGAGCAGATTGACGACGTGGGCTAACGCACGAGCCAGCCGATTCTCATAGCGCTCAAGCGCAGCCAACGCCTGCGGCTCACCCTCCTCGCCTGCGGCCACGATCTGCGCTCCGGACAGAGATGCCCCCGATGCGCGGAGATAGTCCGCTTCGAAAGCAGGACCGCACAGCCACCGCTCGATGCAACCGCGCTGGCCGCAATAGCATGGCTCGCCCGGATATTCCTCAGGCCGCTGCCAGGGCAGGGAATTGTGACCCCATTCTCCGGCAATGCCGTTCGGCCCGTTGTGCATGCGGCCGTGCAGCGCAATGCCCGCGCCACAACCGGTGCCCAGAATCGCCGCAAACACCACGGCATAGCCCGCGGCCGCGCCATCCACTGCTTCTGAGACAGCCAGGCAATTCGCATCGTTCACGCAGCGCACCTCGCGTCCTGTCGCGGCCGACAAGTCCTTCTCAAACGGCTTTCCGTTCAGCCAGGTGGAGTTCGCATTTTTTACCAGGCCCGTTGCCGGCACGATTGTCCCTGGAATGCCGATGCCGATCGGTCCAGTCGCGCCCACCTCGCGCTCCACGGACGCCACCAGCTCCGCCGTTGCGCTCACCGACCGCTCGTAATCCTCGCGCGGCGTTGGGATGCGTACGCGCCGCAGCTCTCGGCCCTCGCCGTCCATGGCCAGTGCCTCGATCTTCGTTCCTCCCCAGTCAATGCCGATCCGTACGCGATTCGCCTGGCTCATGCGCGATTCGCTCCCCATTCATCCAGCGCGGCCGCCAGACGTTGCAATGCCTCCGCCGTCATCGCCGGATCGCCGCCGATGCCGATGCGAAAATGGTCCGGCATCTCGAAAAACCGCCCAGGCACCACGCTGGTGTCGTAGCGCTTGCGCAGAAAATCGCAGAACTCATCGACGGAGCCATCTATCAGCCGCGGAAAACTCACCGTCCCCCACCGGCTCCGATATCCCTCCAGATCGCTTCGCCCGCTGAAAAACGCCTCGAGGGCCTTGCGATTGGTTGCCAGCAGCCTTCGCGCCCGCTCGTCGATTTTGCCCAACTGGTCGAGCGCGGCGACGCTGAGCTGTTCCCCGGGATGCACCGGCGTGGCGCCGAAAAGATCGTTGAGCCGCCACATGCGCTTCGCCAGCTCCGGCTGCGCAACAATCCACCCGCAGCGCAGACCACTCAATCCGTATGCCTTGGTCAGGCTGGTGGTCACCACGAAATTGGCTCCGAGCTGGAACGACGATCGCACCGGCTGGTCGTACACCATCTCCAGGTAAACCTCGTCGACAAGGACCTGCGCTCCTGCTTTCTGCGCGATCTCGCCCACCCGGGCCAGATCGTCTTCCCGAACGAGAGCGCCGGACGGATTGTGCAAATTCGTCAGGCAGATCAGGCGCGTCTTCGGCGTGATCCGTTGTGCTATCTCATCCGAATCGATCTGAAAATCGCATTCAGCCCGGCGCTCGAAACGCAGAATATTCGCGCGCAGGTACGACGCCACTTCCAGGATCGGTCCATAGCTCGGCCGCTCGATCAGCACGTCGTCGCCCGGTTCCACCAGCGCCGCCATCGCCAGATGATTCGCCATCGAGGTGCCCTCGGCCGCGACAATGCAATCCGGTGTGACGCTCGATTTCTGCGCCAGCCCCTCCAGCAGCGGCCGGTAGCCATATGCGTCCGGCCCGTTGATCTCCAGGTCCTGCCACGAGACCTGCAGTTCTCGCAGCGGATAACCCATGATGCCACTGGTGGCCAGGTTGTATTTTGCCCGTGACCGGAGTTTCGCCCACGCGAGATACGTGGACTCCCGCACGTCGTTCATTGTCTTCCCTCCCTGGTTTGGCGCCGCTGCCACAGTGCGTACACCGGCAGGCCGATCAGCAGGATCGCAAATCCGATAGAACTGTTTCGAGGATACTTCCACAGTGCGTTGCCCACCGTCAGCCAGCACGCCAGGATAAAGAGAATCGTCGTGAACGGATGGCCGGGAACTCGAAAGCCCGAACTCTTCGCTGAGTCATTCCTCTCTCGCCGCCGCAGAACAAACAGGCACATCGCGCTCAGCCCGAAGAAAGTGAAATCGATCGGCGCCTGAAAATTCAAAATCTGCTCGTACTTGCCCGTCAACGCAATCACCACCGTCCACACGCTCTGCAGCACAATGGCGACTGCGGGAACCTGGCTTTTGCGCGTGAGTGACGCTACTTTGCGGAAGAACAGGCCATCCTCGGCCATCGCGAAGTAAACGCGCGGTCCCGTCAGCACAGACTGGCTCAGGAAGCCCACCGTCGAGACGGCGATGCCCAGCGCGATCAGGCGCGCTCCGCGGTTGCCGGCCACAATCTCCATCACGGCGCTCGCCGGCGTGCGCGTCGCAGCCAGCGCCGTCACTCCCAGGGCGCGCAGGCACACTACATTCACTGCGACATACAGCACCACCACCGCCGCTACGCCGATCAGCAGCGCGCGCCCCAGATTCTTCCGTACATCGCGGATCTCGCTGGCGATGAAGTTCGTGGTCTGCCATCCTCCGTAGGAAAAAAGCACCGGAACCATGGCCGCTCCGAATGCCGCGATCAGATCCCCGCCCATAGGGCGATCCAGAACCGGGTGCATCAACGGCCGCGGCGCGCGCACCAGGAAGAGTCCCGCGCCGACCAGGGCCGCGATCGCAGCGATCTTCAGCACCATGAGCACGCTTTGGACGCGCCCGCCGGGCTTGACGCCCAGGCAGTTCACCCCTGTGAGCGCAGCGATCGTGACGAGAATGACCCAATGTTCGGAAAAGGGCAGGCCTGTCAGCTCAAGAAAGTATCGGGCAAATGTGACCACCACGGCGGCCATACCGCCGGTTTGAATCACCAGCAGCAGCGCCCATCCGTACAGGAATCCGAAGACCGGATGCAGAGACTGCCGCAGATATTCGTATTGCCCGCCAACCTCGGGAATGCGCGCGCCCAGCTCCGCATAGACAAACGCGCCCAGAATGGCGATGATGCCGCCCGCAACCCAGACCGACAGGATCAGCACGGGCGAGTGCAGCCGCTGGGCGACCACATAGGGATTCATGAAGATCCCCGCGCCCACAATCCCGCCCATCACCATCATGGTCGCGTCGAACAGGCCCAGCTTTGGGGCAAGTTTCCGATGGTCCGGACTCAGGACCTCTTCAGGCGATTGGGCCACGATCTGGAATTCTATCTGAGCACAGCGCAGGGCTCCGGCGAAGCCTGCCTCAGAGACGGCTGTCCGCCGCGAATTCCGGCGCCGTTATGCGACGGGTTGCGCGTTCAGCTGGCCAACCGGGTCTCCGGAAGGCCGCCCCAACAGAAATCCCTGGCCCCCGTCGCTGCCCAGTGCACGGATCGCCCGCAACTGCTCCGGCGTCTCGATCCCTTCGGCAATCACCTTCATGTCCAGATCGCGCGCCAGGGTCATAATCGATCCGACCAGAGCTTTTGTCTCTCGCCGCACCATCATCTCGCTCACAAACGATCGGTCCAGCTTGAGGGTGTCGAAGGGCAGCTTCGGCAAATACGTCAGGCACGAATATCCTGTGCCGAAATCATCCACGGCAACGCTCACGCCCAGCCGCTTCAGACGGCGCATCATGTCCGCCGCGCGGTCCATCCCGTTCAGCGTCGCGGATTCTGTCAGCTCGATCTGCAGAAGTTGTGGCGGCAACGCCGTCCGTTGCAGAATGTCCGCCACTTCTTCAAAAAATGCGTCCGCCGCAAACTGCAGGCTCGACACGTTTACGCCCACCTGCACCGGACGGCCGGCAATTTCCTGCCAGTTTGCCGCATCCGTGCAGGCTCGCTCCATAATGAACGATCCGAGTGCCCCGATCAGGCCCGACTCTTCCGCCAGCGGAATGAACACGGCGGGAAGAATCAAGCCCAGTTCCGGATGTGTCCAGCGCGCCAATGCCTCGAATCGCACGATTTTGTTCGTGGCAAAATCCACTTCCGGCTGGTAGTCCAGAGAAATTTCGCCCTTGGCGATCGCATGGTGCAGCTCGCGCTCCAGCGTCAGCCGCTCCCGCGCTGCAAGGCCCAGATCGTCTCCGAACTGTACGATACGGTTTCTTCCACTGCGCTTTGCCGCATACATCGCGCAATCCGCCTGCTGCAGCAGCTGCCCACCTTCCTTCGCGTCCGAGGAAAGGCTGATGCCGATGCGCGCTCCTGTCTGTATAACTCGGTCCCCGATTTGGAACGGCTCTCTCAGCACTCGCTGCACTTCCTCAGCCAGTGTTTGCACCTCCTCGCCGGTCGACAAGTCATCCAGGACAAGGGCAAACTCGTCGCCCCCAATCCGCGCAATCGTATCGGAGTGCCGGAACCGCGCCCTCAGCCGCTGCGACACCTGTCCCAAAAGCGCATCGCCCACAATGTGACCGTAGCTGTCGTTCACCAGCTTGAAATCGTCCAGATCCACGCACAGCAGAGCCACCACGCTCTGGTCCCGCCTCGCCCTCGCCATGCATTGTGACAGCCGGTCCGTCAGCAATCTCCGGTTGGGCAATCCCGTCAGATCGTCCATCAGCGTCATCCGGCGCAACCTCAGCTCCGCGTCCCGCCGCACCCCATCCCGCTTCTGCAGTTCCGCAATCATCGCGTTGAAGCCCGCAGCCAGCTGGCCCACTTCCGGGTCTTTTATGACCCCAATCTCGCTTGTGAAGGTCGCTTCGTGGGTCAGCCGCTTCACCTCATCCGCAAGCTGCCGCAGCGCCTCGCTCGTCCGCGCTGCCTTCATGAGCTGTCTCCGTTGGCGAAAATCCTGCAGAGACAGCACGATCAGCCACAGTGGAATAACAATCAGTGTCGGCAGGGCCAGCAGGGCCACATGTGCATCGAACGACTCGACGCGCGTCGCCTCCAGCGTCACGCTCGGCGCCGCATTCGCCAGCGTAGCGGAGCCAGGCGCTGCCGTAGAGTCGGCGCTGACAGCAGCAGCCGCCGCCTGCGCCTTGTGCAGTGCTTCCGGACCGTTACCGCGATACCGTCCTGTGCGTCCCCGTACTCGCCCTGCGGCGCCCTGTGGCTCCTGCGAACGGGCCACGCTGGCTTCAACAGAAATTGCTTCGCCCGGATGGACGCCGGCTTCCGCCTGCCCCATCGCAACCGGCACAGTTCCCGTCGCGTCCTGAATCCAGACAATGCGGCGCGCGGAATCGATGTGCGCTGCCGCACCAATCAAATGAACGGTCGAGTGGTCCGGCACCGTCCCCAACTGCCCGATCGGATTATGCCGTGCAAACCCCGACATTTGCCATGCGCCCACACCAAGAGCTACTGCGGCCGTGACCGGCATCAGCAGGGCAGCAATTCGGTATCCCACGGCGCTGTGGCGCGCCATACTGAGATCATGACGGTGAGTCGTCCGATTCCCTATACAACTGCACGAAGGCTTTATACAACTTGCGGGGGAGGGCGCCGCGTTTCGGCGTCGCCGGGCCCATTCGCTTTCGCTCCTCCTGCCGCCCTTCTTCCCGCAACCTTATACTTCCAGCAGCCCCTGAGGGTGCACACACAAATGAAGATCCATCGGCCTCGCCCGCGAACCTGGTTCTGGATCATCGCGCTTGCCATCCTCGCCGCAGCCGCGCCCGGCACGCTGCCGGCCCAGAACGTCAACGCCAGCCAGATTCCTCTGGATCACCTCATCCAGCCTCAGGCTCTCCATCGCGCATTGCAGGCCGGGAGCCGTCCGCTCATTCTTCAGGTCGGCTCCCGCATGCTCTTCGACGAGGCGCACATTCCCGGCGCGGAATACGCCGGCCCCGCCTCGCAGCCCGACGGCCTCGCCGCTCTCCGCCGCCGCGTCGCCAGCCTGCCGCGCAATCATCCCATTGTTCTCTATTGCGGTTGTTGCCCCTGGCAACACTGTCCCAACATCGCCCCAGCCTGGCTCCTCCTCCGCAAGCTGGGATTCACGCGCGTGCAGGCCCTGTATCTTGCCCATAACTTTGGCGCCGACTGGGTCAGTCAGGGCTATGGCTCGGAGCGATCTCAATGACGATGTCTTTCGCTCTCCGCGTCCTTCGTCCCCTCGCTGTGTCCTGCATCCTCGTCCCCCTGCTGCTGGGCACTCTCAGAGCGCAGGATGAGCGCAGTCTCCTCAACCACCCGGCACCCGGGTTTTCGCTCGTCGATCTCCACGGCGCCCGCATCGATTTGGCAAAAGATCGGGGCAAAGTCGTCCTGCTCAACTTCTGGGCCACCTGGTGCGCTCCCTGCCGCGTCGAGATGCCGCAGTTCGTCCAGTGGCAGCAGCACTATGCTGCGCAGGGTTTCCAGATCATCGGTGTCTCTATCGACGACAGTTCAGCCCCGGTCGGTCCCTTCGTTCAGAAGATGCGCCTCAACTATCCCGTACTGATGGGCACGGAGAATCTCAGTGGCCTCTACGGAGGCGTCTACGGCGTCCCTGTCACCTTTCTCATCGATCGCCGCGGCATCCTCCGCGCCCGCTTCGACGGCGGCTCTGATACCGCCCAGATCCACGCTGAACTGCTCAGGCTGCTCGCCGCTCATTAGCCCCACCCGAGGCAGGGAAGCGGACGCCCCGCCAACGGTTCTCCCTCATCGTCGCGCTACAATTGTGCCTGTCGGCCCTCTGCGCAAACGGGCGAAAGTGGCGGAATTGGCAGACGCACCAGACTTAGGATCTGGCGGGGCAACCCATGGGGGTTCGAGTCCCCCCTTTCGCACCAGGCTTTCCAAAAACGTTCTGCAGGAGCCGGCTACCGCAAGCCGGTCAAACCCCGCACCATGCGCGCCCGGCTAGGTGCCGCCGAGGCGTGCTACGATGTGGCGCGTGACGCTGTCCAGTTCCGTGCCCTTTCTCGCCGGTCTGCTGCTGGTTTCATCGCTCCCCGCCCATCCCGCCTCGGGCCAAACCTCCCGCGGCACCGGAGGCGCTGCGCCGATCATCTTTCGCGACATCAGCCGCCAGGCGGGCCTCACGACTTTTCCCCATTCCTCGACAGAGCGACGCTACATCGTCGAGACCATGGGCGGCGGCGGCATCGCGCTCTTCGATTGCGACAATGACGGCAAGCTTGACATCGCCGTGGTGAACGATACAACCATCCCCCGGTATCTCGCAGGCGGCGATCCGATGATCACCCTCTATCACCAGGATGGAACCGGCGGCAAAATCCATTTCACCGATATCACCAAAGCCGCGGGGTTGACCGCTCGTGGCTGGGGCATGGCCATTGCCGTTGGAGATTACGACAACGATGGCCTGCCCGATCTCTACGTGACCGGTTACGGACACAACGTCCTCTACCACAATCTGGGAGGCTGCCGGTTTGAAGACGTGACCGACCGTGCAGGGGTCAGGCTGGGAGGCTTCAGCACCGGCGCGGCCTGGGCCGATTACGATCGCGACGGCTTCATCGACCTCTTTGTGGCTCGCTACGTCCACGCTGATCTGCATCATCTGCCCCCTCCTCTTCCCGGTGCCACAGGCTACCGCTCGGTCATTCTCCAGATTCCCGATGAAATGCCAGGAGAATCGGACGTCCTCTTTCGCAATCGAGGTGACGGAACCTTCGAAGACGTCTCCAGGGCCGCCGGCGTGAGTAATCCAGGAAAACTGCACGGCATGGGCGTGGTCTGGGGCGACTACGACAACGACGGCTGGCCTGACCTCTTTGTCACGAACGATGGAGGAAGGAATGATCTCTACCACAACCTGCACAACGGCAAATTCGACGATGTGGGCATCGTTTCCGGAACGGCTTTCGGCGCCGATGGAGAAGTTTTCGGCAACATGGCGGCCGATTTTGCAGACTTCAACCACCACGGACTGCTCGATCTGCTAACCACTCGCTATAGTCGCCAACCGGTCAGCCTTTATCAGAACGACGGGACCGCCTTTACCGATGTCGCCGCCCAGCTGGGCCTCGCCAAAGACACGGTAGCCCCGGTCAAGTGGGGCGTTTCCTTCGCCGATTTCGATAATGATGGATGGCCCGACATCGTCATCGCCAACGGCAATTTCTCATCGCTCATGGACAAGCTGCCCTCGGAGGTGAAGTTTCGTGAGCCCATCCTGCTCTTTCGCAACATGCAGGGCCGGGCGTTCCGGAATGTTTCCAGCGAGTCGGGCCTCAACGACGGGCCTCTTCAGTCGCGCCGCGGAATCGCCGTGGGAGACATCAACAACGACGGCAACCTGGACTTCGTCGTCTTCAACGTCGATGGCCCGCCATCAATCTTCATCAACGAAACCCACAACGGCAACCACCGCGTCCTCTTCCGCCTCGTCGGTACAAAGAGTAACCGCATGGCGATCGGCGCGCGCATGACGGTCGACGCAGGCGGCATGACCCAGATCGATGAGGTCCGGGGCGGCGGTGGCTATAACTCCAGCAACGATACCCGGCTGCACTTCGGATTAGGCAAAGCCGCCGTCATGTCCCGGGTCGAAGTGAACTGGCCCAGCGGCCTGCATCAGGCATTTCAGAACATTCCCGCCGACGCCATCTACGAAATCGTCGAAGGGCGCGGAATCCGCAAGCTCCTCGATCTGCCCCCACCCGTCGCTCCCCAGGCGGCTTCGCGCACCCGCGGAGCATCACCGAAAATGGCGCATTGACGCCGCCGGCTCGGTCGATCCGGTATTCCAGGCTGATCCGATACCCGCCGGGCGCTGCCTCCGCTCCAATGGCGCTGCGCCCCTCCCTATAATGAAGCATCCACCTCAAGGAGCCTGGTTCTGCGCGCTGAACTGCAGGAGGCGATCGGGTTTCTGCGCCACGGCGACGCGCACAGCGTTGCTCGCGCGATGAACATCCTGCAGAAGACCGTCCTCTCCTTTGGGATCCGCGTTTGCGGCCACCGCGAAGACGCCGAAGATACCGCGCAGGAGGTCCTGCTGAATGCGTTGCCGCATCTCGTGAAGCTCGACGATGCGGACGCGCTCTCCGCCTGGCTCTACACGGCGGCGAAGAACCGCTGCTGGCAGAGCCGGCGCCGCGCCTCGTATCGGCGTGCGGTGCCGCTCGAAGATCTCATGCCCGGCCCCGCCGAGTTGAACCGCCTGCTGGCGGATTCGCGCCAAAATCCGGAGCGCGCCGCGGCCACCGGCGAAGATCACCGCATGCTGCATCAGGCGGTCCTCGAGCTGCCTCCTCCACTCAGGCTCGTGCTGGTCCTTCACGATATGGAGGAACTGGAGACCGAGCAGGTGGCCCGCATCCTTGCCCTTCAGCCGGGCACCGTGCGCGTGCGTCTTCACCGCGCGCGGCTGCTGCTGCGGCAGGAGATGAGCCGCCGCCTGCGCGGCAAGCTGAAGAAGCCTCGCGCCGGCCAATCGCCCCGGCCCCGCCCCGCGGATTGCCGCAGAATCTTTGCCAATCTTTCGGAATATCTCGATGACCGGCTCGAGCCCGCTACCTGCGACCAGATGCGCCGCCACATGGAAGCCTGCCCAGCCTGCGTGGCCTTCATTCAGGACCTGAAGGGCGCCATCGAGCGCTGCCGCAAGCTTGAAGTCAGTCCGGATGCCGAAGTCCCCCCGGTTCTTCGCCGGCTGCTCACTGAGGAATATCTCCGCCTCATCAAAAATTCCCTGTAACACATCGTTCCCAGCCGGCGTTGTAGGAAGTACAAGCACCGCACCGCCTGCCTGGAGCCATGCAGCGAGATCGCGCCTGCGATTCGCCCAGACCACACCAGCCGCGGCGAAGAAGGGGAATGATGAATCGACTGCCCTGGAGATCTCGCGCTCTTTTCCTTCTGCTGCTTCTGCCTGGGGCCGGGATCGCGCAGACTCTGACGCTGCGCCAGGCCATCGGCCGCGCTGTGGGCCACAATCCGCAAACGGCGGCTGCTCAGGCTGACGCCTCCGCGGCCGCGGCGGGTATCTCCGCGGCGCGCGCGGCTCTCTTGCCGCACATCAACTTTGTCGAGGATATCTCCCGCGGCAACGATCCCGTCTACGTCTTTGGCACGAAGCTGCGCCAGCAACAATTTACGCAGGCGGACTTCTCCCTCAATGCCCTGAATCGTCCTGCGCCCATCGGCAACTTTGCCACCCGCTTTGGCGGTCAGTGGAAGCTCCTCGATGGATGGGCGAGCGAGGATCGGTTGCACGCTGCCCATCTCGCAGCGCAGGGCGCAGAGACGATGACCGGCGCGGTCCGCCAGGGCATCGTCCTCCAGGTCGTCGAAGCCTATCAGGCGGTTCTCTATGCGCAGCGGCAAATCGACCTGGCGCAGCACGAAGTGCAGACCGCGGACGCCCTGCAGCACGATGCCCAAACCCGCGTGAAGGCGGGGCTGGCCGTCGACTCCGATCTGCTCGCCGCGCAGGTGAACCTGTCGGAGCGCCAGCAGGAGCAGATTGCCGCCCAGGGTGACCTGGAAACCGCGTGGGCGGAGCTGGAAGCGGCCATGGGAGGATCCGTTACGCCCAGGCCGGAACTTCTGCCCATCGACGCAAAAACCTTCCCCGATGGCTCGCTCGACGAGGATATCTCCGCTGCGCTGAAAACCCGGCCCGATCTCGATGCGATGCGCCGCGCTGCATCCGCTCAGCAGGTCGCTGTTCGGGCGGCAAAAGAGGATTTCCTGCCGCAGCTCGGTGCTTACGGCAATTGGGAAACCGATCGTCCCACCGTGGCGGGCACCGGCGGCGACAACTGGGTTGCGGGTGCGCAGCTATCGCTCGACATTCTGCCGCTGGCCGGCCGCGCCCGCCTGCGCCAGGAACAGGCGGCGCGCCAGAAGGCCGAGGCCCAGGAGCAGTTGGCCGAGCTGCAGATCCGCCTGGCCGTGGAGCGCGCCTACACCAGCCACCAGACTGCCGAGCGCATGGTGACGACGGCCCGCGCCACCCTGGAGCAATCCACTGAGAGCCTGCGCATCCTGCGCAATCGCTACAACGCCGGACTGGCCACCATGACGGATCTGCTGCGCGCGGAAGATGCGCAGCGGCAGAGCCAGAGCGATTATTGGCGCGCTGCGTACGGCAACACCGTTTCCTGGGCCGCGCTGCTGTATGCCACCGGCCGCTTGACACCCGATACCGCGGAGACTCTCCAATGAACCGCTTCCTCATCTCCTGCTCTCTTGCTGTGCCATTCCTTTTGCTCGGATGCTCGCATTCCGGCGCTCCGGTCGCGGCCGCACCTGCTGCGGTTTCGGCGCAGGTGGTGCGCAGCGTCTCTGCCGAAGAACCCGACAGTATCGCTGCTGCGGGAACGCTGCGCGCCCGTGAGACGGCGACCATCTCCGCGCAGGTGCCAGGGCAGATTCGCAGAGTGCTGGTCCAGGCCGGCGACCGCGTGCGCGCCGGGCAGCTGCTCGCCACGCTCGACGATGCCGCATTGCGCTCATCGCTCAACCAGGCGAACTCTGCGGCCGAGGCCGCCCGTCGCCAGCAGATGGCCGCGCAGGCCGACGCCTCCCTCGCCGCCGAAACTCTGGCCCGTTATCAGACTCTGCAGCAGGAGAACAGCGTCAGCCCGCAGGAATTCGACGAAGTGCAGAAGCGCTCGCAGGCCGCCCAGTTGCGCCTCGAATCGTATGAGGCCCAAACTCAGCAGGCCAGAGCTGCGGTTGCCGGAGCGCAAACCCAGCTTGCCTACACCACGCTGCGCGCGCCCTTTGCCGGCGTCATCACCGCCCGTCTTGCAGACCCGGGAACCCTCGCCGCTCCCGGCCTTCCGCTCCTCCAAATTGACCGTGACGGACCTTTGCAGGTGGTCACCACCGTCGATGAATCGCGGATGGCCTCCGTTCATCTGGGCATGGCCGTGCCGGTGACGCTGGATGGTCTGTCCCGCGCCGTGGCGAGCAGGGTCGCGCAAATCGTTCCCGCCGCCGACCCCGCCAGCCACAGCTTTCTGGTTAAGCTCGACCTTCCTGCGCGCAACAATCTGCGCGCGGGCACGTACGCGACAGCTGAGTTTCCCGGCGCCACCCGGCAGGTGATTCTCGCGCCCCGCTCTGCGATTGCCGTGCGCGGTTCGCTGGCCTGCGTTTACGCCATGGGTGCCGGGAGTGTCGCACAGCTTCGCTATGTCACGCTCGGCGCGACCCACGGAGAAGCAGTAGAGATCCTCTCCGGACTCGCCGCGGGCGAAACGCTCGTGAACAGCCCCGGCGACCGCGATCTGGCCGGCAAGCGCATCGTCCCCGCCAACGAGGCGCAGCCATGAAGAATCCTCCGGACACATGCGCTCCAGGCTTTTCTGCCTCTGCGTGCCGCCCCGGCATTGCCGGAAGGATCGCCGGCGCCTTCCTTGATTCGAAGCTGACGCCCCTGGTGATTGCCGCCGCGCTCGCGCTGGGCCTTTTCGCCGTGCTCTCCATCCCGCGCGAGGAGGAGCCGCAGATCCTGGTGCCCATGCTCGATGTCACGACGGCGATGCCCGGCGCGTCTCCGCACGAAGTGGAACAGCGCGTCACCGCGCCCATTGAGAACCTGATGCACGAGATTCCCGGAGTCGAGTACGTGTATTCGATCTCCAGCCCCGGCCGCAGCCTCGTCATCGTGCGCTTCCTCGTGGGTACCCCGGAAGAAGACGCGATCGTCAAGGTCTACAGCAAGCTTTACTCCAATGCCGACCGAATGCCACAGGGCGCTTCCCAGCCGATGATCAAAGCGCGCTCCATCGACGATGTGCCCATCCTCGCCCTCACGCTCTGGGGCCGCAACTACAACGGCTATCAACTTCGCCAGATGGCCGAAGAAGTCCAGCACGAGATCCGCCAGATCCCGGATGTCTCGGAGACCACGGTCATTGGCGGCCAGCCGCGCGCCATGCGCGTGATCCTCGACAGCGCAAAGCTCGCCGGCTTCGGCTTCTCGCCTCAGGATGTGGTCCAGCGGCTGCAGGCCGCAAATGCGCGCACCCAGGCGGGCGAATTCGCCGGCAACAACCAGGAAATCCAGGTGGACGCCGGCGACCTTTTCCGCGACGCGCAGGATGTCGGAGGCGTCGTGCTCGGCCTGGCCAGCGGCCAGCCGGTTTATCTGCGCGATGTGGCCGCACAGATCGTCGACAGTCCCGAGGAGCCGCAGAATTACGTTTTGTTCGGCACGCGGGAAGGGAAGGAATATCCCGCCGTGACCATCACCATCGCCAAGCGCAGGGGCACCAACGCCACCGACATCGCCAATGCCGTCCTGGCTCGCGTGCGCGCTATGCAGGGCGTCCGGCTGCCCGGTGATGTGAACCTCACCACCACGCGCAATTACGGCGCCACGGCCAAAGAGAAATCCGACACGCTGCTGAAGCATCTGCTGCTGGCCACTCTTTCCGTCACGCTGCTCATCGCCTTCTTTCTCGGCTGGCGCGAGTCGGGCGTCGTTCTTCTCGCTGTCCCCGTCACCCTCGCCCTCACGCTGGCGGTCTTCTGTCTGATGGGCTACACGCTCAATCGCGTCACCCTCTTCGCCCTGATCTTCAGCATCGGCATCCTGGTCGACGACGCCATCGTTGTCGTCGAGAACATGGTGCGGCACTTCCGCATGCCCGTCAATCGCGGCCGCTCCCTCAGCAGCGTCGCCGTAGAAGCCGTCGCGGAAGTTGGCAACCCCACCATCCTCGCCACCTTCACGGTCATCGCCGCCATCCTGCCCATGGCCTTCGTGCGCGGCCTCATGGGTCCCTACATGCGGCCCATTCCCGTCGGCGCTTCGCTGGCGATGCTCTTTTCTCTCGCCGTGGCTTTTGTCGTCTCGCCCTGGGCCGCGATGCGGCTGTTGGGACGAGCGCACCTGAAGGGCGCCCACACCCTCACGCCCGAGCGCGAAGGCTGGCTCACCAGCTTCTACCGCCGCATCATGCACCGGTTGATGAGCCGCGCCCGCAATCGTTGGGTCTTTCTCGCCTCTGTCGCAGCGCTGCTGATGCTGGCCTGCGCGCTCGTGCCGCTCGGCATGGTGCTGGTAAAGATGCTCCCGTTCGACAACAAGAGCGAATTCCAGGTGATCGTGAACATGCCCGACGGCACGCCGCTGGAGCAAACCACGCGCGTGGCCCAGTCGCTGGGCGCCTATCTGGCGCAGCAGCCTGAAGTTGCCAATTACCAGGTGTACGCGGGAACCTCCGGCCCCTTCAATTTCAACGGGCTGGTGCGCCACTATTACCTCCGCCGCCAGCCGAATCAGGCGGACATTCAGGTGAACCTGCTGCCTGCCGGCCAGCGCAGCCTGCAGAGCCACGCCATCGCGCGTCGTCTCCGGCCGGAACTCGACCGCATCGGCGCTGCCTATGGCGCGCGCCTCCAGGTCGCCGAAGTTCCACCGGGTCCCCCGGTGCTGGAAACGCTGGTTGCGGAAATCTATGGCCCCTCGCTCGAGGGACAGGTCGCCCTTGCGCGCCAGGTGAAGCAGATCTTTCAGCAGACTCCCGGCGTCGTCGATACCGACTGGTACCAGCAGGATCCGCAGCCGCAGCTCAATTTCCGCGTCGACGAAGCGAAGGCCGCGTTGCACGGCATTCCCGTCGCCCAGGTGGCGCAGACCCTGGCGCTCGCCACATCCGGAGCGCCCGCCGGGCTCCTCCACGTGCCCGATTCGCGCGAACCCGTTCCCACGATCGTGGAGTTTTCCCGCCCCGAGCGCTCCTCGCTCGAGGGCCTCGAAGACATTCACCTCCGCGGCGCCGACGGCAGCATGGTCTCGCTGCGCGAATTAGTCGACGTGGAGCACACTACGCTCCAGCCCGACATCTACCATAAGAACCTCAGGCGCGTGGTCTACGTCACCGGCGATGTTGCCGGAGCGGAAGAGAGCCCCGTCTACGCCATCCTGAAAATGAACCGCGCCATCCGGCGGCTCGCTCTTCCCGGCGGCGCCCATCTGGCCATTTATAACTCCGTTCAGCCCGCATCCACAGACAGCTATTCCATGAAGTGGGACGGCGAATGGCAGATCACCATTGAAGTCTTCCGCGATCTCGGCCTCGCCTTCGCCGCCGTGCTGATCCTGATTTACGTGCTCGTGGTCGGCTGGTTCCGATCCTTCACCGTTCCTCTCGCCATCATGATCCCCATTCCGCTCACGCTGATCGGCATTTTGCCCGCACACGCACTCCTTGGCGCTTTCTTCACAGCCACTTCGATGATCGGCTTCATCGCCGGCGCCGGCATCATCGTGCGCAACTCTATCCTCGTTGTCGACTTCATTGAACTCCGTCGCACGCAAGGCATGCCGCTGGCGGAAGCCGTCATCGATGCCGGCGCCGTCCGCCTCCGGCCGGTGCTGCTCACTGCTGCCGGCGTGATTGCGGGCGCCAGCGTTATCCTCACCGATCCCATCTTTCAGGGGCTCGGCCTCTCGCTCATCGCGGGTGGCGTGGCCTCTACCTTCCTTTCCTGGCCTGCCGTGCCGGTGCTCTATTACATGCTCCACGAGCGCCGCGCGCAGGTCACCCACCCGATGCAGGAGGTCCCATCATGACCGTCGAACGCGCCGTTCGTTTTCTTGCTGGAGTCATTCTTCTCGTTTCGCTCGCTCTGGCGCACTGGGTTTCCCTGGACTGGCTCTGGCTCACCGCCATTGTCGGCCTCAACCTCTTCCAGTCGGCCTTCACCAACTGGTGTCCGGCCATGTCGATCTTCAGGTGGCTGGGCCTGCCATCGGCCGAGCCTGTTCCGCACCGCTCATGACCCAGGGCAGCCAGCACGTGCGCCTGCAGGATGAGGTCTACCGCCAGATCTTCCGGCTGGAGGCTGGCTGTCCTGCGGCTGACCTTCGCCTCGCGGTGGCGCTGCTGCGTTCCTGGATGGCTCTGGAACAGAGTCCGTCGCGCAGCCAGGCCCGCAAGTGGCTCCGGGCCATTTGTCCCGTCTGCCTGCGCATGATTGAAGCGCCGTCGCACCCATGCGCAGGCGAAAATAGGGAGTTGTCTCGCAGGAGAACCCGCCATGCATGAACGCCGCTTTCGCCCCTCGCAGATGCACAGGCTCGAGGACCCCGATCGTCTCGCCTGGCTGCCGCCCGCCGAGGTGCTGGCTCACCTCAGCCTCCAGCCTGGCTACACCGTCGCCGACATCGGAGCCGGTACCGGCTATTTCACGCTGCCCATCGCCTCCGCCGTCGGCAGCGCCGGCCGCGTCCTCGCCGTCGATGTCTCGCCGGAGATGCTCGATCGTCTGCGTGCTCGCCTGGCCGAAGCCGGACTCTCCAGCGTGGACTGTGTTGAAGCCGAAGCTTCTGCCACCACCTTCCCCGCTGGCTCCTGCGATGTCGCTTTGCTCGCCAACGTCTGGCACGAATTCGACGATCACGCCGCCGTGCTGGACGAGGTTCGCCGCATCCTTCGGCCCCTGGGCCGGATCGCTCTTCTCGACTGGCGCCCCGACGTGGAGCGCCATCACGGGCCGCCGCTCGAGCATCGCATCGCTCCGGACGTCGCCGCAGCCTCGCTGACGCGAGCCGGCTTTCGCCTGGCGCAGCCCCTCGTTCTGCTGCCGTATTCCTGGCTCCTGATCGGCGCCAAAGAGCCATCCCGGCCAGCCTGAACCGCTTCCGCCGGACTCCTGGGCCGGCAGAAAGGACGCACGATGCACGTACACGTCACCCAAACCGGTCCCGTTCGTTTCGCTGTGCAGGCTCGTTCCCATATCGTTGTCAGCGACCAGCCCCCCGACAACGGCGGCGCCGACACTGGCATGACTCCGCCCGAACTGCTTCTGGCATCCCTCGGCTCCTGCGCCGCTTTTTACGCGGTGCAGTATCTCAAGTCGCGAAACCTGGCCGATTCCGGTGTCGAAGTCTCCGTGACCGCCGAAAAACTGAAGCAGCCCGCCCGCCTTGGCGATTTCCGCATCGATGTCGTCTCTCCCGTGGCGCTTACGCCCGAGCAGGAGCAGGGCCTGTTGCGTTCTGTGCACCAGTGCCTGATCTACAACACGCTGCTCTCCGTGCCGCAGGTGCGCATCGCCCTCACTGTCCCGCAAAGCCATCCCGCGGGATGAGCTCGTTCCGGTTTATGGCTCCCCTCCACTGCGCCCAGGAGCCGTCGGATGCGGCGCCGCCACCACGCGCACGATGGCGTGCGTCGATTGTGAAGCGAGGATGTAGTTGCGATCGATCTCGCGCCACTCTTCGCCCTTGGGAGGCGGCGGCAAACCCTGGCGCCGCGGATGCCCAACGGACGCGCCGCGTTTCCATTCCGGCGCCGTGAGCACCGCACCGCGCGTCCATTCGTAGTGGTAATAGAATTTTTGTTTCCGGGGCGCGATCGGGTGCGCGGGTGTCGATGGAGAGACCGCCTGCGCGGCCGCAGCGACGCTGCAAATCCCCGCCAGCGCTAAGAATGCAGCCAGGCCTCTCACGCCATTCCCTCGCTCACTTCGATTCGCATGCGCTCGCGTGGGATGTTCCGGCCGGCCCCGGCCCCGTGCCCGCAGGTTGTCCTCTCTCTGCCCCCGCCCGATGCGGTACTCTTGTCATGATTATGAATCCATCGAATCCGCAGCCCAAAATCAACCTGTCGCAGACGCCCGAATATCGCGACATGTACGCGAACAGCGTCCAGATTCGCGTCAGTGTCTGGGATTTCCTGCTGGTCTTCGGCCGCATTCACCAGGAGACGCCGGAGCAGGTGAACGTGCAAAACTCCGTGGGCGTCTACCTCAGCCCGCAGCAGGCCAAGGCCCTGTGGAACATCCTCGGCCAGAACCTCGCCCAGTACGAGCAGACCTTCGGCAGCCTGGCGATTGAGCCGCAGGTGGTTCCCCGGGGCCCGGTCCACTAGTCCTCCATGACCGCACCCCGGGCTCATCCGGACCGGCGCATTCCGCTCTGGCTCATTTTGCCTGTCCTCTTCGCCGCGGTCGTGGCCTCGCATGCGCCGCTGCTCCACCTGCCTTACTACTGGGACGAGGCCGGCTATTATATTCCGGCCGCCTGGGATTTTTTCCGCACCGGCGACCTCATCCCGTTCTCCACGCTCTCCAACGCTCATCCTCCGCTGCCCTCGCTCTACCTGGCGCTTTGGTGGAGGCTCTTCCATTTCGCACCGGTGGTCACGCGGATCGCCATGTGTCTGATCGCCGCCGTGGCGCTGGCCGGCGTTGGGCGCATCGCCGTTGCCGCGACCGGCAGGACTTCCGTCGCCGCCGCCACTGTCCTGCTGACCGCTGCCTACCCCGTTTTTTTCGCGCAAAGCTCGCTCGCCCAGGCGGACCTCTTTGCCGCCGCGGGAACCCTCTGGGCGCTGGCTTTTCTTCTTGAAGAGCGCCTCTGGGCGGCCTCGATCTGCTTCATCCTCGCTGCGCTCTCCAAGGAAACCGCCGTCGTCACCCCGGTTGCCCTGGCCGCCTGGGAAAGCTGGCAGCTCCGCTCCCGCCCGCGCCGGATCCGCACCGTCACCGCGCTTCTCCTGCCTCTGCTGCCCCTCGCCGCATGGTACGCGTACCATTTCAGCCGCACCGGCTACGTCTTCGGCAACCCCCAATTCCTGCGCTACAACGCTGTCTCCACACTGGAGCCGAAGCGCATCCTGCTCGCCTTCAGCTACCGCATGATGCACATCGCCGTGCACATGAATCTCTTTGTGCCCGTGGCTCTCATGCTCGGTTGCCTGCTCCTGCCGCCGGTTTCGGACCCGGAACCGGGCCGCCAGGCCGCCGCCACCGTCGCCCGCCCGCGCCGCGCCATCGCCCCTGAGCACCAGGCGATTTTCTACGTCACCATCGCCGTCAATATCGTCCTGTTCTCGATTCTCGGCGGCGCCATCCTCACGCGCTACCTGCTGCCCCTCTACCCGCTCATCCTGCTCCTCGCCGTGAACACCTTCCGCCGCCGCCTGCGCGAGTGGACCGCACTCGTCGCCCTCAGCGCCGCGGCCTTCATCGCCGGCCTCTTCATCAACCCGCCCTACCGCTTCGCCCCCGAGGATAATCTCGAATACGTCACGACTATCCAGCTCCAGCAGGCCGCCATCCAGCAGATCCTCACGCGCTTTCCGCATCCCATCGTGCTCACCGCCTGGCCCGCCACCGATGAGTTGCGCAAGCCGGAACTCGGCTACGTCACCCATCCCATTCCCGTCGTGGAGATTGAGGATTTTTCCGTCTCGCCCATCCTTCATGCGGAGCAGCTTCCGCCCACCTGGAATGTCGCTCTGGTCTTCTCCACAAAATACGACCCGTCCACGCTCCCGTTTCGCCTTGGACGCACCGGCGAGCGGCTCGACAAGCAGTATTTCGATTTCCATCGCGATCTCCAGCCGGTGACCATTGCCCGCCTGCTTGGCGGCACGATCGTCTGGCAGCAGTCACGCAAAGGCGAGTGGGCCGCAGTTCTCAGTTTCGACCGCACCCCGCCAAACCACGCGCCCGTCGTCGGCCGGAATCGTTCTCTTTCGCTTTGGCCGAGCAATCGGGTCGTCCGCGCGAAGCGGTGGTCTGTGCGAAGCGGTCCCGCCATGGGGGACGGCGTTAGAAGCCCCGGCCTGCTGGCTGGAGAACTCCTGTGCCATGTAGATCCTGGCCTTTAGGCCTGGTGATGAGCGTCGCCTTTCAAAACTTTCGCCACCGCCAGCATCGTCCCCCAGTTCCGCGTCGTCGCCGGCACGCCAAACAGCTTGTCCACGTGGCCAAGATACCCTATCGTCTTCATGTGCCGCCGGTACATGCCAAACACAAATTGCTTGTCCCGCCGCAGCACCCGCACCAGCCACTCCCCCTCCGCCGGAAATGATTGGGGCAGGGAAGCGCGCACCCCGCCCGCGGTCTCGAGGATGCTTACAAACCGAACGACATCCGCTGCCGGAGCCTCAGCCCCAAACGGATCCTCTTCGGCGATCCGCATAATCTCCGAGCCGTCGCAAAGCACCACCACCGCCGCAAACGGCAGTTCCCGCAAAAGCGCAGCGCGAAAACCTTCCCGCGACCCCGGCCTGCGCACGACAAACGTTCCTGCCGCGCCCACATTCACCATGTCATACGCGCGCAGCTTCGCCGCCAGCACGCTCGGCCGGAACCTCCTGTGGCCGCCCACATTGACCCCGCGCAGAAACACCACGAGATCGCCACCACGCCGCGCACGCATGCGTCCGCTCCTCCGCTGGATGAGAAGCAGTGTACCTTTCCTCTTCATTTCAATTGTTCGAGTGGAGCCAGATCGTCCGTCCGGCCAACCGCTGTCTTGCTAACCCGCTGACTTTACTGATTACTGATCACTCACTGCTGTTTCCCACTCGTCGGCTGCGTCACCACGCTAACATTGGTGATTCCGGACTGTTTCACCGCGTCCATCACCGTCGCCATCGCGCCCCACGAGACCTTCGCGTCCGCGCGCAGATAGATCGTCGTATGCGTGGTATCCGTATTCTGCGCCTTCAGCAGGCTCGGCAGATCGTTCAGGTTCACCAGCTTGTCGTTCAGATACACCTGCTGGTCCTTGTCGATCGTCACCACCGTCCGCTGCTGCGTGATCTCCCGCACCGTTTTCGTCTGCGGCACGTTCACCTGGATTCCCGACTGCAGCACCGGCGCGGTCAGCATGAAGATCACCAGCAGCACCAGCACCACGTCCACCAGCGGCGTGATGTTGATCTCCGCCAGAGCCGTCTGTGTGTGCCCGCCTCTAGTGGTGAACGCCACGCGCCTTCTCCCTTTCGCCAGGATCCTGATGCGCCTCGAGCGCCGCCTCTTCCATGCTGTTCAGCAGCTCGCGCGCAAAGTCGTCCATGCGTGCCGCAAAATCGCGGCAGCTCGCCGTGAACTGGTTGTAGGCAATCACTGCCGGAATCGCCACCACCAGCCCGGCCGCCGTGGTGATCAGCGCCTCGGCCACGCCCGGAGCCACCGCTCGCAGCGTTGCCGTGCCTTCCGTGCCCAGTCCCATAAACGCGTCCACGATGCCCATCACCGTGCCGAAAAGCCCCACGAAGGGCGCAATCGCCCCAATGCTCGCCAGCCACGTCAGCCGCTGCTCCAGCATGGTCAGCGACTCGCTCGACGCGGTCTGCGCCGCCCGCTCCAGCGCCGTGATGTTCTTCGGCGGACCGTACCCCCCGGTCTGCCGCTTATACGTCTCATACACCTCGTCGAACACGTTCACCAGTGGGCTCGGCTTAAACTGCTCGCTCACCGTGGCGATGTCCCCCAGCCGCGTCGCCTTGCGGAAGGCCCGCAGGAACCGCTTGCTCTGCGCCCGCGCCCGCCGAAAGCTCCCCCATTTGCCGAAAATAATCGCCCAGGAAAACAGGCTCCCAAACAGCAACACCGCCAGCACCGTCCACGCCACCGCGCCGGCGTTGTGCAGCATATCGGTCAACGCGTTGCCGTGGCTCAAAGTGGGAGGAGGAACCGCCTGCGTGGCGTCCTGCAGGAGGAGAAGAGCTGTCGCGGGAAAAAGGTGTGTCATTGCCTGACTATCACGTTACCAGAAGCCGAACCCCCGCGCCCGGGTTGCATCCTGACTGAATAGATGCCGCATTTCACCCGCATTCGCATCCGATGGGTGCCAGGTGCCCCACCCTTATCCGCGGCTTCATCGCGGACAGGGTGGGTTCAGATCCGCATGCCTGCTTACAGCTGAATCCGCGAGAACAGCCGCGCGCTCACCCCCAGCAGCACCGCCGCCAGCCCCGCCAAAACCGCCAGATCCAGCGAAAATCCGAACTGCCAGCTCCCCACCAGAACCCCGCGCAGCCCATCCACTCCATACGACAGCGGATCCCCGTGCGTGATCCAGCTCAGCACCATCGGCAAATTCTTCAGCGGATACAGCGCCCCCGACAGGAAAAAGATGGGCATCACCAGAAAATTCATCAGGAACTGAAAGCCCTGCATGTCCTGGATCACCGACCCGATCGACGCCCCCAGCGCCGCAAACACAATCGCAATCATCGCCACAAAAATGAACGACGCCGGCACCGCCGCCCACACATGCGGCCGAAACCCCGCAATCAGGCACACCACCAGAATCAGCACGCCCTGAATGATCGCCACCGTCGCCCCGCCCAGCGTCCGTCCCAGCATGATGTGAATCCGCGGCACCGGCGCCACCAGCGTCTCCCGCAGAAATCCAAACTGCCGGTCCCACAACATCGCCATCCCCGAAAACACCGACGTGAACAGCACCGTCATCCCCACCACGCCCGGCGCGATGAACTGCAGATACTTGCCCATCCCCGCCTTCGCGAACACTGGCCCAAACCCATATCCCAGAGCCACCAGATACAGCGCCGGCTGCCCCAGCGACACCAGAATCTGCGCCCGCGACCGCACGTACCGCTTCAGCTCCCGCAGCCACATAATGTAAATCGCGCCCATTCTTTTCCCTCGCCGCTCCCGATCCCGAATCCCTGCTCTCTATCCCCGTAACCCATATCCCGTAACCCTTATCCCGTATCCCCTGCTTTCTATCCCCTATCCCCTACGCCCTATCCCCTATCTCCTCTGCCACATCTGCGCAAACCGCCGCATCTGGTCCGTCGAGCTCGCCGCTTCATCCCGCAGCGACGTCCCCGTCAGCGCCAGAAACGCGCCCTCCAGCGAATCCGTCTGCGTCCGCTCCCTCAGCTCCGCCGACGTCCCAATCGCCACAATCTTTCCGTGATCCATAATCGCGATCCGGTGCGCCACGCGATCCGCCTCGTCCATGTAGTGCGTGGTCAGGAAGACCGTCGTCTTCTCCGCCGCATTCAGCGTCTTCACGTGGCTCCACAGCTGATTCCGGCTCTGCGGATCCAGCCCCAGCGTCGGCTCGTCCAGAAACAGAATCTTCGGCGTGTGCAGGAATCCACGCGCAATCTCCAGCCGCCGCTTCATCCCGCCGGAGAAGGTCTTCACGGTATCGCCGCGCCGCTCCCACAGCTCGAACTGCTTCAGCAGCGCCTCAATCCGCTCCCCGCGCACCTTCCGCGGCACGTGGTACAGAATCCCGTGCAGTTCCATGTTTTCGTACGCGGTCTGCTCGCCGTCCAGGCTCGGATCCTGAAACACAATCCCGAACCGCTGCCGCGCCTCTCGCTGCTTCACCCACGGATCGAACCCGTCCAGCAAAATCCGCCCGCCCGTCGGCCGCAGCAGCGTGGTCAGCATCTTGATCGTCGTTGTCTTGCCTGCCCCGTTCGGCCCCAGAAACGCGAAGATCTCCCCGCCGTCCACCTGGAAGGTGATGTCGTCGACGGCCTTGAGCGAGCCAAACGTCTTCGTCAGATTCTCAACTCGAATCACACGCAACTCCGGCAAACAAAGATGGGGAGGGGAAAGAGGTTGTTCCAGTTTGCCAGAAAGCCCCACCCGCGGCTACCTGCTGGCGTCTCAAAGGTCACGGCCTCGGCCCGCGGCCTTCTTGCGCCCCGCCGCGGCCGGATGCTACCTTTGCGGTAACGTCCGCCCCTGCTCGCGAGACCCAATGAGCCCTGCCGGGCTCCCTCTGCTGTATCTCTGCACGATTTCCGCCTTAATTTACCCAAGGAGTTCGCTTGTGTCGATTTTTCGACTCATTCGCCGTTCTGTGTATTTGCCGTTCCTGTTCGGATTATTGCTCACCACTTCCGGCTTCGCGCAAACCATCTCCAGCCTCACCCCTTCCACCGTCAGCCCCGGGGAGCGCTTCGTGCTCACCGTGCTGGGAAATGACTTCGCTTCGGACGCAGTCGTGCAGATCCACACGGCCAACGCCGTCGTCAATCTGCCAACCTATTTCGTCAATAGTCATGTCCTGATGGCTGGCGTTACCTCCAGTGAGGACAATCACTCCGGCAGCCTGCGCATCGACGTGGAGAACTACTCCACCCACACCTTCTCCAATTTCGCCAGCCTGCAGCTCGGAGCTTCGGGATCGGATTCCGGTTCCTCTGGATCAGGGTCCGGCTCCTCTTCGGGCAGCGGTTCCCCGGCCTCCGGGAGCGGTTCGGGGAGCGGCTCAGGCGGCAGCGCGGGCTCCGGATCAGGCACTGGCTCCGGCTCCGGTTCCACAGGAGGTTCCGGGAAAACCACCACCAGCCCCGCGGGGTCGCCGCTGCTGGTCACGGTCACTTCGCCCTCGCCCAACCAATCCGTCGCCGGCTCAGTCGCCGTTGTCGCAACCGCGAAACCCAGAAACTCCAGCGACAGTGCGGTGGCCAGCTGGGCCATCTTCGACCGCAGCAATCTGCTTTGGATCGACCTCAATTCCGATCCGTCGATCGACGTCAACCTGGCCCTGTCTGCCGGGGCGCATGAACTCCGTGTCGTCGCCTACGACGATTCGTCCACGACCTCAACGGCCACCGTGCCGGTCGTATCCAAAACCTCCGGCCGAACCGTTACCTGGAACGCCTGCATTCGCACCGAGAATGGAGAGAAGTTTCAGGCCATGCGGATTTCGCCGGGCCAGCAGATCACCGGCGTCCTCCAGGCGCAGATGTTCAACGGCCCCAACTGCAATCCCACGCAATGGACCGACCAGCTCAACGACCTGGGCCAGCGGATGACCTTCAGTGCCGGATCAAGCTGGCTCTACTGGTTCATCCACCGGCCTGATATGCCCAACGTCTCTGCAGTATGGACGATGGGGAACCAAACCTCGGGATGCGTGAACTACAGCACAGCTCCCCCCTGCGATTAGCCGCCTCACAACGCGAAAGCCCCGTCAGCCGCCCGGCTCCGCCGGAGCCGGGCGCTGCACGTCGTGCTCGCCGAAGTGATGCATGCAGGCGATCCGTCCGCCGACGAGTGCCACGTTGCGCTTTTCGATGGCGGCTATTCTACCGGCGCGCGTAACACAGGGGCGCCGACCACGCGCACCGTCACAATCTGATGAGGCCGAACCAGAAACTGGAACGAGTGCGGGCCATCCAGTTCCAGTGCTCGTTCATTGCGTTCCACGGCATCGGTTTGCACCGCCCGGTCAATCGTCAGCAGCGGTGTGCTTACAGTTACCGTGCGTGCGGCTCCGCCCAGGTCGAGGAAACGCAGGATGGTTCCATCTCCATCCTCCGCCGGTTTCCAGGTGTCCAGCAGCAGATCCGGATCGTCCACAGTGAGAAAGCTCCCCTGCTCTCCGTCCAGCGGCCGAGGCAGATTCAGAGCCTTGTCCTGCGATTGGATATCATCCTTCTCCAGCGGCGTGACCTCCTCCCACCCCATGCGGCTCAGAGCCGCGGGCTCCGTCTGCGCTGCGCTGGTGATGACATACCGGAAGCGGAAATCACCGCCTTGCTCCGCACGATAATTCGTGTGCCAGTAGTTGTTCATCGCATACGAAAAAATCGCGCCCGGCCGCTGGCCGAATTCTGTTGGCCATGCGCCCCGGTTGATGTCGCCCAGCGTCACCAGCGACGCATCCAGCGGCATCACCGTTCCGGAAACTCCGCCCTGCTCCACCGACACCCAGTGCTGCACAGAAAACCACTCGTGCCCCGCTCCCGGATACATGTCCTTCGCCGGATCCACCACCCCATTCTGAATCTCGTACTGGAACTCGGGATGAGTCATCGCAAATGGAAACGCGAAATAGACTGCTTCCTTTTTCAGCTCCGGCTTCTTGTCGATGTTCTCGACCAGCTCGATCTTTTTCTCATGCTCGAAAAGGAGGACCTCCGTGCGAATCTCCGGCGTGTTCATAGCGGAGCTCTCCAGCGTAGCCACCCAGCTCCACGAGGTTCGCTCCACCGAGACCAGCCGGCCGTTCCCGGCGGGATGGATCTGCAGTTCCGGACGTGGCGAAACCGCCCGGTATTGCAAAATGCTGTTCGGATCCTGATCGCCGCCGCTGACGTACAGATACTGGCCAAATCGCCAGGGGCTGTGCTGATCGACGAGCTCATGCCGTAACTGTTTATCGTAGATACTGCGAATTGCCCCGGTGGCCGGATCGAGTTCCACTCGATAAGAAGGGCTCTCCAAAACGGTCGAAGCTGCAACCGTCGGAGCAGTCTGCGCTCCCGTGGCGGGCCGGATAAAGTAGACTTTGTATCCGACCGCGGGAACCTGCGTCGCCACGAACTCAACCTCACTGGAATCGCTTCCTTCCCTCACCACGTCGCAGGGAACAACCTTTCCCGTCACCCGATCCACGATCTCCATGCCGCGATCGAGATCGAGCGTCACTCTTCCGTCGCGCCTCCAGTTCAGCGGATTGAAGACCACAACGCTGCCAACACCGGCGTCGATGGAATCGACGATGCTGGCCATGCTGCGTCGTGCAAGGTCGTCGCGCAGTTCAGCCGCGGTTGTGGCACGCCCGTGTTTCACACGGAGCTGATCGACGGCTTCGCTGCTGTTCGGGTCGGAGACGCTGTTCCACGAGGTCCATGTGTGCTCATCCATCAGCACGATGTTCGTCCACATCCGGTCGAGTTCATCCCAGCCCACTGCGAGCCGTGGATTCACCAGCGACGATATCGTCGCCAACTTCTCCGCGGAGGGCGCACGGGCTTCATTCGCGCGCTCCAGAGCCGCGTAGTAGGCGTCGGAGCCAATTCCGTCTTCCCAGTACGGCCCGCCGTCGCCGCGCACGGTCGGGATATTCGGGCCAAACTGCTCCGCAATGGATTCGAGCGCGTGGCGGAAGCCGGAATACTCGATCTGAGGGTAGGCAAAGTGCGCGTTCCACTCCCTGGCAAGCTCCGCCTGCTGCGGAAAGAGATCGGTATTCTCCACCTGTGTCCCATAGACAATCACCCGACTGGCTCGATACGTCGGGTGCTCGTACATCTGGAGGAACAGAGGAAGCAGTTCCTCCCCCGTTTCCACGATCGGAGGCAGGCCGAACAGGAATTCCATCTGTTCGTAGTGCCGCGAATACCAGAAAAGGACTTTGCCGCCGTCCGGTCCTTCCCACCAGAACGGCGAGTTCTCGTTCAGGCGTCCCTGGAGCAGCACCGGGGCGCGATCGTTATTGGCCGCGGCGGCAAAATCCCGAATCCCCGCTGCCGCCAGAACGGACGCATACGACCAGCTGTACGACGGCACGTCGGTGATATTGGCATAGTCGAAGGGAGTGTGGTGAACGCGGCTGAAGTCCGCGCTCGGATAGAGTGACCGAAGGAGCGCTTCTGCCGTGGGAAAGCCCGTTAGCACATTCGCGTACTGCGCCGGAACAAAAATTTCACGATTCCGGATCGCCTGCAAGAGCCGCTGCCTCTCATCGGGTGTCCGTGAATCCAGAAACTGCTGGATATTCCACTCGCCGTCGGTGCTGTAGCAGAAGCCGGCATGCTCCGCGGCGAAATCCATCGCCTCATCGAGAATCCGGCTCTGGATCGCCGAGACCTTCGCCTGATAATCCGAATATCCAACATCAAGGTGCACGAGCGGCACCAGGAAAAGGGTCCACTTCTTTTGCGGTGTCAGGTTTTGCGTGAATTGCGCGCTGTGCCCATTAAACCGTATCGAGAGTTGCGCCGGCGTATCCGCCGCGAATTCAGGAATCAGAAACTTCAGCCGCTGTTCGCCGAAATCCTGACCGCCTTGCAGCGCTTCGCTGTAGCGCCCCTCCCCGACCTCCAGCTCGGCACGGCCCGTGCGCAGTCGCTGATTGAAGCGAAGATAGACGTCCACGCGCTCGTCCAGCGCGGTGCCGTGCCGCTGATAGAAGATCGTCGGTTCGATACGAGCCTGCGCGCGCGCGGGGACCGATCCCGACCGTTCCAACTCGATCGCGTCGTAGTTGAACCCGGCATCGGGCACGCCTTGCTCGCCCTCCCCAACCGCCTGCAGCGCAATCGTGTTCCTGCCGGCATGCAGCCACGCGCCAGGGAAATCGAACTCCACCTGAGCATGAGAATATGCGGGATAAAACGCCGCGACCATGTCGCCCATGGAGTAATCCAGCTGCGGGTGCAGGTAGAAGAGCCCCTTTCGGCCATTGATGCTCAAGCCCAGCGCCGGCACGCTTCGATGATCGATCATGATCGAAACCACCAGGCGGTACGACCGCGCCGCGCCTCCAGCCATTGAGAAGACGATCGCCCGAGGCGCACTGGATGCGGCAGCCTGGGCGCCCGGATAGAACGACGGAGCATACGCATACCAGTCTTTTGCCGGCTGGTCCTGTCCGACCACGTAGCTGACTGGTCGCGCCGGAGATCCCTGCGCAAATTCTCCCGAGGAGCGGTCGAATTTGCCGATCCGCCAGACCACCTCGGAACCCGTTCCGGCAAAGGCGCGGCAAGTCCAGAGTGAGAGCAACAGAATGGCCAGGGTTCTCCAGGGCATGGAAGGCTCCATTTCCCGAATTGGTTTCGCAGCCAACCATGATAGCGTGGTCATTCCCGTGCGGCGAGCGTCCCCGCCCGCTCCACGCCGTTCCGCGTCCGCCGCCCTACGGATGCACCGCGTAGACGTGGCTGGTCTTGCCCGAGATCTCCGGGCGAAGCTCGTCCTCCAGGTCGAAGACTGTGACCACGTTCGTTCCCTTGTGCAGCCAGCATCCGGGTACGTAGTCGGATTGCTGGGAACCAATATTCCAGATCCGGCCGATCGCGTGGCCATTCACCCACAACAGACCCTTTCCCAGTTGACTCACATCCAGATAGGTGTCGCCAGGTTTGCTGATCGTGAACTGTCCCTGATGAAACGCCGGCCCCGCAACCGTGCCGCTCGACCAGCGCGGCGTCGGCCTCTGCACCATCGCGAGCGGGTAATTCTCCCATCCCTCAAGCGGCTTGCCATTCAAAAGCACTGGGAAGATCAGCCCCTTGCGGTCCGCCGGAAACAGTGGACCGTAGTTGATGCGGCCGGTGTCCTCAACGAGAATGTCGAGCCGAGCCGACGGCCCCGGAACCCTGAGTGTCGCCTGATGCTGATCAAGGCGGCGATCGAATGTCGCTGCGCGTTGTCCGTCGATAAAGACCACCGCATAGTCGCGTGCTCCGCCAATGTCCAGGGTAGCTTTCATGGGACCCTGAATGACAGTTCGGTACAGCATGTAGCCCGCCTGGAGATCGAAACTCGCAAAATCCAGGGGCTTCCTGCTCGGCCGGGGAGCGGGCAAATTCTTCCACAAAGAGGCCGACTGCGGCAGCCTGAATGGAGCAACCTGAATCAGCGGCACCGCCGCGGGGACCGGAGGCACAGTTCTGTTCTCCGCATACTGCCGCAGGAGTCGCCGCAGCGCGTAATAAGCCGGAGTCGGATTGCCCGCTTCATCCAGCGGCGCCGAGTAGTCGTAGCTCGTTGTTTGCGGTTCGTACTTCTTTCCCTTCGCATTCGCGCCGTTCAAAAAACCCCAGTCGGTGCCGCCATGGAACATATACAGATTCACGGAGTATCCGTGGGAAAGAACCCAGCCGAGATCGCTGAGCTGTTGCGCGATCGGCGCCCCTTCATGATGCGGCTCTCCCCATGAATCGAACCAGCCGGGATAGTATTCCGCTACGTACATCAGTCGCGAGTGAGGCCGGAATTGCAGAAATTCCCGGAACCCGTTCTTCACATCCCCTGGACCAACATCGATCGCCTCCGGCAACTCTGGCAACGAGCCGCCCCACAGGCCCGGACCGTCGGCCGTATAGAGAACCGCGCTCCCCAGCCCTGCCCGGACGACCATCTGCTTCACGGCCTCCAGATACGCCCGATCGTTCCCGAACGATCCATATTCGTTTTCCACCTGCACCGCAATGATCGGTCCGCCCTGGGTCCACAGGAAGGGCTTCACCTGCTGGCCGAGATGATCCATGTAACTCTGCGCCGCCCGCAGATAAGCAGGATCCAGCGTGCGAACCCGCATCGCAGCATCACGCAGCAGCCATGCGGGGTAGCCGCCAAAACTCCATTCGGCACAGGCATAGGGACCCGGACGCAGAATCACATACAGCCCCACCTGCTGCGCCGTGCGGATGAACCGCGCGATATCGTACTGTCCTGAAAAATCCCATTGCCCCGGCCGCGGCTCGTGCACATTCCAGAACGCGTACACCGTGATCGCATTCAGTCCCATGGCCTTCGCCTTCAGAAGGCGATCGCGCCAGTACGGCGGGGGGACGCGGGCATAGTGTATTGAGCCCGAGATGATCTGAACCGGCCTTCCATCCAGAATGAAAGAACCTTGGCCAACGGTTACCGTACGTCGCGCCGGAATCGAAGCCGCAGAAGCGCCCACCGGCACAACACCGCACAGCGCCGCCAGCAACAGCGCGGCAAAGATGCCGCGTCGCATTGATGCTCCCTGGCGAGTGCTGCAGCCGCAGACTCCCATCCTTCGAAGAGCATAGAAATCTGCTGCTTTCAATCCAGCGATCATGGTGGAACTCCGCGGTGAACAGGCTGAAGCGATCTGAGATCAATGGGACAACAACACTTCAGGATCTCATTGACCCACGACGAGGTGAAGGTGCTGAGGGTGCGGCGTTCGCGATCAGGACCAGCGCCCCGCACGGCTCGACTTCCGCTCCTCGGTGCGTTTTGCCCAGGCTCATCGCCAGACAGTCGCGCCAATCCCTTGCCGGGAAGCCTTGAAACTCCGGATTCGTTCAGAGAGCCGCTTCAGAGAACCGCCGAATGCTGGCTCGCGGACAGCCGCCTGCCGCAGCAGCTTCCCCCTCACTCGCTCCGCAGCGCTTGCATCGGATCGGTGCTCGCCGCTCGCCGCGCCGGAATCACCGCCGCCACCAGCGCCGCCAGCGCCAGCAGCGCCGTCGCCCCCGCCAGCAGCAGCGGATTCCACGGCCTTACCCCGAACAGCTGGCTCGCGATCAGGTAACCTGCCCCAATCGCCGCCGGAATCCCAATCCCCAATCCAATCCCCACCTGCCAGAAAGCCCCCCGCAGCACCATCGCCACCACCGAACCGCGATCCGCGCCCAGCGCCATGCGCACGCCGATCTCGCTCGTACGCTGCTCCACCCCGTAGGCCGTCACGCCATACAGACCGATCGCCGCCAGCGCCAGCCCAATCGCCCCAAACAGCCACGTCAGACTCGCGATCATCTTCTGCTGGTCGAAGGTATCCTCAATCACCCTCGAGTACGGCTCAACGTCATACATCACCAGGCTTGGATCCACATCCGCCAGCGCCCGCTTCACCTGCTCCCGCAGGTTCGGCGGATGGCCCGGCGCCCACATCACGATGTTGTCCAGATCATGCGACCACAGTTCGTAGGTATCAAGGCTCGGATCGCCAAAATTGACCGTCTGCGCCTCGGCCATGTAGTACATCGGCCGCGCCGGATCCTTGAATCCCCAATTCACCCAGCGGATATTCTGTACCACCCCGATAACCTCGTAGGTCCCCGCATACTTCTCCGGAGCCGGGCCGAAATGCTGTCCTATCGGATTCTGATTCCCGAAAAACTTCTTCGCAAACGCCTCGTTGACCACCGCTACCGGCCGGGTCGTCGCGTTGTCGTCTTCGGTGATCGGCCGCCCCATCAGCATCTTCGCCCCGATCGTCTCAAGGAATCCCGGAGTCATGCGTGTCCAGTCCGCGCCGGAATCGTCCTTCGGTCCAGGCTCTGGTTTGCCCTCAACCCGAATGTCGAAGCCCCACTGGTCGCCGCTCATCGGCGCGTACGTGGCCGCGCTCACCTGGCGCACCCCCGGAATCGCGCTCAGCCGCTCCTGCACCTCGCGGAACAACGGGATCAGCTGCTCCTGCTTGTAGTTCGATAGTTTCGGATTGATGTAGACGAGATATCGCCCGCTCGGATTGAACCCAAAGTTCTGATGATCCAGGTTCCGCAAACTCCCTCCCAGCATCGCCGCCGCGCTCAGCAGCACCAGCGACACCGCCGCCTGCGCAATCACCAGAGCTTTCTGCGCCCAGTGTCGTCCGCCACCCACCGACCGGTTCGCCCCGCGCAGCGCCTCCACGGGCTCGGCATGCGAGGTCATCCACGCCGGCGCAATCCCAAACACCGCCCCCGTCGTCACCGACACGCCCAGCGCAAACAGCAGCACCGGGATGGACAGCGAAGCGTGCACCGGAATCCACGTGCTCTGCGCCGTTGCGTGGAAGGCAAGGTAAAGAATCAGACGCGCTCCCGCCCACGCCACAGCCATCCCCGCCGCTCCGCCGATCACTCCCAGCACAACGCTTTCCAGCAACGCATTCCGCACCAGCCGTCCCCGCGACGCGCCCAGCGCCACCCGCACCGACGTCTGTTGCCGGTTTCTCAGCCCCCGCGCCAGCAGCAGATTGGCGATATTCGCGCACGCTACCAGCAGCACGCAGCACGCCGTCACCATCAGCAGCAGCAGGCCCTCGCCATAATCCCTGCGCATCTGCGAGAATCCTGCTCCGCCCGGCGTCAGCCGCAGCGTCTGCTTCTGCCACACCGCCTTTTCCTGCGGACTCATATCGGCCACGTGGCTCGCCAGCCAGCCGTGCAGTTCGCTCTGCAGGTGCGCCTGCAGCGCCTTGGGATTCGCCCCCGCGCGCACCCGCCCGATCACGTCCAGCCAGTCGACGTGCGGGTTTTTCAGCCGCTCCGTCGCCCCGTCGATCAACGGCTCCGTCGTCAGCGGGAGCCAGAAGTCCGGCATCCCCCAGCTCACCATCTTCGCCCCAATAAAGTTCGGAGGCGTCACTCCGACAATCGTGAACGGATACCCGTTGATCTGGTACGTCGACCCCACCACCGAGGGGTCCGACCCGTACTTCTCCTCCCACGTGTGGAAGCTCATCACGGCCACCGGCGCTGCGCCCTCCCGGTCATTCGCCGCAGTAAACAGCCGCCCGCGCCACGCGGAGACGCCCAGCGTCCCAAAGAAATTCCCCGACACATACTGCCCGTTCGCCGTTTCCGGAGGCGCCTGCGATCCCGCCCGCCGCACGCCCAGCGCTTCGTCTCCCGACTCCATCGCCGCCAGTTGCTCAAACCCCGGCGTGTTGGCCCGGAACAGCTGGTACGCCTCCCACGGGAAGAGACTCCAGTCATTCGGCTCGTCGTTGTTGTCGCCGTCCTGGCTATACCCGCCCCAGTTGCAGCACCGCGCCTGGTCCCCGATCCGCCACAGCTGCTCCGGCTTCGTCACCGGCAGCGACTCCAGCATCACCTGCTGCACCAGCGTAAAGATCGCCGTCGTCGCTCCAATCCCCAGCGCCAAAGTCAGGACCGCCGTCAGCGTAAAGCCGGGCGATTTGCGCAACTGCCGCAGTGCGTGCCAAACATCGGTCAGCATCGGTGTCTCCTGTGCGGGGGAGTGGGAGCCGAGATACCCCTGGCGTGGATTTGCATTTGACTGGCCACCACTTTCTCATTGAAAAAGCGTATGTTACGTGAAGCAGATGCAAGCCGGCGTGTCCAGAAACCAAACCGAATGTCCGGAATCGAACAAGGCGGCACGACCTCTCTCGATCCGCCTCCACTGCGCGCGAACGCAGGCTGGCTGCTGGCCGCTACCTCATGACCTTCGTACCCCCCGCCTCACCGATTTCTCTTGCTTTCGCTCTTCCGCCACTCCCACACTCAATGCAGAGTCCGAACCAGGAAGGTCCGCCCATCGCGGACCTTTTCCTTTTCAGGCCTCCTCGCGGACCCCTCAGGGGATCTCCTGCGGCGCATCGACGCGGCTCTTTCTCATCTCGATGACCAGTGAGCCTCGGCACGAGCTCGTTGCCCGGGGGCGGGCAATCCGGTCACAGGCGCTCCTGCTGGCCCTATTCCTCGCGAAGCGAGGAAGACGGTAGAAGCGCTGGGCTTCAGCTTGGCGAACCAGCGAGCGGAAAAAGGCGCCTGCAGGCGCGGCGAAAGGGGTAATACCCGCAGGGTATTACCCTGTAAGTACTGTAGAATCAATGAGAAGGACCCCGACCCTCAAAAAATCTTTCCCCGGGAACGAAGCCCGAAAGCGCCAGGCCATCTCGATTTGTCCGGCTACGGACTACGGATTACTGATTACTGAACTACCCGCAGCGCCGGCTGCCAGGCCACCTTGTTTCCAGGCTCAATCTCGATCCGCAGTGTTCCCGCCTGTCCCTTCTCGAGTTCCGGTCCGGTGACTTTGACGTTGTGGTAGCTCGCGTCCGTGAAGCTCAGCTTCACCTTGTCACTCCCCAGGAGACGAAATCGATAATGGAACGTCGCTCCCGGAGCAATCGACTGCGTCCCGAAACTTCCTCCGGCGTAGTCCACTTCCACCAGATTCACAAAGGTGTTCTGCTCGTTGACGATCAGCGCCTGAATCCAGGGAGAACGGTGACACCCGCAACACAGGAAGGAAACAACCGCCAGAGCGCAGAATGCCCGAATGGAACGAAAACAGGATCGCATCGCTGCGATCAGCGTAGCACTCTAGAGCACCGACTTGCGCTCCAGTGCCCGCGCTGTCAGCACCACGCCCGTTTCGCGCGTGTGCAGCGTGATCGGAAACGCCAGCACGTTCCACACCCAGCGGTCGCCCTTGCTCGGCAGGTTCAGCACCCCGCGGAATGTGCGGTCGATGTAAGTCTCCCGCGTCTCCGCCACCGTGCGCAGGATATCCGCCCAGTCGACGGCCAGCTCCGGCATCTCCTGGAACATGTTGCGCCCCGGAAACCAGTCGCGCGGCTTCTCCAGCACTCGCGCGCAGGTCTCATTCACGTATTGCCACGTGCCCTCGCCGTCCAGAATCTCCAGCACAACGTCGTCGCCCATCGCCATGTTGATCCGCGAGTAGAAGAAGTCGCGGGCATCCACAACCACCGGCTTCCCGCGGCGCTTCGCTTCGAAGGATCGCAGCGCCGTCACCAGATCGTCGATGGAACTGTAGCCCTTCAGCAGGTGCATGTCTTCCACGCCACCGAATCGCCGCTCCAGCGTCGCTGACAGAATAATGATGGGAACCTGCGGACGCCGCGCCCGCAGCGCGTTCGCAACTTCTGTGCCGAATTTCCCCGCGCCCAGATGGTAATCGAGCACCGCGATGTCGATCTCGTCCAGCATGTGCTCGGCTTCCTCGATCGTGCTCGCCGCTTCCGTCACGTACCCATACTTGCGCAGAATCGTCGAGCGCAGCAGCAGATTGTCGGGGTGATCGTCGAGCAGCAGCACCCGAATCGGCGCGGTTGGCGTCTGGACCAGGCTCAGCGAGGATTCATGTTCGGTCGTCGACATACGAACTTAGTTGGATGCGGATTCCCCTCGCGCTGCTGCCGCCCACGCTGGGAATATACGATTCTTCAACTCTACTCTTCTCGCTTGTTTCTCCGCTGCAACTGCTTCACCAGCTCCGGCAGACGGCTGAACAGCGCGCTCGCGCGCAGCCACTGCTTGTGCTCGAACGCCGGCGACCCGGCCACCATCGACCCCGCCGGAATATCTCCATGCAGGCCCGCCTGCGCGATCGCAATGGTGCCGTCGCCGATCGTGCAATGGCCCGCGACACCGACCTGGCCCGCCAGGATCACGTTCTTGCCCACGTGCGTCGACCCCGCCAGTCCCACCTGAGCGCAAAGCAGCGTGTTCTCGTCAACCGAGGAACCATGCCCGACCTGGACGAGGTTATCGACCTTGACCCCATCCCCGATGCGCGTCGCGCCCACGCTCGCCCGGTCAATGCAGGAGTTCGTCTGGACTTCGACGTGGTTTCCCAAAATGGCCGGCCCGGACTGCGGAATCTTGTGCCAGCGCCCTGCTTCGTCCTTCGCGAATCCGAAGCCATCCGACCCCACAACGGCCCCGTTTTGCAGCAGTACGTCGTCGCCAAGCTGGCAATTCTCGCGGACCACCGCGTGCGCGTGCGCAAAGAAGCGGTCGCCGATCCGCACGCCAGGATAAATCACGACGTGGGGCAGAATCACTGCATCGCAGCCGATGATCACATTTTCGCTCACGACAGTGTAGGCTCCGATATGCGCATTCGGGCCAATCTGTGCACTCCGATGGATCGTTGCGGTCGGATGAACTCCAGGCAGCCACAGCGGTGCACGATAGAAGATCTCCACGGCCTGCGCAAACGCGAGGTACGGGTTTTTTAGCCGCAGGGTCGTCGCTGATGTCTCGGGAAAATCGGGAGTGACCAGGATGGCTCCGGCGTGCGTGGTTTTCGCCTGCGCGGCGTACTTTGGGTTGGCTACGAACGTGATCTGGTCTGGGCCTGCTTCCTCGATGCCAGCCACGCCCGCAATGTCCAGATCCGGGTTTCCATGCAGCTCAGCACCCAGCAGGCGCGCCAGTTCAGCGGATCGCATGAGGACATTGTAAATCTCTGGCGGGGAAGCGGTTGCGGGTGCTGCTCACGCAATCGGTTTTGAAAACGTCGAAGCAGTGTGGCATGATCTTGTCCATACGGCCTTGACAGCTCCTCCTCCAAATTCCGCAGACTCTCAGGGGGTTCGCCTGCCCGGCGGCCGGCTGAAGCTGCGTGCGTTGGCGCCTGCCTTCATCCTGCTGGGGATCTGTGTTTTCGCCTGGGGCCTGCGCTACAAGTTGTCCTTCTACGCGCAGCCTCATTCCGTGAAGCACAATATGGTGGAAGCAAAGCTGCTGCTGACCGATCGCAGCACTGTTCCTGTTAAGGTTTTGCGCAGAGCGGGCGAAAACACGGCTCCTGCGGCGATAGCCGTGTGGGTCCCTGCCCTCTTTCTCCTGGCAGGATTGATCCACCCCATCCTGCGCCCATGGGCCCCTGAGCCCGTTCGCGTTCATCGCTCCCAGCGATGGTTTTTGGGTTCGTCCGGATTCACCCGTCCTCCTCCCCGCAGCTAATTCCCTCTGCATCAGAGCTGCCGCGTTTCCTCGTGGCTTTTGCTGGATTCCAGACGCGGCTTTCCATCGCGGATGGGTCCATTTCCGGCCATTTTCCCTTTTGTTTCGGCCCGGATTCAGCAGTTCAACAGAACAGGTGAAATCTCGATATGCAGAAGCGTGTTTGGTTCATCGTTTCCGCGACGGCAGTGGTCATCCTCGCCATCCTGCTGGTCTTGCATGCCCGCCATCAGACGCCGCAGGTGGAGGCTGCTCCCGGTCCTCCCGCCGCACAGGTGGCGCAGGTGCAGCGGGGCAGCATCGACCAGGTGCTGACGCTGGCCGGACAGTTCCAGCCCTACCAGGAAATTGACATTCACCCGAAAGTCTCCGGCTTCATTCGCCATATCTATGTCGACATTGGCGACCGGGTGCACAAGGGGGAGACCATCGCAGTCCTGGAAGTCCCCGAGCTGGCAGCGCAGGTGTCGGAAACGACGTTCGCGGCCCAGCAGGCGCAGGCCGAGATCGTCCGGGCACAGCACAACGTGGCGCGGGCCGTCGCCACCCACAGCGCGCTGCACGCCGATTATCAGCGGCTGCTGCAAACCTCCCAGGCGCAACCCGGACTGGTCGCGCAGCAGGAACTGGATGACGCTCAGGCCAAGGACCTGTCCTCGGCCGCGGCCGTGGATGCGGCCCAGGCCGCTTTGTCAGCCGCGCAGCAGGGTCTGCTGGTGGCGAAAGCCAACCACGATCGGGTCAACGCGCTGGAAAATTACACAAACGTGATCGCACCGCTGGATGGAGTCATTGTGTGGCGCTACGCAGACACGGGCGCCCTGATCCAGAGCGGCACGAATTCCAACAGCGCGACCCTTCCCATCGTCCGGCTGGCGCAGAGCGGACTCATGCGTTTGCGCCTCCCGGTCCCTGAGCATTACGTGCGGTATATACACCTTGGCGACCCGGTGAAGGTCCACGTCGATGCTCTCAGTCGCTCCTTCCAGGGCAGCGTGGTGCGATTCACGCGTCAACTGGATTTCGAGACGCGCACCATGGAAACCGAAATCGATGTGCCCAACCCCTCTTTGGCAATTGATTCCGGCATGTATGCGGACGCACTCCTGCAACTGGCGCACGCTGACAATGTGCCCACAATGCCTCTGGGTGCGATGGTGCTGAACGGAAAAGAGTACGAGGCGTATGTGCTCGACAGCAATAACCGCGTTCACATTCGCCCGGTGCAGGTTGGTATCGAGGGTGCCCGTCTTGTCCAGGTCGTGAGTGGTCTCAACCCTGGCGACCGCGTCATCACTGCGGCGCAGGAAAAGTACTCGGACAACGAGCAGGTAACTCCGGTGATGCAGAAGACCCCGGCCTCTGAAGTCGCTCCTCAATCCGGAGGGGTCATCGACATGAGCGGCCAGCTCAGTGCAGGGAATGGGGGTCAGTAAGGAATGCCGAAGTTTGCACTGAAGTACCCCTTTTTCATCCTGATGCTGTCGCTGATCGTGCTGCTAATCGGTGCGGTTAACGTCTTTCAGATGTCGGTCGATCTCTTCCCGTCCATCGACATGCCCGTTGTAGTGGTCGCGACGTTCTACAACGGCATGCCGCCGCAGCAGATTGAGGCGGACATCACCGATACGTTTGAGCGCTTCTTTACCCTGGCAGCCAACGTCGATCACAGCGAATCGCGCTCGCTGACAGGCGTGAGCCTGATCAAGATCTACTTCAAGCCAGGGACCGACCCGAATGCGGCTCTGAGCAACATCGCGAATCTTGCCATGGCCGACCTGCGGCGTCTTCCGCCGGGTACGCTGCCACCCGTCGTGCTGGGCCTGACGGCTTCTACCCAGCCGGTGTGTCTCGTCACCCTGCAGGGGAAGGACCTGAACGAAACGCAGCTGAAGGACCTGGCCCAGTTCGAAGTCCGCGACCAGATCTCGAACGTGCAGGGCGCTTCGGTGCCGCAGCCGTTTGGAGGAACGTACCGTCAGATCCAGGTCTATGTGGACCCCCTGAAAATGGAGGCCCACAACCTCAGCCTGAATGATGTGGTGAAGGCGGTCAACAGTTCTAACCTGATCCTGCCCGCGGGCGACGTCCGCATCGGCAACAAGGATTACAACATTTACGCCAACGCGCAGTTCCCCAGTGCGAAGTCGATGAACCAAATGCCGCTGAAATCCGTGGGGAACGGCTCGGTGCTGGTGGCCGATATCGGCAAGGCCGTTGACTCGGGCGCCTTGCAGTACAACATCGTGCGCATCAACGGCCAGCGTTCGGTCTATGTGCCGATCTTCAAACAGGCCGGCAAAAGCAACACCATCACGATTGTGAACGGGATCCGCACGGCCGTCAGCCACCTGGTGGACGTACCCGCTGCCCTGAAGACCGCGGTGGTCTTCGACCAGTCGGTCTTCGTGAAGCTGGCGCTGAAGAACGTCGGCAAGGAAGGCGGCATCGGCCTGCTCCTGACGGGATTAATGATCCTGTTGTTTCTGGGCAGTCCACGCGCCACGGTTGCCGTCATGTTGTCGGTTCCCTTGGCGGCGCTTGCGTGCCTGCTGATCATAAACATGATGGGCGGTTCCCTCAATACGATGGTCCTGGGCGGCCTCGCTCTCGCCCTCTCCCGCCTCATCGATAACGGCGTCGTGGTGCTCGAGAATATCTACCGGTACATGGAGATCGGAGAGCCGCCGCGCATCGCTGCTGAAAAAGGCGGAACCGAAGTTTCGCTCGCCGTTCTCGCGGCTACGGTGACCACTTCCATCGTGTTTCTCCCCGTCGCCGCGCTCACCGGAGTCAGCAAATACCTCTTTACGCCGCTGGCGCTGGCGGTCGTGCTCTCCATGTTCGCCTCATACATCTTTGCCATGACCGTGGTCCCGCTTTTCTGCGCACTGTTCCTTCACGGGCACGCGGCCCAGGATCACGAAACCGAAGGTCATGAAAAGCATCCGAAGCGCGGCTTCGGATTTCAGTGGGTGGTGGACAAATTCAACTATTACTTCCAGAAAATGGTGAACTGGTATGAGAAGTTTGTGCGGCGCACGCTCCAGCGTCCGTGGCTGACCACCGGTGTGATTCTCGGTGGTGTGGTCGTCTGCCTGCTCGTCACCTTCCCCTTTTTGGGTTTGGCCTACTTTCCGCGCACCGATCCCGGCCAGTTCATCATCAACGTTGAAATGCCCGCCGGATCGAGACTGGGCGTAAGCAATGACTACATCGCCAAAGTGGAGCGGATCGTGCGCCAGACAGTGCACCCCGCGGACCTCGGCATGATCGTCTCCAACATCGGCGTCTATCCCGATTTGTCCTCGATCTTCACCCCGAATGCTTCGATGGACACGGCGTTTGTGCAGGTCAGCCTCAGGCAGGACCACGCGATCAGCAGTTTTCAGTACATGCGCATGGTCCGGAGCAGCTTATCGCGCCAAATGCCCGAGCTGACGACGTACTTCCATGCCGGCGGCCTGATCAGCGGCGTCATCAACCAGGGAATGGCCGCCCCCATTGATGTGCAGGTCAGTTATTCCAACCACATGGATCAGAACTACGACATTGCGGCCGAACTTGCCGCCAGGATCCGCAAATTTCCCAACGTCAGTGCCACGTTTATTCCCCAGGAGATCGACTATCCGGGCATCCAGCTGAACATCAACCGTGAAAAGGCCAGCCTCATTGGCCTTTCCGCCAAGAACGTGGTCGACAACGTGATCACCGCCATGACCTCCGACGGCATGGTGGCGCCCAGCTACTGGATCGATCCTCGAACCGGCAACAACTATATGGTGACGGTCCAGTATGCAAACCGCTGGATCAACCACATGACCATGCAGGATTTCGAGAACATCCCGATGCGCGGCGTACAGCCTCAGGGCTACGATCCGATGGAAGAGGGGCGCTTCGCGGAAGATATGATGCCCCAGATCTGGCAGGGCGACCACCGCGCCGGATATACCCCGTTGAGTTCCGTCGCCAACATCAAACTCATCAATACTCCGACCGAAGTGGATCACTACCAGATCCGGCGCGTGTTCGACATTTACGTCTCCACAAAAACCGAGTCTCTGGGAGGGACCGGCAAGAGGATCCGCAATTTGATCGCGCACACCAAAACGCCCCACAATACGCTGGTTTCGATGCGTGGCGCAGTGGTGAGAATGAATTCGGCCTTCCTGCAGTTCGGGGTGGGGCTGATTATCGCCGTCGCGCTGGTATACCTCGTGCTGATGGCGCAGTTCGCCTCCTTTGCCGATCCTTTCATCATCCTCATGGCCATTCCTCCGGGCATCGCCGGCGTGGTGCTCATGCTGGTCGTCACGGGGAGCACGCTCAACATCATGTCGCTGATGGGCACCATCATGATGACCGGCATCGTGGTGTCGAACAGCATTCTCATCGTCGACTTCACCAACATCCTGCATGGGCAGGGCCTGCCGCTTCTGGAAGCCTCGGTGGAGTCATGCAAGATGCGTCTGCGCCCCATTCTCATGACTTCGCTGGCCACGCTGCTGGGCATGATCCCCATGGCGATCGGCGCCGAGGCAGGCAGCGAGCAGTACGCTCCTCTGGCCCGCGCCATCATCGGCGGACTGGGAGTCTCGGTTGTGCTGACTATGTTCGTGGTGCCCGCTGTCTATCTCATCATCCACACCCGTCAGGAACGCCGTATGGGAGATCAACACGGAGCACAGGCATGAAGAACGGCATCTACGCTATGACTCTGGCGCTGGCGCTGCCGCTGCCGGTGGCGGCCCAGTCGAAGCTGCCCAGCGCCCCGGCGCCGCTGGTAGCCCTCTCTGCTCAGGCGGCGAGGGCTGTTCCCCAACCTCCTGCAGAGAACTTGCCCACTCTTACCCGCGAACAGGCCGAAGCGATGGCGATTCGCAATAACCCGCGCATCCACGTGGGGAAGCTTTTGGCCCTTGCACAGCATCAGGTCTATCGCGAGACCCGCTCCGCGGAATTGCCCACGGCGACGCTGGCTGCTACCGGCGTCGAGGCGGAAGAAGCCACGCGCATCTCAGCCGGGTCGCTCACCTCATCGCGCCTCTTCGAGCATGCCGGTGCGGGCGTCAATTTCACGCAGCTCATCTATGACTTTGGCCATACCCACAACCTGATACTGTCGCAGAAACTCGAAGAGAAGTCCTCGAACGCGAACGCCCTGGCGACCACGGAGGACGTGGTCCTGGCGACCGACCAGGCGTTCTACAACGCACTCCTGGCCCAGGCGGAACTCGATGTGGCGCGCCAAACCGTTGCCACCCGCCATACCACCGATCAGCAGGTGAGGGTGATGACCCGCAACAAACTGAAGTCCACTGTGGACCAGGCTTTTGCTGACGTGGACTTCTCCCAGGCGCAGTTGCTGCAGCTGGACGCGGAGAACAACGCCGAAGCTTCGATGGCTGTGCTGGACGCCATTCTGGGGCTCGACACCGGCGCGCGCTATCGCTTGGTGGGCGACAGCGCGGCGCCTCCTCCCCCGCCCACCAACGTTGACGATCTGATCCACACGGCGCTTGCGCAGCGTCCCGACTTGCAGGCACTGAACTATGGCACCCAGTCGGAGAAGAAATACGCTCGCGCGGAATGGGAGCAGATGCTCCCTTCCGTCACAGCCGCTGGGACTGCCGGCGTGGCTCCGGTTCGGCCCGATTCGTATTACACGTCTGATTGGTGGGGCGGTATTGGCGGCAATGTTAACATCCCGATCTTCAATGGCTTCCTGTATAACGCGCAGGCACAGGAGGCGAAATTCCGGGCCCAGGCCGATGCGGAAGATGCGCGCGAGCTGCGCGACAACATTGTCCGCGACGTGCGCACCTCTTCGTTACAGGCCAATACTGCCTGGCAGCGGATGGCGGTCACGGCGCAGTTGGTGAAAGAGGCCAATTTGGCCATGGAACTCGCGCAGACTCGCTACAAGCTGGGGTTGAGTACCATCGTCGAATTGAGCCAGGCGCAACTGCAGCA
>JASHNS010000059.1 GCA_030041515.1 Acidobacteriaceae bacterium | reverse complement strand
GCCCGATGGACAGGTGAACCCATCCGTGGGTGTTATACAGCAACATGACGCCGATACCCGGGCCGAACAAAGTAAAGATTCGACCGGCTTCTCCCCAGCCTGGGCCAAGGATAAAGCGCATCAGGTCCTTCCCGATGAGCACGAAATCTGCTCCCACGCCCATGCCAACCAGGGCTAAAACAGAGACCGCCCTGAGAAAGTACCGCCGGAATTGTTCCCGATCGCCGGTAAGCCGGCTAAGGGTGCTCACCACGACTCCCGAGAGCGGCGACAATAACTGCGATTCCGGCAAAACAAACAGGTCGTACGCCTTTTTATAAAAGCCGAGCGATCGTGCGCCGTAGCGCCAGCCCACGAGAAGATTGTCCGTATTCCGCGTGGAGTAGCTGAAGGCGAAATGCGCGTAAACGTTCGATGCGAACTTTACGCCTGCGCCTGTGCCGGTCGCCCGTCCCGGCCAGCTCGGTACCCAGCGGCACAGCAGCCATACCCCGGCTGACAGAGTAACAACTTGGGCTACGCTGCCCCAGACGAGCGCCCAGTAATGCCACCCTTCCAAGGCCAGAACAATAGAAACGGCAGCCAGTACGACTTGTCCCACCACATCCAGAGTCGCCGTCGCCCGGAAGCGCATGGCCCGCTGGAGGAGTCCTCGGTGAATCCATCCAAAGCATCCAACCCCGATGGTTAAAGACATGACTTCGGCCGCTGCCGGAACCGAGCCGTTGTGATAGAACCGGCCCAGCAGGGGAGCCATGCCGACAAAAGCCAGGGTGAGCGCTATGCCAATCGCAAGCTGAATCCAAAACAAGTTGCTGGCCAGCGCATGGGTGATCTCCTCGCGCTGCATGATGAGTTCGGTGAAGCCGTTCAGCCCAAAGCTGCGAAGCAGGAGGCTGAACGTCGTGACCATGGTCACGATGCCGAAATCGGCTGGGGTCAGAAGCCGGCCGAGAATCATCACCGAACCGATTCCGAGAAGAAAGCTGGCGCCTGAGCCGGCAATCGTTGCCCCGGCACCACGGACCGCTGAGCGGCGAAGGCCTTCCTGAGGCGCAACGGCCTGAAAGGCCCCGTCGGATCCGAAAGGAATCACTGAGTTCTCTTAGCAGGCGGACACGCCGACGGGAAGGGCCTTATGGGAAGCAGGAGGCCGGGACCGTCGTTTGGGTACTAACCCGCTGGTAATACCGTTGGCGGCTGTCATTGCCAGCAGCAGGAAGATCCACATTGGATCCAGCATTCTGAATCCAGCTTCAGTGATGCTGTAAAAGGCCGCTACGATGACGTAGGCGAGGAGCATCCCGCCACTGCCTGGGTCTAAGCGGTATGCCGCGACGGCACCGCGATACGCTTTTACTAAACAGCATGCGATCAGGCCAACGCCGATCCAGCCCAATTCCAGGTACACTTCCAGGTATCCATCGTGCGCTTCGTTGAGATCTTCAGGGTGATACCACCCTTCGTCTCTAAGAATACGGGCGAACTGGAGTTCATGTGAGCTAATCCAATAGCTTTCGAATCCTGCGCCGATGATCGGGTTGGGCGCAGAGGCGAGTAAAGCTGCCCAAATGTCCGTTCGTCCTGAAAGAGTGTCTTTTCTCCCCAAAGCGTGCACCACATCTGTGCCGCCCCCGAGCAGCAGTGTGAGTCCTCCACCGAGAAAGATGATTAGACAAAGCAAATGGACTCGTGCAGGTCTGGTCCTGATCGAACGAAAGCCGGTCGCGACGATAAGGCCGCCGCCCAAAATAAAACATGCTATGGCGGTCGAGGAGTGCGCCATCGAGAGCAATGAAATGCCGAAGGCGAGCAACGCAGCCTGTGCGATCAGTCGTCGTTTTCGGTATGGCTGTCCCCTTTCCCTCCACAAGGAGAGAACAGTCCACAACGTACTCAGCGAAAGAACGAGAACGATCACCCCCAGCATGTTCTTGTTTGTCGTTACCCCGGTATTTTGGGGATTTCCGAACGAGTCGAAGCTGCGCCCGAGCTCCGGATAGTACTTGATGAACAGGACCGAAAGAGGCAGGAGCACAAACCCAACGCGAGAGACTACCCGCTCGAAAGCAACCAGGGGATGCCTGTCTGTGACAACGACCAGGACGATTGCCACGTCGCCGATCGCCTTAATCCATCGTTTGAAAGCTATATCAGAGTGGGAAGACCAGACGACGCTGATAAGGCAGAAGCCAAAATATGCCAGGATGGGCCAGTTTGCTCTCAGAATGGCGCGTATCCATCCCCAGCGGGTAATCAATACTGCAATCGCAGATGCAGTCAGAATTCCAAAGATTGCAGCATCCAGGGGGCTTCCTTCAATTTGCGGATTGCCCTCGGCTGGTGCCAAACCCAGCCATAACGATGCTGCTCGGGACCCGGTAATTCCAATCCACAACACAGAAAGCCAAAGCGCCCTAGACGTATGGATACGGGGGTTGCGGTTGAGGTAAAAGAGACCACCGACGCCGCAGGCGCAGATCAGGCTTGCCAGAGAAGGATTCACAAGACGCCAGGCAAAGACCGAAGTAGCTGTTCACTACATCGGCTACTCAGGACTCATTTGAAGTAGGGTATTGATGGCGATACCATGCCGCCCTGTAGGAGCGGAATCGGCTGATTACAGATTCCGGCACACGGTCGATCAAGCGATGGTGCATTCCAGCACGCAAAGCCAGCTTCCCCAATGGATTAAGTGCCACATAATATCTGGGTATATCCACGCGCTGAAAACCATTCCGTTCCTTGAAATCGCTCAAGCTATCGCGCTGTTTGTTGCCATAGGCAAACTGAGAATAAACAAGATATGGAATGTTGCGGGCCGCGCAGGATCTCACCGCCTGAGCAACCAAAGCATTTGTGGGTGCCTTCTCTCGATGACCAACCATCGAGAGAATATGCATCAGGCCAGCCTGCGTGTGAGTCTCATTGATCGTCAACTTGGCGAAGCCAATCAGTTCATCACCGAGAAAGGCTCCCAAGAATACACTACAGTCGAGAAAAGTCCCTGCGTGCTCTCGCACCCTATTCCGGAGCATTCCATAGTGGGGAAACCGCTTGCCTTGACGCACCGGAGTTTCGTTGTAGATGCGCCATATTCCATCGACAAGGCGATCGTCGAACGGGATCTCTCGAAGGACAACGCCCTTCTTCTCCGCCTGCTTCGCCTTATTTCTCCCCTTAAATCCAAGAACGCGCGTCCACCAGTCGTCGAACGATTTTATCGAAAGAACGGCGGCATTGTCCCACTCCATGGGATAGGGAAACTGTGGAGTCGTTTCAGGAAGCTGCTGCAAAAACGTGAACACATCTATCCTCTTACCGCAACTCCGCAGCTCATCAATCAACCGTCCTGGATCCCTGACAAATCGGTAATCTTCCCCCTCGATCCGGGCGATCCTGACAATACGCCCTTCTATCCTGATCGATCTGTCACCAATTACGATCGCTCTTCTCATCGCGCACTTTCACTCGGTTTCTATAATTAAGGATGCTCCGCAAGCCCCAGGCGCTAGCGGCGCCTGATAATCCCACTGTGCCGGCGGCAATTATTGTCTTTGTTATGCCTGCCGGAACTGCCGGCGATGCCGGAACAGCCATCGCCGTTCGTCCGTATCGATTCCGATGGCGGCGCCTTCCTCTGTCTCTCAGGGCCCTTCGCAGCCTCTAAGATTCAGTCTCCGGCGATACAGAGATTAGCTCGAGGGGACTCCGGACTGGCGTCTGGATCTCCAGTCTTCACAGAATCCACTTTCAATGCGGTTAGCTGCGCGAATATCGCGTCCATGATTCGCGCCGTAAGCACGATTTCGCGGTAGGAAATGGGTGGATCGCCGTTTTCGGCAATGGAAGCATAAAATCGTTCGATGAGGCACTTCATTCCGGACTTCATCTGAAAGTCTCTTTTCAGGAACGTTCGCACGTTTGTCGCTACGTTAGCAGAATATTGCTTCGCGAGTGACAGCGGCGTCACAAATGTCTCCAGATAGCTCTTGGCTTTCTTTCCGGGAAGTCTGATCAGCGTCTCCTGGTCCTGATCGAGAATGAGACCGTTGCTCGGTCCATATATTCGAAATTGGTGGAGTGCGGGCCGCATTTGTGAAGAGAAGGTGAAATATGCAGTCGTCTGATCACACTCCGAAATAATGACTCTGAGCTCATCGATGATGTCTTCCTCCCCAATACTTCTCAGACGGGGACTGATGTGACCATGAACGATGACCGATGGATTGTCGGTGGTCAGGAACTCTGCGATTCTTGCGATGCCATGACTGATTATATTGTGGAGTAGTTTACCGGGAAGAGATCGCACCCAGTGCGAGGGGTCGCTTAACAACGCTGTAGCATAGGTTGATTGTGACATTTCATAGCAATAAAAGCTCTCCATGTGGACGGGTGTACCACCCAAGTAACCCTGCTGAACAAGGTGTCGCATTCTCCTTGCAACATGGCTGAACTGGTCATCGTGGCCCGCGGTCAGCTGCAGGCCACGAGACGCGGCAAGTTCGATGAGACGCCGTGCATCGAGCTCACAGAGGGTGAATGGCTTCTCGATGTACACGTGACAGCCGGCCTCCAGACAGATGACTGCGAGGCCGTAATGGCTTTCGGGTGACGAAGTAATGTGCACGACATCCGGTCTGCCGTTCTCAAGCAACTCCCTGACGTCGCTGAAACAAGCCTCCACCGGGAACCGCTCATACAGTTGCCGTGCCATCAGCGGCTCGCGGTCACAGACGCCTACAATCCTGCAACCCGGAAGTCGGCCTATTTGTTCTGCATGAGCATCGGCGATCTTTCCGCAGCCGATGATCGCGACTTTAAGCATTCAGATTCTCCGCTCGACATGCGTCAAAATAGCGCCGCAGGCCCTCCGCAGTGGACACTCTCTGTGTCCATCCAAGGCGGGTCTTGAGTCGCAGGTTGCTGTAGCGAGTCTTCTTCCAGAAGGCATGCCACCTGCGCCGGTTAAATACGGGCGGCAGTTCACGATCCGACCAGTCGGAAAAGAGCTCCCAACACCAGCAAAATAGATATGCGATCGCATGCGGCACATAGATGGATTTGAACGGGCGCACACTGTGTTTGTACTGGCGTAAAAATTGGCGGCTGGTTGGAATATCGTCGTCTACGACATTAAAAACCTCGTTATCAGCCAACGGATGGAGACCAGCCAGGACAATTGCATCTGCGCAATTATTCAGGTACGTCAGAGGTATGGGATTCGGTCCTCCAAAGTGGAGGAATCGTCCGAAGGTGTCGATGCCAACTCGTCCGCTCATTGGCAGATTGCCAGGCCCATAAACATGACCTGGTCGGACAAGAACATATGGCACGCCATATGTGTTCGCGTATTCCAGAACCAGCTTATCCTGATTGACTTTGGCGAACGTATAAGCTTCGCCGCGTAGTTCCGGATGGCTCTCCATGGGGCATGACTCGTCGAGAGTAGTGTCGCGAGATCCCCGATTGGAATAAACGGAAAAAGAGCTGACATTCACAAATCGGCGCAGGAACCCGGTGGAGACCAAGGCTTCTAACAGGTTACGCGTCGTCACGACGGAGTTCAGGAAGGCGTCCGGATAGGATTTTTCGCCACGTCCCGCTGCCAGGTGATAAACAACAGACACGCCGGCGGAGGCGCGGGCGCAATCCGCTGGGGACAGGAGATTGCCTTGCATTATTTCAACATTTACGCCCCGGGAGTGCTGACTTAAGCGACGCCGCAGCTTGCTTGCGGAAGCCGTGGCTCGCACAAAGCAGCGAAGGTTGGTGAAACCCAGATCCAGGAGTGCCTCGACAACGGCGGCGCCAATGAATCCCCCGGCACCGGTAACCAGGATCAAGTCGCTCGGTTCTGCGATAAAAGGTTTCGAAATAGGGGTCAGAGTGGATGCCGTCGTCATACGAGCTCGATAAAGTTATCGTGCGGAGAGCGACGCGACTTGGCGAGCCGATCGCACAAGTGCTCTCCTGCGCTTAGGCGTGGTGTTCGACGAGAGCCTGGTCGGACGCCGCCAATTCGACTGGTTCTTTCGCTGAGCGCGCTGTGAACTGGCAGATCTCAGCGGCAACAAGGGCTTGCTGCTCGGCGGTCATGTGGGGGAACATCGGCAACGAGATAATCTGGGCTGCGACCCGGCTGGACACGGGCAAATCGCCAGGCCGATAGTTGAGCCACGCGTACGCTTTCTGCCTGTGCAAAGGCACGGGATAATGAATCCCTGTCTGGATGCCTGCTTCTTTCAGATGGTTCATCAGTCCGTCCCGGTCGGCGACGCGAATCACATAGAGGTGATACACGGCTCGCGACCAGGAGGGTTCGAACGGGCAGATCACTGCGTCGTTGTCGGCCAGGAGCCGGTGGTATTCTGCGGCTCGCTCGCGACGTTGCTCGTTGCACTTTGCAAGGTGAGGCAGCTTAGCGTGGAGCAATCCCGCCTGGATTGCATCCAGGCGCCCATTGTAGCCCTCCACGTCGTGATAATATTTCCGCGCCTGCCCGTGATCGCGGAGCATTTTCATGGCACCTGCGATCTCTCCATCGTTCGTCACCGCGGCTCCTGCTTCTCCACAGGCTCCGAGATTCTTGCCGGGATAGAAGCTGAACGCGGCCGCGCGTCCCATTGTGCCGGCCTTCATCCAGCGGTTCAGTTTCGCGGAGAAGTATTCGGCGCTGTGCGCCTGGCATGCATCCTCAACGACAATCAGCCCGTGCTCCTCGGCCAGCGCCAGAATCCCGTCCATGTCGGCCATTTGGCCATAAAGGTGGACAGGGACAATCGCGGTCACAGGACGGTTGCTCCGGTGGCTGATCAGCCGCCCCGACTTGTCCCGGGCGCAGTGCTTCTCCAGATATTCCCGCAGCTTCTCCACCGAGAGGTTATACGTCTGCTCGTCGATGTCGATGAATTCGGGCAGGGCTCCGCACTGCGAGATCGCCTCGGTGGTTGCGATGAAGGTGTGGGGAACTGTCAGGACGACATCGCCATGGCGGATGCCGCACGCGCTCAGCGCGAACCTCAGGGCGTCAGTGCCGCTGCTGACCGCCACGCAATGCCGTACCGAGCAGAACTCCGCAAAGGCCTTCTCGAATTCCTCAACCATGGGGCCGCCAATGAAGCTTGCCGTGTGCAAGGCCTTGCGAAAGACATCAACCAGTTCTGATTCAAGCTCCAGGTGCGGCGTAACGAGATCGAGGAACGGAATACCTTCATGAACGGACATTGGACCCCTCCGTGGATGGTTCGATATAGCGCAGTACCCTGGCCGGATTTCCGGCCACGATGGCGTTGGCAGGAACGCTCTTTGTCACGACACTGCCAGCCCCAACGATGGCGTTTTCGCCGATCGTCAGATTGCAGAGGATGGTCGCTCCAGAGCCGATCGAGGCTCCTTTGCGAACAACCGTGGGTTCAACTTTCCAGTCCGCCTCGGTTTGCGGCTTTCCGTCGCCGGCCGTGGCGCGTGGATACATATCATTGGTGAAGGTGACGCCGTGCCCAACGAAGACATTGTCTTCGATTACCACGCCTTCGCAGATAAAGGTATGGCTCGAAATTTTGCAGCGCCGCCCGATACTGGCGTGCTTTTGAATCTCGACGAAGGCCCCGATTCTGGACTCATCCCCAACTTCACAGCCGTACAGATTGATGAAGCGTGAAAGCCGGACGTCGGCTCCGAGTTTTACGTCGTCGGCGATTGCATTCCACGCGGCATTATTCACAGGTAAACGAGCTCGCCCCGCTTTTTCAGGGATTCGCTGGCCGCTTCCAGCATCTTGACCACACGCAGACCAGCAAGGCCATCATTGTGGGGGTCCCGGCCGTTGGTCACGCAGTCCACAAAGTATGACATCTCATGGCGGAGCGCTTCGACCTGCTCGATCTGGGGCGCCCACATGTCGCCGGAGCGATAACTCACGAGCAGTTCATAGACGCCTTCACGGCTCGTAATATCAACGCCCTTGTCATAGATCTTGATTTTTTCGTCTGCTTCGAGATCGTTCCAGACCAGCATGCGCTTTTCTCCGCCAATCAAAGTGGTGCGGACCTTGACGGGGGAGAGCCAATTCACATTGATGTGAGCGATAACGCGATCGGGAAAGTAGACAGTCATGAAGGCGATATCTTCATGCCCATTCAGGTGGCGCTGCCCAGTGGCGACAACAGCTTCAGGGCGGCCGGGGAGCAGGTGATCCATGATCGAAAGATCGTGCGGAGCAAGATCCCACAGGACGTTGATATCGTGTTGGAAGAGGCCGAGATTAACTCGAGTGGAATCGTAGTAGAAAAGATTGCCGAGGGTGCCATCTTCCACAAGCTGGTGGATTTTTCTCACGGCTCCCGTAAAAAGAAATGTGTGGTCCACCATGATCCGGAGGTTCTTGCGAGCCGCCAGTTCGATCAGCTCTTCTGCCTGCTGGGTTGTACTCGTAAAGGGTTTCTCAACGAATACGTGCTTTCCGTTCTCCAGAGCCGCCTTTGCCAGGTCGTAGTGTGTCCACACCGGTGTGATCACGGCGACCGCATCAATATCAGGAGACTGAATCACTTCACAAGCGTTCGGAGTGACAAGGACTCCAGGGTACGCTTTTTGCGCTCGTGCCCGGGCGGCCGGACTCATCTCCGCAATCGCGCTCAACTGAGAACCATCAAGATTGGCCAGATTCCGTGCTACGTTGGGGCCCCAGTATCCGTATCCAATGACGCCGAAATTCATAATGATAAGTCCACCCTTCCCGTTCCTCGGGTGTTGTCAGTGCGCGGAGAAACAATCACGCGGAACAAGGTACTGCAATCGAAAAGAGAAAATGGTAACAGCGTTAGTAAGCGCCCTTGATCACCGCGGCAGGAGTTTGCAGAAGAATTCTGAGGTCCAGCAAGGGAGACCACGTTGTAGCGTATTGAAGATCAAGGCGCACCATCTCATCGAAAGTAACGCGGCTCCGGCCGGTTACCTGCCAAAGACCGGTAATGCCGGGCTTGACCTGCAGAAGACGGCGGCGATGCCAGGTCTGATAAGCGGCAAGTTCATAGGGTATCGGGGGCCGCGGTCCTACGAGCGACATATCACCGAGAAGGACATTGAAAATCTGCGGCAGTTCATCCAGGCTGGTCTTTCGCAGGATTTTTCCGAGCGGTGTGATGCGCTTGTCGTTGGCAAGTTTGTAGACGCGGTCATCACTTCCATTCACCGCCATGCGCTCGGCATTGCCTGCAATGAGCTGGCTCACATACTCGCGGTGCACGCTGTGATCGTTGTTCACATACATGGATCGGAACTTCAGGAAAGTGAAGAGCCGGCCATGCTGGCCGACGCGCTTCTGGCGGAAGAATACAGGGCCTTCGGAGGTGGCTTTGATGGCCAGGGCAAGGCCGACGAAGACGGGAAGACCGGCCAGCAGCATCATCAGGCTGACCGAAACATCCATGGCGCGCTTGATTCCGAGGAATCCAACCCGTCCGTTGGCTGGAGTGAAGCAGTCGGGATAGAGGGCGGGATCATTCGAGCCATCTTCTCCGTCGCCGTGCCAACTGTCGGGGAAAAAGTGGAAGGAGATGCTGATCTGGCTGAATTCATCAAACGTGAGCTCCGAACGCAGGGCCGTATTTACTTTGTTGAGCAGGGTGCTGAGTGTCACGTTTTTGTCGTCAACCGACAGTCCAGTGAAGATAACCCCGACAATGGAGCCACCCTGATACCATCCGACCACGTCCGTCGCCCGTGTCGTCGGCAGCAGTGCGGCGATTACACCATCGAGCGCAGTTCGTCTTGCTGTCGAGCGAGGAGATTGCCCGGTCTCGAGCAGCATCAGAAGAAACGGGTTCTTCGAGCGCTCCGACCGTTTCCGCTCGAGGGCGAGTGCCTTAAGAAAAGCCTCCTCGGCGAGTACTTCCCGCTCTTCCGCCGGGTTCTCCGCGGCTGCGCGGTTACGAGTGCTCGAAGCCTTATCCATGCCCAGAAGTGCCACCGTTTACACTCCTCTCTCACGAACGATAGAAAGTGTGCTTCCTGCAGATTGTTGAGGGATATTCTGTTGATCCAGATGAAACGAGGGGATCGACCGGCCGTCAGGACTGGCTGACACCTTCAGGTTCCGAATCAGTCGAGGGCTGCTTGTAGTAGTAGTAGTAGTCCTCGTCTTTGGATCGCGTCGAGGAGTTCAGAATCGTACCGATCAGTTTCTTCTGATCGATAGCCTCGACCCCCCTTTGGAGCTTGCGTTTCGCGGTAATGCCTCGGCGAGCGACGAGAAGAACCCCATCGGCGATCTTTTCCCATGCGCTGGTGTCTGCCAGGGGCAGGATCGGCGGGGAATCGATGATCACCCAGTCAAACCACTGACAGACCTGCGCGGACATGGCGGCAAGCGGTGCAGCCTGAATCAGTTCGGGCGAGTTCTCCTGCGCGCGGCCGGCAGGAAGAAGCCAGATGCCCGCTTTCTCCAGCCGGTAAATGCTGTCTTTAATGGCGCGGCCACCGCGAAAATATTCGCAAAGACCCGAGAGCGAGTTCAGACGGAAGAGCTCACCCTGGGACGGCCTTCGGACATCCCCTTCCAACAGAAGAACACTCTGCCGCGACACCCGCGCGAGGGTACAGGCCAGGTTGGCGGCAATCAGGCTCTTGCCTTCCTGAGGACTCGTGCTGGAAATCAGCAGAGTTGCCAGGGGACGTTCTCTGCGCAGGTCCCGCAGGCGAATGCTGAGGAGCCGAAAGGCCTCTGCTGCGGGACTCGACGGAGCGGATAAGGCGACCAGGTGGCCGTGGAGCGGCTCGGGCAGATGCGCGGTCTGAAGATCGGGCGGCGGTGTCCGCATCTCCGTTGGCTTCCGGAGATAATCGGCGCTGCGGGAACCGTGGACAGGCAATTGCCTGGCGTCTTCTTCCTGAATTGTCCTCTCAGAGACGGATGCGGCCTGGCGCTCGGCGTTGCGCTGGCTTCGTGCGCGACCCTCTGCGTGTTCCAGCAACTCCGTAGCTGACATCCGGGGCGTAGCCGAAGTACCTCGCTGTTCTTCTTCGGCTCGTTGGAGAGCGTCAAAAATGCGACTCATTGCTTCTCAATTCTGGGATAGCGCGGAAGGCTCGCTCAGATCCTGGTTTGGGATGGGCTGCCGAGAGTTGAAAGTACATCGAGGAAGACGTCATCCGAATCGAGCGCGCATTCCGAATTTGGATCATTGAGTCGACCCGTGAGCAGAGGGTCGAGTCGGAATTCCCGCGCAACCGCATCAACGATTCCAGTACTGACCACAGGGAGCTTCTTTGCGTAGGCACCGATGAGCGAGTTTTCGCAGAGCGTATTAATCAATCTGGGAAGGCCGCAGGAATACCGGTATACGGCAGAGATGGTCTCTTCAGGGAAAATCGAGCCACGCTGTGGATCTGCCCCCGCCAATTGCAGGCGCTGGGTGATATAGTCGACTGTCTCCTGACGAGACAGAGCGGCCAGGGTGGCTCGCAGCGCAACTCTCTGCTTGAGTTGCCGCAATCCGAACGAGTCAAGCTTTATATCCAATTCGGGTTGCCCAGCCAGGATGATCTGGATGAGCTTATCGTCTGAAGTCTCAAGGTTTGAGAGGAGCCGAATCTCTTCGAGCAGATCCTCCGAAAGATGATGAGCTTCGTCGATGATCAGAACTGTAGTCAACCCCTGAGAGGAACGCGATAACAGAAACTGGCTTATCTCCAGCAGGAGTTCGGCTTTATTCTTTCCTGCAGCGGGAAGCCCGAAGTCAGTGAGCATGAATTGGTAGAACTCAAGTGGGGTCAGCCGGTTGTTAAAGAGATAAGCAGAGGCGATATCGCTGCTGTCCTTTAGCAGCCGAAGCAGGCAGCGCAGCAACAAGGTCTTACCGGTACCCACCTCTCCGGTGACAACCACGAATCCCTTGTGCTGGCGCACACCGTAATGCAGCGCGGCAAGCGCCTCGTTATGTCTCTCTGTCGAGACAAAGGACGCCGGGTCGGGCGTGAGATTAAACGGGTTTCGTGAAAGACCGAAGAACTCTTTATACATGGCGCAGAGATCCGAACAGGTGTCGCCAGGATGACAGCATGTGCAGGTGAAGTCCCGACCCTGTCGCGTACAGGTAATTGACTCCGGAGCCGGCAGCGATCGTCAGGAGTACCAGAACGCACGCAGCCCAGCCAAGCAACTCCCTCCTCCTGAGGTGTCTCTCCTCGGCAGCGGTCCGAATCTCCGGAATATCGCCCATCACTGCGACGGGAAGAAGTTTCTCGATGTCCTTCTCATTATGGAGTCGATCATCCAGGAACTCGAGACCGCCCGCAACCACCAGGCCAAGGAGGAGACCGCAGGCCAGTCCCACGCCGCACAGCTTGATTCGATTGGGAGAATCCGGCTTAATCGGCAGACTGGGTGGGTCGAGCACGCTGAAGCGCTCTCCCTGCTGCATCTGCTCCATGCTGGTGGCCATCGCGGAATCGCTCTCTTTTTTGAGAAGGTCGTTGTAATTGGCCTGAGATTGCTCGTATCCGCGGGTCAGATCTGCCAGCTGTTCCTCACTCCCCGGCTCTGCGTTCAGACGAGCCTGGTAAGTATTGATCCGGGCCTGCAATGTCGCGATGTCATGTTGACGGTTCGTAATATCGGTCTGCGTTGCCTGCAACTGACTTTGGACCTGCAGGACAGCAGTGCTTGTGGTGGAATCCGTTGCGGCCGGCGCATTGCTTGCGGATTGATTTTTCGAAGCTCTGGCGCGAGTGGCCAGTTCGGCAGCCAACTGGTCCCGCTGTCGTGTCGCGGCGGCGATCTCAGTCTTCAGGTTCTGAACGGCAGGATATTCATCCGTGTAGCGGACGCGGAGATCGGCGAGTTGCGCCTTCATCTTTGCCAGTTGTTCATCGACTGCGGCCAAACCTGTCGGCGCGCCGCTCGGACCCTGGGCAGGCAACCGCAGCGAGTCATATTGCTCGATCAGAGACTGGAAATAAACGCGCTGCTGCTGCGCAGTATTGAGTGCGTCCTCTTCATTCTGCAGTTGGGCCTGGAGTCCGCTCAGAATCTGGAGATTACTGGCCTCCTGCGTGGGAAGTTCGCCTTCGTGGGCCGCCTGGAAAGCCTTCACCTTCGCGTCCTGGGCTGCCAGATTGGTGCGCGCATCTGAGAGTTGCTGCTGTAGAAACTCTGTAGTACTCTCCGATTCCTGCTGCAGAGTGGACTGGTTCTCGCTAATGAAAAGGCCGGTCAATTCGCTCACCACGCTCTGCGCCAGGCGCGGCGAAGGGGCGGAATAGGAAACGGTGAACCCAGTGATCGCTTCAGTCTGAGGATCACGTACCAGGTCGATGCCGATATCATCGCGCATTCTCGCAACGATCTGATCAGGCGCAAGAGTCCTTTCCGAATCCTGGTAAAGATGGAGCCGAGTAGCGATCAGAAGCAGACGCGTGCGGCTCAGAATCTGCTGGGTGAGACTGGCCAGGCGAGCTTGCACGTCATCATTGATGTTCGGGTCCACGTAATTCTTGGGCACCGTAGGCTGCTGTACCAGAATGGTCGTAGTCGAACTGTATCGCACAGGCAAGATCCAGCTTGCTGCCCACACAAGAAACCATCCGAAGAGCAGCGGAATGAGGAATTGCATGTGCCTTCTCCGGACGAGGTCGTACACACGCTCTATATCGAACGGTTTCGACTCTTCCTGCTCGATAAGCTCTTCAGGCATTGCACTCACCGTCCCAGCGGTCTCGAGAAGTGATAGGTAATCGAACCCGATTCCAGGGAACTGTTCGGGGCATTCGATATTGCGGAAATTCCTGCGTAGTCCTCATGAATTCGCTGATACTGAACGGAAAAACTGAAATTCTCTCCCAGTTGGCGTCCAACGGTGACAGCTCCGGACAACGTGTGGCCTCCGGGAAGCGAACCCGCAAACGACCGGTCTACAGTCGCAAGGTCTGAATAGTTACCGCCCAGGCTCGCCCTCCAGCTTCGGGACAGTTGCCAATGCCATGACAAAGTTGCCGCGTTTGTGTCGTAAGCCCCGATAACGCCTGACCCCTCCGTCACGATGCGGCTGTAGGTCAAAGCGAAACTCGTGTGAACACCCTGCCACCCGATGCTCCCCAGCGCGGACGGTGCCCACGCCTCGGCCGCCGCAATCGGCGATTGCGTCAGTCTGTAGCGCTGCGAACCGCCGCCGAACGAGAGCGAAAGGTTCGATTTTGGATAAACCGTATAGAAACCAAGCAGCGTGTCCGCGTTCAGATCCGCTTCGGCGATACCGTTCGAGATAGTGGGGTTTGCGATGATCTCAGAATACTCGTAGGTCGCCCCGAGATACTGCCTCTCGTTCAGGCGATGTGTGTAGAATGCCGCTCCACCTCGCGAATTCGAGTTGTACAGGCCACTCGCTTCCGGCGTGTTGGAAAAATGAAGCAACGTTGCGTCCCCGTCGAACCCGAGCATATCGTTCAGCGAAAACTGCCACCCCAGTTGAGCGTAGGCGCTGTTGAAGAGCTGCGGCGCAAACGGCACGATCAGCCCGGGAGTTACCTGCGGAAGTTCTCCTGAGACTGGCCCGGACAACAATGGCTCGCTCAGCGCGTTCGATGTTTTCGTCACCCCATCTCCAGCCGCAAATGTTACGTGCGGGCTGAACCGGTATTGGAATCTCGCGTTCCCCATTTGATTTACGCTGTTCAATGTGCTGTCGGGGTTGTAGAACGTGAAAGCAGGAGCGTAGGTGAACGTCTCGTGGGATCGGTCCGTCGTGTGATCGGCCGATATGTTTGGCTGCACCAGATACAGCGCCTCATTGATGGTTGTTGTTCCGGTGCCCGGATAGAGGTTGTTTACATACCCGCCGTTAAATGTAATGCCGCCGTTCAAATAATTTGATCTCTCTTCTCCGCTTGTTTCGACCGGGAATCCAACCGCACTGATGGGCGGAGGCATAAGCATCTGAGACGAATTCGCAGCACCCCCACCGGCTGCCTGCGACCATGCGGGGGCCGTGGCTAACAGCAAAGCATAAAGTGCCACAATCTTCTTCGCCATAGCGCGTCTCTCAGGGGACGACTACTGTGTCATGCGGCTCAAGAATAATGTTTTCTTCCGCATGTTTTCCCTGGATAACTGCTTTGTAGTTGAACGGGAGCCTTGTTTCCCGGCCGGAGGAGCTTTTTCGAAGGATGTAGATGTCCTTCTGCCTGGCAAAGTCCTGGAAACCACCCGCCTCGGCAATCGCATCGAGCACGGTGGTTGTGGCCGTCAGGGGATAAGATCCAGGCTTTGAGACGCGGCCGAGGATATTAAACTTGCGGCTGTTCATCTGCAGCACGATCACCGTCACAGCCGGATTGTTGACGTAGGCCTTGAGTTTGGAAGCAATTGCCTGTTGCAGCTGCGAAGGCGTCTTACCCGCTGCCTGAATCTCCCCAATCAGCGGTAAGGTGATCTTTCCATCAGATCGCACCGGGAGTGACTGCTTGAGATCAGGTTCGTTCCAGACGTTGATCTCGAGCAAGTCGTCGTCCCCAATCAGATAGTCAGGAGCGGCAGCGCTTCCGCTGCCCGTTCCGGTTGCGGAAGCCTGCGACAGAGGACCTGATGGGGATGCCTGAATAGCAAGAGGCATTTCGGGAGCGGCAGCGCTCGCCACGCTCACGCAGAAGAAACCGATGAAGAGAAAATTAAGGGACGAGCGGGTGAGCCGAACGATCATAGCTGCTCCTGGTGGTCTGCTGGGGTTTCTCAAATAGCTGAGCCCATGGCCAGAGCGGATTCTACCGTTGCGGAGGCTGCAGGTACGAAACCTCCTGTGGCTGCAGAGAGTCCGTTGGGAGTTCGTACCGGTTCTATGTCTGCAGCATCTACTTCCACGCCTACGGACTGGGCGAGCATCTCAACCGAGAGAACGAGGCGAAAGATGTTCTTCTTGCGGACGAGAATTCCTTCAATACCCTGCAGCGATCCGCGAGTAACACGAACTCGATCCCCGCATTTCAGAAAGGGGTGAGGTTCTACCCGGAAATTTCCCTCGACGGTCCTGCGAATAGCTTCAATCTCCATTTCGGGTATGGAGGCGAACCGCTCGCCGCGGGTAAGAATCATATGAATACCGGGCGTGCTCACGATCTGCAGCCGGCGATTGATCGCGCCGCGCACGAAAACATAGCAGGGGAAGAGTGGCAGGGACAGGACCTTGCGCCTGTCTTTCCACTTCCGCACGGAGTCGTACACTGGCAGAAATACTTCAAATCCCTTCGCAGACAGCGCATCAGCAATTGATTTTTCGTGCTGATGGCGGGTATAGAGCGCCCACCAGGGAAAACGTTCGTCGTTGGGTGCCGGACTGAGCTGCGGATATTGCATTTCCGATCCTCATCCCTGTCGCGCATCGCAGATTTGCGAACCGTTGGGCACAGCTTCGCCCTGTGAGTCACAATACCCACTTCCGGTTTGCGATCACACAGAGGCCGGTTTCAATCCCTTCGTGGGAGTCATCCGATCTGGTGATGCGCGGCTTGGTTTTGCAGGAGCTTTCCTGGTGCAGCGTTTGGTGAAGCTACGGTCCGATTGCTACAGAGGAATAAACTCCTGGTAAATCCTCAACTCATTTCCTGCCCGGTTGGCGCAGGAAACGAGAGCTAATGATCTTCGCGGCTACTCTGGTCTCTTCCTCCGGGCCAGAGGGCGGAGCAGATCGGACGACGATCCCCCGGCACAAAACCTCAGCGGCGGATTCGCCGTTCAACAGCTCTACAGGCAAAACAAATCTCATTTCGATCGTTGTGTCGATCTCCAGTGGCTGGTCCGTGCAAAGGAGAACGCCGGTTATGCTGATGTTTTGCAGGGTGCCTTCCCGCCACCCATTCGCCCCGCCTACTCGATAGCGGATTGAGGTGCCGATTCCGTAACGTCGGGCTCTCGGAACTCCAACCTGTCCCTCGTTAGCGGTCAACGTCGTTTCCATTCCATCTCCTGGAACGCATTCAGTATCGTGATTTCGCTTATTGGGGCGAGGAGTCGAAAATATTTGGAAATGGCAATGGATTCAATGGCCCGGCAGTACTATTGTCATAGAACTGCGCAGTGCTAGTCGCATAGAACCGTGGGGCATTACGCGCGTAATCGGACGAAGGCCTGTAGTAACCATATAGTTAACTTTGCGGAGGCAAATCCATCTCAGCCGTGGCTGTGGGTAAGTGGTCAGGCCACCGATTCAGTGAGCTGGTGATTCACGGCGAACAAGGCGAGTTCCAGTCGGTTTGAGACTCCGAGTTTATCGAACACATTGCTCATATGGTGCTTGACTGTCTGCTCGCTGATCGAGCAGCGTTGAGCAATTTCGGGATTGGAATACCCTGCCACCACCAGGGTAATAATTTCGAGCTCTCGCGGTGTAAGCCCGAAGTCTTTAGAACGGGATCCAGCTTCCGACGAGGCAACACTGCGAAGCGCACGGACGAGATCCGAGACGCTTTCACGGCCAATCCAGTATTGGCCGGCCATGACACAGCGAATGCTGTCGAAGAGCCTTTGGGTGGTGCATTCCTTGAGGATTACACCGTAGGCTCCCAGCTTTAAGGCTTGTACAATCTGAGATTTATTGATGGAGGCTGTCAGTACCAGAGTTCGAGCCGGAACCTCGGCCGCCGCAAGCTCGCGGAGCACCTGCATTCCATCCTGGCGGGGCATGGCCAGGTCCAGAAGGATAAGGTCCGGCTGTTGCTCTCGGGCCATATCGAGCAGCATTTCACCGTCCGATGCCTGCCCGACCACCTCGAATCCCGCCTCAGACTCGATCAGTTTCCGCAATCCCTCCCGGAAAAGGGAATGATCGTCGGCGATCAACACTCGGATGGGAGAGAACGAAGTCCTGGGCAGGGAAGCCATTAACGCTCCTTGGGCCATGAGCACACTACCTGCTCGGCGCAACGCAGTTCCGTGGCCGGCGCACCGATCAGAGGCTTATTGCCGCTTTACGCGCAAGTATATAGTGCCAGATGTTGCTCAAAATGCTACTTTCGTGTCACCACGGTAGTAACCTATGTTGTTCTCAAATGTGAACGCAGAAACCTGCTGGCGGTCGGATCGGGGCGGCGTTTGGGGCGCACCTCGGCGTCTATCGAGGGCCGCGCCATGGGGGACGCTCTCGGCGGAAATGGCGCGTTCTGGAACAACCGGGGTTCTGGGCTCCACGGCGGAACTCCTGATTTAGCTTGACTCCCTGGAACGCGCTTGTTACATTGGGTTCTCTTTTATTCTGGTGCGTTTTTCGCCGCTTGCTTCATTCAGGCGCTTAATTACATCGCGGAGCCGGAACAATCGCACTCGTCGATCCTGTCGACATGTGCTAAGCAGTTGATTCACTGCCAGATGCCGGAAAATGGCTCCCGTCCTTCGCGAATCAAGCAGCGGGCTCTGGCGTCCGAATGGCGATTTCCAGATGCGCTCGCAAATTGCCGCAGCTTTCGGCTTGGGAGAGCCGATTATGAGCCTTGGGGTTTGGTTGCCGTCATCGGCTGGATCTGCATTATTGCCTTTCGGCAAGACCGTTTTCCGGGAGCGGGTCTTATCCCTATTTCGCCTCCTGATGGCTTTGATCCTGCTGGCCGCGTTCCCGCTTATCCGGCCGCTCGCAGGTCTGCAGGGGCCTGCTTTGCTGGTGATCCTTTTGGGATACGGCATCTCCAGCCTCATTTTGGTCGTGAGGCTTTACCGGGGGCCGGATCCCGGCCTGCTTCCCATCACCCTCATTCACATTTCTGATGTCGTTTGGCCATGCGTTCTCTGCTTGTTTACTGGCTGCCTCGCAAGTCCGTTTCTCCTCCTGCTGATGTTCGCGCTCCTCGCCGCGCCGTACCGCCGTACGGTGCCTAAAGCCATCATCATTCCCCTGCTTGGGATATTGATTGTGCTGGGCGAGTCCGCCCTTGCAGTGTCTTCTGCTTTTCCGTCTTTTCACCTTTTCGAAGGCCCACTGTATCCAGCCTCGTTTGCCGTGAAGGCCGCCATCCTGCTTGTTCTGGGAGGATTCCTCACCTACACAGCGCGGTGGACGGAGCGGGAACAGCAGGCATATGCGGTACAGAGTATTCTCCAGTGCCTGCGCTCGGATGCCGGTATTCAAGCCAATCTTCGGGAAATATTGCCCGTGCTCGTGGAGATATTCGGCGCGAAGCGAGTGGTCCTGGTTTTGAGGAATTCCTCCGCATTGCACGTGTTTCAATGGGGCGTCGGAGATCATCCCGACGGGCCGCTGTATCGCAATCTGCCCGAGTCGGGTGAAGCCCGCTACTTCTGGCCACTTCCGCTGACCTGTTGGTCCCTCGCATGTTCGCGTGTCGGCCATGCCCTGGACTGCTTCGCGCTCGATCGGACCGGAGCCCGCGTCAACGCATTGCCCGAGACCTTCTCCGGTGCCTTCAGATGGGATCAGCCTTTTCGAACCCTTCTCACAACGACATTGCAGTTTGGCAGCGAGTGGTCGGGCCGCGTTTTTGTCGTGGATCCCGCCTGTGCGGGTGGAAGGGAGCTTTCCCTTCGTTTGCTGCATCGTCTGGCCGAAGAAGTCGGGCCCGCTCTCTACAACTTCTACCAGTGGCAGCACACCAAGGCACGCGTACGCGCTGTTGAACGGCGCCGTCTCGCGCGCGATCTGCATGACGGCGTGGTGCAGTCGCTAATCGCCACCGAAATCCAGCTCGACCTGCTCAGGCGCAGAAATCTGGCAACGCGTCGCGGCGAAGGCTCCTCGGAAACGGTGTTAGCCGTACAGAATATCCTGCGGGAAGAAGTGCGAAAAATCCGTGAGGAAATGGACCGGCTGCGTGCCAGCGATTTCTCTCAGCAGGCCCGGCCGTGCTTGACGGACTTACTGGAAGCCTTCCAGCGAGAGTCCGGCATTGTGACGCGATTCGTTTGTGACGTCGACGAAGACGCCATTCCGCATAAGATAAGCGAAGATCTGGTCCGCGTCGTCGAAGAAGCTCTGAGCAACGTCAGACGACACAGCGGTGCCCGAACCGTGGAAGTTCGTTTGACTGCGCGCGAAGATGCGTGGGAAGTTGTGATCCAGGACGACGGCCGAGGATTCGATTTCTCTGGTTGCCTGTCGCTTGCTCAGCTCGAAGCGATCCGCAAAGGGCCTCAATCCATTCGGGAGAGAGTTCAGTCTGCGAACGGAGACATGATTCTCGAATCCCATCCCAACCACGGGGCGAGCGTAAGGGTCCGCCTGGCTTCGAATTTCTAACCTGCAGCGTCCCTGCCCGAGTGTTCGCGGTTCACAACATTCTGAGGGCGGAATTCAGAGCTGAAGCCGTGTCCCGGATTTCGCTGCCGCACAACTCTTCCATCGCGACCGTGCTCAGCTGTCTCATCATCGCGCCGAGCGGTCCAACAGCAGGCGGATCGGCCGAAGCAGAAAACTCAGCGGACTGAGCCATTCCGGCAAACCGAACGCATCCCGGTCCCTCTCGTTGGGACGCAGATAATCCCCGGAAAGAATGAATCTCAACCGGTCCCGGAAATCGAGCATCTGGAATCCGTAGGGTACGCGTGCTCTTGGTCCTGTTCCGGGGTTTGCCACCATGTTTGCTGCGAAGTGGTTCGTCAGGCGGCAAAGCGTTTTATCCTTCCCGAATTGGTCGAGAACGGATTGGGGAGCCTTCGTCTGCAACATACGGACCGACAACATCACGCCAAGTCCCAGCGCCCGGCTTAATCCCTGGCGTTTCGCTTCGGCCAGCACCAGAGGCCAGTTAAGATCCGGATTCGCATGGATCGCTTTGTCGATATCACACACCCATATGAGCCTCGACCAGTAGTGTTTGCAGCCATGCATGCAGAGCATGAGCAGCGACAGTTCAGGGTTGAGAGTGGGAACCACCGCTCCCGCCAGCACCGTCGTTGCGTGGCTGGGCCACACCCAATCCATCCCCAGATCGCGGCCGTACCGGCCCCAATTCAGATCGAGCCTCCAGCGAAGCTCTAATTCGCGTCCGTCTGCCCGTCGCCGCAACTTGTATTCGTGGAGTCTCGGCTCCTCGGGCGTCCCGTCCGCCAGAACAGACGTCTCCAGTTCATATCCACGTTCCCGCAGCGCTTTCGTCGCGCGAGGCAGGTCGCTTTTCCGCACCAGAACATCCAGATCGCCACTCTGCCTGTTGAGCATGTCGCCGTATGCGGAGGCAGCCAGCACAACACCTTTGAAGGGCATTGCCTGCATGCCTTCGCGATTGAATAGTTGCAGGACCGCAATCAGTTCGGCCGCGTTCGCGAGATTGTGGAGAACCATTCGGTCGAATTCAAGCTGGATGCGCCCCGCAGCGCTGGCGGGAACGGCTGGGCCCATTTCCTCCAATCTCGCGAACAGCAGGGGTAAAACGCAATGCTGCAGCGCCAGATCGATCAGATCATCCCAATTGGCCATTGCGTCCGCCAGAGTGCGGATCGTTCCAGAATCGGTCGCATCGCGCAAGACCGCTATCAACAGGTCCTGGCTGGGCTTTTCGATTGTCATCGGCATAGGTTTCGAAACAGGAGGCACGGCGCCATGCCCCCGACCTGTAAGCAGCTCTGAAGTTCCGATTGAGTCTGGCAATTCATCCTGTCGGCAATCGATAGAATCCTGCTCTCAGGCAGTTTCTCATCCGCGGCGGAACACGCATCGCCCAAAGTGTCGCACGGAAATCGGTCTCGGAATCGTTCCGCGTGAGATCCCAACATGAGGTGGAAACTGGGTTCAGTATCGGCGCAGGCAAATTGCCGTCCGGTGACCCAACGAGAAAGGCTATTACCAAGTGGCTACCCCGATCCAGTGAAAGCTTACCCGCATCAGCGTTACGTATCGGTGGGCGTTGGTGAACCGGACGTCCGGTACATGGGACAGGGCCAGGGTTACCTGCCCAAGATTATCAGATTACTAAAAGCTTTATTTTTCATTACCTGGGGCCCAGTGACATCCTGCGGGGGTGTGCTTAAATGAAGGCTCTGCTCTTTCCCCCCAAAGGCTTGCACTTTGCCGGGAAGAGGATCTAAAGCTGGAGCGGAAGATGCTGATCACGCGGAAAAATACAGACGAGCTTATAGAAAACAAACTGCCTGATGGTTCAAGACTACTCGTTGATTCCAAGAACGAGAGAGTCGTGGCTCTCAACGGTATCGCGGGCGCGGCCTGGGATGCCTGCGGTGCGCCGACCACCCTCGCCAGTGCTGCAGAGGAAATGCGGCGCTCGCTGGGCACTGAGGTTTCGGATCAAGTCGTCGAAGAAGCCATCGCCCAGCTCCAGGAGAAGGATCTCGTTTCCGCGGCTGTTGCGCTGCCTACAGCCTCGTCCCGCCGGGCGTTTATCGCCAAATTGGGTGTCGCCGCTGTTCCGCTGGTCGTGGCGATGACCATGCGGGAGCAGCGGGCCTATGCCGGCACGACGGGCTCCGCCATGACGGGCAAGGGCCCCGGCAGCAACTGGCCGGGCGGCAACTGGCCCGGTGGCAATGATCCCGGCGGCAATAATCCCGGCGGGAACAATGGCGGCGACAAGGGTTGCGGAGACAACTGGCTCTTTGACCAGAACTGCAACAAGGGCGGTTCACAACCCCCCGGCGGCTGGTGGTAGCGAAAATCCATCGTAATCTTCCTCGAGCCGATCGGCCTGTTGCGGAATCCTTCTCGTCCGTAGGCTGTCGGCTCCGTTAGAGCCTTCTTAATCGCACGGGCAGTCGCAAGATCCTTCGTGTGCTCGCCGAATTGGCTCGAGAGCGCTGCGTCCACTGGAAATCCGTATGGCCGGTCCTTTGCCCTTTGAGATTGCTGCGTTCGGTTGCCATCTCCGGGCTGCGGCCTCTTGCCAGGACGGCTACGACGTTCTCGACCGCTTCCTTTTTCCGTCTCTTCCGCGCCTGACAGAGTCTGCGACCACTCCTGACCTGCGCATTCAAATCGAAAACTCCGGCGGTGAGGTTTTGCTGCTGATCAACGGAGTGCAGATCGCGGCCGCCAGTCATGCGATTGGCCTGGTACCGGATCTGATTCACCAGATCGACGAGTCGATCATCGGCCAGTTGACGACCCTTCGCGCAGTGCATGCCGGCGCCGTTCAGCTTGGCGATCGTGTCCTGCTCCTCCCGGGGCGAACACACTCGGGGAAGTCCTCCATGGTAGCGGAATTACTGCGGCGAGGAGCGACCTACATGTCCGATGAATATGCTTTGATCGACATCGAGGGGCGAACTCACCCTTACGCAAGGCCGCTGCTGCTCCGCAACGATAAGCCTGTCCAAACGCCCCTGCTCCCTCAGGACTGCCACGCTTCCATCGCGAGTGAACCGGCTCCGATTGGTTGGATCATGGAGCTGGACTATCGGGAAACCGATGGCTGGAACGTCGTCAAAGTTCCACAGAGCCACGGTCTGCTGATTCTTCTGCGCCATACCCCTCACGTATTGGCGGAAGCGCCTGACCTGCTCGACAAATTTCAGCGTGCTGCCGCGGATGCCCGCTGTTATACGGGCACACGTATGGACGCCGCACAGGCTGCCGACGAAATCCTGAGGTTGACCGAAGCGCCACTCTGATTCGACTCATTCCAACCGAAGTTTCGATCGGCATGACGGGATGATTGTTCTCCCGATGTCCGCGCTTGTGGAACAGTGGAATCCGTGGCCCCGCCTATCATTGCGAGTTGACTGTGACCGTGAGCGCCGTGGTTTGCGTCAGGGATCCGGAAACTCCTGTAATCGTCACATTGTAAGTGGCGCTTTGGGGCTGCCCTCCCTGGCTCCCGTTGCCGCTTCCGCAGCCGTTCCCTGCGATGGTCACCACGATGACCAGCAATCCGAAAAGTGACTGCCATTTCCGGCGTCGCGTCGGAATGCCGAAGAACAATACCAGGGCAAGCGCCGCTCCTCCCGCCCCCGTGACAAGCTTCCTCAGTGGCAATGTGAGGGCAGCGCTGGACGCGCTCGTGGATACGGTTAGTGTCGCCGTTACGGCGCCTGAGGTCACACTCGCTGAACTTGGAGACAGGCTGCACCCAACCCCATTGGCCGGACTGGAGACTAAACACGAGAGGCCGACGGAACCGGTGAAGCCGTTGATCGGCGTCAGGGTAATGGTAGAAGTCCCGCTGCTGCCCGCCGTAAGACGGATGTTTCCGCTGTTGTTGAGGGCGAACGAGGGGTTCTGAGATATAGCCGCGACGGTGATCGAAACGTTCGTTGCGGAGGTGATCATTCCCGTAGCGGCGTCAGCAGCAGTTACGGTTGCCGCGTAGCTGCCTGGCGCTGCGCTGCTGGTTGCCGATACCGTAAGTGTAGAGTTGACTGGGCTTGTGCTGCCGACCGTAGCCGCGGGCGCGGTGCAGGACAGCCCTGTCGGTGATCCGGCGATCGTGCAGGAGAAATTCACGTTGCCGGTGAAGCCGTTGGCGGGGGTCACCGTCAGTGTGGTAGTTCCGGTGCTCCCCGCAGCCATGCTGATCGCGCTGCCACTCGTGATTGTAAACGCCGGTGCTGCCGCGATCACGACAGCGACGGGCACCGTGGTGGAAGAACTGATCGTGCCAGTGGCGGCGTCCGTGGCGATTACGGTTGCGGTGTAGGTTCCCGCCGCCGCTTCATCCGACGCCGTCACGGTCAGAATGGACGTGGTGGGCGCAGTGCCGCCGATACTGACGGAGGGTGCGGCACATGAAATCCCTGCCGGCGCGCCATTGAAACTACAGCGGAAGTTCACCTGTCCCGTGAATCCGTTCTGCGGCATCACCGTAAGCGTCGAGGTGCCGCTGCTTCCCGTCGTCACATTGATGCTGGTGCTGTTGCTGAGAACAATATCCCCAGTTGCAGGCGAGCCGGTCACGTCGGCGGTGAGGCCGACACTGTGGATGTATTCTTTGCTGGAGTCAGAACCTGTAACCGAGACTTCGTAGCTGCCATTCGAGATGCCGGAGCCAGCCGTGACAGTAAGGGTCGCTCTTGCCGTGCCGTTGGCCGTGAATGTGCTCGAATTCGGCGCGATCTGGCAGGTGATCCCGGCCGCCGCCGCGCAGGTGTAGTTCACCGTTCCGGCGAAGCCGTTGATCGAATAAAGCTGCAGGACATCCGTGCTGCTGTTGCCCGCGGTCAGAGGAACGGTAGGGGATTCCGGCACGATGGAGAAATCCCAGAGCGGATTTCCCACGCCTCCGCTGTTCAGCGCCACTTGCGACGGGCTGTAGTGGCTGTCCCCCGAATACTGCACGGTGATAAAGTTAGTGCCCTGGAACAGCGCATCGCTGTTCAGCGTAACGGTGAACGAGGACACGCTGCCCGAGCTCGATGAGAAAGCGATAGAACCGAGGACGTTCCCGGAGGAATAGAACGTAACGCCGCCAGTGGGCGCGGGATCCCCGGACGGACCACTGACGGTCCCGATCACTGTGATGGAGCTGTTCGGCGAGATATCTCCCGACATGCTGGCGGTGGTTGTGGAAGAGAGAAGGGTGGGTGCGGTGAGTGTCACCGCCCCGCTGCCGGAAGCTGACATGTAGTTAGCATCTCCGCTATAGGAGACGCCAAGAGTGTAATTGCCGGCGGGAGCCGTGGAAGGGATGGATACAGTAGCGACGCCATCCACGAAATCATCTGCCGGGTCAACTGCCGGCATGAGCGAAATCGTCTGAGCGCCTTCGGGAAGGCCTGTGACCGTCACAGTTCCACTCGGCGCTGAGACCGGCGACACAGCGGCGATGCCATAGGCGTTTTCCAGGCCGGCGTTGGCCATATTCTCAACCTGAATCTGAAGGACATTCGCCTGTCCGGTCAGGAATGTGAACGAATCCGAGGATGTTTGGCCGGGAGCAGAGAGGAGAATGCCGGGCGGGTCCGGGCCGACGGTGAAATTGATCGCGGATCCGGACGACGGCTGGTAACTGGCATCGCCGGAATAGCTGCTCGTGACCGAATGGCTGCCGACGGCGAAGGCAGCATTGGATTCCGCCTCGCCCTCCGCATTCAGGACCGCGGTCTGGATGGTAGTCCCGTCATCGGCGAAACTGACAGTGCCGGTGGGACGATCATAGCTCTGGCAGATCGCGGCGGTGCCGCTTCCGGAGAAGCATTGGCTAAAGTAGTTCGAGCCATAGATTTGATCCTCCAGCATGAGCTGGCTTCCATACGGAACGCTGGATCCGGCACTGATGGCAGTTTGCCCGGTGTAGGCAGAAGCGACGTTCACCACGTTGAAATAGGAAGTGCTGGCCTCCGGGTTGACGGTGATTTGCACCTGGGGAGATGCGCTCGGACCGTTGGCGCCATCGCCGCTGTACTGAGCCCAGAGATGGTATGTGCCGCCGGGCAGGGAGTACGTGGATGCACCGAACGCGCCACTGCTCAGCGCCAGGGCGCTGAGCCCCTGCTGAAGCGGCATCGCGCTGTCGCTCATGATGGCAACGGCGCCGGAAGGCGTTTGTCCAGAAGAGGCGGCGACCTGGCCCTGAATCGCGACAGGTGAGCCGTGCGTATAGACGCCGCCGGCCGTTGGCGAGCTCAATGTGGTTTGCGTCGACTGGAAGTGGACGTTGCCCCAATCCTCGATGAGTTGGCTGGCGTCCACGGAGCCCAGCCCCGTCGCAAGGTTGAACCCGGCAGCGGCGTTGTAGTCCGGAGTCGTACCCGTGCCAATCTGGCCTTCCGTGGTGCCACTGAACACGACTGGATTCGCCACGGATATGCAATCGTTGGAACCCGCGGCACAGGGAACCGAATTCGTTCCTACCGTGATGTCGTGAAAGGCCGCCGGGAATTGCTTTTTGAGCGGGTAAAGCACAAAGTCGGCCTGTCCCTGCGGTCCGTGCTGCTGATCCACCAGCGCCATGATGGCAGCAAAGGTCGGAGCTGCTGCGGAGGTTCCTCCGACGCCGGTGATCTGCCACAGGTTGTCGCCGGATGGCGTCTGGCAGTCCCCATCCTCTGCGCAGATCGGGTAGTAGCTGTAGTTGTAGCCATCGGCAGCAAAAAGGGAGACGTCCGGGATGTCGCGAACGGAATCGGACCCGAATCCAGTTTGCCAGGAAGGCTTGGGATATCCGCTTTGCGCCGCCTCGCAGGCCCCAGTTGTGACACTGTAGTCGTTGCCGCTGCAGACTCCGGCGCTGCTGGCGCCCCCGCTGCCGGCGATCAAATTGGTCTCGCCGCTCAGGTTGTAGGAATTCACTGCATCCGCGCCGTACTGGCTGTCATTCCAGGGTTGTTCCGGGATGTATTTCAGCAGCGAGGTTTCGGCGTTCTGCGTGGCCGTCAGGTTCCAGTAGGGAGACAAATCGCTGCCAGTGAGGTTCTGGTAATCGCTGTAGTAAAAGTCGGTGCCGCCCACCGCGACATTGTACGGAGTCGACGCCCAGCTGTTGACACCCAGACCGTTGCCAGCGTACGCCTCCGTGTTCTCGTTGTCGCAACCCGCCGAACCGCTGTCACCGGCCGCCACGACGACGGTGATGCCCTCGGCTGCCGCCTGTTCCCAAAGCGAGGACATAAATGAGTTCAGCGAACCAGCATTCCGTTCGCAGCCGCCCACATCGATACTGGAACTGATGATCGGAGCGAGATCGCTGTCGACCGCATGCTCCGCTGCCAGAATTCCTCCATTCTCCAGGGCTGTGTCCGCCGCAATGACCAGATAAATGGTCGCCTGCGGAGCAACCGCCCCTGCCCACTCGACGTCGAGATAGGACTCAGTGGCGCTTCCCGGAAATGGCCCGTCGGGATTATTCACGCCATTGATTCCGGGATCATTGCCATCAATGACGATTTGCGGCAGGTTCGATGATGGCAGGCCAAACAGGTTTCGGAACTGCTCCACCAGGTTCAGATTGATGTTGGAAAAATCGAGGACAGCGACCGATTCGTCCTGACCCTGTTTGGCACTGCCGGTGGGCAGATCGTATTCGACGCCGAAATCCCCTGGAGACAGGACAAAGCTAAGGCCCTGCGACGCATTCCCATACGTCCAGCTCGGCGTCGCGCGATCGGTCTTAGGATTATAGGTTGCCGTTCCCAGAACGCGGTCGTTGAGCTGTGGCCGAAAGTTGTTCAGAGTTACAAACCCTCCCACGACCGGGGCGAGAGCCGCGGGTATCTGAGGATTGTTGGCTGCCGCATAGTGAAGATTTCCATGGATCAGGTATTGGTGGATCTGAACCCCGAAGGCATCCCGGAGTTCCGCAACGTTTCCACTGAATGCGATTACCTGCTTACCCGGCTCGACCCCCTCAACCGCGAAGCCGCGGGAAGAAAGCCAGCCTTCGACGGTGGCGATGTCCTGTGCTGAAGGGCCGAATTGCTCGCCGAATTGGGCCGGCGTCAGCCACTTGTGGTAATCGGGGCTTCCCGGCGTGTTCTGGCTGATGACAAGTTGTTTCAGCGCGGACTCCTGGGCCGCACTGCGCCGGAGGACAAGATGCAGATGCTGCAAAGGCAAAGAGCCCGGCGCTGCACCCCGGTCGTTCAAAGCATTGGCCTCAGGTGCGACATAGCCAGCCAGTGTGACCCGCACATCCTCACGAATTGGCTGATTAATTCGATTCGGTACACGGACCGGCGCGATCTGAGCCGGTGCCTGGGGCGAAGTTGCGAAGACCAGCAGAGACGCAATCGCGCAGGCGGCGCGACGAAGCGAGCCCAAAGTAGGGGGAATCATTGGCCATCCTCAAAGAGCCGGGTTGAAAGGGCCGAACGCGGAAAGAAGCGTAAGGAGCAATATATCCATGTTCGGGACAGTAGAGGCCCCTTGAGGGAGATGCGGCATTCAGAAGGGAATTATGCCGTCTGCCTTACCTGACCCATGTCGGATTCCAGAAATCCGAATGTACTACGCAGCCGATAAAAATGGAATCCCTTCAAGGCGGTAGTACCCCGGAACACCCACTGAACGGAAGCGCGGATCTCGAGTACCAACGCCTGTTTTCAATAGGCTCGAGGGAGATTCTGTAATAGAGACGAGCTCTTTCGCGCCATCCCGGACCCCGGCCTTCGCGGAATCCGGCATTCGGCCTCTCAGGTCCACGGGCACACATTCTCCTCGGTCGCCGAATGAGACGGCAGTTTTAGGAAAGTAATGGGTCTGTGATTACCACTTCTCTGCCGCAGGTTACGGAGGCACTACAAAAAGAGGCGTCCCCCATTCGAAGCGCCCTCCGAAGCCCGAAAGTTTGCCGCATTGCCTCAAAAAGGCCAGTTACCATTTGGATTCTATTCCGTTACTGCATGCCGATGTGCCGAGGCGAGACCGCGCATACCCTAACGATTCATGGCTGGATGCGCACAGGTTCGGCTGCCTCTGTCCGCGGGTGTGGTTGTCATCCTGGCGCTTCTCGTCTGCTTTATTTGTGGCTGCGGAGCTGCACCTGCGGTTTCGTCAGGTGGTTCGACTTCGAGCGCAACGGGACAGAGCGTAACGCCGCCCGTTCCGGGAGAATACACCACTGTGACGGTACTGTTTTCCAGCACTGCAAACGATGAGCTGACCGACTTTCAGCTCAGTCTTGGAAAGTTGACTCTGACGGACGCCGCCGGAAAGAGCGTGACGGTTTTCGCTGCGAACAGTGGGAATCAGCTACCCGAATTCATACACTCGAACAGCATCCTGGATCCGGAGGTTTCCGTGAGCATTCCCCAGGATGTTTATACTTCTGCAACACTCACGTTTTCCAATCCCGAGTTTTCCTTTGTCACTTATAGCTCTGGGTATATTTATTTCAATACCGCAGTCAATTTCAGCCATGGCGGCTTCGAACCGGCTCAGGTGACTCTTCCGAGTCCGATCACAGTGAGCGGGCAGTCGATGGCGCTCGTCGTGGACGCGGAGGTTTCCCAGTCGGTATCCATCTCCGGGAGTCCGCAGGGAAATGACTTTTCCTCCTCCGTTACGCCATCCTTCTCCATCGCGCAGATGACATCCTCGGAACTGCAGAATGCGTCCGAGAGCACGCCGATCAACGCTGTGGGCAAGATTGGAGCTCTCGAGACTGCACCGAGCGGAGCGTCGAGTTTTGTCCTCAATCTGTCCTCGGGTACGGCGATGACCGTATCGTCGGACAATGAGACAAACTATCAGGGAGTGAACGGGTACGATTCCCTGTCGTCAGGAATGTTTGCCGACGTGGACCTTACCATGCAGCCGGACGGCACCTTGCTTGCCACCCGCGTCGAGGTGCCCGACGCGACGGCTAGCGATCTTGTTACAGGTCCTGTTTTTAACATCGATCCCGCGGCGGGCATTTTCAACCTGGTGGGAGAGCGCGAACTGGGGCAGGATTTTTCCTCGGGTTTCCGTTCCGGGGGCATGGCTCTTCAGTTCACGGGAAACACCGAGTTCCGCTTGTATGGTGGTTTTCAGGCGCCCCAGGGGCTTCCGTTCACTCCAGCCTTTGACGCAACCAACATCGTTGCGGGTCAGAATGTGGCTGTGACATCGCAGTCCATTCCGCTGTCAGGGCCCTACCCAACGATCACCACCTTGACGCTTCTCCCGCAAACGGTCAACGGCACTGTCGGATCGGTGAACAGCAGCCATGGCTATCAGGTATATGCCGTGGAGCTGGCTTCGTATGATCCTCTCAGCACCAACCGGGGAAGCACGACTCTCCAGGTCTATGTGAATAGCCAGACGCGCCTGATGAATTCGATCCCGGCTCAGGCGGGCCAGGTGTTCCGCTTTCACGGAATGGTGTTCAGCGCCCAGGGATCGCTCTGGATGATCGCAGATCAAATCAATGACGGCGTCGCCGAATAGTTGCTTCATCTGTTGCTGCCGATAGCCGGCGATTCCGATGTTCCCAGGGGGCAGCGACGACCAGCGGTACAGGGTACAAACTACGGAGGTTCACAATGCAGAGACGAAAATGCAGACATCGGAATATCACATGGCCCATGCGGCTCGAAGGAAAGAGGCTGCTGACGGTGAGCTGTCTGGATGACTGCAAGCAGAGGCTCGCCTATGATTGGTCCTCCATGCAGGTGGTGGATGATCCGTGGGAGGCACGACGGCTGGCACGACTCGAACGACGGCAGCAGAATGCCGCGCAGGCGGCGTGAGCCGCGTTGGGTGCCGCGCCCCCGGAACGACTACCGGGATCCATCAAGGATTCCCCATTTGCTGACCTTCTGCTAGGAACTTGCAGAGATAGATTGCAGCACTGACCGACTTCAACAAGCCCAACAGATAGTTATGCGTGCGGCATACCGGCGCACTCGTTCGTATTGTGCCCTTCTTTACGATCGATCGGACGGAGAATCCGAGTCGGCACGCGGATCGCGAGTCGATTCCTCCGTGTGGTGCTCTCCGTTGGAATAGTCTGCCGCAGCTCCACTTTCAAACATCCTGGCGGTGGCGGTGTTGGCGAGGCTTTTCCTCAGCCGCTCCGCCACTGGGTCGTTTCCGGCTGTCGATTCTGCAGACCAGATATGGGAGCGGTGTTCGGCGAGAAGTTCCTTCCGGCCGATAGACGAGGACAAAGTGCCCTCCTCGCTCGGCGCTTCCCGGACTGGAACCTCGTGAGCCGCAGCTGGAATGCCGTTCGCTGGTGAAGGGGTGCCTGACTCTGGATCGGCACCTGGATCGCTCAAATTAGTCGCAGCCTCCAGCGGCTGGATAAAGCCCGCTGCCTCGGCGGCTGCAACGGCGTCCTCCGCGGGCGTTGCGAGGCTCGTCGTGGAGATGGAAGGTTCCACGATTGGTGCCAGCGTCTTCTCGTCGGCCGCACTGACACTCCTGGGAGGCGCGGGCTGCGAAGCAGGGGCCGCAGGCTGGCGAGGTTCGGATCCGCGATCCGCCGCATCGGCTGGGGCAACTGCCAGTCTGTCGACGTTCACTGGATCCGGGAAGGTGATCAGGCGGTGCGATGCCGAGCTCAGGTGCGAGGGCAGGTCATCATTGCTGCTCCGACGGTACGCTACGGCCACGATGCCGAAATAAAAAAGGCCGCAGAGCGCTCCGGCCGCAATGGCAGCCCAGTACCTGGGACGCGGTGCGGGAGACGCTAGTCGGATGATGCTGAGCGGGTTCTGCAGGAATGGACCCGGCGTTGGGACGAGCGCGGGAGGTGGGATCTTCTGTTCCTGCATTTCGGAAGGCGGCTCGGACGCTGAAGAGGCCTGCGACGAAGCCGGAGCCCGCGGTTCCATGCTCGTCCCAGCCGAAGGAACGGCAGCCGCCTTTGCTTTCGTCACAGTACTGGCATTCGCTGCTTCCACAAGATGAATCTTTCTCGCTTCCTGGCTCACGATGCCGATGGCCCTCAGCAGCGCGGACCGTTCGCCGGTCAGTTCTGAGGTGCTGAACCCTGCCGCGTTGAAGCCATTGCGATTTCCTCCGGTTGAAATCGAATCGACGGCCTTCTGGATCTGATTCAATGACGCACCGATCTTCGGGTCAGCGAGTTCCTTTGAATTGCTGGCCAGCAGGTCGCTCAGGCTCTTCCGGGCCTCCCTGATTTCGGCGCGGAGCAGCGATTGCTCTCTGGACTCGATGTGCGCAGATTGTTCGCTTCCGGAAGACTGAGCCTTGCCTGCGTCGAGCCGGTTGAGTTGCTGGTCCGTGGCGGACAGCTGCGCACCAAGTTTCCCGAGCGCTTCCGATAACGGACCGTCAGGCGGACCCTGGTTTGTCTGCGGGTTCTGCGAGACAAGGGGCGCCGTTATTGGAGATTGAGATTGTCCCAAATTCACCGCCGCGGAAGTTTGGGCGACCGCGACTGCCCCATTTGCCGATTCTGTGGGTGGTGCCGGCCGCGGAGTCGTGGCACCGGAGACTGGCTTCCAAACGGAAAGCGCGCGAGCTACGGCATTGGTGATGGCCAGCGATTGTGAAGCATCGGCGCTCCGGAAACGGACGTCGAGTCGAAGGGCCGAAGGCTGTGTCAGCTGGAGCTGGGATCGAAATTCACCGACTTTGATTCCGGGACTCGACGAGGCCAGATGTGCCTCTCGCGTTAAGTCGATAATCGTTTCATCGTTCAGCACCGACTCTGCCAGCGCAGCAGCGGGATACCGGGCAGAGGCAATTCCCGGATCAATAGACGGAATGACAGCTGGATTAAGAGTCAGCACAGCGATCGCATACTGTCTGGACTGATAGATCAGCGCGGCGCATCCTGCGAGGGCGATGCTTACTGCAACGACGACCGCGAAGAATCTGTGAGCCAGCGGAATCCCGCGATGACGCCGAACAGTGGTATCTTCCATAAGCCCTCGCGACCATCGAAGATCCAGGCAGATTCATCCGTTGGCAAGTACGCCCCGAAGAATTTTCGTGATCGTGCGCCCGGGCCCGCCATCGAGGATGCCCTCCTCTGGCGGCGTTCGTGACGTGCTGACGCCCTGGGTCGCATGACCTGCCGCACACTCATCAAACGTCCAGCTGGGGCTTGCTCTCCAACATACGCCGAATGAGTTGATTCCGTTACAGCCAAATCACGGGACGCCTAAACTGAGGCAACTCTGCCTGCAGCCCTTTATGCCGTGCGGCAGGCCGCCTTCGTGCGATCCGCCTGGGGTGTGCTCCCGGCTTCCGCCATGGCAGCCCCAGTGCAGGCATGAGAGTATGGATCGAGTCGACACACAAGCCCGGTCTCACGGAAGTCCCGCCAGGGCAGGAAGGAATCAAGGACAGGACACGAAACTCGAAATACGACCCGTCCTTGGCGCCGGACTGTCTGGCCGAACCGACGGCAGGAAAAGGCATCGGAGGCTGCCAGCGATGGGCAGCGCCGACGCCGCAATGCCAGGCTCCTTCTCGGACGAACCATTACCTTAGTGCCGCATCTTCCCCCATTCGAGGGATAGTCTCTTCGAGCACGAAGACCGACAACAATAATGGGCGTTTTATACAAATGCTGCGAATGGTAACCATCGGGTTCGCCGGTCCCTGGGCCTTCCCGGCTTTGCTCTTCGTGGCCGCGATGCCGCCGCAGGCGCATTCTGCCAGGACACCCCTGACCAGCATTCAGGCAGTGCGGCATCTGACCTCCGTTGAGGCGGCGCACGCCATGCCCGTGGATGTCACGGGCGTGGTGACCTACAGCAATTCCGCTGAAGGCGATCTCTTTATCCAGCAAGGCGATAGCTGGATCTATGTCCAACCGGACAAGAAATATTCCGTCGCGCCGGGTTCCCGTGTTGAGGTCAGGGGCACGACAGGAGCCAGTTACACGACGCAAATTCTTGCTTCATCTGTGCAGGTGACGGGACAGGCGCCACTGCCGCAACCGGCATTCCTGACCTATCAGGAGGCAGTCAACCGGGCGAATGACTGCCGCTATGTCACCATGCAGGGAATTGTGCGAGCGGCGTCCCACCAGACGACAGCTGGATCGAGCCTGTATCTGCTCCGCATGGAGGATGGCGGTCAGATGGTGGATGTGGTGGTGCGCGATTATCCGCAGTTCTCGCCGACTCGCCTGCTGGATTCACCTGTGCGCGTGACCGGCGCGTTGGGTGGGACGTTCGACGTGACGAATGACCGCATCCTGGAGTTGCGCCTCAACGTGTCCAGCAGCAGAGAAATCCAGCTGCTCCATGCAGGCGGCACCGGGATGGCGACAGAGAAACTGATGCCGATCGCCGCGTTGCTCAGATCGAATGAGCTGCTGAAAGTGCGGCACAGAGTTTACACCTCCGGAACCGTAACCCTCTACGATCCGGGCGAGAATCTGGTGATTCAGGACGGCAACAGTGGATTGCTGGTGAAGACCCGGCAGACAGATCCGGTGAGCATTGGACAACAAGTGGAGGTAACTGGATTCGCGACCGCGATGGATGGCGTCGCCGGCCTGGACTCGGGACAGTTCTTCATTGTGCCGGGCGGCACAGCGATCGAGCCGCATGCGATCAGGTTCGCAGACGCGATGACGGGTCTGTATGACAACAGACTCGTCAGCATTGAGGGTCGGGTGATCTCGCAGACGAGACAGAGCCACCTGGACACAATCGTCCTGGATTCCGGCGGCAGCGCATTTTCGGTCATCTTCCGCAAACGGCCGAGTGATGTGGATCCCTTTCCAACCTACCCGGCGGGAACCCGCATCCGGGCGACGGGCGTGTGCACAGTGCACGTTCGTGGATTCTGGGGTGCGGTGGAGAGCTTTCAGGTGCAGGTACGATCGCCGCGGGATATCGCCGTTGTCGCGAAGGCATCGTGGTGGACGCTGACGCACTTGTATGTGGTGACCTCGTCGATTCTTGGATTCGCGCTGCTGGCACTGATCTGGGGTTTAAGAATGCGCTGGCGCCTCCTGAATAAGGAAAAGCAGCTCCGGCAGAAAAGCGAACAGGAGGCATTGCGGCTGAGCACCATGGCGCGGATGGAGCAGCAGCGCAGCCATATCCTGGAGCTGATCAACAGCTTTCAGCCACTGCCGATCGTCTTGACCGAGATTCAGGCCTATGCGGACCAGATGTGGGCAGGTGTGAGGGGCTACACGCATCTGCTGGAACATCGTCGTCTGAAGCTGATGACGCCCCGTTATCTGGAAGCGAAAGCAGCAGCACGCCTTGAGGATGTGAATCCTTCACAAAGCCTGGAGCCATGCGCGGAGGCGGTCCGCAGCCGTGGGCTCGTGGGGCCGAATCCACCGCTCAACGTGTGGTCGCGGCCGATCCTGTCCAGTCGCGGAGAAGTGCTCGGCACGATGACCTTCGAGGGAACGGGCGGCGACCCGCTGCCGCTGAACAGAGAGGCGTTTGAGTTCGGCTGCAACCTGGCAGCCATCGCAATCGATAATCGGCGGCTTTACGAAGACGTGCTGCACCGGTCGGAGCACGATCAACTGACCGGCCTGGCAAACCGCACGTTGCTGCAGAAAAACCTGGAAGAAGTAATCGAGAAGGCCAGCCGGAGCCACTGTTATGCCGCGTTGTTGTACCTCGATCTGGACGACTTCAAGAACGTCAATGACTCGTACACGCATCGAGTGGGAGACGCATATTTGATCGAAGTGGCGCAGCGGTTCAAGACCTGTCTGCGGGACTGCGACACCCTGGGAAGAATCGGGGGCGACGAGTTTATTGTTCTGCTGGCGAATCTTCAGGCTCCAGACACTGCGCTCCGGATCGCAGAACGGCTGGTATTTGCGATGAGCGAGCCCTTCGCCATCGAGGGACACACGATCACAGGAGCGGTGAGCATCGGGCTGGCTCTTTATCCTTCTTCGAGCAGCAGCGCAATCGAGATCGTCCAAAAAGCGGATCGCGAAATGTATGCGGCGAAGCGAGCAGGTGGAAATCGGGTCAGTCACTCGATCTCAGACATGCCACCTGGAGTTGCAGGAGAGGCTCACGACTTTGGAATCTCCAGCGCGGACGCTCCAGGTGATGCGGATTCGGCTTTGCATTTACATCGGTGAGGAGAGAATATTCCCGTGTAATCGGGATCGTAGCCTCCGCAACAATGGCGTCCGATGAGCGTTCCTGCCGGACGTGTCAACATAAATCCAGCGCTATGGATCTTGCTTCGCTGCTGAGGAGCACGTTTGGATTTCCCGGATTCCGGGAGAATCAGGAAGCCGTTTGCCGCGCGGTGGCCGACGGCCGTGACGCGCTGCTGGTGATGCCCACGGGCGCGGGTAAGAGCATCTGCTATCAGTTGCCGGCGGTGGCGCGCGGCGGCCCGGCGCTCGTGGTGAGCCCGCTCATCGCGCTGATGGACGACCAGGCGGCGCGGCTCAAGTCCCATGGCCTGCGCACGGCCCGTATCCACTCCGGGCTGTCGCGAGAAGAGGCGCGGCAGGCGTGCCGCGAATATCTGGAAGGCTCGCTGCAGTTCCTGTTCATCGCACCGGAGCGGCTCCGCGTACCCGGCTTCCCTGAGATGCTGGCGCGGCGTACCCCATCCCTGATCGCAGTGGATGAGGCGCACTGCATCTCCGGATGGGGTCACGACTTCCGCCCGGACTACCGGACGCTCGGCGAGTGGCTCCCGCTGTTGCGTCCGGCTCCGATCATCGCCCTCACCGCAACGGCGACGCCACGCGTCCAGCAGGACATCGTCACGCAGCTGCGACTCCTGAACCCGGCGCTCTTCGTCCACGGATTCCGCCGCGACAACCTGGCGCTCGAGATCGTCGAAATGTCGAAGCCGCGCCGCAACGGGTTCATCCGGGACTATCTGGAGGCTCCGGAGACACGGCCGGCGATCGTTTACGCGCCCTCGCGCAAGGCCGCTGATGAGCTGGCTCTGGAGTTGAATGCGCGGTTTCCGGCGGCCGCGTACCACGCGGGTCTTGAGACGCCTGTGCGCGAACGGGTCCAGCGCAGCTTCCTGGCCGGCCAACTCGAAGTCGTGGTCGCGACGATTGCCTTCGGCATGGGCATCGACAAGGCAAACATCCGAACGGTAATCCACGCGGCACTGCCGGGCTCGGTCGAGGCGTATTACCAGGAGGTCGGGCGGGCCGGGCGCGATGGCCGGAGTTCGCGCGCCATCCTGCTGCACAGCTATGCCGATCGAAAAATGCACGAGAGCTTCTTCGGGCGGGATTATCCACCGGTCGAGGATCTGGAGCGCGTGGCCCGCGTGCTGCCGGACGAGTTTCAGCCGCCGGAAGACCTGTGGGCGAAGCTGAGGATGGATCCCGACAGCTTCGGGCGCGCGGTTGAGAAGTTGGCGGCACAGGGAGCGGCAGCCGTCGATCTGGAGGGTCGTGTACGCGGTCTGCTGCGGACGGCCGATGCGGGCCGATGGCGCTCCGGATATCAGGCGCAGATGGAGCATCGGCGAGCACAACTGGACAACATGGTGGCGTTCGCCGAGACCGCGCAGTGCCGCATGTCGGCGCTGGTGCGGCATTTTGGCGAAAAGCCGGGCTCGCCGTGCGGGCACTGCGATTTCTGCTCGCCGGAGACAGTCGCGGCGGTGCCGTTTGAGGAACCGGGCCCGCGTGAAACCCGGCAACTGCGCCGGATCCTGCGGACCTTGCAGGAGGGCGGTCCGCGATCGGTGGGGCGGTTGCAGACCGAGTCCGGCGCAGAGGCCGAACGCCGCGCCTTTGACGCGTTGCTGGATGGGCTGGCGCGGGCCGGACTGGTGACCATGACGACGGAGACGTGGACCAATCCCGAGGGGCGGGAGGTGACCTTCCGCAAGGCGGCGCTGACTTTCGAAGGGCGAAACTGGACCGATTCGGAGCCGCTGCGGGTCCTCCTCCGGACGACGGGCGAGGGTGCCGCGTCCGCGCCTGCTCCGCGGAAGAGAAAACCGGCCCCAGCGACCGGCGTAACCTGTTCCGGAAACGGAGCAGAGGCCGCCTTCACTCCCGCGCAGACGGAGCTGGAGAACCGGCTTCGGGCGTGGCGCAAAGCCGAAGCGGCGGCTGCCTGCAAGCCGGCTTTCTTCGTGCTGACGGATGCTGCGCTGCGAGGAGTGGTCGCGGCCGGCCCACGAAGCATGGCGGAACTAATCTCGATTCATGGCATCGGGCCGGCGAAGGCGGAACGCTACGGCGCCGCCATTGTGGCGATGTGCCGCGGGGATAACAGATAGCGTTGCCGGCGAGAGGGGGTTATCGGCCGGGGTGACGTCCGAACGGCCCGAATCTGATGTTGGCGTCCCATGAGAGTTCCAGTTGGAACACGCTCCTGAGTAGCCTGAAAATGCTCGATTCGCTCCTGCAGAGATTTGTAGGGACGCAGATTCAACAGCTTGCGCCGTTGATTTGAGAGGAACGGGGCCCGTTACGCTGCGGGTTGAATCATGATGCTGCAGATTCCAGGAGGCGCCAGACCAGACCGCTCCGTATGCTCCAGTCATGCGGCAGATCCACGTCACGCCAGACGGTCCGACTTTAATCGGAGCCGAGCCAGCGCCGGTTGTTACACATGAACGAGGCCGCGCTGGATCGCGGTCACCACGGCCTGGGTGCGGTCGGTGGCCTGCAATCGCATCAGGATCACGCTGACGTGGCACTTCACGGTCGCCACGGTGATGCCCAATTCGGCAGCAATCTCCTTGTTGGTTCTGCCGCGCGCCAGCAGCGAGAGAACCTTCCGTTCCCGTGCGCTCAGGTCGGAATCCGGCGTGCGCGAAGCCAGGGCTCTCGATACCGGCGGCGGCAGGAAGCGCCCTCCGGCATGGACGCGGCGCAGCGCATCCGTCAGGGCCTCGTGCGGCATTCCCTTAATGACATAAGCGCGCGCGCCCGCCTCAATCGCCTGGTAGATATCCTCGTCGCCTTCGTAGGTGGTTAGCACCACAAAACAGGCCTGCGGGTGCCGCGTGCGTATCGCCCGGATCGCCTCCACCCCGCTCATTTTCGGCAGACGCAGATCCATCAGCGTAATGTCCGGCCGGAGCTCTTCGAACAGCCGGATCGCCTCCTCGGCGTTGCCCGTCTGGGCCACAGTCTCCATGTCCGGGCGCGCGTTGATGATCGCCGCAATGCCGACCCGCACGATGGGGTGGTCGTCCACCACCAGCACTTTGATCCTGCCGGAAGTCTCCATGGTCACACACCCACCAGCGCGCTGCGCGCCCCCGAAACCCTGCGCGGAACCCGGACGGTTAAGTTTGTGCCGCGGCCGGAGATGCTGTCCAGCCGGAACTCTCCGCCGATGGCCTGCACGCGTTCGCGCAGGCCCACCAACCCATAGTGCCGATCTTCCAGGGCGAAGATCGCCTCCGGATCGAATCCCACCCCGTCGTCGCTGACTTCGAGCGTCAGGTCATCGCGCCCGAAGGTCGCCCGCACCTCGATGCGGCTGGCTCGAGCGTGCAGCACAGCGTTGTAGACCGCCTCGCGCGCCATCATCATCAGCTCGTGGGTGGCGAACTGGGTCAGCGGAAACTGTCGTCCCGTCACCTCGCACACGACGGGCACACCGGCGTCGCCGCCGATCTGCTGCGCCATGCTCTCCAGCGTCTGTTCCAGCATGCGTCCCGAGGGCTGCCCCTGGCGCAGATTCCAAACCGCCTGGCGCGCTTCGTCAATGGTGGTCCGCACCTGGCGGCGGGCGTGCTCCAGCAGGTCTTCGGGCAGCGAGCCGTTTTCCTCGTGCAGGCTGGCCAGCGCCTCCAGCAGCGCGGATATGCCGGCGCATCCCTGGATGACGGTGTCGTGCATCTCGCGTGCCAGGCGCCCGCGCTCGTTAAGCACGGCTTCAAAGCGCATGCGCATCTGCCACAGGCGAAGGCGATAAGCCGCCAGGACCATGCCCGCCAGCAACGCCACACAGCAGGCCAGGAACCAGGGCGTCCGCCAGAAATGCGGCCGTTGCAGAATCGCCAGCGAGATTTCTGTCACGGCCTGGGGGTGGTTGATTTCGAAAGCCTGCACCTGGAAGGTGTATTTTCCCGGCGGCAGGTTCGTCCACGAGGCGACGCGCCGAGGCGAGGCCCGGCTCCAGCCCTTGTCGAACCCTTCCAGCTTGTAGCGGAAACGCATGCCCTCCTGGGAGCGCAGCAGGATGGGCGACCAGGAGATTTCCACGCGCGCCGCGCCGGGATTCATGGTGATGCCGCGGGAAGGGTCCACATCGCGGCCGTCGATGGACGCATCGTCGATCACGATCGGGGGCAGCGGCGACGGCGGAGCCGTCTCATCCGCAATATGAATTGGCCCGTTGTTGCTCGGGAACCAGACGCCATCCGCGCCGTCTTCGCACCCCGAAGGCTGGCGCCCTCCGTAGATCTGCGTCGTCTGCACCTCGTCGGAGACCCCGTAGAACGTGAGCGACAGATGCCGGGAGGGATCCGCGGCCATCTCGTCCAGCTCCTGGCGCCGCAGCAGCGAGATGCCGTTCGGTCCGCTCAGCCACATGCCGCCCTTCCGGTCTTCGACAATCTGATAAATGCTGTTGCTGCCCAGGCCCTGGGCCGTGGTGTAGTGCGTCAGCCGGTTCTGTTTCCACCTATACAGCCCGTTATCCCGCGTGCCGAACCACAGGCCTCCGTCCGCGTCCTGGTAAATGGACCAGACCTGATCCTCGGCCAGAGCCGCGGTCGCCGCGTTGTGGACGAAGACCCCCTCCCGCAGATCGTTCAGCCCGCGATCGGTGCCGATCCATATGTCGCCGTCGCGATCCTCGACGATGTCCCGTGTGCTGAAGTAGGAAAGCCCATTGCTCATGCGGTAATCGACAAAGCTTCCCCCGGTCCAGTGGCTGACCCCTTCGTCGGTTCCGAACCACATGCTCCCGTCGCGGCTCTGCAGCATCACGCGGATAAAGTTGTTCACCAGACCATCCTTCGTGATGAGGCGCAGAATCTTTCCATGGCGAATGCGGATCAGCCCGTCGCCATCGGTGCCAATCCACAAATCCCCCGCGCGGTCGCGGAAGATGTTGCGCGCGTGGAGCGGCTCCAGCCCCGGATAACTCCACGGCGTGGCCACGCCATTCCTGACCTGAAAGACATGCGTGGAGACAACCCACAGCGTGCCGTCGCGGTCCAGGTAGAGCGTGCCGTAATCCGAATCCGCAGCTTGTGGCAGCGGAATGATCCGCACCGGCGTGCGCGTCAGGCGCAGCATCCCCGCCTGGGTCCCGATCCAGATGTTCTTCTCGTCGTCCTCGAAGACGTTCAGCACCGTGTTGCTGGGTAGCGAATCGGGCGCGGTGATGGAGGTGAACCTGTCCTTCGCCAGCAGGAACAATCCCTGGCCAATGGTTCCCACCCACAGCGAGCCGTCCGGGGTCTGCCGCAGTACGCGCACGGTCTGGTTAATGCCAGGCACCTGCTCGAAGCCCTGCGCGCCCGGCCGCAGCCGGTTCAGGCCGGAAACCGTCCCCACCCAGAGCGTGCCATCGCGCGTTTGCAGAATGGACTTCACGCGGTTGAGGCTGCCGCCTCCGGCCAGCGGATACGCGCGCACCTGTCCCTTGAAAATCCGCAACAGTTTTGACCCGCCCACCCAAAGCCCGCCCTGGCGATCCTCGGCGATAGCGTGAACCGCAACCGCCGGAATGTTGCTCCTGCCGTCGACCCGCACCAGGTGGCCGTCGTGGAAGCGCAGCAGGCCGTTGTCGGTACCCACCCAGATTGTGCCGTGGCTGTCCTGGAAGAGGGCGCGGACAAACTCGTCGCTCAGGCCGGCGTTTGCGCCATACTCGCGGAATTTTCCCTGCCGGTAACGGACTAACCCGCCGCCCTCCGTTCCGATCCACAGGCTTCCGTCGCGGGAAACCATCAGCACGAAAACGCTGTTCTCTGTCAGTTGCGGGGTGTTGCTGCGGTCGTAGAGCCGGAAGCGCGCTCCATCGAAGCGCAGCAGGCCGCCTGTCGTCCCGATCCACAGATAATGGTCGGGCGTCTGCGCGAAGGCCTGCACGGTCTGCTCCGGCAGCCCGTCCTGCACCTGCCAGAGCTTGCGCGTGTAGCCTTGCGGGGCGGCAGCCAGCGCCGCCGTGCAGACCAGCGCCATCGCAGCCAGGCATGCAGCCCGGCGCAGGGTCCTGCGTACAGCCCGTTGCGGCCTTTCACGATCCTGCATGGTTTCGGCGCTCTCTGGAATTGTAGGACCGGCCGAGCTAACGCTGAACCGCAATTTCGTGCCAGGTGGTTGCCGGTTCTCTCACCGCGATTCGCCATTGATCTCCGTCGTGCATCCCATGCGGCGGCTCGCCCAGCGGCAGACCGGCGCCTTTCAGCGGCTGTGCGACTACGGCGGTCGTCCCGCGCAGTCCTCGCGGCTGGATCGCGCCCGCCATCGGCTCGATCCGCGTGGGTGGGCCGCCCCAGTCCGCAAGACCCGTGTGCTCGTTGTTCCACTCCATGCTGGTGTTGGCCACGCGCGCGCTCGTGGTCAGCAGCACCCTCGCGATCGACGCGATGGGTTGGTCGTCCAACGACGTGAGCGCGAGGGCGCAAAACGGATTGCTGACCTCAGCCGACAGGTTCTGCGGTGTGCGCTCCTGAGCCGCGAGAAAACCGATCAGTGCCCGGGTGCGGGGCGAATCAAAGGTTACTGCGCCATTACCCTCCTTCGACAGATTCCAGATCAACTGTCCTGTATCCGAGAAGATCGGGTTCGGCTCGGCTCCCCGTCGAACTCCGCCATCGGCGCGCCCTCCAGCAAGGCGATCCGCAAGCCGTGCTGCAGAGGAATCCACAACGGAAATCCGGGCGTGCACGAGGGCCGATCCCGGCCACGCAGCCGCGCGCTGGCAATCACGTGCCCCGCGAGTACGATCTGGCAACCGTCTCCTGAGCCGGACTCACATCGCCGCCGAGAAACGTGAGCGCCCGCGGCCAGGTCGGTCCTTCTCACTGGATCCTGTGACATATCGAAGCGGTCGCCGACCTGCTCCCATGGGCGTGCAGCGCCGCAGGATAGTCGAGAGTGAACGGCCGCAGGGCGGGGGCGGGGCCGCTTTGGCCCGCCGATCGCCGCGCCAGCAGGAACGCCGGGATCAGCAGCGCCGCGCTCAGAGATTGCTTGCCCTTCGCTCCTTCGTTCGCTTGTGCTGCAATCGTACCCATTGAATGCGAATTCTCCGCCCCTCGAATCCGACTTTGGTCGGATGTCCCGGTGCCCGGCCTGACCCGCGCCAACGTCCCTGCCCCGGCTATACTTTGGGACACCATGAGACCGGCCCTGAGACTTGCGGCAACCTGGCTGCCGGTTGGCGCCGCATCGCGGCTGCGTCGGGGGTGTCTGCTGCTTTCGCTTGTGTCCACGCTGCCGCGGGCATTGCCGGCGCAAACCTGTGCCCCGCCTCCACCGTTGGCAATCCAGCTGCGCAGCGCGCCCACCGCAGACGCATTTGCCCAACTTGGCCAATGGTTCGCCCGCCACAACCAACCCGCCTGCGCAGCGGATGCCTGGCGCAGAGCCGTGGCCCTCGATCCGCACTCCGCCCCCGATGCCTATGCGCTGGGGCTCAGCCTGGACTCAGCCGGAAAACCGCAACAGGCCATCGCGCCCCTCCACCAGTCTCTGCAATTCGATCCGCAATTGATCGATGCGCATCTGTTGCTCGCCACCATCCTTCAGCAAGCCGGCGACCGAGCGGCTGCGGAGGTCCAGTGGCGCGCTGCTCTGGCCCTCGATCCCCATGCTTCTCTCGCCATCGAGAACCTCAGCCGCGATCTCCTGGCAGACGGCAACTACGCCTCCGTCATTGAATGGCTGAGCCCACTGGCCTCCGCTCGTCAACTCACCGTACGAGCCGCCATCCACCTCTCCGTTGCCTATGTGAAGTCAGGCCTGCTGGACGATGCTGCATCTCTTCTTCACGAAACACTCGTCGCCCATCCTGGCTCGGTTCCGGTCGTAGAGGCCTTTGCCGCCGTACGGGTCCTGCAGAGCCGCGTGGATCCGGCAGCGAAGATGCTCTCGGCCGCCGCGATAAAGCACCCCGGCGATCTGCAACTGCACATCCTGCTGCTGCGCGCGCTGGCGCTGGAGCGCAACCCGGCGGCGGGGCCGCTCGCGAAGCGCCTGCTCGCGGCCCATCCGCACCAGTGGGAGGTTCTGTATCTGGCCGGCCTGCTCCAGCAGCAGGCTGGCAATTCCGCCGCGGCACGCCTTCGCTATCAGGAGTCTCTGGTCCGCAACGCCGGCTATCCGGATGCTCATTTTCAGCTCGGCGTCGTTCTGGAGTCGCTGGGCGAGAATGATTCCGCGGCACAGCAGTTGCGGCAGGCCATCGCGCTCGGCTACCGCTCGCCGAAGGTTTACTACGAGCTGGGGCGCGCGCTCCATGCGCTGGGCGAGAGCGCCGAGGCGCACAGCCAGTTTCAGCTTTATCAGCAGGCGCAGCAGGCGGAGTCGAACGAGACCCTGGCTGCGGCGAAGTCCGGCCTGGGCGATCAGGCAAGCGCCGCAGGCAGCTACCAACAGGCTGCTGCCGACTACCACCAGGCTCTCGATCTCGATCCCCGCGAGCCGCTGCTGGCCTACAAGCTGGCCATGGCACTGGAAAAGACCGGCGACCGCGCCGGGGAACGCGCGGCTTTGGAGCAGGCTGTCCACAGCGATCCACGCATGGCCGCGGCGCAGAACCAGCTCGGGTATCTCGATTCCGTTGCGGACAGCACGAATTCCGCCATTCACCGCTTTCAACTGGCCGTCCAGTCGGATCCCGGTTACACGAAAGCATGGATGAACCTCGCAGCCGAGCTTTGCCTTGAATCGCGATGGCGGGAAGCGCGCGCAGCGCTGGCGCATGTGCTGGAACTGGATCCTCCCAGTCCGCCCGCCCATGCGCTGTTGCAGCGCCTGAATGAGATCGATCCGCAGCCGTGACTCGATTCCGCGCCGAAAAAGAAATGCCCGGGACGGCGCCCGGGCATTTCAGGAGGCGAAACGGTTCAGAAGGTAAACCTCAACGCCATCTGGCCCAGCCGTGCCGGTTCGGCGCCGGTCGAGGTAATCTGCCCCTCCGACCCGCCGGTGTTCGTCCCCGCCAGATTGATTTGGTTCCCCGAGCTCGGCGCCGCAAAACTCGGCTCATTCAAAGCGTTGAACATGTCCCACCGGAATTGCAGACTGTACCGTTCGTGGAAGCTCACGCTCTTGGCCAGCGTAGCATCGGTATAGTCCAGCGGCGGCGAAAACATGATGTTCTTTCCTGAATCGCCAAAGGTTCCGGGCGCGTTTTCTTTAAACGCATTGATGTTGAAGTAGTGATTCAGCCAGTTCGTCTTACCGCCCTGGCGAACATTCAGCGACTGACCGCTGACCCGATCGGCGCGATCCTCGTACTGATCCGCCAGCGATTGATTGCTTCCGAATCCCGCTCCCACGCCGAAGGGCGAGCCCGACTGCGCCGTGACGATGGCGCTGATCTCCCAACCGCCCAGCGCCTGCCGCAGGAACGGATTGAAGCCGGTCGCAAACGGCGTCGTGTAGATAAAGTTGGTCACCCACCGCAGCGGAACATCTTCGCTCGAGATGCCCCAGTTCCACCCCAGATTAAACGGATCCCCGAGCTGATTGGTCCCGAAGCTGATGTTTGCCGAAGATGCCAGGTCCTCGGTCTTCGACCACGCAAAATTCGTCTGGAACTGGAAGTTGTGGTTCAGACGCCGCTCCAGGCTCAGCTGCATCGAGTCATACCGTGCCGTCCCGATGCTGAACATGTCGAGAATCTCGCCGAACGCAGGATAGGTGCTGCGGCTGCCCCCCGTCGCGTAGATGCCCGGATTCTCGTCCAGAATCTCCGGCGCATGGTAGGTTTCGCTGCCCACATAGGCCACGCGTGCAACCATATTTGGGCCGATCTGCTGCTCCACCGTGGCGTTCCAGCTCTCGGTTACGCCGAGTTTAAAGTTCGGATCGATCGTCGCCGGAATGCTCAGCCCCGACGTGAACGTGGCACTCGGCCCGGGTTTATAGCTCGAAGATGCGAACGGCGGGAAAGGACTCACGCCACCCGTCCCCGCAAATCCGGACCAGGGATCATCGAAATTCAGCGGCGTTGTCGAGGTACCCTGCAGATCGTAGGTGGGCGCGAACGGCGCGTTATCCGCCGTGTGGTTGTAGTCGGAGTAAATCATCGGCGAAGTAAACAAGCCGAAACCGGCATGGACGGAGGTGTGAGGCATGGAGTGCGGCTGCCATGCGATGCCGATGCGCGGCTCCCAGTACCCGTAGGTATTGTGCATCAGCCCGGCGCCGATCCCCGCGTCTCCGGGAAACACGAGCCCCGTCGGCGCGTTCGGATAAACCGTGCTCTGCTGGCCCGGCTCAAAGGCCGCCGATCGCCCGTTGGCAATTTGCGGCGGGATGTTCGGATCCCATCGCAGCCCAGCCGTCAGCGTCAGATTCGGCCGCATCCGGTACTCGTCCTGGCCGTAGAACCCGGGTTGCCAGCCCGCCACATCCGCGACCTCACCCGCGCCCTGGAACATCGAGTCGAGATCGCCCACCAGGAAATCGGCGAGTCCGGAGTTCGTATACTGGCCGTTGAAGTTGATTTCGGGCTCCGTCGGATACTGTGTCAACTCCTCCGCATACTGGTGCTGGAGATCAGCCCCGAATGAGAAGGTGTGCCTGCCCCAGGTTTTTGTCAGATCGTCGTACAGCCCATAAGTCGTACGCTCTTCCTGTGAAGGTTCGTAGTACCCGACGTTGAATCCATCGCCGCCCACCGAAAACCCTTCCACATAACAGGATCCCGGCAGCTCCGTCACATTGATGTATTGCGACCAGCAGAACGGCTTACCAGTGCTGGTCAGCGCCTGGGAGCCGTTGTGCGCGGCCATCTGCGCCCAGAAGACGTGCGCCACGTTCACCATGGTTGGACTGATCGTCCAGGTATAACCCAGCACCTCGTTGTAATACTTCTCCTCGATGGCGAAGTCATAATTCCAGTTATTGTTCATCGACATCAGATTGCCGGGAACGTCGCCTGAAGGCTGTACCAGACTGCTCACAAAGCTGCGCAGAAACACTCGCTGCTTCGGCGAGATATCGTAATCCACGCGCGCAGTGCCCTCGTCAAGATGATTGATATACGGTGCGGAGATGTAATAGGTCAGCCCGTCCGGCTGCTGTCCGGTTGGCAACGCCGTTTGGGCGACGGTGACAGCCGTCGCGTTATACGCGTAGCCCGGCAGCAGCTGATTCGGCTTGCCGCCCACAATCCCGAATGGACACACCGACGACGATCCCGAGGTGCAGAGCGTTTCTGCGGTCCCGTTGGGCGACAGAGCGCTGAAGTCGCCATTGAGCATGGCCGTGGTCGGGAAGTAGCTGTTCAGCTCCGTAGACGATGTGGCGTTCCGCGTCCCCTGATAGTTGGCAAAGTAGAAAAGCTTGTCGCGCAGCACCGGGCCGCCGACAAATCCGCCGAACTGATTTTGGTGCAGCGGGTTCACGGTGTGGCTGAAATAATCTTTGGCGTTGAAGATGGAGTCGCGCAAGTAGTCAAAGACGCCGCCATGGATCTGGTTCGTTCCCGATTTCGTCTCGATGCTCACCACCGCGCCCGGCGCAAATCCGTATGCGGCATTGAAGTTGTTCGAGATCACGCGGAATTCCCGCGTCGCGTCGGAGTTGGGGAACGGGGCTTCCAGCCCCAGATAGGTATCCATGTTCGGCACGCCATCCAGCAGGAAGTACACGCTGCCCTGATCCCCGCCATTGGCGGAAATCGATGGCTCCATGGTCGACGGGAACGAGAATCCCGTCTGGTCGTAGCTGTTGCCTCCCATCGTCATGCCCGGAGCCAGCAGCACCAGTGTTGCCGGCGTTCTTCCATTCAGGGGTAACTGCGAAATCGCCGTGGAGTTAATCGTCTCTCCCAGCGATCCGTTGGTGGTATTCAGCAATTCGCCGTTCGCGGTCACCGTGACCGTCTGCTGCACGCTGCCGGTTTTCAGCGCCACGTTCTGCGTCACGGCTGTATCCACCGTGATCACGATACCCTGTTGCACGTAGCGCTCGAATCCCGATGATTCGATCGTCAGCTCGTAAACTCCCGGCGGCAGCGGCGCGATACGGTAGCTTCCGTCTGCAGTGGAAGTCCCGTTCAGCACCAGCCCGGTGCCCTCGTTCTTCAACGCGATCGATGCTCCCGGAATGGCTGCGCCGCTGGGGTCGGTAATCTGCCCATTCAGGCTGGCGCCCACCGCCTGCCCAAACGCGCGCGACCCGCTCGCGGACACGAACACGACCAGAGCCAGAATGCACCAGAAGGTGAGTCGCTGATAACGGTGTTGCATATTCGCCTCCCTGAAAGTCTTCCAACCCGCGCTCCTGCCGCGCGAGGGCCGCATCCGGCATTCCATGCTTCAGCCCTCGGCTGCGCATGGAAATCGGCCTGGTACGGCTTCTTGAGTACGGCCAACAATGTACGCGGGTGCCTCCAGCCCGCGAATCCGACTAAAGTCGGATCGCATCACAAATATTTTGTGCGGGGCAACACCGCTTCCGCCCCCAGCTGGAGCCACTTACCACGCCGTGGGACGACGCGATCTATCGCGCCACCAGCACCGTCTCGTACTCCGGAACCAGCGACATCCCCTCGATAGAGGCAGTCGCACCGTTCGCTGGAATCTTCCTCCACGCCCGGCTGTCCAGATAGATCGGCGTGCCCCGGCGTAGCGGGAGAATCTCGATCCGCAGCGGTTCCTCAAATATCTCCGGTGCGAACCGCATCAGTCCAATCTCCCAGGCCGACCCGTTGTAGAAGTTGTCGTCGATCAGGTCCGTGCCCAGATACGCCCGACCAATATCTCCCGCATACTCCATGCGCAGATACACCTGGCTTAACCCGCCCAGGTCCTGCTTCGGCAGCGTCAACTCCCACTCCGCCGCATGCTGAAAGGCCGAGTCCGGAGGGACCGTGGCCACAGGATGCTTCCTCCAGGCGAATGCGGGTCCAAAGCGCACCGGAGGGGGCGGTCCGGCATCGCGCGTCTTCCGCCAGGCGTAGTGAATCGTAACTGCCGGAGTCGACACCCGGTACTCGGTCCACATTCCCTGGCGTTGCACGGCGAGCGTGTGCTGTTCCCCAGGCGCGATCGCCACGTCCGTAGGTGGATACAGGTCTACGTCCGCCTGTTCGCGATTTTCCGTTCGCACGTCCAGCCGGTCGCCGGTCCAGAACAGATCGGCTCGCGACAAAGCCAGGTGTGGGTGCCCATTCAGTTCAGGCTCCCACAGATTCTCCGCCTCGGCCTCCTTGAGCACCAGAATCCTGAAATCGCGTCCGTCTTTTGCCGTCACCCGGAAGATTGCATTGCGCCCCGCGTCGATCCCGTCGACGCGAATCGCCTCTGCCTCTTTCCGGATCGTCACGCCGGTCCCTTCCACGTTCAGCGTGTCCTCGCTGTCGAAAGCAAACTCCGGCGCGATGCCCGGCACGGCGAAGAACACCCACATCGTCGCGCCACCCGTGTTCAGCCGCGTCACCAGTTGCGCCGTGCTGTAGCGCAGCGTCGCCCCCTCCATGGACAGGTTGAGCGGCCAGATGAAGGAAATGCCCGCCGGCACGGTAACCGGCTGTGACGGCACCTTCAGCACGCCTCCAGGCAGTTCCAGCGTTACCTGAAAGCCTGGCCTGGCCGGCATCGCCAGCTTCCGGACGTAATTGTTCACGAACAGAAACCCGCGCCCATCCTTCTCCCGCACCGCGACCCTTGGAACGCTCGTATCTCCCGGCCCGGACGGCAATTGGTCCGGAGCAATCGGCACCATCGGCGCCAGCTCCGAGCCGAACGCGTTCAGGAACAGGTGAATGATTTTCAACTTCCGATACGACTCGCGCACCTGTCCGAATTCTCCCAGCGGCGCCTGATAGTCGTACGACCGGACTGGCAGATCGTTCGGATACCCCGTCGCCTGCGATTCCTGGAGCATCGTCACCTTCCCCTGCGGATTCGCGCCTCCCTGAAACATGTAGTAGCCGTACAGATTCACACCCGAGCCCAGTCCCGTCACGGTCAGCGCCGCAATGTCGTCCGGATTGATCAGCGGCCGCCGATGATACGACGTTTCCATCCCGCCACCTGCTTCGGCTTCGAAATACGGGTAGTGGCCAAGGCCGTCGCGCGCGTTCATCGACGCTGCCGTTTCCGCTCCCATGTCGCCGCTTGCCCGCCGAAAATTGAACAGATACACCGGATTCGGCGGCTCCCGCCCGATCGACCCGCTCCAGAAACCATCCGGATAGCCGCCCAGCATGGGGATCACCTGCCGCGGCGGAAAATTGTGCGTGGGCCACCCGGTCACCGAATACAGCGGCGTCACAATGCCATCGGCCATGGCCAGCCGCTTCAGATCGGCAATGTGCGCCGCCCCGCCAAGCGGCCCTCCCACGCTGTATTCGTTCTCCAGCTGAACGCCGATGATCGGTCCGCCGTCCCGCCACAGAAGCCCGTGCACCTGCTTACCGATCTGCGCAAACCAGAGGTTCACATAATGCAGATACACTGGATCGTTTTCCCGCACATGCGGAGACTTTTTCAGCAGCCAGTCGGGAAATCCGCCGTTGCGCACCTCGCCGTGATCCCATGGACCGATGCGTAGATACACGTACATCCCGTGCTGCGCGCACAGTTCCACGAATCGCCGAAGATCCCGGCGCCCGGACCAGTCGAACTGCCCTTCGACCTCCTCGTGGTAAATCCAGAAGACATAGGTGGACACAATCTGCACACCCCCCGCCTTCATCTTCAGGATTTCCGTTTCCCAGTCCTTCTCCGGGTAGCGTGCATAGTGGAACTCGCCCATCACCGGCAGCCACGGTTTCCCATCGAGCACGAGATACTGGCTGTTCACCTCCAGATCCTCACCTGTCGAAGATCTTCCTCCGAGTTCCAGGTATCCGGTCTCCGGTGGCGGAACCGGCTGGCGCAGGTCAAAAGTCAGCGCGTTGCCCTCATCATCTGCAGGCCTTGATCCATATGCGCCCGCGCCGGGGCCCGCCGCAAGCAGAAAACAGATCACGGCCGGCAGAACATAACTACGAATGGAAAAGTAGCAGCGATTCATCTCTGGTCGTTTCAAAAACAACCGCTACTCTACGCCTGGCCGCGACTCCGGCCATCCGACTAAAGTCGGAGTCGTTGCGTACCGCTGAATTTCCCAACTACCATTGACCGCGGTGTGTTGCCGGGTCAGACCTACCAAGAACAGTTCGCACGGCTGAACATCGAGGCGAATGAAGTCCGTAGCGATCTGGCGAATGCCGAGTTCGAGCAGATCGACCTTGAAGGAGTTTTGCGATTCGCAGAGCGCATCATCGGGAACCCCGCACGTCTATGGCTGGAGTCAACACTGGACCAGCGCCAGCGGCTTCAAAGGACGCTTTTCCCCGACGGTATCGAGTATGACGGCGAGGAATTTGGAACCGCCTCAACACCGTTGTTTTTCTGTTTGTTAGCGAGCGTTACGGATGCCGATTATCATTTGGCGTCCCCGACGGGATTTGAACCCGTGTTATCGCCGTGAAAGGGCGGTGTCCTGGGCCGGGCTAGACGACGGGGACGCTCGGATCGGGCGCGCAGACAGTGCGGCCAGCGAAGGTTGATCCTTTCTGACTCTACCGGCCAGAGCCGGCAAAGTCAAAGCAATGCGAGCTACCTGATTGGCCCGCAAACTCTGCACTCTTCGGCCGATCAGGACTCTTTCCGGATATCAAAACGAACGTTATCGGAGCGCGAGTGGACGCGAGGCGCGGGTCAGCAATGCCCGCATCCCAACTGATAGAATCAACTCTCGCGGGTTGAAAGGAGCAGGCACGTCCATGCCCATCCAGGCTACGGCCAAAATCTGGCACAATGGCAATCTGATTCCCTGGGAGAAGGCGCAGATCCACGTGATGAGCCACGTGGTGCACTACGGCTCCTCCGTGTTCGAAGGCATTCGCTGCTATGCGCAGCCGGAGGGCGCGGCCGTTTTCCGCCTGCCCGAACACATGCAGCGCCTCATCGACTCCGCGCGCATCTACCGCATGACGCTGCCGTACTCGCTCGACCAGCTTTGCTCGGGAGTGGTCGAGACGGTCGAGGCCAACGGCGTGGCGCCGTGCTACATCCGCCCCATCGCGCTGCGCGGCTACGGTGAGCTGGGCGTGAACCCGAAGAACTCGCCCACCGAGGTCTACATCGCGAACTACCCGTGGGGCAAATATGTTTCCGGCGACGCTGCCGACGTCTGCATCTCCTCGTGGAACCGGCTGGCGCCGAACACGATGCCCTCGCTGGCGAAGGCCGGCGCGAACTACATGAACTCGCAGCTGGTTCGCATGGAGGCCGATCTGAACGGCTACGCGGAAGGCATCGCGCTCGACGTTCAGGGCTACATTTCCGAGGGCTCCGGGGAGAATGTTTTTCTCGTGCGCAACGGAGTGCTGTACACCTCGCCGCTGTCGAGCTCGGTGCTGTCGGGCATCACGCGCGACTCGGTGCTGACGCTGGCTCGCCACTTCGGGATTCCAGTGGTGGAGAAGCAGCTGCCGCGCGAACTGATTTACATCGCGGACGAGGTGTTCTTTACCGGGACGGCGGCGGAGGTGACGGCGATCCGCTCGGTGGACCGCATCCAGATCGGTGACGGGAAGCCGGGGCCGATCACCAGCCAGCTTCGCGACGAGTACCTGGGCATTGCCAACGGGCTCAAGCCGGATCGTTTCGGGTGGCTGACGCCGGTGAACGTGACGGCGGCACAGCCGGTGGGAGCCTGAGGGCGAGCCAAGAGGCGGCCGGCGAAGAACCGGTCAGCGATGAGCCGTGGGCACGGTAAAAAGAGGTACCCCCTGGTCGACCTTAACGGTGGCAAACTCCTGATTTCACAGGGCTTGCGGGGTGCAGCCGCAGGACGGTGGCAAACTGCTGAAAGCAGGCGACTTAGCCGGGGCATTTGGCGTGAATCGCGGGATTACCAGGCAGTAACGAGCTGAGGAAACTCCGCATTCGGCGGAGATGTTCGCGGCGGCAACCGTTGCCGAGCCTGGATGAGAAAGAGCGAAGCCGGTGTCCCCTGAGGGCGCGACGTGGATGGCCTGCAACGAAAAAGGACTCGCGATGGGCGAGTCCTCCTGGTGCAAGTTCCATTTCCAGGGTGCGAGCGGGGCCGTGGGGAAGCAAGGGAAATCGGCGGGTGTGAGGGGTACGAAGGTACCGCGGCCCGTTCGACTCGGTTGCTGTGTTTCTTCGCTCTGGCCTGCGCGGATCTGGCCTGGAGCTGCGGGTTCATGGAGTGGTTCTGAATCACGTCGCGCTACGCTGGCCGACTTTTCGGTACCGATCCGCGCTCAAGGAGTGGTTTGGCGATGATGCACTCACGGTCATTCTGAGCCTGCGGCCGCGTATCGCTCGATCAGTCCAGTGACTTCCGCCGGCTGGTCTTCCACAATGTAGTGCACGGCGCCGGGAATCAAACCGGTCTCCACATGCTGGCACCCATTGGCGCGGAGGCCAGCCGCAAAGACAGGAACCAATTTGGCAAAGGGCGAATTCTCTCCGGCGCCAAAGAAGATGGGCGCGGAAATGTCTCCAGTTTGCGAGGCATTGAACCGGGCGTTGGCGGGAAAAGCGCGATACATTTCGAACGCAGCATGAAGCTGTGCAGCAGATGAGTAGGCCGAAACGTAATGCTGCCTTTCGCGCGGGGTGAAATGAGCGAACTGGAAGAAATAGTCAAGGAAATCGGCAGATCTGCCCGTTACCAGCTTTTCGGCGAGCCCCGGAACCTGCATGAAGCGGATGTGCCAGACACTTGGATCGCCCTGGATCTGATCCCAGCCCTGGATCCCCGGAAGCGGGACATCCAGGATCATGACCCCGCGCGCTGCTTCCGGGAAGAGACGCGCGTAGGCGTAAGCGACCATGCCGCCAATATCATGTCCAACGATGTAGGGACGCTTCAGCCCAAGCACTTGTGCAAGGGCATGCAGGTCGTTCGCCATATCGTCCGCGTCGTAACCGTTTGGTGTCCCGGCGGAGCGGCCGATCCCCGGCAAATCGATCGCGACCACCGTGAATCGCCTTGCAAGGGTCGGCATGATCGCATGGAATTCATACCAGTCCTGCGGAAATCCGTGGATCAGGATCAAGGCAGGCCCGTCGCCCCCGCGAACGTAGTACAGCTTCACTCCATTCACCGTCGCTGTGCCGGACGCAAAGTCTCCGCCCAGCTCCGCCACCAGTGGGTCCGGAGGTTTCTGGGCGATCGAATGTGAAGTGACGGTTCCAAACAAAACAGGAAGCGACCACAGAAACGGGCGGCGAAGGAGTCGTCTGAGTGACGGGATAACCTGTCCTGGATTTGCGCCGGGGGCAGGGGCGAACACGATTCTCTGATCAGTTTGCATTGGCCACCGACCCGTCCACCCTTGCGACTGATTTAAACTCCAGCAATGTAATTCAGCCGCATTCCGCAATTATGCCTGAGGCATCATTGCGATTGCAGCACCTCGAATGTAGCGACAGGGCAAGTCGCTCATTGAGCTTCATTTTGGCCTATTCAACGGATTAGTAACGTTAAACGGGCTTGCCATCATTGAATCGAGTTCTGGCCGAGCCGCTGGCTGCACGGAAATCTGGTGGGGCTCGTACGCGGGGGCTGAAGCCCCTTCGAGCCCGCGCCTGAAGGCGCAGGTTTGCATGGTCCGATGTTCCCCAGCCTGAAGGCTGGGGCTTCTGCCGTCGTCTCGCGATGCGAGACGGCTGCGCGCAGAGTCTAAAGCCCGGAGTTTTAAGAGCGCTGATCGGCACGACTGAAGTCGCGCCCTGATACAAGGCACAGAGACTGAAGCCTGGTTGATTTTTGCGGCTTGTCGGCAGTCATTCGATTCCCCTTCGACTCGCTGCGCTCAGGGTCGCTCAGGGCAAGCTGAGAAGCCGTGCCATGCTGCAAGAATGCAGGTCCCCGTTCGACTCGGGTGCTCAAGCACCCTCGCTCAGGGCGGGCTTTCGACTCGCCGCCTGAATTTCTGCTGCGCGTCACGGCAACGCGCAGCGAATGCGGCGGGCTCGCTCAGGATGACGAGTCATTGCTTATCCTGCGGCCCTCCCTTCAGAACAGCAGCTTCAAGCCGAACTGAATTTGCCGTGACGTGGTCGAGGTTGCCGTGATGACGCCCGCCGTGGGTGAAAGCGCGGCAGCGGTCGTGAGCGCCGTCGGGGTGGGGCCGGTGGAGTAGACGACCGGATTCGGCGTGGTGAAGTTAGCGTGGTTCAGGATGTTGAAGAACTCCGCGCGGAACTGCGCTTGGAGGCGCTCGTGGATGGTGGTGGTTTTGGCGGCGGAGAGATCGAGCTCGCTGAGGCCAGGGCCGGTGAGGGTGTCACGACCGAGATTGCCGACGGTGCCGGCAGCGGGTGAGGTGAAGGCCGCGGGGTTGAACCATTCGCCAACGGTACGCGGATAGAGCGGACCGGAGAATGCGGGGTTGATGCTGGGGCGCACGGGGTTGCGGGAGTCGCCGCTGCCGGTGGGGTTGTAGCCGAGTTGCGGGGAGAAGGGAAATCCGGTTTGAGCGCTGACGATGCCGCTGAGGCTCCAGCCGGCGATGAGGAGGTTCCTCGAGCGGAAGGGAAGATTCCAGGTGCCGTTGATAGCGGCGAGCTGGCGGATGTCGGTTGCGGCGTTGCCGTAGTCGAGTTTGGGATCGGCGGGGTATTCGACGTAGGCCGGGGTGTTGGCGCTGACGCTGGTATTCCAGGCGGAGCCGTCGTCGAGGTTGTGAGAGTACGTGTAGTTGCCGCGGAGCTCGAAGCCGTGGGCGAAAGCGCGGCGCACGTCGGCTTCGAAGGCGTTGTAACTGCTGACGCCGCCGGAAATCCACGAGGTGGTGTTGGCGACGGCGGGGTTGGCGTCGGTGGTGGTGGGGTAGTAGATGGTTCCGGCGGCCAGTGTGGCGGGGCAGGCGGTGTTGGGGCAGATGACGGAAGCCGGCTCATTCATGTCCTCGGAGAGGATCTGACGGTAGCCGTGAGAACCTTCGTAGCCGAGAGTGAGCGAGGTGTCGGGCGCGATTCTTTGCTCGAGGTGAAGCGACCAGGCGTAGATGGAGGGCGTGTAGAGGTCGGGCTGCACGTTGGAGGGCGAGACTCTGCTGCCGGAGGGCGGCGCTGATCCGGGAGTGATGGAGAGCGAGGAGACGGAGACGCTTTTGAGGACGATGGTGGTATTGAAGGGCGCGGTCTCGTCGAGGCGGTAGTCGAGGTTGTCGAGGAGGCTGCGGTAGATGCCGAATCCGGCGCGAAGGGCGGTGTGGCCGTTGCCGAAGACGTCCCAGGCGAGGCCGAGGCGGGGGTCGGGGAGGAACTTCGCGCGGTTGGTGGTGAGCGCGGAGCAGCCCACAGTGGGCGTGGAGTTGATGGCGCCGGCAGTGAATCCGTAGTTAGAGGCGCGGCACTGCGATTCGGTCCAGCCGTTGGTCGATCCGAAGCGGAATCCGGCCTGGAGCTGGAGGCGCGAGGTCGCATGCCAGGTGTCCTGCACAAACCCTGCGCCTTCGAGCGAGCGCCATCCGAGCGGGGTGGGCGATGGCCCAACCGTGAAGGTCGCTACCTTCCCCTGGAGGAATGACGAGAGGGTCGAGAAGGAGGCCTGGCCGTACTGATCCTGGAGAAGATTGTCGTTGGCCTGGAGGCGGAGGAGCCAGCCGCCGGCTTCGATTTGGTGCTGACCGCGCGTCCAGTAGACATTGTCGGCGAGTGTGAAGAGGTTACGGATGGCGGTGTTGTTGTCGCCGGTGTTGGTGCCGGCTCCGCTGATCTGCGACGCGCCGTTGGAAGCGGTGCTGCCGGAAATGACGATGGCGCCGATGGGGTCGCCAGTGACCCAGCCGGGGATGGTGACGGGGGTGT
>JASHNS010000058.1 GCA_030041515.1 Acidobacteriaceae bacterium | reverse complement strand
CTGCACCGCCAGCGGATATTCCGCGCGCACGTAAATGTAGCCTTTCGTCGCGCCGATGGCATACGCCGCAATGGCCATGCCCTCGATCACGCGCTGCGGATCGCTTTCGAGCACGCTGCGATCCATAAACGCTCCCGGATCGCCCTCGTCGCCGTTGCAGATGACGTATTTCTGGGCGCCCATCACCTTGGCCACAGTGTCCCACTTCAGACCCGTCGGATACCCGCCGCCTCCGCGCCCGCGCAGCCCGCTCTTCATGATCTGCTCGATCACCTGCGCTGGCGACATCTCCGTAAGCGCCTTCACCAGCGCTTCAAATCCGCCGCGGCCTACATACTCGTCCACGTTCTCGGGATCAATGTGCCCGACGTTTTCGAGCACCCTGAAGTGCTGCCCTTCAAAGTAGCTGCCCAGTTGCGGATCCAGTTGCGCCACCGGCTCGCCGCCCAGCGATTTCGCAATCGCCTGCGCGTCCGCCTCGCGCACGTGCCCGTAGTGGATCCCCGCCGGTTCCACCAGCACCATCGGGCCCGCCGCGCATGGACCCATGCATCCAGTCCGACGCACGTGGCATTTCTTCCCACAGTTTGCCGCTTCTTTCTCAATCGCATCGCGAATGCGGTCGCTGTGCTGCGCCAGGCAGCTCGTCCCCATGCACACGTTCACTTCGTACTCGGCCCGCGCGCGCTCACCCTCTACGGCCGCCGCAATCTGCTGGAGTTCCTCCGCGTTCATGCCCGCCTCCATGCATCCAGCCGCGCCGTCAGCTTCGCCGGCTCCATCTGCGCCGTCAGCTCGCCGTCAAACAGCACCACCGGCGCGCGGCCGCAGTCGCCCACGCATCGCACCGTCGCCAGAGACACTTCCCCATCCGGCGTGGTTTCGCCCGGCCGGATGTGCAGCCGCTTCTCGGCCTCCATCACCAGCTTCTCCGAGCCCTTGATGTAGCACGCCGTTCCCAGGCACACCGTGCACGTGTGCTTGCCCGGCGGCTTCAGGCTGAAGAAGTGGTAGAACGTCACCACTCCATACGCCTGGCTCAACGGAACCCGCAGCGACTTCGCCACGAATTTGATCGATGGCTCATCCAGGTAGCCAAACGACGACTGCACCGTGTGCAGCGTCTCAATCAGCGCGTTCCTTGAGTACCCATGCTTGCGCATGGTCCCGTTCACGATTCTCCAGCGCTTGTCCTCCGAGGGCAGCGGCGGACGTTCCACAGCGAGCGGCATGTTGCCTCCTCCGGCTGCTCTGCTGCAGCCGCAGGTTCGGGACCTGAAATCCAGCCGCTGCTGCGTTGGCAGGAACGAAGAACACGCAGCCGATGCGGTCGGAGGCAGTTCGTCCGCGCCCGATGCCGTTCGCCGGCATCACTGCCGGCGAAAACCGCCACCGCAACGCGGGTACACTTCAGAATGCGGTCAGCATACAACGACTGTCGGTGACCGCTGTCACGGACAGGAAAATTCTCGATCCCAGACCGCGAGCGATGGGCACAACATCCTCACACGCATTACGAATCACGAGCTGTTGACCGATCACTGACTCCTGTTCATTGATCACCGATTCTGATCGCTTTCCCGCACCTTCCCCACTCCTCCGCCCCTCCAAAACCCGAGCATCTACAATCGCACAAGGAGGCTCCCCATGACCTCTCCGGCCCAGACCTCTCCCTTCCGCCTGCGCCTCGTCGTCTGGTGGATCGCAACTCTCCTCATTGCCCTCGAAATGATCGCCGGTGGGTCCTGGGACCTCGCCCGCACTCACCTCGTACGCGTCATCATGATCCATCTCGGATACCCGCTCTGGATGCTCAGCATTCTCGGCTTCTGGAAAGTCGCCGGCGCGGCCGCCATTCTCGTCCCGCGATTCCCGCGCCTCAAGGAATGGGCCTACGCCGGCATGTTCTTCAATTACACCGGTGCCGTCGCTTCCCATCTCTTCGCCGGCGACGGCCCCAGCGCCTGGGCGGTTCCCGCAATCCTTGTCGCTCTCACCGTCGTCTCCTGGGCGCTCCGGCCGCCGCCCCGCATTCTCGGCGGCTCGCTCTTCGCTGGAGCTGTCACATCCGCACCCGCTCCCGCGTCTTCTGTTTGAACGAGACTTCTTCTACCGGGAGGATCCCTCCATGTCAGCTGCTGCAAAAACCCCAGCGATTCCCGCTCCCGACCAGCCGTTCCTCACCCCCATCGAGAAGCCCTCCGGCCTCATGCTTAAATTCCTTTACCGCATGTCCCGCCGTCAGTACGGCCGCGTCCTCACGCCGCTCAAGGTTTTCGTCGCGCGCATGCCCCTCGCCTTCGGCAAGTTCGTCGGCAAAATCTCCCAGCTCGACAAAAAGCTCACCCTCCCCCGCGAAACCGCCATGCTCGTTCGCGAGCAGGTCGCCCGCCTCAACGTCTGTCTCTTCTGCATCGACATTGGCCGCTACTTCACCCTCCAGGCCTCCATGAACCAGGCCAAATTCGATGCCCTCGAGCAATACCGCACCAGCCCGCTCTTCACGGAAGCCGACCGCGCCGCTCTCGATTACGTCACCGAGCTCACGCGCGACAGGAAGGTGAACCCGGAA
>JASHNS010000057.1 GCA_030041515.1 Acidobacteriaceae bacterium | reverse complement strand
CCTGGCGGTGCGGCTGGTGGAGCGCGGCGTGAGCGTGCATCCGGGATATTTCTTTGGTTTTGGCGGGAAGGGTTGGCTGGTGGTGAGTCTGCTGCCGGAAGAGGGAGAGTTCCGGCGGGGGATGGAGATTGTGTGCGGGGCGTTCACCACAGAGGGCGCGGAGAACACGGAGGGATAACCGTGAAAAGCGCCTTAGGGACGTTCGATAACCGCCCGACTAGGCTGTATCGACATATAGCCGCTATGGTCCATAGCTGAATTTCTGACGCGGAACGGCGAAATGCAGGTCCTTCGACTCGCCGCCTGAATTCCTGCTGCGCGAAACGACCGCGCAGCGAATTCGGCTGGCTCGCTCAGGATGACAAGTTATTGCTGGCAAGAGACTTCGATTCCAACCCTATATGTCGATACAGCCTAGAGATTTTTCAGGAAATCGAGCATTTCGGGGTCGGTCCAGTCGGTGGGGCCGATGACTTTGCGGCGGATGATGCCATTGCGGTCGATGATGTAGCTTTCCGGTGGGCGGTAGGTGCCGAAGACGTCGCTGGCGTGGTTGGTGACGTCGTCGATGGTGGTGATGCCGCTGAGATTGTTATCGACCAGATACTGGCGGTAGGAGGGCTCGTCGGTCTGGAAGGCGACGGCGAGGACGACGATGCTGGGCATGTCCTTCTGGAGCTGGACGAGGGAGGGGAACTCCTCGAGGCAGGGGCCGCACCAACTGGCCCAGAAGTTGAGGACGACGATTTTGCCGCGGTACTGATCGAGCGAGACGGTCTGCGCCCGGTCATGGATGACAAAGCTGGGGGCGCGGTCGCCGATGGAGCCGGGATGGGGGGTGCGGTTGCACCCACAGAGCACAAAACAGAGCGCAGGGCTCAGAGCGCAGAGCACAGCGAGCAGGGCGGAGCGGCGAGCAGTCTGGATTGCAGGGTTCATGGCGAAGTGTCGCTTTCGGACGCGTAGAAGGAGGGTTGGCCGAAGAGGGTCAGCCGCTGAAGATTGCCGGTGAGGCGGACATCCAGCGAATGAGGCTGGCCGTCAAGGGCGGAATTGGATGAGGTGTAGCTGAGCGCGTAGAGATCGCCGAGCGCAGAAGAGATTCGGGCGGCGAGGGCAGGGATATCGCCATCCCGATGCGCCGTGAAAACGAGGCCGCCGCCGGCCTGGGCGAGAGTTCGCAGCGTTCGAGGGCCATTGGATGGGCCAACTGCAGAGTGATTCTCCGGGGCAGCGAGGACAAAGAGCGCGGGAGCGCCGGGGGTTTGCAGGGCGCGGATGGCGTCAGCCCGAGAAGTGTGGGAGGCGTCTTCGCCGCCGTCCGTAATGAGGACCAGGGCGCGGCGGGAGTTGCGCGCATGGGTGACAAAGTAATCTTCGGTTGCGATGAGCGAATCGAACAGGGAGGTGCCACCGCGGGCTTCCATGATGGACTGCAGCCTGGCCGGATTCAGGGAAGAAGCGGAGCTGAAAGGAACGTCGCAGAACGCGACATCCTCAAAGAAGACGACCGCGACCTCGCTGCCGGGCGGGAGGCCTTTGAGCAGCGCAGCAATGGCGGGTGTGAGTTGACGGCGCCAGGAGTGCGTGGAACCGGAGCTGTCAATGAGGAGGGCAAGGGAAATCGGGGAGCCCGGACCGGAAACCTGCTGGATAGGCTGCGCGATGCCATCCTCGAGGACCTGGAAATTGGCTGGGGATAGCGCGGAGATCGGATTGCCCGAGCGGTCAAGCGCGATGATGTTGAGGTCGACGCGGGGCCAGATGTGACTAATCGGGGTACCGCTGGAAAGAAGCGGCAGCGACTGATCGCGGATTTGCAGGACCGGCGCTCTCTGGGCTGTGGCGGAGATTGCGAGAAGCGGCCCACAGGCAACGGACAGGCAAATGGCCGAGCGAAGATGGCGGCGGAGAACACGCCCGATCCACAGCCTGGCTCTATGGGGCCGTCGAGGGTGAGCGGGGAGCACGTTTCTATAATAGTAGGGAGCGCGACCTGTGGACCCACAATCCAGCCTGAAACTCTCCGTCATCATCCCCGCTCGTAATGAGGAAGACTGCGTAGGGGACTGCCTGTGGTCGCTGGTGCGGCAGCAGGAGCCGGGCTTCGAGCTGGGGACGGACTGGGAGATCCTGCTGGTGAATGACGGGTCGACGGACGGGACCCGGGCCCTGGCGGAGAGCTTTGCGGGCGTGACGGTGGTGGACGCAGGGCCGGTGCCAAGGGACTGGACGGGCAAGTCGAACGCGGCGTGGACGGGAGCACAGGCGGCGCGCGGGGAGTGGCTGCTGTTTACGGATGCGGACACCGCGCACGAGCCGGGGTCGGCGCAGCGGGCGATCGCCGAGGCGGAGCGCCACGGCGTGGGGATGCTGTCGTATTCGCCGCGGCAACTGGTGAAGGGGCTCGCGCAGCGGGCGGTCATGCCGCTGATCTTTGGGGACTTGGCGGCGACGTACTCGCCGAAGAAGGTAAACGATCCAGGAAGTTATGTGGCGGCCGCGAACGGGCAGTTTCTGCTGGTGCGGCGCGATGCGTACGAGAAAATTGGCGGGCACGCCGCGGTGAAGAGCGCGATCCTGGAGGATGTGGAGCTGGCGCGGCTGGCGAAACATCGTCGCGTGGGGCTGCGGTTCCGGTATGCGCCGGAGCAGGTGTCGGCGCGGATGTACCGCAGCCCGGGTGCGATGTGGCAGGGATGGACGAAGAACCTTGGGCTGCTGTTCGGGAATGCGCCGGCGCTGGCCGGGATGCGGCTGCTGCAACTGGCGGTGCTGGCGGGGATTCCGGTGCTGATGTGGTTTTTTGCGACCAGCGATGTGGTGTACCGGGCGGATCCCGGGCGGGCGCTGTACCGGGAGATGGGCGTGATCGCGCTGGGGATTGTGTGGCTGCGGGCGCTGTGGGGGTTCTACAGCCGCGTGGCGAAATCGAATTTCCGCTTTGTGGAGTATGTCTGGGCGCCGCTGGGCGTTCCGCTGTACGCGGCGATGCTGTGGCAGAGCTGGTTTCGGCTGACGGTGCTGCGCAGGGTAGAGTGGAAGGGCAGAGAGATAGGGGTTCGGGGATAGAGTGTAGATGATTTTGCTGACGAGGAAGGCGGAGTTTTCGGCGTCGCACTACTACTGGAACGAGGCGTGGAGCGCGGAAGAGAACGCGCGCGTCTTCGGGAAATGCGCCAATCGTAACGGTCACGGGCACAATTACACGCTGGAAGT
>JASHNS010000056.1 GCA_030041515.1 Acidobacteriaceae bacterium | reverse complement strand
TGGGAGTGTTCGCATCGCTGTCGTCGATGGTGTAGACGGAGAAGAACGTATCGCTGGGGCCAAGGTTGGCGTCGACGCGAGTGGTGCCGAAGTCTTCACGGACGCGCTGGGTGGGAGTGGAGAAGGCTTCGGCGATGCCACTCCCGAGTTCGGGGCCGTTCTGGACGGGCCAGAGGGCGAGCAGAGGCTGCACGGAGGACACAGCGGCGGCGCGGGAGGCGTTGTCAGGGACGAGGGTGACGTCGCTGAGGCCGAGATTCTGGCGGTAGCCTTCGTAGTTGCCGAAGAGGAAGACCTTGTTGCGGCGAATGGGACCGCCGAGGGCGGCGCCGAAGTTGTTGCGCTGGAATTCGGGGATGGTGGCCTGATCGAAGTAGTTGCGCGCATCGAGAATGCTGTTGCGAAGGAATTCGTAGGCGGAGCCGTGGAAGTCGTTGGTGCCGGACTGGGTGACGATGGAAACCTGGGCGCCGTCGCGCTGCCCGTATTGCGCACCATAGGCACCGTTGACGACGTTGAATTCGCGGATGGCGTCGACGCCGAGGAGCTGGCCGCTGGTGCCGCCGGGGGTGTTGTTGATGAGCGAGGCGCCGGTGTACTCAATGCCATTGAGGAGAAAGAGATTGTCCTGGGGACGGCGGCCGTCGACGGCGAACATGTTGCCGACGGATGAGTTGGAAGTTCCGACGCTGCCGGAGCGCTGGGCGGTGTAGTTGACGGCGGCGGGATTGAGGGTGAGAAGCTCGTCGAAACTGCGGCCATTGAGGGGCAGCTGCCTGACCTGGCGCTCGTCGATGAGGCCGGAGGTCTGCTCGGTGGTGGTGTTGATGACGAAGTTGTGGCCGCCGACAATGACCTGCTGGGTGACCGCGCCGACGTCGAGCTGGAAGGTGAGATTGAGGCTCTGGCCGATGACGAGCGTCAGGTTGTCGCGCTCTTCGGACTTGAATCCCTGACGGGAGGCAGTGATGGTGTAGGAGCCGACGGGAACGGAAGGCGCGGAGAAGCCGCCATCGGCACCGGTGATCAGCGTGCGCTGCGCGCCTGTCTCGACGTCGCGTACCACCACGGTTGCGCCGGGGATGGCTGCGCCGGTGGAGTCCTCGACGATGCCGCTGATGGCCCCGCCGACCACCTGAGCGCGGAGGGGCAGCACCGTGACGAACAACTGAAGCAGAAGGGCGAAGAACAGGATTCGAGACGAATCGCTCGAGGGAAAGCGGTGTTGCATGAGACCTCCTTGGGAGTGTCGTTTTATGCCGGCAGGATGCGAGGGAGCCGGGGCCGTAAGCCGCGGATGCGTAACGCTCAGTCCATGGAGAGACAGGGGGCAGGCTCTCCAGAACAGTTGTGCCGGGGAGCGGAGGTAAGGGCTGGAGAAGATGCGGCTAGAGGATCTGCGCTAACGAGGTGTTGTCCATGATGCGAGCGGTGGCATCGCGAACGTCGAGCAGAACCTGGAAGAGCGGACGATGCTTCGCGTCGTCCCGTACTCGCTGGCGCAGAGATTCCGCATCCTCGAAGGGAGCCAGAGGGCCGTCGATGCGGCGCATGACCTCGCCCAGGAAGATCTGGTCCGGCGGGCGCTGCAACTGATAGCCGCCGTTGGCGCCGCGCGTGCTGACGACGACCCGCATCCTTTTCAGGTCCCGCAGGATCGCCTCCAAAAACTTCTCCGGTAACTGCTCTTCCTTCGCGATTTCCCGAGTCCGAACCGGATCCCCGGGATAGTGGCGACCGAGAGCGGTGAGGGCCTGGAGGGCGTAAAGGCCTTTTTGCGAGATCCTCATGCGAAGTAAGTCTACCAATTTGAACGGATATCGCCGAAGGGGGACGGCCGAGGCTCATTGGGAACTCCAGAATCGTACGTATAATGTCTGTAGATAAAATAAAGTCTATCGAATTAATAGAGTATGTCAAGACGCAAGGAAACCGGGAACCTTCCAGCGCAGCAACCTCAGTGCCTGCGGTGGTGGTCGCGCGGGCCGCTCGCCGAGCAAGCGGACTTGCCGCGGTTCGGTTGATTACTCCGTCGCACGAGTGGGTTGGGGGGCGGCAATCGCTTTGTCGATCCGTGTTAAGCCGGGCTGAGAAAGAGCGATGCCAGTTGCCCCCGGGGCGCGACGGAAGCCCTGACGAAGAAGTACCCGCCGCTGGCGAGTCCTCGTGATCCGGGTTTCATTTCCAGTTTGCGGCCCTGGGGAGGCTGTGAAGCAAGGGAATCGGCGGGCGGGAGAGTACGAAGACACCGTGCCAGTCGGGTGTGGCAGTTCGCCATCCCATTGCGCCAATGCCGGGCGCCCGGGGATCCCCGGCTTCCGAGCTGCGCGGATTTGCCCTGAGGGCTACGGGTCAATGGAGCGGATCTGGATCACATCGCTCCCCACTGGCAGACACCTCAGTCTGTATCGGGTTTCAATGAGTGCTTCGGCGATGATGCGCTCCTGGAACAGCGGGCTCCTATTCTTAGAATTCGACCCTTCCCTGAAACGCGATCATGCGCGGCGAACTGTCTCCGCCGAGTCCGACACCCAGCAGGCCAGTGGGCGGTGAAATCGTGCTTTCGAGTGTTCCAAAACGGGCTGGAATGGAGCCGCCAGGGACGCCTGCTTCCACCTCGTCCGGCAGCGCGAAGTTCGGATGGTTGAAGGCATTGAACATCTGGAGGTCCAGGCGAAAGGTAACGCCTTCGTGGATCGGGAATCTCCGGGTGATGTAAATGTCGGAGTTTGTGTAGCGCGGCCCCCGAACGGAATTGCGTCCCGAGTTCCCGAACTGACAGTTTGCGGAAGAATCGCCTCCGGTACAAGCTCCGGTCGCCGGATCGACGACGGAGACAAACGCATTCGGATTGAGCCATTGTTTGGTGCCTGCCACGGTCACGCCTGCGACGGGATTCCGGGTGTAGACGGGTACTCCGGGGGCCCGGTTGGCGTAGGCGGGGGCGTTGAACTGGATGGTGCTGGCTCCATTCGCCTGAAAGACACCGTTGCCATTGGCGATGTAAGGCTGGCTCAGCACACTGAAGGGAAGTCCGGAGTGCAGGATTGCCGTCTCAGAAAATGACCAGCCCGCGAATATGTCGTGCAGGACAGCGTGGCTCGAATGGAATGGAATCTGATAGAACCCGTAGGCCGAGACGTTGTGGCGCACATCGTAATCGCAACTGGCATATTGCCGGCGCAATTCCCCGGGTAGCGGAGACATGAGGCCCTGGGTTGAGAACGCGAGCAGACCGCCATTCGAGATCTCATCGAGGCAATGGCTGAATGTGTAATTGGCGCGCAGCGTCAGGCCATGCCACTGCTGCGTGTACGCCATCTGCAATCCGGCGTAGTTGCTGCCGGCGTCGGTGCGGAATTCCGTGACATTTCCGAACCGCTGGTCGAGCGGCCGTTGAAATGGAAAGGGAGCAAAGCAACCCTCGCAGACATTCTGATAGCCGTTCAGCTGCACCTGAAAAGGCTCATGCAGGCCGCGGGTGCCGACGAAGTCAGCACGCAGGTCGCCATGCGCGCCCGTCTGCTGCTCGATGCCGAGGTTGTACTGGTAGTAATACGGAGTTTTGAGCGTTCCACCGGGAAATGTGTCGAGGCTGACGGCGAGCGGACAGGTGGCTGCGCCCGGCTGCATGCCCACGCATGGGTCGCCGCCGGAACGAAATGTGGTTTGAAACTTAGTGTTGGCGCCAGCCGCCGCACCGACGGCACTGCCAGGGACACCGGGTGCGATCGCCGCGCCACCGACCTGCCCGCCCATGCCTCCGACAAACGTCGGGTCATTCGGCGCATTCATCGCTCCGAGATCGGCGATCTGCATCGGGATGATGTCACTAAAGACGCCGAAACCTCCATGAACTACGCTGCGAGGCAGGAACTGATCAGCGAACGATGCGCGCGGCTGATAGACAAACAGAGGCGTTGCCGGAAACAGGTTGCGGACATTGCCGAGAACCACCTGGTTGAGCGGTTGATTGGATTCATGGGAGGCACCGAGAAAGGAACCTGCCATTCTGGAGAAAAGATTTTGCGCGCTCGTTACGTTCGTGTTCCAGGCCACACGCATGCCATAGGTGAATGTCACCTTCTGAACAGGCTTCCAGGTATCCATGCCGTAGTATTCGAGATTTCCCTCGGCAACACGCTCTTTCAGCGCGACCGGGAAGCTCTGGCTGGCGGTATACGCTGCGCCGTAGGTAAATTGGGCCAGATCATCATAGGTCACCGTCGGCACGGTACCTTCGCCGAGGTCGTAATTGCTTACGTCGAGGCGGCGCGTGTTGATGCCGAACTTCCAGGTATGTTCTCCCCGGGTCCACGTCAGATTGTCGTTGATCTGCCATTGCGTGACCTTGCGGCCCTGCGGATACGTGTTGTCGTTCCCGCCGATGGTGCTAAACGGCACGCTGCTGCTTCCCGAGGCAAGCACAATTGGGAAATTCTGCTGAACCTGAGCGTAGTTGTTCGGCTCAAAGATGCTGGAATACCAACTGGCTCCGGGATTGAACTGATTGACCAAGTCGGGGTTGAAGACATGGGTGTAGCCGGCCACCAGGGTGCGCTGCGGCTGCGGCGACCAGGAGTTGAAGATCGGATTGATCGGATCGGTCCAGGCCGCCTGCAGGCCGGTGTCCTGCTGGAAACGGTACCAGACGCTGTCCTTCGCGTTGATGGTGTGGTCGATCTTGACCACGATCAGGTTTTCGCTGTCGCTGTTGTTGAGCGACGCCTGTCGCTGGCTGGCACATCCATCGCCCGCTGCGCCGAGGGGGCATCCGACAATCGGCACCGGTGTTCCGCCGGGCGCCGGCAGAAGAGAGAACATCTTCCGATAAAAGGGAATCTCCGCGGGCTCGGCCGGGAGAGAAGTTCCGGTTACTGGATCAGTTCCTCCAACAGCCAGCTGGCCGAGGACGTATTGCTGGTAGGCGGGAGCAGGCAGAGTGATCTGGGAGATGAGCGGCAGGGCGATGCGGACGCCTTCGTAATTCCCGAAGAAGAAAAGCTTGTTCCTGCGAATCGGGCCGCCGACGCTGACGCCGAACTCATTGACGGTGGAACGGGGCTTCCTCGCGATATTGTCCGGAGTGTCGTTGGCGTGGAGGAAGTAGTTCTCAGCATTGAAGAGCGAGCCGTTCCATATCTCGTAAAAATCGCCATGGAAGGCGTTCGTACCGGATTTGGTGAAGTAGTTCACCTGTGCCGCGCCATACCGGCCCTGATCGACCGCGAAGGAATTCGTATTGACGGTTGCTTCCTGAACTGCATCGAGACCGATGACGAGGTTCGTGGACAGACCGATATTCAATCCGAGCCAGGGATCGTTCGTGTCGTATCCGTCGAGGATGTAACCGTTCGATGTTGCCGGCAGGCCGTTGAACTCGACGTTGCCATAGCCGCCTGCAGCCTTGGCGTCGTTGGAAGACCCCGCCGTGTTCATCAGGGCGCCCTGGGCGAACTGGGTCAGATACGTCAGGTCCTGTCCAGGGTTGGGCAGGTTCCTGATCGTCTTCGCCTCGATCGTGGTCGTCGTGTTCGGATTGTCGAGACTCAGGAGCCCCTGCTGAGCGGTCACTTCGACCGTCTGGCTGCTCGACTGAACCTGAAGCTTAAAGTTCAGCGCCACGGTGCGGCCAACGCCGACCATCGTGGGTCTGGATTGGGCAACGGCGAAGCCTCTGGCCTCAACCGTCACCTCGTAAGTGCCGGGATTGATCTGGGAGAAGAGAAAATGACCGGTAGTGTCGGTTTCGCCTGCGCGACTCGCTCTGGTGTTCGTGTCTGTCAACGTGACCGTGGCGCGGGCTACCGCAGCTCCACTCGGGTCCATCACCTCGCCGGAAAGTGCGCTGCTGGTTCCACTCTGCGCCAGGACCAGGCATGAGTTAACCGTGGTTAACACACATAAGAAAGCAAGGCTGTACTTCCATGCTCGAACCGCGCGCACATCGACCTCCGAATGGATTTTGCCGCCTGGCCTGGGGTATTCGGGAAGGTAATCCCGAGGGTTGAATTAGGTCTACCTAAATATTTAGGTACACCTAAAATGGTCCCAGCGTCAAATTTGAGAATGGGGCGAGTATGACCACGCGCCGCGTCAACCTGAACACGGAATCCGTAGACAACTACCTCAAAGCGATCTTTGCGCTTGGTGGGCCGGAGGAAGAACGCGTCAGCAGCACCGCGCTCGCAGACCGGCTTGGAGTGGCTCCAGCCTCGATCACCAACATGCTGCAGAAACTCGCTGCTGCCCCGGTTCCGCTCGTGGAGTACGAATCCCGTCGCGGCGTCCGGCTGTCAACTGCGGGCAGACGGCGCGCTCTGGAGATCCTGCGCCATCATCGGCTGCTTGAAACATTTTTGTATGAGGTGCTGGGCTATCCCATTGAGGAAGTCCACGCCGAAGCGGAGCGGCTCGAACATTTCATCTCGGAGCGTTTCGAGGAGCGAATTGATGCGAAGCTGGGTCGCCCCAAATTCGATCCCCACGGCCACTGCATACCGGCTCTGAACGGAAAGATGTCGAAACAGACTTCCAGACCGCTCTCGGATATCGAAGAGGACGGAGAATTCGTGGTGGACAGCATTTCGGATCGAGACTCTGTTCTGCTGAAACGGCTCAACGTTCATGGAATCACACCGGGCGTTCGGCTGCGCGTCCTGATGTCATCCCGGGGAGAATTTGTCCTCAGGGCAAGTGGCCGCTTCAAATCCCTGCAGCTTTCTCTTTCTGATGCCGGTGCAGTCCGAATCAGGTCTATCGGCTGACAGGGCGCTTCCGGCGCGGAATCGCCCACCTTCAACGGTTGCCATCAGGCCAAATCGCTCATGCAGAGCCGCCTGCGCGTCAGGATGCGAACAGGTACAGGGATACGGTGGCGCCATTGAGTCGTGTTCTGGCCGAATCACCGGCTGTGGCGGAAATTTGGCTGGGACTCGTTCCCACAGGTTGAAGCCAGGGTTCGTTTTGGCCGTGGGAGGTGCCTCAGCCTGAAGACCGTGGCTACGGGAGGGTACGGCTACCACGGTGAGGCTACCGAGTGGGGCAAAGCGGGAGACCGCCTGCTTCGGCACGGCGCTCCCTGCCGGTTCTCTCAGCGGCTCGCGCGCGGGCCGAAGTGGTAGCTGATGGCCCCCATGTAGGACATGACGTCGAGGCCGGGGTTGGAGGGCACAATGAAGTCGTTGGAGAAGTGATAGTCGCCCATGCCCAGGCGCAGCGCGGTTCTGCGCCCCAGCCGGATTTCCATGCCGAGCTCGGAGCGGAGGCTGATGTTTTCGTAGCTGGCGTTGGGAGACTCCGCCTTCTGGCTGAAGACGAGGAGCCCACCCTTGGCCGTCAGATACGGCTCGATGGCTCGACCGTCGCGCCACAGGAAGCGTATGCCGATGGGGGTGATCCCGATGCCGGGGACCAGCTTCATATCGTAGGTCTTCTGTTTTTTCGTCTTGAGCGGAACGCCGAAGTAATTCAGGTCGGCGGGCTCGTCGAGCATCACGAAGGGCAGAAATTCGGCGACGTAGTCCATTTGCGAACCGAGAAAATAGCCCCAGGAATGGCGGTCGTATTCGACGCCCGCGGTGAAGAGCTTCGAATGCTCTCCCTGGGCAAAAATCTTGTAATTGCCGAACGAGCCCTGGCCTTCGAAGGCCAACTCGCTCTCGACAGGGTGATGGACTGCGGAATGATGCGCCGCGGGAATCTCCGGCAAGGAATCCGGCTCCTGTGCGTTGATGAGTCCGGGAGCAAGCAAGCCGATGGCCAGCAGAAACACGAAGCCCGGGCAGCCGCGGGGGCTGCGCCTGGGTTTCGACCTCATCGTGTTATCCATTGCAGTCTCCAGGCTCAAAACCGCCAGACCAGGCCGGTGGAGAAGCGGCCGAAGAAGATGGGCAATCCAGGCACATAGGTGGGCACGCCATTCAGGGCCCGCAGATCCTCCTTGAAGTAAGCGTATTGAAGATCCCCTTCAACGCGGATGGCGAAGCGCCTGGAAACCGGCGTGTCGAGGCCGCCGCCCATGATGGCGGAAAACGAGGCGGAATCGCCGATTTTTCCGTTGGTTCCCCAGTTCTTGTTGACGTTGCCGACGCCGCCGAGCGCCTCGACGAAGGCGCCCTCGCGGCCAAAGTAGCGGCCGTACTGACCGCCGCCCATCACGAAGTACGGGTGTTCAACGCCGCCCTGGTTCGTTCCCTGGTAACCGAAAGCAGCCAGCTTGAAGCGCAGATCGTGCCAGGGACGGATGGCGAAGGAGGTGTCCCAGCCGTTGAGAGATTGCTGGTGGCCGCTGACTCCATTCAGAGAGTTGGACAGATAGCTGTATCCACCGAAGATCTGGTAACGCTCCGGAGCGGTGGTTTGCGCGGAGCAGACCGGCAGAAGCAGCGCGGCGAGGCCGGCGAGCCGAAAGAGCACCGGGATTTTGAGGCAGCTCAGGCCCGGAGACATGTTCCCCGCATTTGACCACAATGGTTCGAAGGTGCCAAGTGGCAATCCGAGGGATTTCAGGCGCTGGAATTTCCTGGAGTGTATACGGCGTATACAGTCTTGTGGTATACATCGTAGACATGTCGAGGATGCCGACAGCGGAGCGCATTCGCAGGGCGGCGCAAAAGCTGCTGGACCGCGAGGGAGCCGAGGCGGTGACCATGCGGCGCGTGGCGAAAGCGGTGAACATTACGCCGATGGCGCTCTACCGGCACTTTGCGGATCGGGAAGGCCTGTTGAACGCGCTGGCGGACGCGGGGTTCGATGAACTGGCGGCGCGTGTGGCGAAGGCGCACGCGGCAGGAAATCCGGAAGACCAGCTGATGCGGAATCTGGATGTGTTTCTGGATTTCGGGTTGCAGAAGCCGCGGCTGTTCGAGCTGATGTTTTTGAAGCGGCGGCAGGGCGCCCGGCAGTTTCCGGCCGACTTTCGCGCGGGGCGCTCCCCGACAGCAAACTTCTCTGCGGCGGCGCTGCAGGCGGGGATGGAGCAGGGCATCTTTCGGCGCGACGACGTGTGGGAGATCACCTTTGAGACGGGCGCCCTGTTGCAGGCGCTGGTGATGCTGTACGTGTACGGGCGCGTCGGGATGCCGGAGCGGGAATTTCGGGACCTGTGCCATCGGGCGATTGGGAGGTATCTGAATGGAATTCGGCAATAAAGCGGGGAGCGTGGCGATGGCGCTGGCGGCGTTTGCGGCATCGGCGGCTTTGTTGTATTGGGGCAACGGGCTTGAGCCACTCTGGCCGCTGATGTGGCTGGCGCCACTGCCGGTGCTGATGTTCGCGCTGCGCAGGCCGGCGTGGCAAGGGGCGTTGGTTGCGGCGGCCGCGTGGATGGCTGGCGGGCTGAATATGTGGAATTACCTGGTACGTGTGCTGCAGGCGCCGGCAATTGTTTGGTTTGCGGATTTTGCAACCGCGGCGGTTGCTTTTGCGGCGGGTGTGGTGCTGATGCGGGCGCTGGCGCGGCGCGGGGCGGTGTGGCGCGCGTGGATCGCGTTGCCGGCGGTGTGGGTGGGCTATGAATTCGCGCGCAACCTGTGGCTGTGGCCGCACGGGTCGGCGGCGTGCATCGCCTATTCGCAGCTGAACTTCCTGCCGTTTCTGCAACTGGCATCGGTGGGAGGACCGTGGGCGATGGGATTTGTGCTGATGCTGTTTCCCGCTGGGCTGGCGCTGGCGATCGATCGACGGGGATCGGGGCAGGCAGGACGCGCGCTGGGCGCGACGGTGGGCGTAGTGGGAGCGGCGTTGATCTTCGGAGCGGTGCGGCTGACCATTCCGCAGCCAGGGCCGGAGGTAACGGCGGGGCTGATTGCGTCGGATACCAACGGCGGCGCGCCGGTGAACCATCCTGGCGCGCCGACGCAGAGCCTCTTTGCCGATTACGCGCAGCACGCGGAGCAGCTGATCGCGCAGGGAGCGCGGGTGGTGGTGATGCCGGAAGACATGGGCGTGGCGCTCGACTCCGACGTCACGCAGGTGGACGCCATCTTTCAGCCGATCGCGGATCGGAGCGGCGCGACGCTGGTGGTGGGCATGGCTCGGATCGGCGCGGCGGGGCGGCACAATGAGGCGCGCATTTACACGCCGCATGAGGCGGTGCGCAGCTATGACAAGGAGCATCTGCTGCCGCCGTGGGAGACCAGCCACTTCACCCCGGGACGTGTACGCACGTTTTTTGCTCCCCCCGGGACGGCGGCCAGTGAAGAGTGGGGCGTGGCGATCTGCAAGGACATGGACTTCACGAATCCGGCGCGGCGTTATGGGCGGGCGGGCGTGGGGCTGATGCTGGTGCCGGCGTGGGATTTCAACGTGGACCGCTTCTGGCATGGGCACATCGCGGTGATGCGCGCGGTGGAAGACGGCTTCAGTGTGGTGCGGAGCGCGCGCGGCGGCTATTTGACGGTGGCGGATGATCGCGGGCGGATTGTGGCGGAGACGCGAAGCAGCAGCGCGCCGTTTGCCACGCTGCTGGCGCGGGTTCCGATGGGACACAGCCGGACGGTGTTTGATCTGTTTGGGGATTGGTTTGGATGGGTGGCGATGGTGCTGGTGGTGGGGGCGCTGGCGCGGCTGGGGATGGGACGGCGTGGCTGAAGCCCCCACCCTGTCGCGACTACGGCGGCAAGGGTGGGCACCGGGCACGGCTGGATCGCTCCGTGCTTACTTCGTAAGCCAGATTTCGAAGCCGATGCCGCTTTCGTCGATGCGCTTCTGCGAGAAGGGCGTCTGCGCAAGCATCTGGTCGATGTGCTCGCGGGCGTAGGCGTTGCGCAGCAGGAGAAAGCGGAAGGTCAGCTTCGTGATGACGCGGTTGATCGCGGTGAGGCCCATCGAGTTGACGCCTTCGCTGATCTCGCGCATGGAGGCGTCGCGGCGGAGGTCGATGATGAGCGCGCGGCCGCCGGGGCGCAGGACGCGGTGCATCTCCTGGAGCGCGCGGACGGGCTGAGCGAAGTTTTTGAAGGCGGCGCGGCAGACGAGGAAATCGAAGGAATCGGGCGGGAACGGCAGGCTGGAGGAGTTGCCCTGCTGGAACTCGACGGCGACGCCGGCGCGGGCGGCGTTCTGGCGCGCGCGATGCGCACCATGTCGGCGCTGAGATCGACCCCGGTGATCTGGAATGCGCCAAGGCGCGCCAGTTCGACGGAGAGATAGCCGGGGCCGGGCGCGACTTCGAGGACGCGGGCGTCCTGCGGGAGCTGGATGGCGATGCGCTGGGCCAGGTCCTGAAAGGGCTGCATGGATTTGCCGGTATTGGCGGCGTACCAGGTGGCCATGCGGCCTTCGATGCCGCGGTCGCGGTGGGGACGGGGCATGGGGATGGAAACGGTGGGCATGAGGGCCTCTTTCGGGGTCGAGGGTTATGGTTCGCAGTCTCCCCATCCTGTCGCAACTACGGCGACCGGGGGCCTGCACCCGAAACTTCGGTCAGGATGCCGACCTGAAGTTCACTCGCAGAAAACGCGGACGCGGGTTTTGTTCTCGTCCTTGCCGTCGACGTCGACGGTAAGGTCGCCGAGGTGATCGATCAGCTCCTCGAGGTTCTCGGGCTTGATTTGCGAGAGCGTGATGGGGACGCCATGCTGGCTGAAGGCCTGGTCGAGCTGCTCGTGGGCCTGGGCGGGAATGAGTCCGGCAAGGCGCACGCCGGCGCGCAGCAACTGCATGGGCACGCGGACATTCACCGTCGTGGGCCCGCCGCGCAGGCCGGTGGTGCGCTCGTCGGCCTCGACGAGGACGCGCAGGTATTTGGGGGGGCTTGCCGCCCGGGCGGCGCTTTTGGGGGCTGGTTCGGCGGTCGAAGAAGCCGGTTTGGCGTCGAGCGCGGCGAGGAGACGGTCGGCTTCGCCGGCGGTGATTTTGCTGGCGGCGAGCATGTCGAGGATGGATTTGCGATCTTCGTTCATGGAGAACCTCATTTCTTCAAGCTCTGGGGCCAGAGCCCCAAACTCTTTTGGCCCATTTTCGGCGCGACTGAACAGCCTCTGGAAAGAGCCGTGGAGCACCAGGAGGTCGTGCCCCAGCGGCTAAAGCAGGGCCCAAGTTTCGTCAGTTGCGGAACGGGCAAACTCGCGCCCTGATACAAAGCCCGTTCCGGGAGTGTTTCTCAGCAGGCTGTGAAGTCATGCCCTGATACAAAGCTTCGATCAAAGAGATTTCCTCCTCCGGTGAACCGCGCCCTCGTGCAAGGCGCCCTGGAATTACTCCAAACTTCAATGACCTCACGCGATGTTCACCAGCACCCGGCTGGTGGGCGAGCGAACTTCAACGCGGGTTTTGCGGAGCGCGGTGAGAATGCTCCAGGCCGTGGCGTAGAGGCGCAGAACATTGAGGCGGACGAAGAGGCAGGCCAGCGCGATGAACGGGAAAAGGATGAGCACCAGCGGCAGCAGCAGGAGCCAGGCGAGGAAAAGCGGGATCCAGAGGCTGAAACAGCGGCTGCGGTGCGAGCGCGGCCACCACTCGACATAAATGAAGGCTGACCAGGGAATCATGACCGTTCTCCTTCCAGGGCGCGAATGGCTTCCTCGGCGGTGATTTCGCCGCGGTTGAGGCGCGCCAGGATTTCGCTGCGCGGCGGGGCGGGCGGAGCGGGATTGTTTTCGACGAACTCGAGCGAGCCGGCGATGCGGTTGAGGCGGGCTTTGATCGTGGGGTAGCTGACGCCGAAGACCTGCTCCATCTCCTTGATGGAGCCGTGGCTGCGCAGAAACGCAATCACGAAGACCTGGTCTTCGGCGGCGAGGCGGGCGAGCTGGGGCAGCTCGAAGGCGCCCTCGATGGCGATGTTTTTTTCGACGAGGCGGACGCGCTCCACGACGATGGGCTGGCCCCGGGTGAGGCGCGTGAGCTCCTGCCAGTCGGAAGCGGGTTGGGAAGGGGTGGGCATTGGGTCAGTAGTCCGGGAATTGGGCTTTCTGAAATACAGGAGCATCATGACCGAGTAAATTAAAAAAGTCAATACATAACTTAATAAATTGAATGATTGGCGACTTCAAAGCGTATTTTATCCAGAGCGAGTGGGCCGTGCCCGGTGTTTTGAGCCTGATGGAGGGGGAGAATGGTTTCTGGAGGGTGAGGTGAGTAAGGCACCAGCGCAACAGCGGATGTATGGCCTGACAGAACGCTCGACGGCGCAGCGGGTGACGCTGGTGAGCGTGAACGCGTGCAGCCTGGCGCTGGCGTGGTGGCTGCTGACGGGAGGTGCGACAGTTGCCGGTGGATGGCTTGGGCACCTCTGGATAGGGGCGAGTCCGCCACGAAGACTGGCGCTGGCATTGGCCTTAACGGTTTATTTTGTGCGGGTTGCCGGGGGGATCCTGGTGTTTCTGAGGCGCGGGATCAGCTGGGCGGAGGTGTTGACGGTCGCGCCCTGGGTCCTGCTTCTGAACGGGGCCCTGGCGCTGGCGGGGGGAACAAACAGGGGCGCGGTGGGGGTGGTCTTCCTGGCGGGGGTAGGCCTGTTCCTGGCTGGATCGTGGATCAACAGCTTTGCGGAATACCAGCGGCACCGATGGAAACAACGGCCGGAGAATCGCGGAAAGCTGTATACGGAAGGCCTGTTCCAGTTCACGCGGCACCCCAACTATCTGGGCGATGTGATCCTGTTTACCGGGCTGAGCCTGATGACGGGGCGGTGGTGGACGGGGCTGATTCCGGCGGTGATGCTGTGCGGATTCGTCTTTGCGAATATCCCCGCGCTGGATGCGCATCTGGCCGAGCACTACGGCGCGGCGTTCGAGCAATACGCGCACAGGACGCGGAAGCTGATTCCGTTCGTCTACTGAGGGCAACCGGGAAGGGCGCCAGGCGGGTTTCTGCGGTCGTGATATCTGTCACATGCGCGAAGCCGCGCGAACCTCTTACAATGGTCACCATGAAGAGCGGCAACAGCCAGATGGTGCGGATCGGGATTGCGGCGGCGATCATCGTGGCGGCGATTTCGTACCTCGCAGTAACCGGAGTGGAAGCCAACAAGAGCTACTACGTGACCATCCAGGAGCTGCAGACGATGGGGCAGAAGGCCTACGCGGAGAATCTGCGGGTGGCGGGGAGCGTGGAGCCGGGAAGCATTCAGCGGGATGGCGCGCACGCCCGATTTGTGCTGGTGGAGAACGACCGCAAGCTGACCGTGAACTACACCGGCAGCGAGCCGCCTCCGGACACATTTAAGGATAAGAGCCTGGCGCTGGCGATCGGGACGTATGGCCGCGACGGGGTCTTCCACGCGACGGGATTGCAGGCGAAGTGCGCGTCGAAGTACGCGCCGGCAGCGCAGGGCAAGACTGCGACGACGACGGCGATGGCCGAGCCTCCGGCAACGGCAGCAAAATAAGGCAGGAGATACGGTTTACGGGTTAGTGTATAGGCGGCGGGGACGGACCATTCGCTTGTCTATGCCGCAACGGAAGTGTGCGAAAACCCACATCTGCGAAAACCGCGCAGACGTGGGGCACCCGGATCGTGGTAATCCGCGATGACCATCAGAATCGCCGAACTCGAGGAGGTTTCAAAGCTCTACGGCACGTTTGCCGCGCTGCGAAAGGTGTCGGTGGGCTTCGAGCGCGGGCGCTGCTATCTGGTGCTGGGGCCGAATGGCGCGGGGAAGTCGACGATGCTGCGCACGCTGGCTGGGCTGCTGAAGCCCACGTATGGGAAGGTGCGGATCTTCGACGAGGCGGGCGAGGCGGCGGAGCCCATGGAAGCGCGTGGACGCATCGGCTACATGAGCCACGCCACCATGCTCTATGACGAGTTCACCGGCGTTGAGAATCTGCGCTACTTCGCGGGACTGTATCGCAGACGCGACTGCGTCACGCCGGAAGCGGCGCTGCGCAGCGTAGGACTGGATCCCGCGCTGCCGCGGCCGGTGGGGCAGTATTCGCAGGGGATGAAGCAGCGGGCGTCGCTGGCGCGGGTGCTGATTTCGCGGCCGGAGCTGCTGCTGCTGGACGAGCCGTTCTCGAACATGGATATCCAGAGCGCGCACCAGATGCTGCGGCTGCTGGAGACCTTCCGCACGGAACAGCGGACGATTGTGCTGACCACGCATCAGCGGGAACTGGCCGAGCCGCTGGCCGACTGGGTGCTGACGCTGGAGGCGGGCGCGGTGCTGAGCCTGGAGGAGGGTCCGTACACGAAGGCGCAGAAGCTGACGTTTGCGGGAGCGGCGGTGGGAGCGGCTGCGCGATGAGCATGCACAAGACGAATGCGGCGCGGATTCTGGACGGGCTGGGAATAGCGTACGAGATTCGCGAGTACGAGGTGGATCCTGAGGAGTTCTCGGCGATCGTGGTGGCGGAGAAGATTGGGCTGCCGCCAGAGCAGGTCTTCAAGACACTGCTTTGCCTGACTTCAGAGAAAGAGCACGTGTTTGCGGTGGTGCCGGGCGATGCGGAGCTGGACTTTAAGAAGCTGGCCGCGGCGGCGCGTGCACGCAAGGCGGAGATGGTGAGCCTGAAGGACGTGCAGCCGCTGACGGGGTACGTGCGCGGCGGGGTGACAGTCTTCGGGGCGAAGAAGGATTTCCCGGTGTATGTGGATGAGACGCTGGAGCTGTTCGATGTGATTTCGGTTTCGGCGGGGACGCGCGGTGTGCAGGTGCTGCTGAAGCCGGAGGATTATTTAAGGGCGGCGAAGGCGACGGTGGGGGATCTGACCAGGCAGAGCAGAGAGCTCAGGCCACCAGGCACAGAAGGAAGGGTACGCGCATGACCGCGGCCGATAATCCGTTTAAGGTCGGTGACCGGGTAGTATTCGACCCGGACGCAAGGGCCATAGGCTGGTCCTGGCCGACATTCGACGGATGCCGCCTGCAGCCTGGCGATCACGGAGTCGTCACGCGTATATCGCAGGATCAATATCTCTATCTCGATGATGGGCGCGGCGGATTTCATTGGCAGTGCTTCAAGCGGGATTGCGCGGAGAAGAACGCATGAAGCCCGCATACTTTCTGCTGCACCTGAAGAAGGATTTGCATCTGGAGTGGCGATCGAAGGACGCGATCAACTCCATGCTGTTTTTCGCGCTGCTGGTGGTGGTGTTGTTCAGCCTGGCGTTCGATCCAACGCAGGACGCGTCACGGAAAATCGCGGGCGGGATTTTATGTGTGGCGATGATGTTTGCGGCGGTGAGCGCGCTGAACCAGGCGTGGGCGCGGGAGCTGCGCAATCAGGTGCTGGACGCGCTGCGCATGACGCCGGCGCCGGGAGCGTCGCTGTTTCTGGGCAAGGCGATCGCGAATTTCGCGTTCGTCACGATTGTGGAGATTGTGCTGGCGCCGGTGTTTGTCGTGTTCTATAACCTGCGGGCGGTCGGGAATGCGTGGCTGCTGCTGCTGGTGATTCCTCTGGGAACATGGGCGCTGATTGTGAACGGGGTTTTCTTTGCGGCGCTGTCGATTCGGACGCGGAACCGGGAAATGCTGCTGCCGCTGATCCTGCTGCCCATTTTTATTCCGGCGCTGCTGGGGATGGTGATGGCGTGCAGCTCGATTTTGACGGGGGAGGCCGATCCGACGCTGTGGATCAAAATGCTGGCGGCGTACGATGTGGCGTTTACGACGCTGAGCATGATGCTGTTTGAGGTGATTTTGCACGCGGAGTAGTGGCCGGCCGAGAGGCCGGCGTCCGCCTGGACGGCCAGTTCTACCAGTGGCCGGAGTGATGGTAATGGAGGACGTGAGCGGCGGAAAAGGCGACGATCCAGAGGCCGATGACGAGGCTGCCGATGGTGACCACCCAGCGGCGCAGGTGCCGGTCATAGGCGGCGAGACGGGAGGTTTTGCGGGTGGCGAAGACTTGACCACCGACACCGATGGCGATGAGGAGAGCGCCGACAACAAGCGTGAGCCATGCCATGGTTCACCTTTGTACCTTAATTTGGATGGGACCTGGAAGGGGGAAATGCCCTTTCCGGTAAAAAATGTGCTGGACGAGCCAGGATGCAAACACAGATACGGCAGAAGATGACAGATGGGATTTGACTTGCGGGTGCCAGGGGGCGAAGCAGGTCCGGCGAAGAGAAGAGGGAGCGGCCGAGATTTCGGCAAAGGCAAAACGCGATGAAACTGTGGCGATGGATATTGCTGGTCGTGACGCTGGCGGTGCTGGTGGAAGGCTTCCGCGTGGCGCTGTGGGTGGTGCCGCCGGATGCGGCGCAGGGCCAGGCGGGCCGGATCATTTACTATCACGTGCCCTCGTGGGCGGCGATGGGACTGATGTTCCTGACCAACCTGGTCTGCTCGATCGTGTACCTGGCGGTGCGTAACAGGAACCACACGCTGGCGATGAAGGCGGATTCGCTGGCGGTGAGTTCGGCCGAGGTAGGCGTGATCTTCTGCCTGATCGGGCTGGTGACCGGCTCGTTGTGGGGCCGCGCGGTGTGGGGCATCTGGTGGACGTGGGATGCGCGGCTGACGACGACGCTGGTGCTGTGGCTGATCTACATCGCGTATCTGCTGCTGCGGCGATTTGCGGCGGGGCCGCAGATGCGGACGCTGGCGGCGGTGATGGCGATCTTCGGCTACGTCGATGTGCCCATTGTTTATATGGCGAACCGTTGGTGGAGGACGCAGCATCCGGCGCCGGTCTTCGGCGGGGCGCCGGGCTCGGGGATGGCGCCGAGCATGCTGCCGGCCATCTGGTGGAACCTGGCGGGCTGGATGATGTGGGGGATCTTTATCGTGAGCCTGCGTTACGCGGCGGAATATCGGAATCAGTTGGCGGAGCAGCAGGCCGGTCTGGCCGCGCTCGAAGCAGGACCGGCGAGTCTGGCCGGGCAGGCAGGGAGGTAGCGATGGATATCGGCGAGAGTCACATGATTCTGGCATACGGCGCGGTGATTGGGATCCACGCAATCTACCTGATCTATGTGGTGACGAAGTTTGTGCGGAGCGGGAAGCGGGTCCGGCAGAGCTGAAGGCGGCTTTGCGCCGGCGGTGACTTTTTGCTCGCGAGGGCGTCTTTCAAGGAGCAATCCCATTCCCAGAGACAGGCGGGGGGGGGCCGGCTTTGGGCCGACAGCCCGGAGACGTTACAGTATTTATATGTCGAAATTCAGCAGGTTGTTGACTGTGGCCGTCGCTGCGCTGGCCATGCTGGTGGTGATCCATGCGCAGGATGTGCTGCATCCTTCAGACACCTCGGCGCTGCGACCGCCAGCAGGGGCGAAGGTCGCGATCATCGAGTTCGCCGATCTGGAATGCCCCATGTGCCGGGCGCAGAATCCGCTGATCATGCAGGCTGTGCAGCAGTACCATTGCGCCTGGGTGCGGTACGATTTTCCGCTGCCCGAGCATCCCTGGAGCTTCCAGGCCGCCGTTTACGCGAAGTATTTCGAAGCGAAGTCGCAGGAGTTGGGCTACGACTACGAAAACCAGGTTTTCGCGAACCAGCCGAGCATCGAGACGAAAGCTGACCTGACGCAGTTCACGGAGAAATTTGCGCAGCAGCACGGCATGCAGCTGCCGTTTGTGCTCGACCCGCAGGGAAAGTACACGGCGGAAGTGAAGGCGAACATGGCGCTGGGCGATCGCATGGGAGTGCACGAGACGCCGACCGCGTGGGTGGTGACCGATCACGGCTACCAGCAGGTGATGGATTTTAATAAGCTGTACTCGATGCTGGACGAAGCCGAGGCCCAGGCGAAGTAAGAGCAGGGAATAGGGTATAGCGGGTAGGGAGTAGAGAGGCCTGCACGGGGTGCAGGCTTCTTTTTTGTTGAACGGGAATGAGGGCGGGATGAGTGCTGAGCAGACGAGCGCGAAGGGGCCGGTAGCGGAGCGGAAGCACACGCAGCGCATGGTGCATGGGCACACGCTGGTGGACGACTACGCGTGGTTACGGGAAAAGGAAGATCCAGCGGTGGCCGCGTATCTGGAGGCCGAGAACGCGTACACCAGTGCAGCGATGGCCGGTACCGAGGAGTTGCAGAAGCAGCTCTATGCGGAGATGCTCAGCCACATCCAGGAGAGGGATGTCTCGGTTCCATTTCTCGATGGCGACTACTGGTACTACTCGCGCACCGAGGAAGGCAAGCAGTACGAGACGTATTGCCGCAAGCGCGGAACAGCGGAGGGTCCGACCGGAGAGGAAGAAATTGTTCTGGATCTGAACGCGCTGGCGGAGGGCGAGTCGTTCCTTTCGCTGGGAACGATGACGGTTTCCGACGATGCGCATCTGCTGGCGTACAGCATCGACAACAGGGGTTTTCGCCAGTACACGTTGCGCGTGAAGGATCTGCGGACGGGCGAGATGCTGCCCGAGCGCGTGGAGCGGGTCGGCTCGGTCGTTTGGGCGACGGACAGCCGGACGCTCTTCTACACCGTCGAGGACGAGGAGCAGAAGCGGCAATATCAGCTTTTTCGGCATGAGCTGGGGCGCGCGCATACGGAAGACGCGCTGGTGTATGAGGAGCCGGACGAGCGGTTCAACATCGGGGCGGGGCGCACGCGCGACGACCGCTGCATCATCCTGGAGAGCGCGAGCCACACGACGACGGAGAATCGGTATTTGCCCGCGGATCGACCGGAGGGCGTGTGGACGCTGATTGCGCCGCGCCGCGACGAGATCGAGTACTACGTGGATCATCGCAACGGGCGGTTCTACATTCGCGTAAACGACACGGGGCGGAATTTCCGTTTAGTCACCGCGCCGGTGGAGTCGCCGGGAAACGAGTACTGGGAAGAGCTGATTCCGCAGCGCGACGACGCGATGCTGGAGGAGGTGGATCTTTTTGCGGGTTTCTGCGCGGTATGGGAGCGGCGGCAGGGATTGCAGCATGTGCGCGTGATTGGGTTCCCTGGCGAGGGCCCCGAACTCGGCGTTGAACGGGAAATCGCGTTTCCCGAGCCGGTTTACACCGTACATCCGCACGTCAATCGCACGTTTGAGACGGGCAAATACCGTTACGCGTATCAGTCGCTGGTGACGCCGGCGTCGGTGTTTGAGTACGACGTCGCGACAGCGGGGCAGGTGCTGCTGAAGCAGGTGCCGGTGCCGGGCGGATTCGAGCGCGAGCGGTATGCGTCGGAGCGAATTTTTGTGAAGGCGCCGGATGGCGTTGAAGTTCCGGTGTCTCTCGTGTGGCGCAGGGATAAGCGCGAGCCGGGCCGCAATCCTTTATGGATTTATGGCTATGGATCGTATGGCTACTCGCTGCAGGTGGGGTTCAACAGCAATCGCCTGAGCCTGCTGGACCGAGGGCTGGTGCTGGCTTACGCGCATGTGCGCGGCGGCGGCGATATGGGCAAGGCGTGGCACGATGCCGGGAGGCTGATGAACAAGCGCAATACCTTCACGGATTTCATTGCAGTGACGGAGGCGCTGGTCGCGCGGGGGTACGGCGGGGCGGGGCGCGTGGCCGCGGAGGGTGGCAGCGCGGGCGGGCTGCTGATGGGCGCGATTGTGAATCTGCGGCCGGATTTGTATCGGGCGATCATCGCGCACGTGCCGTTTGTGGACGTGATGAACACGATGCTCGATCCGACGTTGCCGCTGACGGTGCCGGAGTACGAGGAGTGGGGCGATCCGAACGAGAAGGCGGCGTTCGAGTACATGCTGAGTTATTCGCCGTATGACAACTTAGCCGCTGCGAAGTATCCGGCGATGCTGGTGAAGACGTCTTTGTGGGACAGCCAGGTGATGTACTGGGAGCCGGCCAAGTATGTGGCGAAGCTGCTGACGTTGAAACAAGACGATCACGTCCTGTTGCTGCACACGAACATGACCGCGGGACACGGCGGGGCATCAGGGCGGTATGACTACCTGAAAGAAATTGCCATGGACTATGCGTTTTTGCTGGTGCAGCTGGCGGCTGTCTAACGACTTTGCAGATGCGGAGACTATGCCAGTGCCAGCGACGCACGCACCGGAGCCTCGATTGCGATGGCTTGCCCCAGTTCCGCAAGGCGATCGCGGTCGAAGGCATACGTCCCGGTTTGGGGCATTGTGCGCAGGTATTCATCGGCCTTCGTCCACGCCGCGTCCGCTTCGGCGCGGTTTCCCTCAACCCAGGAGAGCGCGCTTTTCGCCATCCAGTAATCGGCGGTGATGCGCTTCGGCTTTTTGCTCTCCATGCGATCCCACCACAGGCGAGCCCGGGCCGGATCGCGCGCCACCACGGCCTCCTCCACCACAAGGCCCAGGAGCAGCGCGGCCGGAATCCCGGCATCGCCGCTGTCGTAGACCTTCTCCGCCTCGCGCATCTCGAGGCGCGCCTGTTCGGTCAAACCCCGGTCGACACAGCAGGAGTGCGCCAGCAGACAGAGCAGAAACTGCTGAGGGCCGCTGGCGACGCGTGCCGCGATAATCCGATGCAGCGCATCGAGATCGTAGTCGCGAGGCCGCAGGGCGGTGATGGCGGTTGCGACGGCCACGCGGAAGGCCTGATGCATCTCCGCCCAGACGCCTCCCCGCAGAAGCTGAAAAATACGCGCGCCGTCGGAGTAGCCGCCGCCGGTGCGGAGCGGAATGCAGTTCACAAAGGCGGTCAGCAGAGAAATGGAGCCGAACATCGCGATGAAAAACCAATGCTGCTGCCAGTAAGGCGCGTGCGCGTGAAACACCACCCATGTAGCGGGGGCGCCCGTGACCAGGCTCACCATGGGCCCGGCGGCGACAATGGCGATTTCCCGGGACGGAGGATCATCGACACGCTGGGGAACCACGGCGGTGGCTCCGCCGGTGAGCAAGAGCGCGGCGGGATTCAGCGAAAACTTCCACTGGCCCCGGAGATGCCGCCACTGGAATGGGCCGACGATGAAAGCACGCAGCCTCTGGCCAACGGCGATTCCGGTAAGAGCGTGTCCGGCCTCATGCGCGGTGATGACGGCCAGCTCAGCCAGGATGAGCTGCAGGAGACCGCTCCAGAATGGGGGAGCATGCCGCCCTGTCATCGAGGCCCAGTGCAGCCAGGCCGTCCAGATGGCATAGAAGCCGGCAAATTCGAGGAAGATATACGTCCGATTGAGGACGGTAAGGGTGCCGTCGCCGGGACGCGCCGAAGCCGCCGCCGCATCCGGCGCATTCGCTTCGGCCGGGGGCTTCCATCCCCAGAATGCTGCGATGGTCACCACACCCAATCCGAGCAGGAGCCCGTTTTGAGAAAGCATGGACGAAGCCGACACATAGCCGTGGCTGGAAAAAAACCAGGCAAGCAGGAAGGGAATGAGCAGGTTGACGGCCCCGAGCGAAAGACACCATAGTCGGGCGGACTTCCATTTACGCAAATAAGCAATCGCGGCGAGAAGGAAGAGACCGCCCACGACAGGAAGAAACAAGTCAGATAGAAGGGGCGCCAGACTCAAGGCTGGCGAGGCATCCGCATATTGGCGATTGACTCGCAGCAGAAGGATTTCATCGAAAAGCGCCATTCCGCCGACGATCAGGTAGAGGAGAGCTAAAGCCGTTCTGAGAGCACGCATCGAGTTCTGGCTCCAGGGAAGGCCCTACCCTAACATGCCGTATCGGCGCACCGTATACACCTATTGCGGCAGTTCATTTCTTGTCAATCGCCTGCAAGGTGGACGGGTCATTGGCGTCCCAGGGTGAGATAGGAGGAGCAGCGGCAAGAAACCGTGAACCTTCCCGCCGGGAGAGTCGCCTGAGCACGAGATAGCTGGCCACAGCGAGGAATCCGTCGGTAAGCAGGCTGGCGAGGGCAGCTCCGCGCCAGGAGTAATGCGGGATCAGCAGGAAATTCAGAAGCAGGTTGAGGGCCGCAGCGCTGAATTGCGTGGCGGTGCGGTTCCACTGCGAGGCGGAGGCGGTGATGGCGGTGCCCCGGGCGTAGTGGAGCGCGCGCAGGACCGGCAGCAGGCAGAGCCAGCGCAGGGCGGCGACGGATTCCCGGAAGGTCGCTCCGAAGAGCGCCGGCACAAGCGGCGCGGCGAGCCATAGTGCGGCCGCGGCCAGGAGCGAATACGGCAGCGTGCGGCGCAGCGTGGCGCGGGCAAAGTCGCGCGCGGGTCGGACGCCACCGGTTCCTTCGCGAAAAAAACGCGGCGTGGCGGCAGCATAAACCGCGTAGATGGGCGAGGTGGCCGCGTCGACCACGCGATACGCGGCCGAGTAGATGCCGGCGGCGGCGATCTGGCCGCAGGAGACGAGGAACGTCTTGTCGATGTCGTTGTAGACGGAGATTGAGGAGGCGGACAGAGAAAAGCTGAGGCCTTCGCTCAGATCGGCGCGGCCGATGCGGGTGAAGCGCGGCCATCCGAGGCGGGACGTGACGAGCACGAGTGCAGGGAGCGCGATGGCGAACGTGGAGAGCCAGTAGATGTGCGTCCACAGCAGCGCACTTGGCTGGAAGCCGCGCGCACGGGCGTAGAAGAAGAGGGCGGCGGCCGCAAGGGTGCGAGCCACGGCCGTAGACGCGGCGAGGCGCGCCGTCCAGGCGAGGCGCCCCGCGCCCTGAAAGGCGCGCGCGGCGAGCTGGATGAGCTTGCCGAGCAATCCGTCGGAGAGCGCGATCCAGGGAACGAGGACGCGGAGATCGGGGCGCAGCGCGAAGTGCGCGAAGGTTTCGCCGACGGCCAGCACGACGAGGAATCCCAGCGAGGAGAGAGCCAGCGCGTGGCCCCACGTGCGGGCGAACGAGTCCGGGTCACGGCTGATGTTGCGCACCAGGATCATCTCCATGCCGAGTGACGAGAACTGGGCGAGGGCGGCGACGAGGGCGACGACCCCCACGAAGGCGCCGTATTCGCGGCTGCCCAGCGCGCGGCCGATGAGCACGAAATAAACCGCTTGCGCGGCGAGCGCAGCGCTCTGACCGGAGATCATCCACAGGGAGCCGCGGCGGAGTGATTCCTCGCTCACGGCGACTGAGGCTCCGTGATCAGCTCCGCGTAGAGGTCTTCAAGGCGCGCCGTCTGGGTCGCGAGCGAGAAGTGTGCCTCGGCCCGCATGCGGCCGGCGGCGGCCAGGCGAGCGGCAACGTCCGTATCGCTGAGAATGATGGAGATTTTCTCCGCGAGAGCGCGATCGTCGCCTGAGGGTGCGAGCAGCGCCGTCTCATTGCGGACCACCGCCTCCTCGACGCCGGGTCCACGAAACGCGGCGATGGGAAGGCCGATGGCCTGTGCCTCGCAGAGAACGATGGGCAGCCCCTCGGTGTCACCAGTGGACGCGATGACGCTCGGAAAGGCGAGCACGCTGGCGCGATGCATGAGATCGCGAACGACGGCAGGGGGCTGCGTTCCAAGGAAGGTAATCGGCGCGGGCGAGTCGAGTGCCTGCGCGCGCAGGGGGTCCAGCCAGGGTCCATCGCCGACGATCAGGAGCCGGGCGGCAGGATGATGTTCGTGGACGGCATCCATGGCGCGGATGAGATACGCGCAGCCCTTCTTTTCGACCAGGCGGCCGACGAAGAGAACGATGGGATCGCGGGCGCGCGAACGCAGTGGGTCGGGCGCGAAGAGCTTCAGGTCCACGCCGATGGGAAGCGTGCGCAGCTTCTCTTCCGGCACGCCGCGTTCCAGGGCCTGGCGGCGGATGTGTTCCGAGACGCAGAGGAACACGCTGGCGCGATGGCGCAGCTGAGTCCTGCGCCGGAGGTAGACACGGCCGCTCGCTGTCTGGCGCAATGCCTCATCGGACATGGTTGCGTCGTAGCCGTGCAGCGTGACGACGAGAGGCAAGCGCAACTCCTTCTGGATCGGCAGCGCCGCCGCGGCGTCGACGGCGAAGTGCGCGTGCAACAGGACCGGGTGATGGAGCTGAGCGAGGCGGAGAAAGCGCGGGGCAAAACCGGTTTCCAGAAATAGGCGGCACCGGAGGCGATCGCGCAATGTTTGCCCGTGCGTAAGAACGAGCATCTCTTCGTGATCGACGTGGAGGCCGTGGTGTAGATGGCGCAGTCCGGTGAAGAGTGGCGCGAAACGGCGCAGCGCGTGTGCCTGAGCGGCAATGAATGTCTCTGACGCAGGCAGAATTTCGGAGCGGTAGATGAGGACGGTGGGATTTCCAGCAGGATTCATGACAATGGGCGCGCTTCTCCCTCCTCTCGAACGAGGTTGCTGCGCAGTGAGGTCAGAGTTTCATGGTGGGGCACCGGCGCGGCGTGACGGCGGTCACCGGAGATCGAAAGCCGCCGGACCGACGCAAGCGCCGCAACGTACAAAGGCCAGAAGATGCCGTTGTAGATGAGCAGTGTGTTCTCGTCGAGGTCGTAGAGAATGATGAGGACGAGAAAAGCCATCGGGAAGGCGATCTCCGCGATCCGGCCGCTGCGCCACTGCGGCCACAGCCGGATGGCGGCGCGAATCCAGCTGAGGAGGAAAAGTACAAGGCCGACGGCGCCGAGCTCCAGCAGAATCTCGAGAAAGCCGTTGTGGGCATGTTCAACCACGAAATGCACGGAGGCGCCGATCTCGAGCGAGGGCCCGGTGAGTCCCCGCCAGAACGCGTCGTAGCCATATCCGGTGATCGGCCGCTGCGCAATAAAGCGTGCAACCTGAGCCCAGATCGCGGTGCGTCCGGAGAGTGTGAGGTCACGTCCGAAGAGGGCCGCGAAGTATGGATAAAGCCGGAACGCCGCGGCGGATCCACCGGCAACAACGAGCGGGGCCGCGACAGCGAGCGCTGTGCGGGTGCGACCGCTGACGCGGCGAGCCAGATGCAGCGCCAGGCAGAGGAGCAACAGAAGGGCTTCGACGATCCAGGCGCCACGTGAGCCGCTCATCACGAGGATGAAAAAAAACAGCGCCGAACCCAGAGCGCCCATCACGGTGATCCGCTCCCCGAAGAGCACAACTGCGGTGGCCAGCACCATGATGCGGCCGCAGGCGTTCTTCTGGGTGAAGACGCCCTGCCAGTCGGCCGCGTGGCCGGGGGTATGGTCGAGCCCCACTGCCGGCGCGAAGGCGACCACCGCGAGAGTCGCCACGGCGAGAGCGACGAATGTGACGCGCAGAATCGCCTGCTGGCGGTGCGGCGAGAAGCGCGAGGCGAACCAGAGTCCGAAGAGGCCCCCCAACGCGAACGGCAGGGAGCGGCGCAGGGTGAGCAGCGGCGCGAGCGACCACGCTGTGGACGCAATGGCCAGCAAGCCGAGCGCCGCGGCGCAGGGAAGAGCGAGCATCTCGCGCAGGAGCAGGCGCGGCCGGCGCAGCAGCAGGAATACGATCAGGCCGTTCGCCAGAAACTGCGCGGCGATGCCGCCCCAGGTGGTGAGCGAGCTGGGCGCAGAGCCGGTGATTTCGAGCGCCTGACTGGGCGCAATGCCGGGAATCGAACCCTGCATGGCGAAGAAGGCGAAGAGCGCGGCGCAGGCGAGGTCTTCCAGAGGGATAGCGAAGGACATACGGGGCCGCAGATCCGCCCTCCCGCGTAATGCGCGGGAAGGGTGGGGCACCCAGTCGGTTGGCGGCGAGAGGCTGAGCATCAGTGTGTTGCGTAAATGAGCGCCGAGCTGGCTGCGGCGGTGATGTCGGCGATGCCGAGAGAGATATTGCGGGCAAGACTGAACGGGACGTAGAGGATGTCGTTTGCCTGAAGGGGCACGTCAGGATCGCGGCCACGCTCCATGTCGCGCAGGGGCAGGGAGATAGATTGCGTGATGCCGTCGACGTTGCGGACGAGGCGCACATGCTTCTCGCTAGCCGTTTTGGAAGCACCGGAGGCCAGCGCGATGGCCTGGAGCACGCTCATGCGCGAGTCATTCTGCATGACGTAGCCTCCCGGATGGGCGACGTCGCCGAGCACGTACACGATGCCGGCTTTGGGAACGAGCACGGTGTCGCCGGGACGGACGAGGAGATTGGCATTCAGAGCTGCGTCCGCACCATTGGAGAGAAACACGTGCATGCGCTCGCCGCCGGGGCCTCCACGCTGGATCACGATATGGCGATCGGCGACCTCGGTCAGGCCGCCGGCAAGCGCCAGCACGTCGATGAGCGTCCGCGGCGAATCAAGGTGGACGCTGCCGGGGTGCTGCACCTGTCCGAGCACGGTCACCGTCTCGCCGGCGAACTCCTCCACGAAAACAGTGACTGCGGGATGAAGCAGGAATTGGCCCTCCCGGTAGCGGTCGGCGATGCGCAGAGCAGCGGCGGCGGGCGTGAGTCCCTGAACGGAAACATCTCCGGCGAGAGCGAGGACAACGTCGCCGGAATCGAGGACGCGAACGTGCTGATCGAGCTCCGGCTCGCGCAGGATGGAAACGTGGAGCAGATCGCCCGGTCCGATCAGCAGAGATTCGCGCGCGGTCGCGGTGGTGGAGGACGGTACGCCAGTAGCCGCGGGTTGCGGCGATGGAGTTTGCGCGAAGCCCAGAGGAATGCAGGCCAGCAGCGCGCACGCTGCGGCTAACCTACGCGCGAGCATACGGCGCTCCGGAAGCGATGCCCTCGAGAATGAGGCCGAGGACAGCGTGGTCTGGTATCTGCCGGCTCAGCGAATCCAACGCGGGCGCCAGATCTTCACGGCGGGTGCGTCCGGCATGCGCGGTTAGAAGGACAGCATCGGATAGCTGCGCGAGCACGAGCGCGTCGGCGTACACGACCGACGGGCTGTGCAGCAGAATAAAGCGGAAATCCCCGCGCCAGTGGGCCAGCAAAGTGCTCATGCGCGAAGAAGCAATCAGCTCCGAAGGGCACGGAGGCCGCTGGCCGGGCGTGACCACGGAGAGCAGCGGCAGCGAGACGTATGGTTTTTGCGGCAGGGCGGGCGTGTCGCTCGAGAGCATCCCGGTCAGGCCAGGCAAGCACGCTCCTGGGTTCAGCGAGGGCGCTGGAGCGGAACGAAGGTCGCAATCGACAAAGAGCACCGGATGCCCGTGCTGGGCGAGCGCGGCGGCCATGCTGAATGCCAGCGGCGTTGGCGGAGCCTCGTCCTGGACGGGCCGATGAGGGGCCGGGCTCGCGAGCGAGATCACCTGCGGCGCGTTGCCGCTGTGCGAGAGCATCAGCGAGGCGCACAGCCGATGGAGAGCTTCGTCGAAGGGCGAGTCCGGCGTGGGCAACTGATAGGTTGCGCCGGTTTGCACGGCGAACTGCTGTGGGACGGACTTCGAAAAACCTCCCCGCAGAATTCTTCGGAGCCGAGGCGGCTGCGGCTGCGCCTCAGGGAGGGCGGCAAAAACGGGCGCCTCCAGCAGGGTTTCCAGGTCGGCCGTGGAGTGAACTGCATGGTCGCTGAGCTCGCGCACGACGGCGGCGCACGATCCCAGGGTCAGGCCGCCGGCGATGGCTGCGGCCAATAGCAGCTGCAGATTGGGGCTTGAGGGATGGTCCGGCGAAGGCACCATCGCCGGTGTGACCACCGCAAAATTGCCGGAGTGCAGGCCCTCCAGCACGCCGGTTTGCTGCAGGCGTCCCTGGAGGGTCGTATAGAGGGCCCGGCTCTCATCGGCTTCCTGGCGTGCGAGGCGCAGAGCCACGGCGTCGCCGGTCAGACGGGAGGCGGCGTCTTTCTGCTGTTCGAAGGCCGCGCGCGCGGAGTTTTCGGCCTGCAAAGAAACCTCATAATCGGTGTGAGCGCGCTCGCCGAGCCGGCTAACTTCATCCTGAATAGATCTCTGGATCGTGGCCAGCCGGGCGCGCTGCTCGGCGACGGCCGGCCAGTTGTTCCCATAGCGTTTGCCGGACTCGGCCAGCTGTGCCTGCGCCTGGGCCTCCTGGGCGCGCAGTGACTGCAGCAACGCGAAGGAGTTCTGGGTGTTGGGCCCAGAGGCTGGGTTGCCGCCGAGTCCGGAGATCACCTCGGGATCGCCGGTTTCCACGGCGCGCCAGATCGCCTCGCGCACGATGCGGCTCGATTCCGCCTGCGACAGCGAGGCATTGAGCTCATCCAGGCGCGTCAGCACAACGTTGTGCGCCTCGTCATCGCCCAGGTCGCCGGAGGCGCGGTCGAGCGCGGCGGCGCGGGCGTCGAGGGCGTCGGTCTGCTGCTTCAGCCCGGCCAGTCGCGCCTGCAGCCACGCAGCAGACTCCGTCGCAGCCGACGAGCGTGAGCGAAACGCGTAGTCAGAGAGCGCCTGGACCATCGCGTTGGCCACCTGCGCGGCGCGGCGCGGATCGGGATCTGTGTAGCTGACGGCGAGGAGCCGGGTCCCCGCCGCGGGAGCAATCTTCCGGTGTTTTGCGAAGATCTTCAGCGCCACGTAGCGCCGATTTGGAGCATCGGCGAGCGGCACGGAGAGCGGCTCCAGCGGCTTGCGCCAGAAGAAGAGCCGACTGAGCCAGGCGAAGTGCCTGGGACGTCTGCCGAAATAGTCGGGGGCCGCCTCAAGTCCGGTGTGCTGGATCACGTCGAGAGCGATGGCATCGGACTCAAGAACCCCCATCTCCGTTTGCAGCGCGAGGGTTTCGTCGAAAGAGTCGCTCAGATCGGTCGATGATTTGTCCGCGGTCGTGTTTTCGAGGCCGAAGGCACCGTGCGATTCCTTCTGGACCTCGATCACCGCGGTCGCGCGGAATCGGGGCGTGGCCAGCAGCCACCAGGCCACGGCGAGCGCACAGCCAACAACAACCGCGCCGATGATCCAGTTGCGCCGTCGCAGCAGCACCGCACAGAGATCGCCGAGCGTCCACTCCACCGGCGGCTCACCAGGTGCGGAACGCTCCCGGACGCGCGGCGACGGCATCATGCGCGTGCCTCCGAACAGTGCGCCAGGTCATGCATTGCGGAGCAGCACCACCGATCCATCGAAATCGAATCTGAAATCCATCTCGCTCAGGCCGGCCTCGAGCATGGTGTCGCGCAGCCGGTGCCGGTCATGCGTATGGAGGAGCAGGAATCCGCTGCCGCCCGCGCCCACCAGCTTTCCGCCGGTGGCGCCGCCGCGCGAGCGCGCGAGCTCATAGAGCTCATTCACGCGGGAGCTGCTCATGTGGCAGCAGCGGCCGCGCTTGCGCAGCCAGTGCTCATGCAGCAGCGGCCCGAAGTCGGAAACGCGCCCCGCTTCCAGCGCTTCACGGATCTGCAGGCCGAGCGAGCGGGCGAAGTGCAGGCTGTCGATCATCGTCTGATCGCGCGCCTCCGTCAGCCGCTTCTGTTCCTCGAGCAGGCGGCTGGCGCTGCGGGTTTGCCCAAGGAAGAAGAGCATCAGCGAGTCGCGTAGCTCTCGCAGGGCCTCGTCGCTCACGTGCAGCGGAGTGATGCGCACCTCGCCGTCGGGCAGATATTCCTGGCAGAGCAGGCCGCCATAAGCGGCAATGTACTGATCCTGTTTGCCGACCGGCTGCGCGAGGCGGTTCATCTCGATCTCTACCGCCTCGCGTGCCAGCACTTCCGCGGTCACCGGCTCCCGTCGCCACGCATAGAGCGCGTGCAGCAACCCGACGAGAAACGTCCCCGAGGAACCTAAACCCGTACCGGCCGGAACATCGGCCACCGAAACCACTTCCAGCGGCGACGCGGCACGGTGCATGCGGATGGCTTCACGCATCAGCGGGTGCCGGATTTCGTCGCAGGTAGCAGCGTGCTCGGTTTCCGAGTACTTCAGGAAATATCCGGGCAGGAAGCTGCGATTCACCGTGATGTACACGTACTTGCTGATGGCGGCGGAGATGACGAAGCCGCCACCGTGTTCGCGGTAGTACGAGGGCAGATCGGTGCCGCCTCCGCCGATGGAGATGCGGAGCGGCGTGCGAGTCATGATCACAGCAGCGCCCCCTCCAGTCCGTCGAACGAGCCGGGCGGAGAGCCCGGGCAGAGCCGCTTCGCGCTGCGGGCGGCAACGCCTGCCCGGGCCAGGCTGGAAGCGACCGCTCTCTCCGTCTCGCGCAGGCCGAAGAGCGAACCAATCTCGTAGAAACGCTCGCGGGTTTCGTATCCGGCCAGCAGTGAGTAGTCCGCCAGCGCCGACCAGACCTCGCTGAGATCGAAGGACTGGCGAATCCAATACTCGAGGACCGAAGCCTCCATCGCTTCCATGCCGTAGTCAATGTGGCGCATCGCCGCAGTGGGATTTTCTTTGCTGTAGCTAACGACGCGTCCGCCGCGGAACTCGACGTTGCTGGCGCCCCAGCGGTTGCGGTTCTGAAAGAGAGTCATCAGCACAGGCTTGCCGCAGGCGACGAAAGCGTTCCACACCGGCTGTATTGGCTCGCTGAGCCAGCTGTCTCCATACATCACCAGAAATCGGCGCCCCAGCAGTGGCAGGGCCGCGCGGATCGCGCCACCGGTCCCGAGGGGCTGATCGCCGTCATGGCTGTAGATCACCTTCAGGCCGAAGCGGCTTCCGTCGCCGGCAAAAGCCTCAATCTGGTCGGCAAGATGACCGCAGCACAGGACCACCTCGCGCAGGCCCTGGCCGCGCAGGCGGCGCAACTGATGGGCGAGGAACGGTTCACCCACCACGGGAATCAGCGACTTGGGCGTGCCGGCGGTGAGTGGACGCAGACGCGTGGCCAGGCCGCCGGCAAGGATCGCGAGGCGCGGGGGCCAGTCAGTCGCTGAACGTGCGGGCATCGGCAGACAGCTCCAGAAGGGAATGGCGCACTGCCTCGCGGCTGTTCCGTTTCGGGAACCAGCCGAGCGAGTGGATGCGCGAAGAATCAAGACGAACCACCGGCACATCGCCACGCCAGCCCCGGGATCCGCCTGTGTAATCGAAGATCGGTTTGCGAGCCAGCCCGAGGGTCTCCACAGCCAGCTCAGCGATTTCGGTCACGGTGACCGCGTCGTCGGTCGCGACGTTGAATACAGAAAAAGGAGCCACAGCCTCCCTGGCGGCGCAAAGCACGGCATCCACGACGTCGGAGACGTGAATATAGGGTTTTGACTGCTGGCCGTCGCCCAGAATGCGCAGGCGCGTGGGCTTCTCCGTCAGGCGGCGAAGAAAATCGAAGCCCACGCCGTGCGTCTGGCGCGCGCCCACCACGTTCCCAAAACGAAACGCGCAGGCGTGCAGGCCGAACATCGAGCAGTAACTGGCGATCAGCGCTTCTCCGGCCAGCTTGCTGGCGCCGTAGGTGGAAACGGGCACCATCGGTGTGTAATCCTCGGCGATCACCGATTCTCCAGCGTCGCCATAGACGCCGCTGCCCGAGGCATAAATCAGCCGTCGCACATTCGCGCGCCTCATGGCCTCCACCACATTGTTGGTGAGCAGCGTTCCGCGATAGAAATCGATCTCCGGCGACTCCAGGGCGCGGGCAATGTCAGGGTTCGACGCCAGATGGATGACCCAGTCGTGGCCCTCCAAGGTTGCGGCCAAAGCGTTTACGTCGCAGGCGTCGGCCCGCACGACGGCCAGGCGCGGGTCGGCGAGATGCGCCGCGTAGTGCCATTCGCGGCCGGAAGAGAAGTTATCGAAGATCGTGAGGTGACGGGTCAGCGGCGACGCCAGCAGGGTGTCCGCAAAATGGCTGCCGATAAAGCCGGCGCCTCCCACAACGAAATAGCTACAGGCCCGCAATAGCAAGAAGGGCGCTCCCAGGCAAAAAGAATCAGAACCGAAGGCGAAGCAAAGGGCGCAGGGGAATAAACGACCAGAAACCGCGCCCCGAAGAAATATCCTGCCGAGATCAATTCGAAAAAGACAAACACTTTCTGCACAAACGAAGTTACCTAAGTCAGGGAAGTGACCTGCGTAACGAAAGCGGCTTGACTTTCGGCGATAGATATTGACGTTGCCTCTATAACTCATACGTGCCCGGTATGGCCTTTGCTCTCTGAGGAACGACTCCGCGAATGTGTCATGCGGGGAACTGCGTGAGCGACGGGCGCTTCTGGAAAAACGGACCGGCGGGATAAGTTACGAATGGGTATCTACCAAAGTGCAATCCGAACGAAGATACAGCCGCTGCTGACCGTCGGCATGCCGGTGCGCAATGCCATGCCATTCCTGCCGGAGGCAATCGAAAGTCTTTTGCATCAGACTCTTGGAGCTTTCGAAATCCTCGCCATCGTGGATGGCGGAGCCGATGGAAGCCTCGAGTACCTCGGGGGTGTTCACGATGCCCGGCTGCGCGTTTTCACGCAGCCGGGCATGGGCGTAACCGCAACGCTGAACCGCATGCTTCGCGAAGCGCGCACGCCGTGGCTGGTGCGCCAGGACGCCGACGATGTTTCTTATCTGCAACGCATGGAAAAGCTGCTCGACGCCATCGCGCAACATCCGGATGCCGGGCTGATTTACTCGCTGGCGGACTACCACCCGCGAGAGCGCTGCGCGGGCCGCTTCCGCTGTTCACAGGGAACACCCGAGGAGTTACGCGCGACGGTCGAAAGCGGGTATCTGCTTTCCATCTGCCACTCCACGGTGGCGTTGAACATCGCGAAAACGCGAGCGGTGGGCGGCTACCGCATGGACCTGCACGCGGAGGATGCGGACCTGTGGTGGCGCATGGCGCGGCGCTGGGATCTCTGGTGCATTCCCGAGGTGCTGGTCGGATTTCGACTGAATGCAGGGAGCGTGAGTACGCGCCACGCTGAGGAGCAGCAACTGGCCGGACTGTATGTGCAGTACCTGCTGCTGTCAGATTTGTGGAGGCTGTCTGCGCGGCCTCTGGACCGCGTGGCGGATACCCTGAGTTCGATCCTGCAGCCGCGCGCGCTGCGTGCGAAGGAATGGCTGCGGCGTTGGAACATGGAGCGAGCCGCGGGCCAGAGGTTGCCGGAGGTGTGCGCGCTGGCGCGGGCCGTGTGGGCGTCGCCCGGCTACGTGCTGCGCCGCGTCCGCGATGAGTTTCGGCGCGCGGGCATCGCCAATGGCGTGCCGCCGCAATGGTTTTTGGAAAGGAAGGAAATGCTTTGGGGATGATCGAACAAGAAGCCGTATCGCCGGCCGAAGAGGAAATAACCAGCAGAGAATCAAGCGCTATGGAAACGCTGCCGCGTCCGCCGCGGTTTGTGCTGGGCCGCGTGCCTGTTGACCGAATCTCCATGGAATACGCGGCCGTGCTGGTCACCGAGGCGCTGCTGCATCGCGGCGCGCTGCCGCCGCTGACGATTGTTGGGCCCAACGCCCATCTGGTCACGCTGGCCGAGCGCAACTCCCGCTTCGCCCACGCGATGGAGAAGGCGGACCTGGCCGTTCCCGACGGAGTTTCCGTGGTGATGGCGTCGCGCATTCTCGGCGCGCCGATTCCCGAGCGCGTCACCGGCGGCGACCTGATGGAGCGCATGTGCGCGGAGGCGGCGCATCACGGTTTCCGGGTCTTCTTTCTGGGCGGCCTACCCGGCGCGGCTCGCATGGCCGCCTTCAATCTGCGTCTCCGCTATCCTCAGCTGAATATCTGCGGAACGTATTGTCCGCCACGTGGATTTGAAAACGATCCGGCAGAGCAGGCGCATATTTTCCGCGAGATCGAGCGGTGTTCTCCGGATCTCCTCTGCGTGGCCTTCGGGGCGCCGAAACAGGAAATCTGGATGCAGGAGAATCGCAACCGCCTGCGCGTGGGAGCGATTCTGCCCGTAGGGGCCGCCTTCGATACCCAGGCGGGCCTGCGCCGCCGCGCGCCGCGCTGGATCCAGCGCATGGCGCTGGAATGGCTCTTCCGGCTGATCAGTGAGCCGCGCCGGCTCGGGCGCCGCTATCTCGTCGGCAACTCGCAGTTCATCCTGCTGGTGCTGCGGCAGTGGGCACGGGAAGCTCTGGAGAGACTTACACAGCGCATGGTGGAAGTCGCGGGGCCGCAGGAGCCTGCGGCCCATGAAGGAGACTGACTCATGCGGCGGGTGGAAGATCTGCGCGTGAAATTGTTCAGCGACGGCGCGGACCTGGCCGGCATTCTGGAAATGCACACAAGGCCCTGGGTGCGTGGGTTCACAACCAATCCCACGCTGATGCGCAAAGCGGGTGTTACCGACTACGAGACATTTGCCCACGAGCTGCTGCGCGCAGTGCCGGACCGGCCGATCTCGTTCGAAGTCTTCGCCCACGGCGAGGACGAGATGGAGCGGCAGGCGCTCGCCATCGCTTCCTGGGGCGCCCATGTGAACGTCAAGATCCCAGTGACCGATCGTGCGGGGGTCTTTCTCGGGCCGCTGATTCACAGGCTGAGTGAAGCCGGAGTGACGCTGAACGTCACGGCGATCCTCACACTGGACCAGGTGCAGCGTGTGGCGGAAACTCTGGCGCCGCAGACTCCGGCCATCGTCTCCGTCTTTGCAGGGCGCATTGCCGATACCGGGATTGATCCGGTCCCAATCATGAAGGAAGCGAAGCGGCGCCTGCGCGGCCGGCCACGCGCGGAATTGCTGTGGGCCAGTCCGCGCGAGTTGCTCAATATCTTCCACGCCGACGATGCCGGCTGCGACATCATCACCGTCCCGCCGGAGATTCTCCGCAAGCTCGATCTGGTCGGAAAGGATCTGGCTGCCTACTCGCTGGAAACCGTGGAGATGTTCTACCGCGACGCGCAGGCTGCCGCCTACCGCATCGAGACCGCGGTGGCATGACCTGAGGCGGCTACCAGTCGGCTATTGAAGCGTGAGTGTGCCGGTACCCCCGTCGCCATTGCAGCTGCTGCCGGCGCGGGTGAAGCCGTAGTTGACGGCCAGCGTCTTTCCGGTCGGGGAAAGAACGCCCATCATGAAGAGCGTTGCGCCCGCCGACGGAGCCAGAGAGGCGTTGAAAAAATCTCCCACGTAGGTGGCGTTCAGGCTGAGGGCCGCCGTGCCGCCGGATGCGACGCATGTGTAGCCGGATATATTCGCCATCCCTGTCAGGGTCAGTTCTCCACCGGAGTTCGGCCCGCTGCTTTGCATCAGCGTGGCGGAAACGGCAAAGGTCTGTCCGGTCATTTGCGAGGTGAGCGTCCCGGAGTAAGTCCCGTCGAGTGGCAAATATTGGGTTCCGGTTATGGGTCCCTGGGTGACGCATGAGCCGCCACTCAATGTGAAGTTGCCGTTTGCGATGGCCTGCCCGTTCACGGTGCCGGTCATGGCGAAGAGCGGATCCCCGGCGACCGCGGTGCCCAGCTTCAGATTGCCGGCGGCATCGACGGTGCCGGTCAATGGCTCGTCGAAAAATCCGATCGGGCTTCCGCAGCAGCCATTGGCCACACAAACGTTGTCCGTAGCCGGCGGACCAAACGCCATACCGGACACCTTCCCTGCATTCGAGGTCAGGTACACGGCAATGGAAGCATTCCCCCCGCCGGGCTCAGCAATCAGCTCCCAGTTTCCGGTGATATTCAATGCGGAGCCTGGCGGACTGGACGGCGCAATGGGCGTGCCCGCTGTGCAACCCGACAGAAGCGCCAGCGCCAGGATCGATGCGGCCGGGCAGCAACTACCGGCCAGCAGAACGCGGGAAGTCATAGGCCTCACCTCCCCGGTTCCCCCTGGGAATCGGTTCTCAAAACGTTCCGACGAATCCCTGCGCCCCTTAGTTTACGCCGCCGGCGGAAATCTGCCGATCTATTGTTCCGAGCGGCAGGCCCCTAATACGCCCGCTGCGCGAGAACGATCTTCGCCGCGTCCGCGAGTCGCGCGGCCGTGTGGCCGGCGACTGCATTCGGTGCGGTGGCGGCCATGGGCGCCGCCGCGATCCGGATCGTCCGCACGCCGGCCGCCCGACCGCACTGGATGTCAGTGGGCTGGTCGCCGATCATCCACGAATGCGCCAGCGACAGACCCAGTTCGTCGCGCGCCCGCAGCAGGAACCACGGTGACGGCTTACGGCAAACGCACAGGCCGGAATAGCCAGGGATTACGCCTTTGGGATGATGCAGGCAGTAGCAAAAGCGCGCAAAGCGAATGCCTGCGCAGCGCAGCTCCGTCAGCAGCTTCTGATGAATCTGGTTCAGAGTCTCCAGGGACGATTTGCCCAGCGCGAAATTGGGCTGGTTGGAAACGAGAATGAGCGCGTAGCCGGCGCTCTGCAGTTGATCGAGTGCCGGCAGAACATCGTCGAGGAGCAGGAAGTCGCCGGGGCACCGTGGCGACTCGAGACGGCCCGTATCGGGATTCGGAACCAGCGCGTTCAGAACCCCATCGCGGTCCAGAAAGACCGCTGCCTGGGTCATTGCGCCGATTCCCACTTCATCGAGTGGCGCCGCAGGCGTGGATGCGAGACCAGCAGGTGCCACACCACGGCCTGGAACTCCTCCGTATGAGGCGTGACCGTCTCCGCGGAAATTGTGGGCACGATCACGCACACGTCAGCCAGCCGCGCGGTGCAGCCGCCGTCGCGCCCCACCACGCCAAAGATCGACGCGCCCGCATCGCGCGCCAGTTCGAGGCTCGCTACCAGGTTGGTGCTGATGCCGCGCTCCGCGCTTCCGCCGCCGACGGAGAAAACAAACACCGCATCGCGGCCGCTCAGATGGCTGCCGCGCAGCCAGGCCGCATAGCAGGAATCCCATCCGTCGTCATTGATGCGCGCCGTCAGTTCGGAGACGTTGTCCGTGGGCGCGTACGATTCAATTCCGGCAATCTTCCGGAAATCGTTCACCGCATGCGAAGCGTGTCCGGCGCCCCCGCCGACGCCGAGAAAGAACAGACGTCCACCGCCCTCGCGCAACCGCTCCAGAGCGTTCACCATGCGGTCGATGGCTTCGGCGTCCAGCTGGACGGCGAGAGAGGCGACTTCCGACAGATAAGCGCGAGTGTACGTGCAGGCGGACAAGAGCAGCTCCCGTCAGACTGAGGATTTGCGCAGCCTGGCCGCAGCCGGTTCGCGGACGAATGCCAGGCTCAGTCCTCCCCGGTCGACGTCTTTGCTCACGTGATCGCGCAGCGATCTGCGCAGCCGGGTGGGCAGCACGCTGAAGAGCAGGAAATGCAGCGTGGAGAGCCAGTCGGCGTGGCCCTCCATGAGAAAGGCGCGAAGAATATCCAGCCGTGCACGCAGCCCGGCCCCGCTGCGCTGGGCGCGCCAGGCGCACTGTACGGCCACAAAGGACGAGAAGGCACGAGGGGAAATCAGCGGCCGTACCTCCCGAATCCACGCCAGCGAGGTCTGCCAGGAAGCGTTGCGGCTGACCGAGTCCCTCGTGTCCTCCACCCGCCAAGTGACCAGCGGCTTCGGCACCATGACGATCCCGACGCCCTCGTGGGCCGCAGCCTGGATCAGCCAGTCCCAGTCCTGATGGAGGCGCAGCTCTTCCCGGAACGGGATCGCCAACAGCAGGTCCCGCGGAGCCATCAGCGTGGAGGTCTGCATGAGGCCGCCGGGATCGAAGAGCCCGCTGCGGCAAAAAAGATAGTCGGCGACCGGTTGTGGCGGCTCATACACGCGCCGCGGCAGCACGCGGCTGGCGGTGGGCGACTGTGCGATCAGCCGGCAGGTGACGATGGGAAACCAGTCCCGGTTCTTCGCGATCGCGCGCATTTGGCGCTCGATCTTCTCGAGGTGCCATTCGTCGTCGTCGTCGAGGAATGCGATCCAGTCGCCGCAGGCTGCGCGCACTCCTGCGTTGCGTGCCGCTCCGCCGCCGCAGGAGCCGAGCAGGTACACGGTACGCAGGCGCGGATCGGCCAGAGCTTCGAGCTGCTGTGTGGTGGCCGAATCGGGCCCATCGACCACCACAATGACTTCCATCCGCGGCCACGTCTGGCGCAGGGCGCTGCGCACCGCGCAGGCCAGCAGCGCCGGTCGCCCATGCGTCGGAATCACCGCGGAAACCAGAGGGCGATCCGGAGAAGATAAATATTCCTGCATAGAAATGCTCCGGACTACAAAGGACTCGTCAGCTTCGAGAATAGGGCGGGATAACCGCGGCACAACCCGTAGGAGTGCAACTTTCCTCACTTTCGTAATGGGGGGATGGCACGAAAGTGCAAGGCGAATCGGCCTCCCGGAGATCCGGGCACGGCCCGTTCGTCCGAATGCTTTCCAGTCGGGGTTTGAAGTTCTGCGGGCGGCGATCCATCCGCCCGCCCGTGACAACACGCGGCGATCGAAGGTTCCGGGCCTGGCATCAGCGATCAGGGAATCGACGCGCTGAATTGATTCGATGGCGCGCTCTCGTTCCCCTGCGCATCCACACTGGTTACATAGTAGATATAAGAGGCCCCGTTGGAGACTGCGCTGTCCGTGTAGCTGGTACTATCGACCACGCCCGCATTCAATAACTGATAGGACGAGCTTCCGCTGAGTGCCCTGTAGACGTCGTAGCCCGCTACCGGATCGGCCGAGTCTGTCGGCGCATCCCAGCTTAGTTGGATCGAATAAGTGGGCTGGACGCCGGTTCCGCTCAGGTTGACGGCCATTGTGCCCATGGAACAGTTGCTGGTCAGGGTAATCCCACCGGAGGCGTTTCCGGCGGCGCCTGGGTTGAACGTCACAAACAGGGTGGCTGTCTGACCGGGACTCAGCGCCAGCGGTAAAGAGGCTCCTGTTACGGAGAAACCAGTACCGCTTACGCTGGCGGAGCTGACGGACACGGGCGCCGTTCCGCTCGACGTGAGGACCAGAGATTGCGTTGCAGCGTCGTTGATGTCCACATTGCCAAAGCCGATACTCGAGGCATTCACCGACAGCATGGGCACCGGAGGGATGAGTTGCACCGCGACGCTGGCCGAGACGCCGCCGGCGGTCGCCCGGAGGGTCGCACTTTGCGCCGTGGGTACTGCGGTGGCCGATGCTGTAAAGCTTGCCGCAGTGGAGCCGCCGGCGACCAGCACCGTCGAGGGCACGCTGACGTAGGTGCTTTTGCTGGCCAGGTACACTGTCAGGCCGCTGCTGGGCGCGCCCGCTGTCAGGGTCACGGTACACGTATCGGAGCCGGCCCCCGTGATCGATGCGCTGGCGCAGGTCAGCGAACTGGGAACGGGCGGGATGAGATTGATCCCGTAGGTCTCTGCGGCGCCGCTGGCCCAGGCCTTGAGAGTTGCCGTCTGCGCATCGTAAACGGCAGCTACCGTGGCCGTGAATGTGGCACTCGACGCCCCGCCAGCGACCAACACGGTGGATGGCACGGTCACGCGCGCATCGTCGCTGGCCAGATACAACGTGAGACCGCTGGCGGGCGCTCCCGCATTCAGAGATACGGTACATACGGCTATTCCGGCTCCCGTGAACGATCCACTCGCGCAGGCCAGCGCAAGGGGCGCCGGCGGGATCAGATCGATCGGATAGCTCTGCGCACTGCCGCTCGCCATGGCCGTCAGCGTCGCTGTCTGCGCGTCGTAAACGGCGGCCACCGTCGCATTGAATGTTGCGCTCACGGCTCCCGCCGCCACCAGCACGGTCGATGGCAGGGTCACGCGCGGGTCGTTCCTGGACAGATACACCGTGAGGCCGCTGCGAGGTGCTCCCGCGTCCAGGGTCACCGTGCACTCCGTCGTTCCCGCTCCGACGAACGATCCACTGTCGCAGACGAGCGAGCTGGGCGCGGGCGGGATCAGATCGATTCCAAAGCTCTGCGAGGCGCCATTCATCGAGGCCGTGAGCGTTGCCATCTGTGCATCGTAGACGGGCGTCACGGTCGCGGAGAACGTTGCGCTCGATGCGCCCGCCGCCACATCCACCGTCGATGGCAGGGTCACGCGCACGTCGTTGCTGGCCAGGCTGACCGTCAGGCCGCTCGCGGGAGCTGTGGTGGTCAGGGTCACCGTGCATGCGTCAGTCCCCGCTCCGGTGAATGATCCGACGGCGCAGGTCAGCGAGCTGATTTCGGCAGTTTGGCCTTCCGCCTTTTGGCCGGTCAAAAGCACACAGCCGAAAAGCGCCGGCAGGATGACGGTTCCGCAAGTCCTGACCAGCCGGGTTGTGATTCTGGTTCTTGACAGATAACTATAAAGCGGGGAAAGATACGGGCGATCTTCTAACACAGGCGACACCTCGGGAGCAATTTCGCACACGACCACGGTTCGCGCTCGCAAAGCTTCCTGCGGCGACGCACGCGCAACTCATTCGTGAGTTGTTGGTCGAACGAAGTGTGAAACGCTTCCCGATCATCCCCTGGTAACCCACCAGCACCGTGTGCCAGTGATCACACTCGTACTGAAAGTAGGTTACTGCCGGTGTGTTATGCGGGACTAAAGACCAAACTCCGGACCTATTTGGGAAAAATTCCCGGAAGAAGTACTTCAGTTATGCGGTTCTATCTTCGTTGCACGCGCCAATCCTGTCTTTCTTCAACGCATTGCCGGTGCACGAGGGTCGTGGAGTCCCGGCTTTCCCGGATGGGTCTGCCGCGGAACCGTGGCATCGCCCATGCGCCAGATCGCGCCGTGGCAGGTTGGCTTCGGGCATAAAAGAGGCCATGGGCGCGTGGAGACGGCCTGCTCGAAAGTAACCATCGCCGGCAGCATCCCGCGCCAATCGCCGCCCCCACCCGCCACGCCCGCACACACCCGCCGAAACGGGCATGATGGAAGAGGAAGGAGTTGTCTGCTTTGAAGAAGCTGTCTTGCCTTGCCGTCCTCGCTGTCCTGCTTTGTGCCTCGGCGCCGCGCCTCCGCGCTCAGGAAACGGTATCCATTGATGCGAATGCGCCCACCACACCGCTGCCCCACTTCTGGGAGCAGATGTTCGGCTCCGGACACGCCATTCTCAGCCTGCGCTCTGCGTGGCGCAGCGATCTCCGCGCCGTCAAATCCGTCACCGACTTCCGGTACGTTCGCTTCCACGGCATTCTCGACGACGAGGTGGGCGCCTTCACGCGCGACGAGCACGGCAACCCCGTCTACAACTGGTCGCAGGTGGACGAGATCTACGACGGCCTGCGAAAGAACGGCATACGGCCGCTGGTGGAGATCAGCTTTATGCCCACGCAACTGGCCTTCAATCCGCTCGACCTGCACTCTTTCTGGTATCACCCCGACGTTTCACCGCCGCGCGACTGGGACGAGTGGGACGCGTTCATGAAGGCCTTCGCGCAGCATCTGGTCGACCGCTACGGCATCAATGAAGTGTCGCAGTGGTACTTCGAGGTGTGGAACGAGCCCAACATCGATTTCTGGGGAGGCGTTCCTCGCCAGGCGTCGTACTTCGAGCTCTACGCGCACACCGCGCGCGACCTGAAAAGCGTGAGCCCGCGTCTGCGCGTGGGCGGACCGGCGACCGCGGCGGCTTCGTGGGTTCCCGCGTTCCTGAAATACGTCTCCGACAACCACGTGCCGATTGACTTTGTTTCGACGCACGGCTACGCCGACGACACGGTCGAAAACCTCTTCCATAACGACAATCCCGTGCCCGAAGACGACCGCGTGTGCGCGGCGATTGCGAAGGTGCGCGGGCAGATCGACGCGTCGGCGCTGCCGCATCTGCCGCTCTTCTGGACGGAGTGGAACGTGCAGGGCGCGGACGACTCGCGCGACACGATTTTCGTTGGTCCGGCGGTGGCGAATACCATTCGCGAGTGCCAGGGAAAGGTGAACGAGATGTCGTTCTGGACCTTCTCGGATGTGTTCCAGGAGGGTGGGCCGATTCCGACTCCGTTCGAGGGGGATTTCGGGCTGCGGGCGCAGGGAGGCATCGACAAGCCCAGCTACTACGGCTTCGCGCTGCTGCACCGGCTGGGCACGGAGCGGCTGCCGGCGGCGTCGGACAATGTGATTGCGACGAAGACGGCGGACGGCAATTTGGCGGTGGCGGTGTGGGACCTGGTCGATCCGGGTTCGCCGGGATGGGGCGAGAATGGACCACCGGCGGGACCGGCGAAGACGATGACGCTCGAGTTTCGCGGGGTTCCGGCAAACGCGCGGGTGACGATTGCGACTGTGGATCGGGAGCACGGGAACGTGCTGCCGAAGTATCGCGCGATGGGGAGCCCGGTGGATCCGACGATGATCCAGGTGAAGGAGCTGAACGAGGAGACGGCGCTGCCTGCGCCGACGGTGAAGCACCTGACGAATGGGCGACTCACGCTGACGCTGACGCCGGATGCGCTGGACCTCATCACCGTTGAAAAATAGGGTACCCCCTGGTCGACCCTGGACCGTGGCAAGCCGCTGATTTCAGGCGGCTTGCGGGGGGTGGCTGCGGGACGGCGGCAAACCCCTGAAAACAGACGGGTTGTCGGGGCGGGTTCGGCCGTTTTGACCCTGGGATACCGATCGGTAACCCCGGGTCGATGGCCGATTCGCGGCCCGAAGTGAACAGCTGGGGCTTCGAAGCGGCTTCCGTCGCGAGGCGGACCGATTTCTCAAAGAGCGATTCTCCGGCCTGGGCCGGATGTGCAGGTTTCAGTGTGTTGCGATCAGTCTGGTGCCAAATGGAAAAGCTCTGCCGCGAAGCAGAGCTTTCCTGATTTTTAGAGTAGGCGGATGGAGGAAATGGAGGCAAGAGAAATCGGGGGCGCGCAGGGTACGGGGGTACCGGGAGTTGCTGTTGTTAGGTCCTGGTTGTTAACTGTTCGCTGTTGGGTACACGGGTTTGGCTGACGCAGATTCGTGAATTCGGGACTTGCACCGCCCTGGAAATGTGCGCGGGAGGCGCAATGGAGATTAGCCCAGTCCTTCAGGATTGGGAACAGGTCCCGGGAAATCCAGAGTTCCGGAGGGACGGCGCTAGCCAAACACGTACCGCGCGTCATAGGTCACGCCACAATGGCGCAGCAGCGCGACGAATTCCTCCTCAAAGGTCCGCTTTCGATGATGCGCTTCCTGGTCCCGGATATATTGACGCACGACCGGCACCTGCGACGGACTGACGCTGAACGCGCCGTAGCCCTCCTGCCAGGCAAACTCCGGACCCATCCAACGCGATGACCCGCCTTTGAGCTTCTGTACGGCCTGCGCCAGCGGGTATTTCGGTGGCAGCAAAAACAGAATGTGGACATGGTCGGCGACACCACCCGCCTGGATCAGGTCGAATCCCTCGCCTGAGGCGATGCCGTTGAAATATTCGCAGAGCCGGGGAAGCCGTTCGGCGGCGATCAGGGGCTGCCGCTCTCTGGTGCTGAAGACGCAGTGAACGAAATTGCTGACACAGGTGTGCCCCATGGCATTCATACTGTGCCAAATCTCGGTTTGCGGCGAAAGGAATCGTGCCGTAGTGGGCACGAAGGTCACGTGCGGCGTCCCTCCGGGACTCGGGTTCAGGGTGGGGCTCGTCCCCAGCACTCCGCACCCCGCGCGCAGGCGCGCGGGGCGCTGAAGTGCTGGGCTAAACTCCATTGCGCCTAACGGCGCGCCGGGTTCGGGCAGGGTTAGGATCCGCGCAGTGACGGCATCGGCGGCTGTGTGCGCGGCGGCGTCCCTCCGGGACTCGGCGGGATTGGAGTCACGCTCTCTGCCGTCATCGGCCAGAAGTGGGGCACTCTCCTGGGTTGTGGACCGGGTTCGTCTCCCTGGCGGGCCGTATTTTGAGCCTGTCACCATCTTTTCTTTTGTTTTTGTTGCGCGGTGGCGCGCACCGGAGTACGCTCAAGGCTCCCCATTGCTGCTGAACTGATTGGGCCACCTGAGAAGGAGGCTCTCTGCCATGGTTTCCCCGCAGGAACAGTTTGTTCATCGGGCCAATCGCGATGGCACCACCGATTCCGTCTGCAAATTGTGCTTTGCCACCGTGTGTACGTCCACCTGGGAAAGCGAGCTGACACGCGTGGAGCGAGAGCACGTCTGCGATCCGGATGTCCTGGCTCGCTGGAAGAAGGTTGCGGGGCGCGAGGCTGCGGACGAAGGTTCTTCCCCGATGAGAGCGCGCCCGCGCGGATGACGCCTGCGAACCCGCGGCCGGCGCCCAGACAGTCCTGCCCCGGCGCGATTCGATATCCTTAGAGGAGCACCGGCAAGGCATGGAGCGTGCATTCTGTCCAACTCCGACAGCAACGATGGTTGTCGACCTGGCGAGTTGAGCTACGCGCGGCTGCTGCTGCGCGAGTCAGAACCCCTGAACCTGGAATCGCCCTTTGCGGCGCTGGACGCGCGCGTGACGCCCAGCGAGCTGTTCTACGTGCGCAGCCACTTTCCTGTGCCGGAGATGGACGCGTCGACGTGGCGGCTGACGGTGCGGGGACTGCGCGAGGTGACGTTCTCGCTGGACGAACTTCGGCGGATGCGCGCGGAGACGCGGACCGTCACGCTGGAATGCGCAGGCAATGGGCGCATCGTGCTCTCACCTGCGGTGGACGGCGTGCAGTGGCATCTGGGCGCGGTGAGCACCGCGGAGTGGACCGGCGTTCCGCTCACGGCGGTGCTGGAGCGCGCGGGCCTGCTGCCGGGCAGCGTGGAAGTGGTCTTCGAGGGCGCAGATCGCGGGGAGCCCAGGAAGACTCCGCGGCCGCCAGGGCCGATCGCGTACACGCATGGGGTTCCGGTGGAGCATGCGGGCGAGGTGCTGCTGGCGTGGGCGATGAACGGCGAGCCACTGACGCGGGAGCATGGCTTCCCGCTGCGGGCAGTGGTTTCCGGGTACTACGCGATGGTCGCCGTGAAGTGGCTGACGCGGATTCAGGTGCTCGGGGAGCCGTTCCAGGGCTACTACAAGACGACGGACTACTCGTACTGGGACGAGGCGCATGGGCAGCCGGAGCTGCGGCCGCTGGGGCGGATGCCGCTGAAGTCGCAGATTGCGCAGCCGGTGGCGGGCGAAGTGTTGCGGGCAGGCGACTCTGTGACCGTCGCGGGCGCGGTATGGACGGGCGGCGCGCCCGTGGAGCGCGTGGAAGTGTCAGCGGATGACGACGCGACGTGGAGCGCGGCCGAGATGCTCGATGCGCATGAGCATGGGGTGTGGCGGCGCTGGCAGTGGACCTGGATTGTGCCGGCAAAGCCGGGGAATTACACGCTGCGGTCGCGGGCCGTGGATCGGGACGGTCAGGTGCAGCCGGCGGAGCGCGATCCGCGGTTCGGGACGTACTGCATCCATCATGTGCTGCCGGTGGTGGTGCGGGTGAGGTAGGCCCACCCTATCGCCAAAATCGGGCGATCAGGGTGGGGCACCCGGGCTATCGGGC
>JASHNS010000055.1 GCA_030041515.1 Acidobacteriaceae bacterium | reverse complement strand
GCTGCTGATCGGCATGGATGCGGCGGAGGCACTGCGGCGGCGGGGATGGGCGCGGATTCCGGCGGCGGCGCTGCTCGTTTTTGCCGTGTTTGCACTGTCGCCGTCGTGGGTGGCGCGCGCTTCCCGCTACGACTGGCAGCACGACGCGTTCACGCAGTCGCTTTCGGCGGATCTGACGTGGATGGGAGGGCCATCGCTGTCGGGGCAGGTTCAGTGTCTCGACATGTTTGCGGGCTGCCTGGGGACGCTGTATCGGCTCGACCTGGTGCAGAGCACGGGATTTCTGTACGACTGCTATTTTTTCAATCAGCCGCAGAGCGTGTTCACGCTGGAGATGCGGCGGCGGTTTCTCGACGACCTGGAGCGCGAGCCGCCGAAGGTGATCGTGGTGAGCAATCAGAATTGCCTGGGACGGCCGCTGGGATATTTTTCGCCGGAGGCCTGGCCTGCATTCAGCGCGTGGCTGGGCGCGCATTATTCGCTGGTGGTGGAGCGGCAGCCAGAGGGATTGGTGCGGTGGTGGCCCATTGCACGGCCTTCGCCGGGGTACAGGATTTATGAATACCGCGGGTCGTCGGTAGTCAGTGATCAGTAATCAGTGGTCGGTAGTCAGCGCGATGGGGTCCTGTCAGACCCCCCTTATCGCCAACGGCGGGCGATACGGGTGGGGCGCCCCGGCGTCAAACGCAAACCGGTGACGGGTGAGTGCTAGCTACACGCAGGTCGGCAAAGATGAAGCCGTCGCGCTGGACGATCTCGCCGGATTCGACGGGGATGGGCTCGCGGAACATCGGTCCGGCATAGACGGCGGTGTGAAACTCGCCATTTTCGCCGCAGGGATCGACGGTGGGCGGGAGATCGCGGAGCAGAGCCGCGTCGAAGTCGCGGCCGGCGAATTTGGCGGGATCGCAGCCGGGAAATTTTTTGGGATCGACGCAGACGAGGCGGGCGCGCAGGCCGCCGGCGATCATCTCCTCGGCGAGAGAGCGCGTGGCCTCAGGAGGACCCCAGACGGGAAAGACGGGCTGGAGACCGGTGCCGCGCAGCTTGTCGATGCGGTATTGGCGGATGCCTTCGAGGAAGAGGTCGCCGAAGGCGATGGCTTCGATGCCGTTGGCGACGGCCTCGGCGCAGACGGCGCTCATGGCGGCTTCGTATTGCTCGTTGGAGCAGGGCCAGGGGAGCGGGACGATGGTCAGAGGCAATCCAGCGGCCGCGGCCTGGGCTTCGAGGAGGGCGCGGCGAGTGCTGTGCATGGCGACGCGGTCGAAGGCGGCGTTGAGGGTGGTGAGGAGGCCGGCGATTTCGTAGTCGCCTTGTTGACGGAGGCGGTGAAGGGCCCAGGCGCTGTCTTTGCCGCTGCTCCAGGAGAGGAGAAGTTTCTTCATGGTGCCAGCGTAGCAAAGAGGGCTCGCATGGGCTGAAGCGCGGTCATCTTAAGGAGCCTTTTCGGGACGGCTGAAGGTCGTGCCCTGATACAACGCTCCGCGCCTGAAGGCGCTTCTCTCTCTCAGGATCGGTTCCCCGGCCTGAAGGCCGGGGCTTCTACCGTCGTGCCGCTGCGCGGCACCCAGCGGCGGGTTGGGGGTCTTGCTTTCCCACTTCTGCCAAAGTCAGGCAGAGGTGGAGCACCCGGCTCGCTCCGGCCAGGACGTGGGGGCCCCGGCACCCGAGGTAGCTTAGCGGTCGCCGCTGGCGAAGCGGGTGACAGGCGCGCTGGCAGGGCGATTGGTTTCGCGTGGGGGAATGACCAGGACAGGTCCTGCGCCACCCGTGCCCGTGCGCTGCGGCTTTTCTTTGGAGCGCAGCTTCACGCGCAACAGCATGTTGGCGGTTTCGAGTTGCCGAATGCGGCGGCTGGCGAAGAGCAGCGCCACGGCAGCACCAATGAAAGCACCGAGCCAACAGCCGGCGATCAGGCCTGTGGCAAAGCGGACCCAGGCGTGTGCAGCAAGAAAAGCCATTGGAACAAACCTCCAGCGTCCCGTTCCGGCCTGGTTTTGGGGGAAATCCGCGGCTGGCGACGCGCAAGGCTCAGTCCCGCTCAGGGACGGCGGCCTTACTCTCGCTTCGATGCAGCTGGAGGATGAAATGGTCTGTCATTCCGGCAATATAGTCGGCGATGACGCGTGGGGCGCCTTCGCGCGCGACTTGCTGCGCATAGGCGGGCGGGAGCTTCCACGGCTCGGACATCCACGCGGAAAAGAGGTCTCCGATGACGGTTTCGGCCTGGCGGTGGCCGTTTTCCAGCTCGTGGCAAAGGTACAGATTTTGATAGAGATATTCTTTGGCTTCGCGACGCAGCCGCTCCATTTCAGGAGAAAATCCGGCGAGCCGGCGCTGGGCGCTGCGGACGCCCTCAAGGTTCGCGATGCCTTTGGCCTGGCGGGATGTTTCCGCGATGAGATCGTCAACAAGAGAGTTGAGCATCAGCTTGAGAGACTCCTGCAACAGGAGTTTTTCCGGGGCGGCGGGATAGCTGGTTCGAAGCTGGGCAAAGTGACGCTCAACCAGGGTGACGCCGCCGCGGATGTCGCCGATGGTGAGGATTTCGGCTTCGACGCCGTCATCGAGGTCGGCGGTGAGCCAGGCGATCTCGTCGGCCCAGTCGATCAGCTGCGCTTCCAGCGGCGGACGCTCGTTGAGGAAGTACTCGGCCAATTCCGGATGATCGGCAGCGGAGTAGTCGCGCGAGTGCTTGATGATGCCTTCGCGCACGGCGAGGGTGAGGTTGAGGCCACGAAACTCGAGATGGCGGTTCTCGAAATACTCGACGATGCGGAGGGCGTGGAGGTTGTGGTCGAAACGGAGGCCGTACTCCTGGAGAGCATTGTCGAGGGCGCGTTCGCCCGCGTGGCCGAAGGGCGGATGGCCGAGGTCGTGGGCGAGGGCGAGGGCTTCGGTGAGGTCTTCGTTGAGGCCGAGGGCGCGAGCGACGGTGCGGGCAATCTGCGTCACCTCGAGGGTGTGGGTGAGGCGGCTGCGGAAGTGATCGGACGCGCGCTCGGTAAAGACCTGGGTTTTGCCGGCGAGACGGCGGAAGGCGCGAGCGTGGAGGATGCGGCCGACGTCGCGCTGAAAAGGAGTGCGATAAGGATGCGCCGGCTCGTCGACGGCGCGTCGGCTCAATGAACCGTGATTGGGGACGGCACAGGCGGCAGGCAGAGCGTCGATCGCCGGCATGGGAACAGTGTATGTCAGCAAAAAACCGGTTGGCGAAGAACCGGTTAGCGAAAAAACGGCCTGCGAAGAGGCGGTTAGCCAGCCGGCAGTGTTGCGCTACTCGGGTTTGGTGGGGGGAGTGTTATTGGATTCCTTCGCGAGGCGCACGCGGGCGCTGTCGAGTTTCTTCTGGACCTTCGCCTCTTCGCCGGGATCCATATCGGCCTGGACGGTGTGGGCGAACTCGTTGAGCGAGAGTTCCCACTGCGCCGCCGCATCCTTCAGGCGTCCAGTTTTTTCATAGACGTCGCCGAGGTGCTCGTGGACGGTGGGATCGTCGCTGTCGCGGGATATGGCGCGCTCGAGATTCTCCTGGGCCTGGGCATATTGGCCGAGGCGATAGTAGGTCCAGCCGAGCGAGTCAAGGTAGGCATAATTGGTGGGCTCAAGCTTGACCGCCTTCTGGATCATGGCGAGCGCCTGATCGAGATCGACGCCGCGGTCGGCGAGCATGAAGCCGTAATTATTGAGAGTGAGTGCGTTGTCAGGATCCGCGGCCAGGACCTTCTGGAAATCCGCTTCAGCAGCGTCGTAGTGCTTCGCGCGGTCTTCCATCATGGCCCGCTGAAAGTCGACCATCATCTGATCGTCCTTCCCGGGGGCCTGCTTTTGGGCGGCATTGAGGACGTCGGCGGCGTCCTTCCATTTGCGCAGGTCGGTGTAGATCTGCGCCAGCTGGTAATAGGCCTCGAGATTTTTGGGGTTGGCGGCGACGAGATCCTTCGCCATGGCGACGCCCTGATCCGCGTGGCCTGTATCGGCGAGCTGGCGGGCGAGGGTGAGCTTCGCGTCGAGGCTCCTGGGCTGCTTCTGGACGGCTTCCTGGGCGGTGCTGACCGCTTTGTCGTACTGGTGGGCCTCGCGCCAGGTTTCGACTTCCTGGTCATAGGCCTCTTCCTGATACGCGCCACCGAGAGAAGCTTGTTTCTGGTAGGCGGCAACGGCCTGATCCGGGCGGCACTGCTCGCGGTAGACCTGAGCGAGGCGATCGAGGACAAGCGCGTAATTGCTTTTTTCCCGATCGGAGTAGACGCCGCTGGGGTGCTGGGTGGCATTGGCTAACTGGCTGTAAACCTTCACCGCATCATCCAGATGACCGAGGGCGTCGTCGATGGTGGCTTCCTGGAACTGGTACTCCAGGTTGGAAGAGTCAAGGTCACGCGCCTTGCGGACGGCGGTGAGAGCAGCGGAAAACTGGTTGTTGGCCTGCTCGATCTGTGCGATCTGTCCCCATGCGTCGGCGTCAGTGGGGTCGCCGGCGGCGACGTCCTGCCAGGCTTTGAGTGCGTCCTGCGCCTGGTTGGTGGCGACAAGGTCCTGGGCGAGTGCCTTCTCGACATCGAGGTTGTCGGGCTCCAGAGTCAGGGCCTGGCGGAAGGCGGCGACGGCGTCGCTTTGATCCTTCATCTGATCGTAGGTGGTCCCCAGCTGGTATTCCGTGCGGGCGGTCTGGTCATCCGGGGGAAGGGATTTGAGCACATCGATGGCTTTCTGAGGCTCGCCGCTATCGGTATAAAAGCGGCTGGCAATCAGCGCAGTCTGTTCGGAACCGGGATTGATCCGGCGGGCGGCGGCGAGTTGGTCTTCAGCTTTGGCGTTGTCGCGATCGGCCGCGTAGAGGCGGGCGAGCATGAGGTGGTCGTCGAGGGAGTTTGGGGCGAGCTGAACGATTTTCTCGTACTCAGCGATGGCCAGCTTCATCATCTGACCGGCGACGTCGGACTGCTCATTGTTGCTGAGGGAGCGCAAATAGACCTCAGCGAGGAGGCGGTGAGCTTCGAGATCGCCGGGGTTCTTTGCGATCTGATTTTGGGCCGCTTCAATGGCTTCGCGGATGTGGCCGGTAGCGAAGTAGAGGTCGGCGAGATGGCTGTTGAGGTATTTCGACGAGGGGTCGTCGTTGAGCGCCATCTTGTACTCTTCGATTGCGCGGGTGGCGTAGTCGCTGTTGCCGTAGGTCTGAGCCATCTCCTCATACTCGTGGGAGAGCATGTAGTGGTAGTAGGCATTGCCGGTATCGGCGGAAGATTGCTGGGCGGGCGGCTGGGTGGGCGGGGCCGATTTCTGAGACTGTGCCAGCGATGCGAAGGGCAAAGCGGCCACCAGGCAAAGCGGCAAGAGACTGTACGAGAGACTTTTCATCGACTGGGAAATTCCTGTTCCGGAAGGCCTTCGCCTGGACGGTTTGGACCCGGCGAATGCGGCTGATGGCGGCGTACACTTCTGCCGCATTTCCTTAGGACGATTGTACCCCCCGGGGAGATTCCCTTCCCGGGAGGGAGGATGGGGCACGGGTTTCGACAGGGTGGCACAGCTACTCACGCTTGCGGATCAGGTCGAGCAGGGCAAAAAGGATGACACCGACGAGAGAGTCGACGACGGCACGGACGAGTTCGTGGATCCAGTGCCAGGCGAAGGGCTGGCCGAGGAGCTTGCGCTGGAGCAGCCAAAAGATGGCGGTCTGTTCAAGAGTGAAGCCAAAGATGAGGAGGAGGCGGCTGCCATGATTCTCGGTATCGAGGCGGACGCCCAGGGATGCCGCCATGTACCCGATGATCGCCTTGCAGATGCCGAAGATGCCGAGAGGGTGGTGGGTGAGGGCATCCTGAGCGATGCCCATGAGAGCGCCCACGACGGTGGCGCTGACGGGTTCGCGGCGGGTGATCGCGTAATAGATGGTAACGAGCAGCGGGAGGTCAACAAGATCGAAGGCGGGAAAATGCAGCGAGACAAAGGACTGAAGTCCGATGGCGAGAACGGGCGCGAGTACGTAAACCACCCAGGGATGGGACTGAGTCCCGACCTCATGGCGAGACGAGGCAAGCAGGGGCATCGGTCAACGCCCTCCCTGCGGCTGGGGCGCCGGCTCCGTGGCGGGTGGGTTACCAGAGTGGGGAGGGGTCTGGCGGGTGGGCGACGGGGATGTCCCCCTGGTGTGGGGCGAAGGGGCCCGCTTCTTCGAGGCGGCGGTGCTGGTGCCTGCGCTGGCTGGGGCGGGGCCCGGGGCTTGCATCGGCGCAGTGCCGCCGGCCGTGGAGGTAATTTGCTGGCCGGGAGTGAGGTCGGAGGCGGGCGGAACACCCCCGGCTGAATAACGATCAGGGTGAATGGGTGGCGGTGGGGGAGGAGGAGCGGGTGGCAAAGTGTTGGCGCTGGCGGAGGCTGATGCGGCGCCGCTGGCCTGCGCCGGAGGCGTGCCAGGCGTGTTGGCGGAGGGCAGACGGGAAGCGAGAATGTCGGCGGTGCGAACGGCCTGGGTGAGGTCCTGCTGCATCGGCACCGGCATCTGGCTGCCGGTGCTGGTGATGACGAGGACTTCTTCGAGAGCGGAGAGGTTGGCGGCGGGTTTGACGAGGACGTTGACGAGGGTGCCCTCGGGGTTGGGGGCGATACGATCGACGGTGCCGACGGCGAGCCCGCGAGGGAAAATGCCGTCTCCGCCGCTGGTGATGACGGGTTCGCCGGCTTTGATGCGGTCATCTGGGGAAACATTGACGATCTGAGGCTGGCCCCAGGTATTGCCGGTGAGCACGCCCTCGATGCGCGTATTGACGAGGATGACGCCGGCGCCACTGGTTTCGTCGGAAATCTCCAGCACCTGGCTGGTGTGGGCGAAGACATCGCGGATTTTGCCGACGATGCCGTCTGGGGTGATGACAGGCATGTCGGGTTTGAGCCCGCTGCCGGCGCCCTTGTCGATGAGAAGGACGTGGGACTGCTCGGTGCCGGAGGTGCCGATGACCTGGGCGGCGACGGTTTTGTAGATGTACTTCTCCTGAAAACCGAGGAGGGCCTGGAGGCGCACGGCCTGACGGGCGTCTTCGGCAAGGGAGTCTTCTTCGAGGCGGACCTGGCCGAGTTGCGCCCGGAGCCGCCGGTTCTGGCGGCGGACGTGAACGAGGTCGATGTAATCCGACCAGACGCCACGGATACTGAGGCCGGTCCAGTGCAGAAGCCGCTCGGGGGGAGCGACGACGCCGATGACCCAGGAGCGGATGAGGCGGACGCCCTGCTTATCGCCCGGATTGGTTCCCGGCCGGCGCACCTGGACGGCAAGGCCGATAACCTGCGCCAGCAGCACGGTGATCAGCACCAGGGCGTTCCGGTATCGGGTGAAGAAGGATTCCATGAAATCAGGGCCGGGCGTATGGCCCAATTCGCACAGGGCGACGGCCGCGCATCAGTCGATCTTGATCTTCCGGAGCAACCGGAAATCGCTCAGCATCTTCCCGGTTCCCAGCACGACACTGGCGAGGGGATCGTCGGCAATGGAGACGGGCAGGCCGGTTTCCTCACGAATGCGCTTGTCGAGGTTCTTGATGAGGGCGCCGCCGCCGGTGAGGACAATGCCGCGATCGCTGATGTCGGCGCTGAGTTCCGGGGGGGTGCGCTCGAGGGCAACGCGAATGCCGTTGAGGATGGTCGAGATGCACTCACCGAGGGCCTCACGGATCTCGCTGTCGTCGATGGTGATGGTTTTGGGCACGCCTTCGATGAGATTGCGGCCCTTGATCTCCATGGTGAGGGGCTTGTCGAGGGGATAAGCGGAACCCAGCTCCATCTTGATCTGCTCGGCGGTGCGCTCGCCAATGAGGAGGTTATATTTCCGCTTGAGGTAGTTCATGATGGCCTCGTCCATCTGATTGCCGGCCATGCGGAGAGACCGGGAATAGACGATGCCGGAGAGGGAGATGACGGCGATGTCGGTGGTGCCACCGCCGATATCGACAACCATGTTGCCGCTGGGCTCGGTGATGGGAAGACCGGCGCCGATAGCGGCGACCATGGCCTGCTCGACGAGGAAGACCTCACTGGCCTTGGCGCGGTAAGCGGAATCCTCGACGGCGCGTTTTTCGACCTGGGTGATCTCAGAAGGGACGCCGATGACGATGCGCGGATGCACCATCATCTTGCGGTTGTGGGCCTTCTGGATGAAATAGTTGAGCATCTTCTCGGTGACTTTGAAGTCGGCGATGACGCCGTCCTTCATGGGCTTGATGGCGACGATATTGCCGGGCGTGCGGCCGAGCATCTCCTTGGCCTCTTTGCCGACCGCTTCCACCTCGCCGGTGTTTTTGTTGATGGCAACGATGGAGGGTTCGTTGACGACAATGCCCTTGCTGGCCGCGTAGACGAGCGTGTTGGCCGTGCCGAGGTCGATAGCGAGGTCGTTGGAGAAGACACTGAACAGCGACCGCAACCCGTGCGATCGCGAAGAGCGCGGCTGAAATCCGTTCGAGGACATGAGGGAGCAATTTCCGTGGGAACTCGACCTTATTGTAAGGCCAATAGTGGCCGGGCGACGCAGTCTGCAAGCGGAAATCCCACGAAAGTGCAGTGTTGTGTACCCCCTCGCAGCCGGGGGGCCGGAATGGCGCGGGCTGCAGAGGCTGGAAACAGCGGAGGGGTGTTTTGCCATCTAAGTGTGCCAGGGAGAATGTAACCGTGAATCTCAGCCGTTTAGGTGTTTCCGGCGTCGAGCGCCGGAGATCGCAGTACCGTCAGGCTCGCCTGTATGGCGCGGCCCCGTTGCTCCTTTGTCTCGCGTTCATTTGGCCGTTCGGCGGACCCCGGAAGGTGCAAATGATGGCTGGAACGAGTACGCCGGGGGCCACCGCGACGATCCAGATCAAGAAGGGGGACAACGGCAACACCGCGCTGGATATCAAGGCGGAGAACCTTGCGCCGGCCAGTTCCCTCACTCCAGCGGAGAATGTCTACGTGGTCTGGATTCAGCCTCCGGACAAGGTCGCCCAGAACGCAGGGCAACTGCGGGTGAACCAGCACGAGCAGGCCGAACTGAATACGGTCACCGCGTTCAAACGGTTCAAGGTGTTCATTACCGCGGAACAGAATGCGCAGATACAAGAACCTGAGGGGCCGCGGATTCTGTCGGCGGACGTGTCCGACCACTGAGGCCCTCCCCCACGACACAGCGAGCCGCAGGCAGCCTGGGCGAAGCGCAGCGCCGAGACGGCTCGCTCCTGTTTCCGCTATGCTGAAGTGTTTTCTTCCAGGAGCACTTCATCGATGGCAAAGACTTATCTGAATCTGATCGGGGGCAAGTTCGTCCCTGCCCGCACCAGCAAGACATTTTCCAATATCAATCCCGCGCGACACGATGATGTCGTGGGTGAATTCCAGGCTTCCGGGCGCGAGGATGTGGATTTGGCCGTGAAGGCCGCCGCCGAAGCGTTCAAAAGCTGGCGGCTGACACCCGCGCCGAAGCGCGCGGATATTTTGCTGCGCGCCGGCCTGCTGCTGGAACAGCGGAAAGAGCAGTACGCCCGGGACATGACGCGGGAGATGGGAAAGGTCCTGGTGGAGACGCGCGGGGACGTGCAGGAAGCGATCGACTGCGCTTTCTATATGGCCGGCGAAGGGCGGAGGCTGTTTGGCCATACCACGCCGTCGGAACTGCAGAACAAATTCGCGATGACGGTGCGGATGCCGGTGGGCGTGTGCGGGATGATCACGCCGTGGAATTTCCCGATGGCGATTCCGTCGTGGAAGCTGCTGGCCGCGCTGGTTTGCGGGAATACGTGCGTGATCAAGCCGGCGAACGACACACCTTTGTCGACGCTGAACCTGGCGCAGGCGCTGATGGATGCGGGATTGCCGGCGGGGGTGGTGAATGTGGTGACGGGATCGGGATCGCAGGTGGGGACGCCGCTGGTGGAGCATCCGCTGGTGCGGGCGATTTCGTTTACGGGATCGTCGGAAGTGGGGAGGATTGTGGGGCAGACGGCAGCGGGGCTGTACAAGCCGTGCTCGCTGGAGATGGGCGGGAAGAACGCGATGATCGTGATGGACGATGCCAATCTCGATCTGGCGCTGGACGGCGCGCTGTGGGGAGCGTTCGGGACGACGGGACAGCGGTGTACGGCGACGAGCCGGATTATTGTGCAGCGGGGCGTGGCGAAGGAATTCACGGAGAAGCTGGCGGCGCGGGCGAAGGCGCTGAAGGTGGGCGACGGACTGGATGAACAAGTCCAGATGGGGCCGCAGGTGAACGCGGCACAGATTGAGACGTCGACGCAATACTGCAGGATCGCGCAGGAAGAGGGCGCGCAGATCGTGACCGGCGGGCAGGCTCTCACGGACGGCGCTTTTGCGCAGGGGCATTTCTTTGCGCCAACTGTGGTGGCCGGGGTTACCGCGAAGATGCGGATCGCGCAGGAAGAGGTGTTCGGTCCGGTTGTGAGCGTGCTGGAATGCTCGGGCATCGACGACGCCATCGAGATCGCGAACGATATTCCGTATGGGCTGTCGACAGCAATCTACACGCGGAATGTGAATCTGGCGTTCAAGGCAATGCGGGATCTGGAGGCGGGCATCACGTATGTGAACGCGCCGACGATTGGGGCGGAGGTGCATTTGCCATTCGGCGGGGTGAAGCAGACGGGCAACGGACATCGCGAGGGCGGGATCGGGGCCATCGAGTTCTTCACGACGTGGAAAGCGGTGTACGTGGATTACTCGGACAAGCTGCAGCGGGCACAGATCGACACGGGGGAATAGAGTCCTGCGGGGGTTGTCCGTCGTGCCGCTGCCCCTGATGCGGATCGTGGTCCCCCACATCTGCGAATACCCGCAGAGCCATTCGACTTCGCTCAGGCCGGGTTGTGGGGCACCCGAAGTTATTTCGCTGCCCGGTTGGTTGCATTGACACCGCGGTTCGGCGATGTTTTAGCATGGTGGTGACTCTCCCACTGGCGGCAGCAGGGTGTTCGCGGCTCGTTGCGCCGAATTGGGCCGCAGCACGGTTGCTGTTGATGACGACTTAATCACCGGGGAGTCCAACTGATCAGTCAGACATGATTACAGTTCACGACCTGACCAAGAAGTACGCCCGCACGACTGCCGTCGACCACATTTCCTTTTCCGTCAGCAAAGGGCAGATTGTCGGTTTCCTCGGGCCGAACGGCGCGGGAAAAACGACGACGATGCGCATGCTGACCTGCTTCTTCCCGCCGACGGCGGGCGAGGCGACGGTGGCGGGATTCGACGTTCTCACACAGCCGCTGGAGGCGCGCAGGCACATCGGATACCTGCCGGAGACGCCGCCGCTCTATCTGGAGATGGAGACGGTGGACTATCTGCGCTTTGTGGGACAGCTCAAGGGCCTGTCCGGCGAGGAACTGAACCGGCGCGTGGCTTTTGTGTGCGAGCGGTGCGCCGTGGGTGATGTGAAGCACAAGCTGATGGGCAAGCTGTCGAAGGGGTATCGGCAGCGCGTGGGGCTGGCGCAGGCAATCATTCACAATCCCGACGTGCTGATACTGGACGAGCCGACGGCAGGGCTGGATCCGCGGCAGATTATCGAGACGCGCGAACTGATCCGGAGCCTGGCAGGCGAGCACACGATCATTCTGAGCACGCACATTCTGCCGGAAGTGGAGCAGACGTGCGAGCAGGTGATCATTATTAACAAGGGCAAGCTGGTGGCGACGGATTCTGTCGAAAACCTGCAGGCTCGGTTTCGCGGTGTCGAATCCATTTTGATTGATATCGCAGCGCGGACGGGGGCGTTTTCGGCTCCGTCAATCCAGGAGCGGCTGGAACAGGTGGCTGGGGTGAGCCGTGTGGTCTGCCGTGACCAGCAGGCGAACGCCGCGGTTTTTGAAGTCGAGAGCGACAAGGGCAGGCTGGTGCGAGGGGATCTGGCGCGCCTGGTGGTGGAAGCGGGGTGGGATCTGAACGAGCTTCGGCCGGCGGCGATGAGCCTGGAGGAAATCTTCCTGCAGCTTACGGGCGCGGAATCGGCTGCCGCGTCGACCTCCGCTACTCCGGAGAACAACGCATGAGAAATGCCTGGATTGTTTGCCGACGGGAGCTCGGCAGTTACTTCACTTCGCCGGTGGCGTGGCTGCTGGTCACGCTGTACAGCCTGATCTTCGGATATTTCTTCTGGGTTTATCTGCAGAGCTTTCTTTTGCAGAGCATGGAACTACAGATGATGGGGAGAATCGCGCCGACGAATATCAACGAGGAGATCATCCGGCCGCTGCTGGCCAACGCCAGCTTCATCGGCATCTTTTTTATTCCGCTGATCTCGATGCGGCTGTTTGCGGAGGAGAAGCGCAACGGGACGATTGAGCTGCTGACGACGTCACCGGTCCGGGATATGGAAGTGATTCTCGGCAAGTGGTTCGCGGCGACGATTCTGTATTGCTGGCTGGTATTTTATTCGGGAATCAGCTTCTGCTTTCTGTTTATCTACGGGCATCCGGACTGGAGGCCGCTGGCGATCGCGTATCTGGGCATCGTGCTGCAGGGCGCGGCGCTGCTGGCGCTGGGAACGTTTATTTCGACGCTGACGCGGAACCAGATTATTGCGGGGGCGGGAACGTTCGCGGCATGCCTGCTGCTGTGGGTTTTCTCCTGGGTGAGCAGCTTTAATCCGGCGGGCTGGGCCCAGGTCCTGGCCTACCTGTCGATCATCACGCACTTTGAGTCCTTCGGCCGCGGAGTGCTTTCGTCGAAGGACAGCATTTACTACCTGAGCGTCATCTTCATGGGGCTCTTCCTGACCGCGCGGTCGCTGGAATCCCTGCGCTGGAGGTCATAACCAGGAATGGCAAGTCAGTGGCTGAAAGCGAGACAGACGAAATACGCGGGGTTTGCAACTGTCTACATTGTTGTAGTTCTGGCCGTGGTGGTCGTCGCGAACGTGCTCGCCGATCGTTATAACAAGTCGTACGACTCGACTTCCAATAAGCGGTACAGCCTCTCAGAAGAGACGCAGAAGATTGTGGGCGGCCTGAAGCAGGATGCCACGATCACCTACTTCAATGTGAGCGCGAACTTCGGACAGGCCCGCGATCTGCTGGACGAGTATGCGAACCTCTCGCCCAAAGTGACGGTGAAATACGTGGATGTGGACAAGGACCCGGAGGCGGCACGAGCAGCCGGGGTTGACCACATCAATACGGTTATAGTGACTACGGACGGCCGCACCAACCAGGCGGCGCACTTCGATGAACAGGGGATCACGGGCGCGTTTATTCGCGACATCAGCGGGAACGTCCGCAGCGTCTGTTTTGTCACGGGCAGCGGAGAGCACGCGATCGACGACAGTGGCCCGGACGGCCTTTCCGACCTGAAGCAGGCCCTTTCCAACGACAATTACGAGACCCAGGGGATCAATCTGGTCACGAACGGGACGATTCCGTCCAGCTGCACCGCGGTTGTGGTGGCGGGACCGACGACGAACTATCTGCAGCCGGAAGTGAGCGCAATCAAGGCGTACGTGGAAAACGGCGGGCGGGCGATGTTCATGTTGGGCGCGCCTCTGCAATTTGGGACGCAGCCGATTGCATCCAACGACGCTCTGATTTCCCTGCTGCAAAGCTGGGGTGTGACGGCGGATCGGGATCTGGTTCTCGACCCGCTCGGGCAGTACGTGGGGCTCGGGGCCGGGGTTGCGATGGTGCAAAGCTATTCGTCGCAAACGATCGTTGCGAACATGAGGCAGATCACCACGGGGTTTCCCGATTCGCGATCTCTGACGCTGGGCACAGGGGCGAATGTGTCGGTGCAGAAGCTGTTCGACTCGTCGGATGCCAGCTTTGCGACGACGAATCTGGATTCGCCGAGAATCAACGTCAAGGATCCGAACAACAAGCGCGGGCCGTTTGTTCTGGGGGCCGCAGGAACATACAACGTCGACAAGCCGAACAAACAGGGCCGATTCGTGGTGGTGGGAAGCTCGGACTGGGCGACGAACAAGTTTGTCGCGGCGCTGAACGGCAACGGCGATCTGGCGGCGAACGCGATCAACTGGCTGTGTTCGGATGAAGAGCTGATTTCGATCCGGCCTAAGCCGCCTGCGATCCAGCACATCACCATGACAGCGGCGCAAATGACACTGGTGCGGGTGGTTTCGCAGTTTATCCTTCCGCTGATCGTGATCATCGCGGGAATTGTGATCTGGTGGAAGCGGAGATAGTTTCTGCCGGGGCATTTTGGATCATTCACTGAAGAATTGATATGAGATTTCGCAGTCTACTAGCGGCAGCGGTGGTTCTTCTCGTCCTGGGAGGGTTGCTGTGGTGGTCAGGGCACCACAAATCCGCGCCGAGGGCGAACCCGGACGAACCTAGCATCGTGAAGGTCAATCCGGCCTCTGTTGAGCGACTGACGCTGGAGCCGAGGGGCGGGCAGGCGATCGTGGTGGCCCGGAGCTCGCCGAATCAGTGGCACATTCAATCGTCAGGGCCGTATCTGGCGAGTTCCACCACGGTCGGTGGCATTCTCTCCACGGTGAGCGATCTGCATGCGGCGCGCATCATCGAGCAAAAGCCGGCGGACCTGAGCATGTACGGACTGAGCGATCCGGGTTTTCGGCTTCAGATTGGCGAAGAATCCGGTCCCGGACCGACCGTGACGTTCGGCGACCGGGCACCTGCGGGTGGCGGGGTATATGTCATGGTATCGGGCGATGCGCGGGTGTTTCTGGTGCCAAGCCACGACTTAGCGAGCGTGGACAAAAGTGTGGACGAGCTGCGCGACAAGCGCCTGCTTCCGGTGGATGCAGACACGGTGGCGAATTTTTCTCTGGTCCGCCCAGGGCAGACCATCCGTTTCGCTCGCGCGCATCACGGCTGGGAAATTCAGCAGCCGCAAACGTATCGCACGGATACATTCCAGGTGGACGATTTGCTGAACCAGGTGGTGGACGCGCGCTGGATCCCGGCCACTGCGCCAGAGAAGGCGGAAACTGCGTTCGCAGATGGAAAGCCGATTGCGAAGGTGGATCTGGAGGGCAGCACCGGGAAACAATCGATGGAAGTGCGCGAAGATGACGGGAGCTACTACGCGAAGTCGAGCGCGGCGCCGGGGACGTGGCAGATCGATCCCGCGGTGGGCGAGGCAGTTTCCAGGAATCTCGACAGCTTCCGCAATAAGCAATTGTTTGATTTCGGCTATGCCACTGACCCGGACAAAATCGAGGTGCACGATGGGACGAAGGCGCTGTTTCTGACGCGGTCCGGGACGACGTGGTGGTCGGTGGGCACGAAGATGGACGGAGACTCGGTGGAGAACCTGGTGTCAGCGATGCGCTCGCTGGCGGCGGACAAGTTTGTAGACACGGGATTTACGGCTCCGACGATCCGGCTGATCGTGACGTCGGGCGGAGGCCAGCAGGTGGAGACAGTGGAGATTCAGCCGACGAAAGAGGGCGCGATTGCGAAGCGCACGGATGGGCCTTCGCTGTACGTGATCGACTCCGACATGCTGGACATGCTGACGAGCGCGATCAACGGGGTGAAGGCGGCTGCTCCCGCCAAGAAGTAGAAGCAGCCGCGCTTTTGATTACGGCTTGAAGAATTCGTTCATGGCCGGCGCATCTGCCGCGGCTCCAGACGGGTAGGGCAGGTTCAGCAACAGCATGATCTGGCGGAGCATGCTCTGGTGCTGGTAGATCGTGGTGGATTTCTGGCGGTAGCCGGTTTTGACAATTGGGCCCCAGAAGACGGGGGCTATGTGACCGCCGCCGTGGGTGGAGTCGCTGTCTGCCGCTTCGTCGAAGTTCACGATGAGGACGCCGTCGCCATGCGGCTGGAATGCCGGACGGTTGGAGAGCGGATCGACTACTTCTTTGAGCAACCATGCGTCGGCTTCGGCCGGCGTGCCATTGTGGGCATCGTGGTCGACATCGGGCACGATGTAGGCAAATTGCGGCAGGCCTCCGGTGGCCACGTCCTTCGCAAATTGCGTGAAGGGGAAGATGTGGGCCCAGGCGGTGGCGTGGTTGTGGGCGAGGTCAGAGAGCAGCGCAAAGGGATTGTGGCGGACCAGGTAGAGTCCGGTATTGCCGCCGACGTAGCCGCGCGTGATGCCCTCGGCGTAAATGCGGTAGGACAGGTGCTGGCTGTCCATGCGGCGCGCGATGCTGTCGACGTTCCAGACCGAGGTGGAGTTGTCGTTGTTGGTGAGGACCTTTCCGGTGGTCAGCATGAAGTAATTGCCGATGGACGGATGAGTGTTGGCGTAGTAGTGCGTCGGAAGGGCGCCGTCGCGGATGAGGTCGTTGAGCGCGGGCCAGTTTGAACTGCCGACAACCGTGAAATAGCTCTGATTCTCTTCCATGACCAGAACCACATGGCCGCTGCGCGGCTGTGGCGACTGGGCTGTGAAGGTGTTGCGCGTGGCAGACGAGCCGGGCACATTCGAACTGCCGCAACCGGCGATCGCGAACAGGGCCACACACACGACAAGGGCGTACGAAAGATGCAACTTCAACTGCTCACCCCCGCGGTGTTGCCAAGTTAGTCATACTCTACACAGCAACTCCGGGCGTGCGGCAGATTTCGGGCTCCCGAATAAGATTTCATCGCCGGATAAGAGTCGCAGGCCTGCGGCTCGAGCGCGCTTCCCGGTTTCGTACACTGATTTCAGAGACTTTATGACCCAGACAACGAACCCTCGCTCCGCTCTCCTCGATCTTCTCGCCCGCATCTCCTTCCGGCTTGGACAATTTAGGCTTTCTTCCGGAGGGACGAGCGACTACTACATCGACTGCCGAACCACGACGCTGCATGCGGAAGGCGCGCGCCTGAGCGGGCTGGCGATCCTCGATTTACTGCGCGAGCACAATCTGCAGCCGGCGGCTGTGGGAGGACTCACGATGGGCGCCGACCCTGTCGTCTCCGCCGTCGCGATCGCCAGCGCGCAACAGGCGCAGGGCGACCCGGCGGCACCGCTCATCCACGGTTTCCTGGTGCGGAAGGCGGAGAAGGCGCATGGCACCGGGCGGCGAATTGAAGGCTTCTGTGAGGCGGGTGCTCCGGTCGTGATTGTGGACGATGTCTGCACGACGGGGGCATCGACGATTGCCGCGATTGAGGCTGCACGTGAAGCCGGACTGAAGGTGATTGCTGCCGTGTGTCTGGTGGAGCGGGAAGAGGCGAACGGGCGGCTGGCGCTGGAGGCTGCTTGCCAGGGCGCTCCGTTTCTGCGGCTTTTTACGGCGAACGAGGTGCGGGCGGCGCACGTTCGGCAGAGCCGCTCATCGGAGGATTAGCCCCACCCTGCCGCCAAAATCGGGCAACAAGGGGGGCACCCGGCATCCGGCACGTTCGTATGCTTCGCTGCCCTGCCGCACTATAATCGGCATCGCCCCATCCGTCTCCCTTCCCCGGTAAGGAGGCACCCATGAAGGCTCGAATCATACGCCACTGTTGTTGCGTCGCCAGCGCCTTGGTGGTCGTCGCGGGTCTGCACGCACAGGATGCCGGCCACGCATCGGCGCCGAGCATGGGAACGATGACCTTTCGTGGAATGGCGGGCATCGTGACTTCCATGACATCCTCGCAAATCGAACTCAGCGTTCCAGAGCATGTGGTGTTTGCGGTGAAGCTGTCGCCGTCGACGCAGATCCTGCAGGATCGCACAGCGGCCGGTCTGGATCAGATCCAGGTGGGCAGTGCTGTTTTGGTTCGCGGAACCTTCGATCTTCAGGACCGCGCGGTGCAGGCGGAGAGTGTAACGCTCATGCCCGCTCGGGGAGCCATGATTCTGAAAATGCGGACCGCCAATTACGGGATTACGTGGACGGCAGGCGTGATTGCCGGCGTGCAGGCTGATTCGATTTCGGTGCAGCGCATGGATGGCAATCTCCAGACGCTGCAGACGGATGCGCGCACCGCTTACGTTCTGCGGCAGCAGCCCGTCACACGGGCTGAGTTGCGCGCAGGAGAGCGCATCGTGGTTGTTCTCGATCGCGGAAACGCCCGCCTGGCGGACAAGATCACAATCCAGGGCATGGCGCCAAACTGACGTTTGCCGCCCTGGTCATACGGAAACACCGGGACTTCATCGCCGTGCTATACTCGCGCGCATGTCATCCCCAGCAATCGCGCCGTCGCGGGAAGGTACCGCTGCGCGCGAGGCGAGAGCGAGGCCGCGCCATGCGCTGACCGTGCGCGTGACGCACTGGCTGACGGTGATCGCGTTTTTCGCGCTGCTGGTGACGGGCTGCGAGATCGTGGTGTCGCATCCGCGATTTTACTTGGGTGAAACGGGCACGGACGTCACGAGGGCCGCTTTCACGATTCCAATTCCGGCTTCGCGCGAACTGGTGCCGACGGGCTACCACACGGTGATGCCGGACGAGAATGGCTGGAGCCGGTATCTGCATTTTGAGGTGGCGTGGCTGCTGGTATTTACGGCGCTGGTATACGGGCTATATGGATTGTTTACCGGGCATTTCTGGCGGAACATTGTTCCGGAACGCGGGAAGCGAAACTGGCGGTCGTTTCGCGAGGTGATTGCGAAGTATCGTCAGCGGAGGGCGGCGGATCCGGCGGAGGCCCACTCGTATAACGTGGTGCAGCGGACGGCGTATCTGGCGGTGATTTTTGTTGTCTTCCCGATGATGATCTGGACGGGGCTGGCGATGTCGCCGTCGTTCACGTCGGCGTTTCCGTCGACGGTGGCGCTGCTGGGAGGACGGCAGACGGCGCGGACTCTGCATTTTCTATTGACCGGCGTGCTGGTGCTTTTCCTGGTGGTGCACGTCACGATGATTGCGCTGGCGGGATTCCGGAGCCGGATGCGGGCGATGATGACAGGGCGCGCGGGAAAGGAGCGGGGATGAGTCCGATCAGCCGACGCAGACTGATTACGGCCGGGCTGGTGGCGGGCGCAGGCATCGCCGGCCTGGATGAGGCGGCTCGGCTGGCGGGACGGTACGGGCTGATTCCTCCGGATCACGGCGGAATCTACGGGCCGGGCGAGACGCTGACGTACGCGACACAGAGACTGCTGACGCTGCACTCGCCGGCGCGGACTTTTCCGCGGAGCATGATCTCGAAGACGCCGTTCGCGAACGAGGTGGTTCCGCGCGGTAAGGCCTACGAGCGATCGCAGGCGCAGGGATTTGCGGACTGGCGGCTGGTGGTGGACGGGATGGTAGAGCGGCCGCTGTCGCTATCGCTGGCGGAGATCAAAGACAATTTTCCGGCGAGCAGCCAGATCACGGAGGTCGCGTGCGAAGAGGGGTGGTCGTACATTGCGGAGTGGGTTGGGACGCCGCTGCATGAGGTGCTGGCGGCCGCGGGGCTGAAGCCGCAGGTGCAGTACATGGTGTACTACTCGCTCGACCGGGTGATCTGGGAGAGCATCGACATGGGGGATGCGCTGCATCCACAGACACTGCTGACGTGGGGGATGAACGACGGGGATCTGCCGGTAGGATTTGGCGGACCGTTACGGCTGCGCGTGCCGCGGCAGCTGGGGTACAAGAGCGTGAAGTATGTGATTCGGGTTACGGCGACGGACGACATCAGGAAATTCGGGAAGGGGCTGGGATCGATCGATCCGGAGGGCGGCTACGCCTGGTACGCGGGAATCTGAGAAGGCGCAGACCGCAGTGAAATGAAAACACGAAGGGCGCCTGCCTTGCGGCCCGGCGCCCTTCTTCCTGGGAGAAGCAGACTAAAGCTACTGCGCGCCGGTCCCTGAGCCGGCCGGGGCCGAGGCTTCGCCGGTCTGGGTGGGAGCGGAGCCGCTGGCGTTGCTCAGGAGCTGGACTTCGACGCGGCGATTATTTGCGCGTCCAGCCGCCGTGTGGTTGCTGGCGACTTCCTCATCCTTGCCCAGTCCGACGAGATAGAATTTGTGCGGCGGGATGTTGTACTTCGAAGCGAGGTACTGCACGACGGCCATGGCGCGGCGATCACTGAGGCCATAGTTGTATTGTTTCGACCCGACCGAGTCGGTTCCGCCGGTGACCTCAAGGATGTAGCTCTGCGTGTTACCCAGTTGCGCGGCAAACTGATCGAGCTGGGAGCGGTCAGTCTGGGTCAGAAACGTCTTGTTGAAGCCGAAGTGAACCTGCACGTCGGCGACCTGGTGGTACTGGTCGAGGTTGGCGATGACACCCTCCAGGGTGTCGGCGCGGTTGACGGCATCCTGAGCAGACTGCTGGGCGCCGTTGGCCGCCTGCTGCGCATTCTGGGCATTCTGGCGCGCCTGGTTGGCGAGGTTCTGCGACTGTTGAATGCCCTGCTGCGCGCGCGCATCGGTGTCGCGAATGTTCTGCTGTGTCCTGGCAGTCGCCTCATCCAGCTCGTTGGTTTGCTGGATGACCGGCTCGGTCTGGCTTTGCACGTATTTCTTGCTGGTGCAGCCGGTGGTACCGATCAGAATCAAGGCCGCGGCCGCAGATCCGACGGCATAGGCTGAAATGCGGTTCATGGTGTGCGCTCCATTTCCAGTGGGGGGACTTCTGCTCCCCTTGTCTCAGGCTGAGAACAGCATGCGCCGGACCAAACCGGGATGGATAGGTAAAGCCATTTTTTTGAAGCAGATACGGACAGTTCTGCTTCGCCGCTGAAGAGGACGCACCAAGTATTTTTTACCTTTGTACTCGCCTTTTCGCCGCTTCGAGGCGCTGTTTCCGGCCCGGTAAACTAGTTGAAGAAGCTTCCGATGGACCTCCACGAGAAGATACGCACGCTACCAACGCGGCCGGGCGTGTATCTCTACAAGAACGCCGACGGTGAAGTGATTTACGTCGGGAAAGCAAAAAACCTGCGGTCGCGGGTGCGCTCGTATCTGCTGGAGGCGAACCAGGCAAACGCCAAAACCGGTTCGCTGATGCGGGAGGCGGTCGATCTGGACTACATCCTGGTCGACAACGAGCATGAGGCGCTGGCGCTTGAAAACAACCTGATCAAGAAGCGGAAGCCGCGGTTCAACATCCTGCTGCGCGACGACAAGACGTATCCCTACGTGAAGCTGACACTGGGGGAGCGGTATCCCAAGGTGTTTGTGACGCGGCGGCTGCGGCACGACGGGTCGGCCTACTACGGGCCCTACTTCCCGGGCAACCTTGCCTATCGCGTGGTGGAGCTGATCCATCGCGCGTTTTTGCTGCCGAGCTGCAAGGTGGACCTGAACCGCGAACATGCGCGGCCGTGTTTGCAGTACTACATCCACCGCTGCCTTGGCCCCTGCGTGCGGACGCTGACCACGCCGGAAGCTTACGCCGAGGCGGTGCGCGACGCACAGACGTTTCTGGAAGGGCGGACCGCGGAGCTGGAAAAGTCGCTGCATGAGCGGATGGCGGGGGCAGCCGCGGAGGGGCAGTTCGAGCTGGCGGCGAAGTATCGGGATCTGCTCGTCACGCTGAGCCAGATGAGCGAGAAGCAACGCATCGCTTCGGCGCAGGACGACGACGCGGACGTGTTCGGATTCCACTATGAGAACGGCATGATTGCGGTGAACCTGTTCCACATGCGAGCGGGGAAGATTGTCGACCGGCGGGAATTCTTTTGGGAGGAGCTGCCGGAATTCATGATGGAGCCGGAGGAGCCGCACGACAGAACGAGTGCCGCAGGGCCGAGAGCATCCGGCCTCCCAGATCTGCCCAATTCGGGCAGATCCGGAGAAGCCGGCGGGATGGGGCAGGAACCTTTCGACCCACCGGTTCTGTTCTCCGCGCTGCTGAAGCAGCTTTATATCGACCAGCCGTATGTGCCTTCGGCGATTTATCTGCCGGTGGATTTTCCGGACCGGGCGACGCTGGCGGATTTGCTGACGGGGCACACGCGTCACCGGGTGGAGATCGCTGTCCCGCAGCGCGGGGAAAAGCGCTCGCTGGTGGATCTGGCGGGGCAGAACGCGAAACAGTCGTTCGACCAGAGGTTCCGGGTGCTGCAGCCGACGCGCAAGGCGGTCCAGGATGCGTTGCAGGACGTCTTCACGCTGGAAGAGGCGCCGCGACGGATCGAATGCTTCGATATCTCTCACATCCAGGGCGCGGAAACGGTCGCGTCGATGGTGGTGTGGGAGGATGGGGAGATGAACAAGTCGGCCTACCGCAAGTTTAAGATCAAAACGGTCGAGGGCGTGGATGACTTTGCTTCGATGCGCGAGGTGATTACGCGGAGATACCGGCATTTGGCGGAGAATCCGGAAGCTGCGGCGACTGCGGGCGAAAGCAACGGGCGGAAACCGGCCGCCGATGCACCGTCGCTGGTTCTGATCGATGGCGGGCCTGGCCAACTGCACGCTGCGGCCCAGGCGCTTGAATCGATGGGCATCGTGAGCCAGCCGCTGGCGGCGATTGCGAAGCGCGAAGAGGTGATCTATTTGTACGGGCAGGAGGAGGATCCGATCGTGCTGGACCGGCGCTCGCCGGTGCTGCACCTGATCCAGCGGATTCGCGATGAATCGCACCGGTTTGCGATTACATACCACCGCAAACGGCGGGAGATGAGAGACCGCGCGTCAGAACTGCTGGCGATTCCCGGGGTGGGCCCGCGGACGCGGCAACGGCTGCTGGAGCATTTTGGCAGCCTGCGCTCCGTCTCGACGGCGACGCTGGAGGCGCTGTCGGCAGTTGTCCCGGAGCGCACGGCGCAGACGATTCACGAACATTTCCATGCGTCGCCCGCGCGGCAGTGAAGCTGATGCGAAGGAAGGTTCCGCCGGGTGCTCGACCACGGCGATCGAGATGCGCGGCGTATAGTTTCAGCGTGCCTCTTCCCATTCCCGTTTGACAGGAGCCATTGTGAAATCTGCCGTGATTGCCGCCGCCGTCCTGTTGTTCGTCCTGCCCATGTCTGCTCAGGAAGCGGGATCGGTTGCGCAGCCCCAGGTCGCCGCAGTGGTGGCGGCATTGAGCGCGCCCGCCGGACAAGCTCGCCGGAGAGCCTCTCAACGGCCTGCCGGATTCGCGGAAGGGGCTATGGCCTTTCCGGTGGGGCGATTCCGCGCGCAACTGGCCGGCCTGATCCCTCGGGCGAAGGCACAGGGCCAGGCTGTGGCGATGCTGCGCGACTTCGGCACCTACAAACTGATGCTGTCGGTACGCGGACGCAGCGGCGGCGCCGAGATTCACGCGCACTGGGATGATGTGATGATCGTGGAACAGGGCGACGCCATGCTGGTAACCGGAGGCCGTGTGGTCGATGGGCGCACGATCGGGGATGGGGAAACGCTGGGTCTTCGGATTGAAGGCGGACGGCGACAGTCGATCGGCGCGGGGGATATTGTCACCGTTCGCGCCGGCACGCCGCATCAGCTGCTGCTGGATCCAGGAACGGTGTTCAGCACGTTTGTGATCCAGGTGCACGAACCCTGAGGAATTCGAGGGGAGGCGGCCTCGCATACGATGGAAGTATGCTGCGCGTGAAGTTGCTGGAACGGGAGGCTCGCCTGCCGGTGGTGACCCACCCGGGGGAAGACCTTGGCTATGATGTTTTCCTGCTGGAGAGCGCAGAGCTGGCGCCGCGGACGACCATGCGGCTGCGCACCGGCATCGCCGTGGAAGCGCGGCATCCGGAGACCGGTGCCCGGCTGGGACTGCTGGTTCGAGACCGGTCGTCGATGGCGGCGAGGGGTCTGGCGTGTACAGGAGGGGTGATCGACGCCGGGTATCGCGGTGAGATTCTCATCGTCATGACAAATCTCAGCGAGGCGGCGGTGGAACTGAAGGCAGGAGAGAAGATCGCGCAGATGGTTCCGGTGCCGGTGCTGACAGGTCCGGTGACGGCGGTGGAGGATCTGGAAGATTCATTGCGCGCGGAGAAAGGATTCGGGAGCTCAGGGAGCTGAAGGGAGAGGTTCTAAGGATGGAAGCGTGGGTCGGAATCGAAGATCCATGCCGTCTTGAGACTATTGTAACTTGTTGATTCTACAATCTCACAAATCGCACAAAATGCAGTTCCTGGGGATTTCCAGCACAGATTTAGCACAAAATGTGGAAATCGTTGGACTTCCAGCAGGTTCTGACAGAACAGGAAGAAGCTGGTGAAGCTGTATCGGCCCAGGGTGCGCGGCGACAGCGGGTCCATGGTTGCGGGGAGAGTGCTCGGGGCAGGCTTGCTTATAGTTCTGCTCACAGTCAGCCCTGGCGCACTCCAGGGACAGCAGACGGGCATGGCCAGCGGAGCCACCCACCAGGCGGTCTACGATGCCGAACATCGTCCCATAACTGAAGGGGGCTTCGTCAAAAGCGGGCCGATCGTCTTCGAGGACGTTGCGAAAGCGGCTGGCCTGACCAGCTGGCATCACGTCTCCGGTACCCCGGACAAGCCCTACATCGTGGAGGCCAAGGGACCCGGCGTGTGCCTGTTGGACTTCGACAACGATGGCTGGCTGGACATCTATCTGGTGAACGGGTCGACGATCGATGCCATGGAAGGCAAGTCCGAGCCGCCCCGGGCGGCCCTGTTCCACAACAACCACGACGGCACTTTCACCGACGTGACCGCACAGGCGGGCGTCGCCAATGAGCGCTGGGGCTACGGCTGCGCGGTGGGAGACTACAACAACGACGGCTGGCCCGATCTCTACGTAACCAACTACGGCAAAAACCGCCTCTACCGCAACAACCACGACGGCACCTTCACGGATGTGGCGGAGGAGACCGGCGTGGCCGTGGGCACGTGGTCCACGGGCGCCACCTTCGGGGACTACGACGGAGATGGCAACCTTGACCTGTTCGTCGCCGGCTATATCCATTTCGACTTCGTCCATCCGGCGGTTTCCGGCTCCAGCGCCATCAACTACGCGAACTGCCAGTATCGCGGCGTGCCTGTAATGTGCGGGCCGCGCGGCCTGCCCGGAGAGCGCGACCACCTCTTTCACAACAATGGCAACGGAACCTTTACCGACGTGAGCGACAAACTCGGCGTCGAAAACAAGAACGGCTACTACGGTCTGGGTGCCCTGTTTGTGGATGTAAATAACGACGGCAAACCGGATCTGGTGGTGGCCAATGATTCCACTCCGAACTATCTCTACATCAATAGAGGCAACGGCACTTTCGAGGACGACAGCTATTTGAGCGGCTACGCACTTAACACGGACGGGCGCGAAGCCGCAAACATGGGAATCGCAGCGGGCGATTACGAGAACAACGGGCACGAGGATCTGGTGAACACCACCTTCGCCGACGATTACGATATCTTTTTTAGCAACGACGGCAAGGGGGATTTCACCGATGTCAGTTACGAAACCGGCATCGCCGGTCCCACGATTCCCTTCGTCGGCTTCGGCGACGGCTTCCTGGACTACGATAACGACGGCTGGAAGGATCTGTTTATCGCGAATGGTCACGTGTATCCGCAGGTGGACCAGCATCCTGAGTGGGGCAGCAGCTACGCCGAGCGCCCTCTGCTCTTTCACAACCTGAAGAACGGAAAATTCGCGCTGGTGCCCGCCGTGGGAGGCACAGGCTTAGCCGTTGTGACCGTCGGGCGGGGCGCGGCCTTCGGGGACCTCTTCAACGACGGCAAGATCGACGTGGTGATGAACACGATGGACGGCGTCCCCGTGCTGCTGCGCAACGTAAATCCCGACCATCATCACTGGGTGGAGTTGAAGCTGATTGGCGCAGCGAAGAGCCCGCGCGATGCGGTGGGCGCCACCGTCTATCTCACGGCGGGGGGTATCCGCCAGCGCGGCGACGTACTGAGCGGAGGAAGCTATCTGTCCTCCAGCGATCAACGCGTCCACTTCGGCCTCGGCGACGCAACCACCGTCAATGAGGTGGAGATTCACTGGCCGAGCGGCAGCGTGGAGAAGCTCAAGCTTCCCGCCCTGGACCGCATCTTCACCATCACAGAAGGCAAAGGAATCACCGGGACACTCTGCGTCACCTGCGCGAAGTAAAGGGCGGGGCGCGGCAACCAGCCGGCCGATGGCGCCTGGTCCTGGCATCACGCGCCTCATCGCAGCACTACTCAACAAGAGGCGGGCGCAGTATGCTGTTGCGTGATGCGCGCTGCGATAGTCCTCATGCTGGAGCTTTTTGCGTGGTCTTTATTGGCCGCGCAGATTCCCGGGACTCCGACCCGGACAGACAATTTGGCAAAGGCGCATGAAGATCTGCAGCTTGGCAAGGTGGATGCGGCTATTGCCCTGCTGCAGCAGATGGCGGCCACGCAGCCGGTTCCCAAGGGAGTGGAGCGGGAGCTGGGCCTGGCGTATTACCGCACCGGGAAGCTGGACGAGGCGCGGGAGGCCTTTCAGCGGGCGATATCTCAGGACGCGCAGGATATCGAAGCGGTGCAGATGGAGGGTCTGACGCTGTATCGGCTGGATCAGCCGACTGCAGCCATTCCGTACCTGGAGCGAGTACGGAAGTGGATGCCCAACGCCGGGACCGACGCCAATTACGTTCTGGGGCTGTGCTATCTGAATGCGAATCGCTACGACGATGCCCGCAGGTCCTTCGCCGCCCAGTTCGACGAGCCGCCGGATTCCGGGGCGGCATGGCTTCTGTTGGCCACGATGCTGCAACGGTCAAACCTCCCGCTTCAGGCCGGGCAGGAAGCGCAGAAAGCGTTGGATGTGGATCCGAACCTGCCCCTCGCACACCTGCTTCTGGGCGAGGTGGCGCTTCTCAACTCGAACATCGACGAGGCGCTCAAGCAGTTCAACGCCGAGCAAAGGATTAACCCCGGCAATGCCCAGGTTTACGAGCGCATGGGCGACGCCTACCTGCGCACCGGTAACCTCGACCTCGCCCAGCAGTCGCTGACCAAGTCCCTCTCTCTGGACATGAGCAGCACCGGTTCGTTCATCCTGCTGGGGCGTGTTCTGCTCCGCCGAGAGGATCCTGTCACGGCGATCATGTATCTGAAGCACGCCGAGAAGATGGATCCGGGCAACTACATCACGCACGCATTCCTGGCGCAGGCCTATCGGATGGTGGGACAGGACGATGAGGCGAAGCGGGAGAACGAACTCGCCGAGCAGACCCAGCGGACCGGCGAATCGAAATTACAGTCGCCGCACTGATCGGGTCAGTGCACGCGGATGGTGACGAGCCGGGTTTCAAAAGGAACGCCGCCGCCCACGGTGGTTTGAAGGACAGCTTCGAAGGGGCGGATTTCGCCTTTTGGACCGGTGATTTTCTTCAGCAGTCCGGCCATGCTGTCTGAGTCGCAGACAAAGTCCACGGCCGCCTGAGTCCCGAAGGTCGTCAGGCCGCTGAAGACGAGTATGAGCCGGCCGGGCTGCACTCCGGGCTGCAACGCGAGGATGGCGTAGTCGGTGGTAAGAGGGTGTTCCGGCCGGAGGTATACCTGCGGTTCACCGGGAAGTGGATGATGATTCACGATCCCGGCGGAATCGGGGTTGGCAACCATCGTGAAGTCCGTTGTGGGCGGCAGGACCCGCAGCGACGGATTTTCGGCGCGAGAGCCGATGAAGATGAGATTCTTCGACTGCGCGACATCCCAGGTGACGAGGAGGCTTCGCTTCAGCAGAAAGGTGGCGTGGTGGGCATCAAAGAGGCGCGTGAGGGTGTAGACGGCGCTGAGCTCTCCGATGCCCGTATAGGTGTCGACATAACCGTCGCCGTAAGGCTGGGAGGCCGCATCGGGAGCCGCATACTTCAGTCCCTGGGTCGAGCTGCCCTGGAAGAGGGCGTTGCTGTAGATGACCAGCGGCGGGTCCGCTGAGAGAAAGGGATGCCAGAAGCGGTCCACGGCCGTTACGTGGGGCGCTGGAGGGCGCGATTGCCGCCAAAGCACAGCGTTGACCGCGACGATGAGGGAAAGGGACGCAAACACCACGATCCATTGAGGGTGCCGGAGCCATGAACCTGTCGTATCTGCAGGTCGTGCCTCCGGATTGACGTCAATTTCACCCGTTAAATGGTGGTTGGGCGCAGAGTGGACCGCTGGAATTTCGCGCTTATGAAAAACGGGAAGGTAGTGCCCTTTGGGAACTTCGAGGATGAATTCCTCCTCGGCTCCTTCCGCGGCAAAGTACGCATCGAGTTTCTGACGAAGGAGGCGTGCGTGCGTTCTTACGATACTGTCTTCGCTGGAGTTATAGCCGGGAGGGCGGCCAAAGACGTGGATGCCGATCTGTTGCTCAGTGGCCTCTTCCGGCACTTCGCGAATGGCGCACTTTGCTATGTAAAACAGAAACTCGCACAGGCGCGGCGAAGTTTTCAGATGCGGGCTCGAAGCGATCCTGTTGACCAGGGCCCAGCGTTTGTCCGTCGCGAGCGCCCTCTCTGCATCCGGAGCTGCATTGACTGCAAGCATTTCAGCCGCTGGAAGTATGTCATACGGAAATCGGGGGGTCAAATCACAGTAAAAACCTTGCCAGGGAAAACGGCGAGCGCGAATACTTTGCGCTGTCGTAACGGGAGCCGGCCTTTGGCCGCTCTACCGACGGGCCGAGACACGAACTCCGAAAGCCTGGAGCTCAAAAAATCAACGAGGACCCAAAGCAGAGTTCCGGAGGCAAAGGTATGACCTGGACGACTGATCAGAAGACCGGAGAAACGAGACGGCACGCTGGATTGCACGGGTGGGGATGGGCAGCCGTTGTGGCCGCGCTGATGATATTCGGCAGCGCTCTGCCAGCCATGGGGCAGGCCGTGTATGGGTCGATTGTGGGCACGGTGACGGACAAATCCGGAGCCGTCATACCGAACGCGACCATCACCGTCACCGATGTGTCGAAGGGGACGACGACGAAGGTACAGAGCAATGAGGCTGGCGAATTCCGAGTCCAGCATCTGATCCCTGACACCTATAACGTGGAGGCGGAGGCCAGAGGCTTCGAGAAGGAGCAACTGAATGGCGTTGTCGTCTATGCTGACACCGCCCCGGAAGCTAATCTCCAGCTTGCGATTGGCACCGTGGCGGAAACGGTGACCGTGCAGGGAGGCGCCCCGCTGCTGCAGACGCAGCGGGCGGATGTTTCGACGATCCTGAACGAGCGGGCGGTGGAGAACCTGCCCAACCTGAACCGGAATTTCACGGCTTTCGAATTGCTGACCCCCGGCACCACCTATATCGGGTGGGGGCCAGGCGAGGGCAGCGGCAATCCGCAGCGCAGCGAGTCGATCGAAGTCGACGGCCAACTTCCTTTTGCTACGGGGTACGAGCTGGACGGCACCGACAACCAGGATCCGCTGAACGGCGTGGCCGTCATCAACCCGAACCTGGATGCTGTATCGGAGATGAAGGTCACAGCGCAGAACTACGATGCAGAATTCGGCAAAGCCGTCGCGGGACTGGTGACAGCCCAGACGCGATCCGGCAGCAACGCATTCCACGGGAGCGCCTTTGAGTACCGGCGCTCGGATGCCCAGCAGGCGCGGGATCCCTTTGCCAACGCGCCACCGAATAATACGCTGGCCCCGACGCTGCACAATCAATTCGGCGGATCAGTTGGCGGACCGATTCTGCGCGACAAGCTCTTCTTCTTTGCCGATTACCAGGGACTGCGTGAGAAGACAGGCACCGCAACCCTGACCACCGTTCCCACTCTGCTGGCGGAAACCAGCTGCACTTCCGGCGGCAACTGCGACCTGAGCGATTACCTTTCGGTGGGCCAGATCTATAAACCAAATTCACTCACGGATGCCAGCAATACCGGCCGCACGCCCTATACCGGCAACATCATTCCCGCCTCCGATCTTTCCAGCGCGGCGGTCAACTTCTTCAAGCTGCTGCCCCACCCCAATGTCGCCTCCGCGGGGGTGGAGAATAATTTTGCCGCATCCGGCTTCGGTATATTCGATACGAACCAGCCCGATGTCCGCGTTGACTGGAGAGCGACGGACAAGCTGCACCTTTTCGGCCGCTACACCTGGTTCGACGGCAATCTGTCGGGCGCTCCCTATTTCGGCGCGGCCGGAGGGCTTGGCTATGGAGCCAGCGGATTTGCAGGTACCGACGCCTTCCACTACAATAGCCTGGCTTCCGGTGGCGACTATGCACTCTCAGCCAAATGGCTCACTGACTTCCGCTTCGGGTTCTACACCATCTACAACAACACCACGGGGCCCGACGCCACGCAACCACTGGGCAATACTCTTGGCATACCCAATGCCAACGTTGGCAACCTTTCGCTGGACGGCGGGCTTCCGCAGTTCAATATCGACATCCCAGCCAACGGCGCCAACGGCGGCCAGAACATCGAATACGGAACGTCAGCCAACGCCAGCCTGCAGCAGACGTCCCAATATCAGTTTGTGAACAACTGGTCACATGCGGTCGGAAACCACAACATCCGCTTCGGCGCAGACTATCGCTACCTGAGGGATCACAGTCTCAGCATCGCCAGCAATGCTCTGCGGTCCGGCACCTACTTCTTCGCATCTTCCCGCACTTCGGGGGTCAGCGCCGGCGGAGTCGAGTCTCCCGGCGTTGGGTTCGCCACGTTCCTGCTTGGCGACACCACGACCTTTTGGCGCACCCAAACGGCCAATACCAACGCGGCATCCCGTCAGGACCTCTTCTTTACCTATGCCCAGGACCAGTGGCGCGCTACGCGCACGCTCACCGTCGATTACGGCTTGCGCTGGGAGCTCTATACGCCTGAGGCGCTGACTGCTTCCGGAGCCGGTGGACTCCTCAACCTCAACACCGGAATCCTCGGCATCGCCGGCGTCGGTCAGTTCAATTTAGCTTCCAACGTCAAGAATAACCTCAAAATGTTTGCTCCCCGCCTCGGCGCCGCGTGGCAGATCTGGCCCAATACGGTGGTGCGCGCGGGCTACGGCATCGTCTACGGCCAGGGATGGGCCGGCGACAGCTTCGGCGATGTGATGACTTCCTCGTTCCCCACCCAAATCCAACAAAGCGTCAACCCCGTCTCCAATTCTGCGGCCGTATTCAATCTCACCGCCACTGAAGATGGCGTACCCCCGGGGCCTCCTGGTTACACGTTCCCAGCCATCCCCGCGAGCGGCGCCTACCCGTTGCCCAACGGCATCTACCAGATCGCGCGTCCGGCGACCGTTCGCCTCCCAACAGTCCAGGGCTGGAATCTCACCGTCCAGCACGAGCTGACCAACAGCCTCTCGCTCCAGGTCGCCTACGTGGGCAGCGAGGCCTATCACAACATGTTCGACTCCTCGCCCTCCTATAACGCCAATGAGGACACCTACCGGGGCTTCAACCAGGTAAACCCGAACAACACAACGCCAGGCGGAGGAAGCTGCGCGGGAATGACCTATCCCACGGCGCCTTCGAGCTGCTATTACACCGATCCGCAGAGAGCGCCCTTCTATGACGGCACGGCGCAAAGTCAGCTCGGAGTCAAGTATGGCAAACCATTTGGGTGGACCCAGCGCATCGACTACATGGCCAACCAGGCGACCGCCAGCTACAACGCTCTGCAGGTGGTGGTGAACAAGCGTTTCACCAATGGTTTGCAATTCCTCACGCACTACACGTGGTCGCACGACATTACACACGAGTCTTATCAGTTCCTGGTCGATCCTCGAATCGGCCGTGGCAACGGCTATTACAACCGCCGTCAGGCATGGATCTTTGCCGGCAATTACGATCTGCCCTTCGGCCGCCAGAAGCTCATTGGTTCCACTGCGCCAGGCTGGGCGAACGAAATCATCGGAGGATTCCAGCTCAACGCCAACCTTACCCTGGAGAGTGGAATCCCCTTCAACACGAACTACCAGGATTGCAACCAGGACAACGACATCGCGGCGGATGACAACGCCTGCTTCCTAGACAAGGTCGCCGGCAAGAGCTTCGGGATCCATAAAGGCAGCTTCGATCCGGTGAAGCTGCGAGTCCCGTACATCACGCCGTCGCCCTATGTGCTGCAGCCGCCCGGCCAGGCGGACAACAGCTTCAATGCGTACGCGCGTCCTGCGGCGGACACGTTCGGCAACATCGGACGCGATGCTCTCTGGGGCCCGGGGTACTTTAACGTCGACTCGACCCTGGCCAAGAACTTCGCGATTCGCGAAAACCTCACGATGCAGCTGATTGCAGAGGCTTTCAACGTCTTCAACCATACCAATCTGGCGAATCCGAATACCTGCATCGACTGCGGCGACAGCAACAATGCCGGATACATTCAGGGCACGTACTCCGAACAGGATGGAACCTCCATGCGCCGCCTGCAGTTTGCTGCGCGCTTCCAGTTTTGAAGCCTCCACCACGGGGATGGCGCTGCATACGCCATCCCCCAATTTTTGCTCGCACCGTCTCCTGCCGGCGGAAGTCGTTCGTGAATCGGGGCAGGTTATTGGGGGGACGCAGACAGCAGCCCTGTTGCCGAGCTTTCTGAAGTAAGGCTTCACCGAAAATTGCCGCAATTCCCCCACCCGCGGAGGTTGTTCCTTGTTCACTCGCACCTTTCTTCCCGGGCTCGCTTTGCTCTGGATATTTGCGGCAGCGGGTTTGGCTCGCCCTCAATCCGCTTTGTCTCCGGTCGCCACATCGCCTGGTCCGGCGCCCGATCTGCCCACCATCGATCGCAATGCGGTGCCGCGGTTGCCATTTTCTGTAGTCGGACCGCGCGGGGCCATTCTGGGGCGGCAGAATGGCTCGTATGAAGTATGGCTGTTTCCGTGGAAGATCCTCAGCGGCATGCATCTGACGGCAAACATGCAGGACTATCCTGTGCCGATTGACGTCAACCGCCAGGCTGCGGATATCGATGTGGAACCCGACCACACCACCATCACCTACTCCCACGCCAACTTCACGATCCGCCAGATTATGCTCGCGCCCAAAGCACCGGCAGATGCGCCTGGGGCCCTGATCTTTTATGAGGTCGAGGCCATTCGCCCCATGACCATTACCTTCAGCTTCGAGCCGGTGATGCAGCGGATGTGGCCGGCCAACTCACCGGATCTGCCATCGCCGGAGTGGGTGCGCGGCGGCGGCGGCCCAGGCTTCTACGTTCTGCACCTCAATTTTCCGGCCCCGGCGGCGGCACTCGCGCTGCCCGGCGCAGAACCCGGTATTCTGCCGCCCTATCAGGAGGGCCCGAACAGCTGGCCACTGCAGTTCGTCCTGCACTTTGATCCTGCGCGTGACAACGGGAAGCTTTATCCAATGCTGTTCACTTTCGTCAACTCGGCGAGCGCGGCAACCAGCCAGGCCCTCCGCCAAAGAATCGACGCATTGGAGACAGAGGCCACAACGTTTCTCACCGAGAACCTCGATTACTATCGCGACTTCCTGGCTCGCAGCGCGTCGATCGAAACGCCCAATGCAAGGCTGAATGCGGCGTTTTCATGGGCGGAGATTGCTATTGACCAGCTGAAGGTCGAGACTCCTCCGGGCGCCAGCGCCGAGGCGCTCACCGCCGGATTTGCAGGGTCGGGGGACGCCGCGCGCCCCGGCTTTGGATGGTTTTTCGGCCGCGACGCGTTGTGGACTCTTTATGCCGTGAGCAGCTATGGCGACTTCGCGACAGTCAAGGAAGAGATTCGTTTTCTCATCGCGCACCAGCGCGCGGATGGAAAGATCATGCATGAGTGGTCGCAGACTGCGGAAATGGTGAACTGGGCCGCGCTGCCCTATGAGTGGGCTTCTTCTGATGCGACCCCCCTGTTGCTGATGGCAGCCGCGGACTATCTGCGCATCAGCAACGACCGCGCCTTTATCGCCTCGATCTGGCCCAATCTGCAGCGGGCGTGGGAATTCGAAATCAGTCACGACACGGATGGCGACGGAATTTACGACAACTCCCAGGGATCCGGCTGGGTCGAGTCCTGGATTCCGAAGATGCCGGACCAGGAGATTTATCTGGCCGCTCTCGACGAGCAGGCCAGCCGAGCTGCAGGGATGCTGGCGCACAGCGCAGGGCATGAGGATGTGGCCGAGCAGGCAGAGAAGCGCGCTCGGCGCGTCGCGAAGACCATCGAAGCGGAATACGCTCTGCCCGACGGACAAGGGTACGCCTTCAGCTGGAATCGGCCAGGAAAGCAGGACACCACGGCGACAATCTTTCCATCGGTCGCGTGGTGGGATGGCACCTGGGAGCTCGCGCACGCCGATCCGATGATGGAGGTCTGGGCCGGCAGTCACTTCTCCACGGACTGGGGTGTTCGCATCCTGAGCGACCAGACGAGCTTCTACGATCCCATCAGTTATCACCAGGGAAGTGTATGGCCGCTGTTTACCGGGTGGGTGTCGGTTGCGGAATACCGCGCCGGCCACTCTCTCTCGGGCTATGCCCACCTCATGCAGAATGCCAATCTGACCTGGGCGCAGGACCTCGGCGACGTGACCGAGCTGCTTTCCGGGCAGTTTTATCAGGTGCTGGGACGCAGCACGGCACATCAGTTGTGGTCTTCGGCGATGGTGGTCTCGCCGGCGTTGCGCGGACTGTTCGGCATTGAGTGGGACGCGCCAGCGAATACTCTTGTGGTGACGCCTCATCTGCCCGCTGCGTGGAACGGCGCGACAATTCGGCGCCTTCCCTTCGGCAGCAAAAGGATTGACCTTCGCTTCGAGCGCCGCAGAGGAGAGTTGATCGTTCAGGCCAGCGATGCGGATGTCCAGCTGGCGTCGCGCGCGCACGGAGCGCTGGTGAAAAACGGCGAGCTCCATATTCCTCTTCCGCCCGTCGAAGTCGGCATCGACGAGCACCTACCCGAATTCGGAGCCGAGACACATCAGCTCAAGGTTCTTGCCGAATCGTACGGGGCCCATGCTCTCACGCTGCGCCTCTCCGCGCCTGGCGACACCGAGGAGACACTGACGGTTCGTGAAAACAGCTCTGTGCCCAACCTTGCTGCCGCCGATGCAAAGCTGGGCAGCGAACAGGATGGGATTTGCTCGCTTCGCGTGCAGTTTCCTGCAGGAACAGGGTACGTGGACAAGACTGTAACAATAACCTGGTGAGGGGGCGGGATGCCGCGATCAGCTTTGTTGTTGATGCTGCTGGCGCTGACCGCGACGATCTGCGGCCAGTCGAAGGGTCCGGATCCGGGACTCGTGCTGACGGCGAACAGAGAAGAAACCGGATCCTTTGTGGCGGCGCATGGAAAGCGCGCCATTCTGATGGGCTATGGCGGCTCGGGGCTGGAGGCGTGGGCTTATCCCTTCCAGCTCTTTCGCAACTACCGCATCCAGTTCCTGTTGAATGGAGGCACCGCGGCCATCGACGGTGCCGCCATTCTCCGCCGGATTGAATACCACCCGGAAGAGATAGTCCGTATTTATGTCGGACCGGATTTCGAGATTCATGAACATCTCTTCGTGCCGCGTGACCGGCCTGGCGTGGTGATCACGTACGAAGTCACCGGCCGCCGCGCAGTCGAGATCAAAGTCGGGCTGCTGCCGGTTCTCAATCTCATGTGGCCGGGGGCGATCGGAGGCCAGGATCTGAAGTGGGTGCCCGCACTGCATGGATACGAGATCTCGGAGAGCACCACGGGCATGCGGGCCATCATCGCCAGCCCGCAGGAAATCGTCCATACCGACGTAGTGAACAGCACGCGGCGGCAGGATCTGACGCAGTCCATGGTGCTGCGGCCCGCCGATGGCCGGGGACAGCTCTTCGCCGTGCTGGAGAACAGCAGAGAGCCGGAAGGCGAGGAGCTGAATTTTCTCGAGAGCAGCTTCGATTCGCTGGCTGCTGAGGCAGTTGCGCACATGGAAGCGCTGCTGGGCAGCGGAATTCAGTTGCAGACCCCGGACCCGGCCGTGAATCGCGCCTTCGCGTGGTCGAAGATCGCACTGGATCAGGCATGGGTGTGCAACGAGTCGATCGGGTGCGGCGAAGTCGCCGGCTATGGGCCATCGCGTCCGGAACGCCGCCCGCAATACGCCTGGTTTTTTGCCGGCGACGGACTCGTAGCCACCGAGGCGCTGCTGGCGGAAGGCGAGGCCGCGAGTGCACGCGACGAACTGGCGTTCATCTTCCGTTATCAGAACCCCGTGAATGGGATGATCTGGCATGAGATTTCGCAGAGCGCAAACTATGTGGACTGGCGGGATAAGTATCCCTACATGTATGTCCACGTGGACATCACGTTCCAGTTTCTGGCGACGCTGGCCGATTACTACAAGGCGACGGGAGACATCGGGTTTGTGCGCGCGCACTGGAGCGGCATTGAGCAGGCATGGGGCTACTGCCGTTCTCTTGTCGATCCGGCAACCGCTCTTCCGCGAATCCCGGCAGGCAAAGAAGGCGGTGACGAACAGGACCGGATGCGCGAGGACGCGGGCTTGTCCGCCGCCTGGGTGGCGGCATCGGATGGTTACCGGAGCCTGGCGCTGGCCATGGGAAAGAGCAGCGAAGCGCAGGCTGCGGCGCACGCTCACGCCGCGGCGGAGCGAGCTCTGGCGGGCCGCTACTGGGATCGGCAAAAGCAGTTCTGGATCGCCGGATTTGCGGAAGACGGCCACGCCATGACGGACGAACGAAGCCATCCAGGGCTGCTGGGCTACGGCTACATTTCGCCGGCAGAGGAAGACGCGGCGCTGCAGCGCCTGGCTTCCGCGCACTTTGAGACTGACTGGGGCGCACGCGGCATGTCCGATTCATCGCCCAATTACAATCCGGATGCGTATGCGGCAGGCAGCGTGTTTGCCGTGAATACCGCCGACACGGCGGAGGCCTTCTGGCGCGATCATCGTTCTGCGGTTGCCTGGGAGGTCTGGAGATCGCTGCTTCCCGGGCTCGAGCTCGATTCGCCTGGCCACCTGCCCGAGGTGCTCGCCGGCGACGTATTCCATCCCCAGGTCGAATCCGTGCCGGAACAAACCTGGTCGTCGGCGGGTCTGGTGCACTCCCTGGTGCACGGCATTCTGGGGTTGAATGTGAATGCTCCTGAACACCGACTTAAGCTTGCTCCGCAGCTGGATCCTCGCTGGGTCGACGTTTCTGTCAGGAATGTTCAGGTTGGGGGCGCGCGCGTGGACGCTGCGATCGAGCAGAAGCCGGGCGAAATTGACGCGGATCTCTCCGTGCAGGGGACTCCGGTGAATCTGCACTTTGCTCCGCAGATTCCGCTGGGTGCCACGCGCATCCGTGCGATCCTCAATGGCCGTCCTCTTGCGGTCAGGGCGAAGCAATACGAGCAGGACGAGGACGCCGCCACGGAGATGGAGCTGCCGCCGGGCGAGTTCCTCTGCCGGATCATCTATACCGGCGGCGTGCGCGTTTTGGTTAGCGCGAGCCATCCTGAGCTCGGCGCAGTGAGTTATGGTCTCAAACTCACTTCGCTTCGGCTGGTGGGCAACCGGCTGACCCTTGATGCCGATGTGGCCACGCCCGCAGATGCTTCTGTGAGGGTGGAAACACCCTGGAGGATCCAAACTGTGCAGGGAGGACGGATCGCCCGTCAACAGGGTCTGTGGTCCACGCTGACCTTCGCCGATAGCTCGACGACAGGCGAGTACGAACACCGGACCATGACGGTTGAGTTCAAAAGGCGGTGAAGCAATGTGGAGATTGACATGAAGCGAGTCCGGGTTCCGGGAGCGCTGCTGCTTGCGGCGGGACTGTGCGTGCCCTGGCCGCGTGCCGCCGCCGAGACAGGCGCTACACTCTCGACCAGGGACACCACAGTTCGGCTCGCCGCCATGGCGGATGCCCCGCGCCTTGTCTCGCTCACTGGCCAACACTCGCCCGCGTGGAAGAATCAGGCGGCGGAAACTCTACCTCCCTGGGTAGAGCGCGAAGGCAGGCGGCTGGCCCTGCACTGGAGACTCGTCCCCGGCGCAACCATTGAGGAGCCGCAACACGTCGCGTTCGTCTACGAAACGTACCGGCCACGCCTGCAGCTTACCTGGGAGTGGTTTGTGCGAGCGCCTTTCGGCCCCGTGGAACACACCATCACCATCCGGAACCGGAGCGGCGTCGAACTCTGGCTGCCGGTCTTCGACAGCCTCCGGCTGGATTGGCAAGTCCCCGGCGCCGCACGTCTCCGCAACCTCTATATAGAAAAAGGGGCCGGAGCTCCCACCAATCAGGGAACCCATCTCGATCAGGTGCCCGCCGGCTATGCATGGACGGGGTGGTCATCGACGTTCGCGCATCCCGTTCCAAGCCGCCCCCGCGAGATTATTCCTTTTGAAGCGGTCTTCGCTCCCGCCGGCAGCGCAGAGGGATGGTTTGCCGGCATCGAGTTCAGCGGGCGGACGCGCATCGCGTTGCAGCGCACGGCAACGGAGCTCACCAGCGACCTCGGTCTGGATCCCCAGCCGGGGCCGGTGCTCACACGCCTCATCCCGGGCGGAGCTTTCACCGCGCCGCGCGTATTCCTGGGCGCGTTCAGGGGCGGTCCGGATGGCGCCGGCAACCAGCTCCGGCCCTGGGTGCGTCGTGTGCTGGGATCGCCACGTACCTGGGCGAATCCGGAATATCCGTATACGGTGAACAACAGCTGGGGCATAGGCATGTCCATCAACGACGCAACGGCGAGGCGCATGATCGCTGACGCATCGGCTCTGGGCTTCGAAATGTTTCACCTGGACGCGGGGTGGTTCCGCGGCGTCGGCGACTGGTACCCGGATCCGGAAAAGTTTCCCAATGGGCTGGCACCGATCGCGGAAGATGCTCACCGCCATGGCATGCGGTTTGGCTTGTGGGTGGATTGGTCTCAGGCAGGTATCGACACTGAACCCGGCGCTCTGAATGTGCACAATCCGACGGTTCGCGACTGGCTTGTCGCCGACGTCGGGCCAAACTGGAAGCCTCAGGCTTTCAAAGGCCAGACCATCGACCTGGGCGTTCCGGCCGCGCGCGATTATGCCGCGCGCGAAGTCGAGCGAATCGTCACCAGCGACCATCTCAACATGCTGGAACACGATGGATATCTGGTGGCTCAGGGGTGCACGCGCGCCGACCACCCGCACGCTCCCCCCGATCCGGCGCACATGCAGGTGGAACACTACGATGGCGAAGACATTGTGCTCAGCTCCAACTCCACCGACGTCAGCTACCACGCCGTTGAAGCGTACTACAACATATACGAACACTTACGCCGCGCTCATCCCGACTTACTTTTCGAAATCTGCAACGACGGGGGGCGCATGGTCGACTTCGGCAGCGCCGCCCATGGCGACTACTTCTCCATCACCGACAGTTACGATCCGGTGTCCAACCGGCGCGCCTTCTATGACGCCAGCCATGTCCTCCCGCCGGCCATGCTGGAAACCTATGTGGACATGTGGCCCACGCCGCATCCGGCCAACTTCCTCTACGAACTGCGCAGCGGCATGATGGGCTGGCTCAGTGTCATGCAGGACACAAATGGGTGGACCCCCGAGCAGCATCAGGCTGCACGCCGGGCGCTTTCTCTCTACAAGACACAGCTGCGCCCCCTTATCCGTGATGCGGAGCTCTATCACATCTCGGTCAGGCCGGACGGCATTCACTGGGACGGCATCGAGTACTGGGATTCGTCGCGCCGCCGCGGTGTCATCTTCGCCTTCCGCGGCTCCTCGACCGACGAGCCGCGGCATCGCTTTCTCCTCGCCGGCCTGAGCCCCGGTAAGTCCTACCGTCTCCATTTCGAGGATGGAAGCTCGAAGGACGCAACCGCCAACGGTCAGCAGTTGATGCAGAAAGGTCTTCCCGTCGTGTTGCCGCAGCCGCTCACTTCGGAGCTCATCTTCCTGACCGAAAACTAAGTCCGATCCCGCAGTTCCATTGGGTCAGGCAAGGATTTCGCGGATGAATGCCCTGATTGAGCAGAAGCTGCCGGAACCGCCACGTGCGCCGGATGGAGATATTCGGCTCGGCTGCCGGCGGGAGCTGCGATCGAGCACGCAGGCGAGAGAATTGGGCGCGCTGCTGTTGATCTTATTGAATTTAAACTGGAGGCGCGGGTCGGAATCGAACCGACGCATAAAGGTTTTGCAGACCTCTCCCTTACCACTTGGGTACCGCGCCCTGAACAGGGAATTGTAATCCAGAAACGACGTCCGGACAGGTTACCGCAATCCAAGCAGGCAATTCCCCGGAAGGCTGGAGCGGGAGACGGGACTTGAACCCGCGACCCTCGCCTTGGCAAGGCGATGCTCTACCACTGAGCTACTCCCGCATGGTTCCCCCTGAGTATAACGAGCAGGCGCAGAGGGGTCAACGAAACGGCGGCATGAGCTCTCTCCCCTCTGGCAACTCCCGGCGGATGTGGAGCACCCGAGCATCACGCTCCGATTGCAGCTTCTACTGTTTCGGGGCGATGGCCCGGTCGATGGACAAGGCGCCGGCGCCCTGGATCATGATGACAAAGGCCAGGGCGAGAAGACTGAGCGGGAATTCGAATCCCTCATGCCCTGGGCGGCCCAGCAGGCCGTTGGCCAGGCTGACCTTGAAGATGGCGACGAGCATGACCACCACCAGCCCGAACGCGGCGATGCGGGTGAGAAAGCCGACGAAGAGCCCGAGACTGCCGACAAACTCGGCGACAATGGCGAGAAAGGCGAAGACGGCGGGAATATTCATGTAGACAGTGAACATGTGCATGGTGCCGTGAAATCCGGCGCCGCCGAACCAGCCCAGGGCCTTCTGTGCGCCGTGCGCGAAGAAGATGGAAGCGAGAATCAAACGCGCGACGGTCAGGCTGGCGTCGCGAGACGTGGCAAAGAGTGCTTTCAAAGGAGTCTCCCGAGACTGGATTGGGCAAAAGCTGCGAACCCATCAGAGTACGCGAATTGGACTCACAAGACGCCAGAAGAGTCGCGGGAAGGATCTCTGCATTCGGCGGAAGAACGGGAGAGGGGCGTTGGGGCTGGATCGTTGCGGGCGGGATTCCGGAGATGCGCGCGAACAGCGAAATCCTCCGGTCTCGACTAAACTAAGAAGGGACCCCTTTATTCAGCGGGAGGCGGGCAGAGCGCGTTACAAAGTCGAGCGCGCGCTTACAAGAAGCCGCCGAAGGATGATCTTGAGCAACAACGTTCTTACAAAAATATTTGGTACCAGCAACGAGCGGGTAGTGAAAAAGCTGCTGCCCGCGGTGCGCGAGATCAACGCGCTCGAGCCACAGATTCAGGCGCTCAGCGACGAGCAGCTGCGCGGGAAGACGGTGGAATTCCGCGCGCGCATTGCCGCGGCTCTGGAAGGCATTACGGACGATGACGCGCGGGCGACGGCGGAAAAGCAGGCACTGAACGACATCTTGCCCGAGGCGTTCGCGGTGGTCCGGGAAGCCGGTCGTCGCGCCGTGAACATGCGGCACTTCGACGTGCAGCTGGTGGGCGGCATGGTACTGCACCAGGGCAAGATTGCGGAAATGAAGACCGGCGAAGGCAAGACGCTGGTGGCAACGCTGCCGGTTTATCTGAATGCGCTGGCCGGGCACGGCGTTCACGTGGTCACGGTGAACGATTATCTGGCCAAGCGCGATGCCGAATGGATGGGAAAGATCTACGAGTTCCTGGGGCTGACGGTGGGCGTGATCGTCCATGACCTCGACGACAACCAGCGCAGGAACGCGTACGGCTCGGATATCACCTACGGGACGAACAACGAATTTGGCTTCGATTATCTGCGCGACAACATGAAGTTCGAGCTGGCGGACTGCGTGCAGCGCGGGCACTACTTCTCGATCGTGGACGAAGTGGACTCGATCCTGATCGACGAAGCCCGGACGCCGCTGATCATTTCCGGACCGACGGACCAGACGACGGACAAATATGTGCGGGTGAACCGAATCATTCCGTCGCTGGAGCAGGGTGAGGAGATCGAGAAGAGCCTTGAGGAGAAGATCCTGACCGGGGATTACGTGGTGGATGAGAAACACAAGACCATCACGGTGACGGACGAAGGCTGGGAGAAAATTGAGAAACTGCTGGGGATCGGCAATATAGCGGATCCGGAAAACTGGGAGCTCAAGCACCACGTCGAGACGGCGATCAAGGCGCACACGCTGTACAAGCGCGATGTGCAGTATGTGGTGAAGGACGGCGAAGTCATCATCGTGGACGAGTTCACGGGCCGCATGATGCCGGGGCGGCGCTGGTCCGATGGGCTGCATCAGGCGGTCGAAGCGAAAGAAGGCGTCAATATCCGGCGCGAAGATCAGACGCTGGCGACGATCACCTTTCAGAATTACTTTCGGCTCTACAAGAAACTGGCGGGAATGACGGGAACGGCGGAGACAGAGGCGTCGGAGTTCGGGGAGATCTACAAGCTCGATATCGTGGTGATTCCCACGAACCGTCCGCTGCTGCGCATCGAGAACCCGGACGTGGTCTTCAGGACGGCGAAGGAGAAATACCACGCGGTCGCGGATGAAATCGCGACGCTGCATGAGAAGGGGCAGCCGGTGCTGGTGGGTACGACGTCGATTGAGAAGTCCGAACTGCTTTCGCAGATTCTGGCGCGCAAAGGCGTGCGACACACGGTGCTGAACGCAAAGTTCCACGAGCGCGAGGCGGAGATCGTGGCGCAGGCGGGCCGGCTGGGCATGGTGACGATTGCGACGAACATGGCCGGCCGCGGAACGGACATCCTGCTGGGGGGGAATCCTGAGTTCGTGGCGCGGCAGGAGCTGGTGAAGAAGAGCCTGGCGCGGGCAATCAGCGCAGCGGAAGGGGCGATCAACCCGTATGCGGGCCCCGGGATGATGCGTTTCTACTATCAGGGGCAGGAATACGAGACGTCGCTGGAGAACTGGGAGACCGTCTCGGCGGGGCATTTCGCGAAGGCGAAGGACGAGCACGAAGAGGTGGTAACGGCGGGCGGGCTGCATATCCTCGGCACCGAGCGGCATGAGTCGAGGCGCATCGACAACCAGTTGCGCGGGCGCGCGGGACGGCAGGGAGACCCCGGAGCATCGCGATTTTATCTGTCGCTCGAAGACGACCTGATGCGGATCTTCGCGCGGGAGTGGGTATCGACGCTGCTGCAGAAGATGGGCATGGAAGAGGGAATGCCGATCGAGTCGCGGATGATCTCAAAGCGGATCGAAGGGGCGCAGCGGGCGGTGGAGTCGCAAAACTTCGAGGCCCGCAAACATTTGCTCGAGTACGACGATGTAATGAACAAGCAGCGCGAGGCGGTTTATGGGCTGCGCCGGCAACTGCTGGAGGGGCTGGACCAGAAGGATCTGATTGTCGAGGATTACGTTCCGAACCTGCTGAGCGACATGCTGGACGAGCATGCGGGCGAGAAGGTGCATCCGGACCAGTGGGACGTGAAGGGGCTGAAGGAAAAGCTGGCGGCGCTGTTCGGATTCGACATGACGGCGGAGGGCGTGGAACCCACGCAGATGACGCGGCACGAACTGGGAGAGACGCTCTTCGAGAAGCTGAAGGAGAAGTACGAAGGCAAGGAAGGGCTGATCGGGGAGCAGCAGATGCGCTTCCACGAGCGGATGATCATGCTGAGCGTGATGGATGGGCTGTGGAAGGATCACCTGCTGAACATGGATCACCTGAAAGAAGGGATCGGGCTGCGCGGATACGCGCAGCAGGATCCGCTGGTGGCCTACAAAAAGGAGTCCTTCGAGATGTTCGAGGACATGATGGGGCGCTTTCAGGAAGACACGCTGCGTTTCCTGTTCAATATGAGGATCGTGGGGCCGGATGGGCGGCCGGTGGAGGCGGCGGCGCGTCCGCGGCCAGCGATTCCTGCGGCTCCGCCGGTGGCATCGGCGGATGGAACCTCGGGCAACGGACATCATTTGCCGCCTGCTGCACCGGCGACGATTCCCACGCGCGCGCCCCAGACGACGATCGACGCACTGGAACGCGAATTCGAGCGGAAGAAAAAGCGCGAGCTGGAACAGGCGCGCATGGCGGGCGCCAGCGACAGCGGCGGCACGGTGACGCAGCGCAGAGTGGGAGAAAAGGTGGGGCGAAACGACCTTTGCCCCTGCGGATCGGGCAAGAAATACAAGAAGTGCCACGGGGCGAACGAAGGGTAGGCGGTGAGCGCAGGATTGCGACCGCCGGCGCGCGGTGGTTGCCGTACACTCAAGGCGCGATGCGATTCTGGTTCGCTCGAGGCAGCGAAGTCCCCGTCCGGCAACAACTGGTGACCCAGGTTGCGCTGGGCGTGCTGTGCGGGGATCTTGCGCCAGGCGAGCGGCTGCCCAGCACTCGCGAGATGGCGCGGCGCTTTCGACTGCATCCGAACACGGTGAGCGCCGCCTACCGGCAACTGCGCGAGGAGCGGTGGGTTGAATTCCGGCATGGCAGCGGGGTTTACGTGCGGCGATCGACTGGCGCTCCTGCGTCCGCGTCGCCTGAACGGCTGATCGCCAATCTTGTGTTGGAATCGCGCCGCGCAGGGATGCCATTGCAAGCGCTGCGCAAAGCTTTGAGAAAGTGGCTGGACACGCAACCACCGGTCCGTTTTGTTCTGGTTGAGCCGGACGAGGAACTGCGCCGCATCGTGCTCGCAGAACTGGAGGAGGCGGTACAGCTTCCCGTGGAAGGGTGCGGGTTCGCAGATCTGCGCTCGCCGGAAATGGCAGGCGCGGCTTTTCTCACGCTGCCCAGCAAAGCCGACGCGGTGCGCGAACGGATATCCTCGTCCGCGGATCTGATTGTGCTGCAGGTGCAGTCCGCGCCGGCGAGCCTTGCCGCGTGGCTGCCCGCGCCGACGGAGGTGCTGGTGGGAATCGCTTCGCGCTGGCCGGGATTTCTGGACGCTGCCGGGACGATGATGGCCTCCGCCGGATTCAGCCCGGATGCTCTGGTGATTCGCGACGCGCGCCATCCCGGGTGGCAGGCGGACATGGAGTGCGCGGCCGCGGTGGTATGCGATACGGCGACGGCGCGCGAGTTGCCGAAGCGGATCCGCTGCATTGTCTTCCCTATCGTGGGCGGCTCTTCCCTTCTCGAATTGAAGCAATATGAGCAATCGCTCTCGACTTCGGAAGGAGACCCGACGCAGGCCTGAGACACCCGGAAAAGTGTCCTAAGCGAACAACCGCAAGCGATGCGACCGGCGCTACGATCGTCTCGCTATGCGAAGACTATCCCTGATCAGCTGGCTGTTTCTGGGCTGCGTTCTTGCTGTTTCGGCGGGAGCGCAATCCGCGCAGCAACCCTATAACTCCCGGTCGGACTGGAGCACGGTGGAAGGGCTTGCGCCGGGCGTGCCGATTTCAATCCAACTCGGACACCGGTGGCATCATTGCGCCTTCAACCGAGCCGACGAGGATTCGATTCAATGTTCGATCGATCCGGCGCCCCCGCCGCCGGCGGGATTGCTGGCGCGACCGATGGTCTACCATCGCGCGGCGGTGAGGAAGATCCGCCTGGAAAACGTGGCGGGCAGCATCGGGCTGGGCGCGCTGATCGGGGCAGGAGCGGGAGCCGGACTGGGCGCCATGAACGATTCCGGCGCCAGCCGGGGCGGAAATACGACGGTGGGGGCGGTGGTCGGCGGGCTCGTGGGAGGGCTGATTGGCCGATTTGCGCCGCTGGTGCACGGTCGGGTCATCTACGAGCGATGAGTGGATGCGGCGACGAGCCAATCGGCATACGCCTGGGTAGCGGCGTCCGGGCGCAGGACCAGGAACTCCGGGAGCTCATAGGAATGGAGCCGACGGAGGGTGAATTCGACCGCCTCCAGATTCTCCACGGTTGTTTTAATGAGAAGCAGGACCTCATCCGCGTTTTCCACTTCGCCCTGCCAGCGATAGAGGGAGCTGATACCGGGGACGAGATTGACGCATGCGGCCAAATGGGCCTCCAGCAGGGCTGCAGCGATGCGGCCGGCTTCATCGCGCGAAGGGGCGGTGGACATCACCAGGCGAATTGATGGCGTGGGTACAATCATCGGTGCGGAGCAGGAAAGCAACTGAAAGCATCATAAAACTGAACCGGAACTGAATCAGACCTGGCTCGCACTGGGGAACACGCATGACCGAGATCAAATTCGGGACGTCAGGGTGGCGCGCCGTCGTCGCGGAAGATTTTACGCTCGCCAATATTCGGCGCGCGGTCGCTGGAATCGCGCAGTATGTGACCGCGCAGAGCGGGCCAAAGGCCGTTTTAGTGGGGCGCGACCCGCGGTTTTTGGGAGAGACCTTCGTGGCCGAAGCGGCCAAAGTGCTGGCGGCCCGTGGCGTGACGCCGCTGGTGATTCCGGAGCCGGCGCCGACGCCCGCGATCGCCTATGCGGTACGGCGGCTGAAGACGGGAGGGTCGATCAACTTTACGGCGTCGCACAATCCACCGGAGTACAACGGGATCAAGTACTCGACGCCGGATGGCGCGCCGGCGCTGCCGGAGGTGACGGGGCAGATTGAGGCGAATATCCGCAGGCTGGGCGATGGGGGGGCGGCGTTGCCGGACTCCGCTGCGCAATTCGAACAGGTGGATGTGAAGCCGGATTACCTGAAGCGGCTGGCGGAACTGGTGGATCTGCCGGCGATCAAAAAGGCCGGCCTGAAGGTGGTTTTCGATCCTTTCTGGGGCGCGGCGCGGGGGTATACCTGCCACATCCTGCGCGAGCATGGCGTGGAGACAGCGACAGTACACGATACTCGCGACGTGCTGTTTGGCGGGCACGCTCCGGAGCCGGACGATCATCTGCTGGGCGAGTGCAAAGCGAAGATGAAGGAAACAGGAGCGGCGATCGGCGTAGCGACGGACGGCGACGCGGATCGGTTCGGCATAGTCGACGGCGATGGGACGTTCATCCAGCCAAACTACGTGATCGCGCTGCTCTTCGATTATCTGGTGGAGACACGGGGGTGGAAGAACGGCGTGGCGAAGTCGGTGGCGACGACGAACCTTGTGAATGCGCTGGCCGAGCGTCACGGCATCACGCTCTATGAGACGCCAGTCGGGTTCAAGTACATCGGGGAGTTGATCAACCAGGACAAGATCGTGATTGGCGGCGAGGAGAGCGCGGGGCTCACGATTCGGGGACATGTTCCGGAGAAAGACGGCGTGATCGCGGGCTTGCTGGCTGCCGAGATGGTGGCCGTGCGCGGATCGAGTCTGGGGGAGCAACTGCGTCGGCTATTTGCCACAGTTGGTTCCTTTTATCCGAATCGGGAGAATTTTCGCTTGACGCCGGCCGTGAAGGAAAAATTCACTGAGAAGATAAAGAAGGATCCGAGCGAGGTGGGTGGGCGCAAGGTGGCCCAGGTGGTACGGACTGACGGGCTGAAGTTAATTCTGGCTGACGGCTCGTGGGTTTGTTATCGGCTGAGCGGGACGGAACCGGTGGTGCGGGTGTATTCAGAGGCGCGGCGCGAGAGCGACCGGGAACCTCTGAGCGATGCGGCGAAAGATTGGGTGCTGGCATAGGGACGGGCAATGGAGATGAGTGCGGAGTGAGGGGAGCGGTCAAAGAGGCGGAGATGAATCCGGCGCAGCGCGCGATGATCCAGGTGGCCGGCTGGGCCTATCGCAATCGCCGGCGGAGCGCCACGGTTCTGGTGGTGCTGGCCGCGCTTGGGTTCGGGTACAACGCTGTGTTCGGCGTGAACGGCATCAACATGTTCGAGCATAAGCGCGCCGAAG
>JASHNS010000054.1 GCA_030041515.1 Acidobacteriaceae bacterium | reverse complement strand
CGGTGAAAGGTGACGGCCAGCCGCCGCTGCTGGCCGAATCCGGCCGAGCCGATCTTCTTCGCCTCCCCCAGCACGATGGTTCCGTCCGGAATGAGGACGTGCTGGTAGTCGTGGGAGTAAAGGGGCGTCGAAACCAGCACCTTCACCGGACCTGGCGCGTCGCCGTCGAGGCGGTTCATCAGGACGCAATCGAGCATCGTGCCCTCATAGACGACATAGGGCTGCCCGGAAGCCGAGTCGATACTGACCTCCGCAGGCCGGCTTGTGGCGGGTTGCTGGCTCCCAGCTTGCTGCGGAGCGATCAGGCTGCTCGCGTAGGGAGTTGCGGGCGGACTACCCGTCTGGGTCTGAGTCGGCGGCGACTTTACCGGCTGCGAATACGCGATGTTCGATGAAAACCGGGCCTCATAGTCCCGCTCCTGCTCCTGGGCCGCAAGCTGCTGCTCCTCCTGCCTGGCGGGCGAGAGCTGGCCGGAGCCGCCCGTCTGCTGGGGGTAACCGCTATACGGGCAGGGCTGACCCGGTATGCAACCGACCGGCATCCCGGCAGGCGTGTACGCCGTCGCGGCGACACGCTGCGCCGGGGTGGCATTTGCGAGCGCCGGGTCGGCTGCTGCCGTGGCGGCGAGCGCGGCCTCCTGCTGCTTCTGCTGCTCCGCCGCAACCTGGTCTTTGAGGTCCGCGACATTGCTGGCGGTGTTGTCGAGCACCACCGGCTGCGGCGGCTGGTTCTTTGTCGCCGTCTGCGCCGCCGACTTTTTGCCTCCGGCGCTGAAGATCGCGGCCACAATCACCAGAAGTGAGGCCCCGAGGAACACGAAGACTTTCATGTTCTTCTGGAGAACGCCCTTCGGTTCTGTCACCAGCTTCCTCAGTCCCGGTCCGATCTGGGTTCCGTCTGCCATCGCCCTTATCCCTTCCGCGCGAAGTCCATCTTCTTTTTGCCGAGCTGCACATATCCCGAATCCATCACCTCAGGGATGATGTACGTGCCCTGGCGCAGGTCGTAGCTGACGAGGTTCGGCTTGCCGTCTTTCATCTCGTAAATGCTGAACTTCTCCGGCGCGTTCGTCTTGATGTAGGTGAACTTGTCATCGTGGTAGATCGACTCGATGTCAAAGGGCGCTTCATTCGCCTTGAAGGTGTAATCGAACTTCAGTTGCAGCGGATAGGCGGCCTTGTACTGATCGACGGCCTGGGCGACATGTGCCTCCACGGCGGCAATCTCGTCGCGTGCCTGTGCAAGCTGCGACGCCGGGACGAACTGCGCCGGGCCAGCGGAAGCTACAATCGACGACTGGTCCGCGGGCTGAACAATCACCTTGAGGTCCGGCTGCTCGTCCGTGCGGGAGACATCCTGTAGGGTGAACGAGTAGATGTTGCCCTTGTCGGTGATCAGATTCAGGTTCGTGCTGATCCCGGCCTTCGCCGGATGGACGAAGCAGAAGTTGCCGACCACATCGACCACCCAGAACTCCTTGTCGCCGGTCGCGGCGTCCATGATCTTCTCGGTCGGAGGCAGTTCGATCAGCGTCGTGTATTTGAGCTTCGCCCGGATCGGCACGATGTCCTGCGAGTGGTACTCGACCGTGCGCGCCTCCTGGGCGCCGGCGGCGAGCGAGGTGAAGGCCAGGACGATCCCGGCGGCGAAGACGACAAAGCGATTCATACTGCTGCTCCTGTAGGTTTGGGGGATGTGGCGGCCAGCGTGCGGGGCCGGAATGGGAAATCTTCAGCGAGGCGGCGCAGCCCTTCGGCGATGCCGTACCGCTCGAAGTAATCGCGCTTCTTCAGGTTGTCGCGAGCGTTATTGGTCGCCATCCAGTGGGACACCGAATCGACATTCAGCCGGACCTTCTTCGAGGACCGCGCCTTTCGAATGAGCATCTGGCCGGGAGGAATCAAGTCCGCGATTAGGTCCAACTCCGTATCGTTCAGGTGGAAAGCTTCGCGGTAGACCTCGCGGTCCATGTCGGGATTGGCAAGGAAGATTTTGGTCGGGCAGCTCTCGGAGACGATCTCAAGCATCCCCGACTCCTGCAGCTCCTTGATGGATTGTGTGGCGAGCACCATCGCGGCGTTGTGCTTTCTCCAGGTTTTCTGGGCCTGGACGATGTAGCTGCGGATCGTCTCGTTCCGGAGGAACAGCCACGCCTCGTCTAGCAGGAAGACCTTGAATGTCGCCAGACGCTTCGGGTCGGTGATTTCATTGCCGGCGCGGTGGAGCACATAAAAGAGCAGGGGCTCCAGCACTTCGGGGGCATCGCCCCACCCAGAGAAGTTGAAAGTCTGGAATCGACTGAACGAAAGGGTGTCCGCCGCGTTGTCGAACAGGAATCCGTACTGGCCATCGCGGGTCCAGCGGTGGAGGCGCTCCTTCAGTTCGCCGATGATGTTGGAGAAGTTTGAGACTGTCCGCTGGTCGGCTTCGAGCATGTACATCCGCTCGATGGCGTCCCACAGACGGCGCTCCTCCTTGAAATCGAGCCGATAGCGCTGCCGGTCTCCTTCGATCAGCACCCGGAAAAACCCGAACAGGAATTGGAGGTTTTCCTTCGTCTGAGGCAGCGAAAAGGGATTGATCGTAAAATCCCGCGTCTCCTGTCCGACGTTCAGATAGCTCCCGCCGAAGATCGTCGTCAGGGACTCGAAGCTGCCGCCAATGTCGAAGATGAAGGTCTGCGGTGCGTATTTCTGCGCGTTCTGGAGCAGGAAGTTCGAGAAATAGCTCTTGCCCGAGCCCGTCATCCCGAGGATCAGCGTATGCGCCACGTCGCCGTTGTGGAGGTTAAGGAAGTACGGCGTGGCATTGTCGGTTTCGAGAACCGCCAGATATTCCACCCCTAGATGAGCGTTCGTCCGCTCGCCCGGCAGGATCGTGAACAGGAAGCTGAGGTCGGCGTAGTTGGTGTTTAGCAGGTAGAGCCGGCGCAGATTCAGGGCGTAATTGCCCGGAACGGTCGCGAAGTATGCGTTGAGCTGGTTGTAGGTTTCCGTGAAGAGAGTCCCATCAGCGTTCGTGAACACGCCGGAGAACTCTCCAACCAGATGGTCGAGCTCTGCCCTGGAGCGGCCGTAGAGCACGATGGTGAGCGAGAAGTCTCCCAGAGAGTGCCCGTCGCCGAGGGCGCGCAGGCAGTCGCCCAGATTTTCGATGTCGGCCTGTTTCGATTCGTCGACGAGCACATCGCGGGGATTGGTTTTCGCCGGATCGTTGCCGATCTGCGAAACGAAACCGGTCTTTGACATGTTGAAATGCCGGCGCCGCTTGTTGACCTCTTTGCGGGCCTTCGCCGTAGAGAGAGGAACCCACTCGGTGACTACGCAGAAGTTCGCCGGGATCTTCAGCAGGGAGTCGAGAACCAGTGGGCGGGTTTCCGTGATGGCCTCTTTCATCGTCAGCACGCGGACAGCATGGTCGCCGACGCGGAGATGATCCCGTTCCGCCTCGATATCGGAATTGACCACCTGGTAATCGAGAAACTGCGTGCTCTGCGGCCGCCCGGCAACGCGCCAGTCGTCGTAGTTGACGAGGCGGCGAAAAAACGTGAATTGACCCTGCTGGTCGAGTACATCGATCTGCACGAAATCGGAGAGCTGCCGGACAAAAGCTTGGACCCGCTGTTCGAGCCCCCCGAGATCGTGCTCAATGTGCGACCGGAGCAGGGTCTTCATGCTGTTGCTCGTGAACTGCGCACGCAGCTCCGCTATTGCGCCGGCCGGATCGTGGGCGAGCCGCCCGAGTGCTGCGGCGATGCCGGTTTTCGACCGGGTTCCCTCCAGCACGATGGCGAAGAAGATTTCGATCTGGTAGAGATCGTCGCGTTTTGAGTCGAAGAACTGCCGCCGCTGTTCGACAGCGGCCC
>JASHNS010000053.1 GCA_030041515.1 Acidobacteriaceae bacterium | reverse complement strand
GGTGCGGGCGCTGAGCCAGGGATCGATTCCGCCGGCCAACGGGCAGGCGATGCTGCTGGGCTGCCGCGATGCGGAGCGGCGGCTGGAGCGGGAGCTGGATCGGCGGCTGGAGGTGCAGCGCCTGGCCCTGCGCTATGCGGCGCTGGCGGAGAAGATGGGAGAGGAGAAGCTGGAGCGGCATCTGGACAGGTTTATGGAGAGGCTGGCGGAGCGAGTGATTCGCGAGCAGAGATCGACGAGCAGCCAGGACGAGCGTTCAGCGGTCAGCGATCAGCGTACGGACGACAGCGATCAGAGAGCCGTGAACAGCGATGAGAAACCAGTCTCCAGCGATCAGGGGCCGGCAGGCAGTGAGGCGGCGGCGCGGAGCGAGGAACCGGAGCCGGTGATGCACCGGTCGGTGTTTCCCAACGTCAAGGAGCAGTGGGATCAGGCGCTGGTGAGGACGGAGGGGAAGATCCTGGAGGTCGTGGCTCCGAAGGAGGGAGAGAGCTGGCAGGAGTTTATGCCGCGGAAGAAAATGCGGGAGGCGGCGATTGCCGCGGCGGTGTGAGGGGGCGGATGCCGTCGGGAACTCGGCGAAGAGACAGTGATCAGAGATCGGTGAATCGGCTGCGGGTGGGCGACCCGCCTGACCTGTCGGCGGACTGGGCGGCCAAAAGTGGGGTACCTGGCGGCTGGCGACTAGTGTGGTGAATCTGAGGTTCGTACAGGAACCAATGCAGGTCCTTCGACTCGCGGCCTGAACTCCTGCTGCGCAAAATGCGCGCAGCGGATTCGGCTCGCTCGCTCAGGATGACAAATCTTTGCAAATTGGCTAGAGACAGAGCGCAAGCAGCACCGCACCTTCGCTCGGAGCAGGCCCTGAAGTCATGCGCTGATACACCCATTTGAAATGCAGGTCCTTCGACTCGCGGCCTGAACTCCTGCTGCGCAAAATGCGCGCAGCGGATTCGGCTCGCTCGCTCAGGATGACGAATCTTTGCAAATCGGCGGGAGACAGAGCTCAAGCAGCACCGCGCATCCGCCGCTGCCAATCCCTGGGTTCGTTACATAAAGGCCCGTCATCCTGAGCGGAGTTTGGCGCTCACACGAGCGCCAAACGCAGTCGAAGGACCCGCATTTTTCGTCGCGACTGACCTGCATTCCGCCTTGTTACCTGCGTCATTTGTGCGGTGGAGCGCGTTTCGCTACTCTGCTTCCCGATGGATGAGCGCGAGTATTCCACGTATATCGTGGCCAGCCGCACGCGCGTTCTCTACATTGGCGTGACGGGAAACCTCGGAGCGCGGATGCGGCAGCACCGCGAAAAGCGTTTCCCGGGGTTTACCGCCGATTACAACTGCAATCGCCTCGTCTACTTCGAGCGCTACTCGACGCCCGGCGCGGCGATCGCGCGGGAAAAGCAGCTGAAAGGCTGGAGGCGAGCGAAAAAGCTCGCTCTGATTGAGCGCATGAATCCGACGTGGATTGATCTGAGCGAAGAGTGGGGTAAGCCGGTGCGGCTGTACTCGGAGCTTCCGGAGAAAGGGAACGCGTAAATGCAGGTCCTTCGACTCGCGGCCTGAACTCCTGCTGCGCAAAATGCGCGCAGCGGATTCGGCTCGCTCGCTCAGGATGACGAATCTTTGCAAATTGGCGGGAGACAGAGCGCAAGCAGCACCGCACCTTCGCTCGGAGCAGGCCCTGAAGTCATGCGCTGATACACCCATTTGAAATGCAGGTCCTTCGACTCGCGGCCGGAACTCCTGCTGCGCACAATGCGCGCAGCGGGTTCGGCTCGCTCGCTCAGGATGACGGTTTTTTGTGATCACCGATCACTGATCACTGTTCACTCATCTCTGCCCACTGGTCACTGCCTCATCCCCATATCCACGCAGGTCCACGCCATGGCGAGGGCGCCGTCGATGAGCGCTTTGTCGGCGTCCGGGGTGATGCAGTGCGCTGTGAACTCCGGCTGATGGTTGACCGCCGGCAGCGAGTTGATGCCGATCATGGGATGGATGGACGGCATCGCCAGCGAGACATTGCCCATGTCCGTCGAGCCGGTGGGGCGGCGGCCCAGTTCGCCAAGGTCGGGAAACGGGCGGCCCAGCGCTTCGGAGTTCGCGCGGAAGAGCGCGGCCATCGAGTGGTCGTGCATCATCTCGGCGTAGGGCTTGTCGCCGCCGGTAATCTCGACCTTCGCGCCGGTGGCGAGGCCGCCGGCCTCGAAGCAGCGATAGACCTTCGGGCGCAGATCGTTGAGCTGCTCCAGCGTCTCAGAGCGGATGATGTACTTCGCCGCGGTGTGCGCGGGGATGACGTTGGGCGCGACGCCGCCCTCGGTGACGATGCCGTGGATGCGGTCCGTCGCCTTGATGTGCTGGCGCAGCAGGCCGAGCGCGGTTTGCGCGATGGTGAGCGCATCGGCCGCGTTGATGCCCAGCTCGGGGAAGGCCGACGCGTGCGCCTCCTTGCCGGTGCAGCGCACTTCGAACATGGAGGCGGCGATGATCTTCGCCTCCAGCATGTCCATGGGCGCGGGGTGCACCATCATCGCCGCGTGGATGCCGTCGAAGCCGCCGCGCTCGAGCATGAGGATTTTGCCGCTGGCGTTGCCCACCTCCTCGGCGGGCGTGCCGACCACGGTGATGGTGAGGCCGGCCTCGTCGGCGACTTTGGCCGCAGCCAGGGCCGCGCCGACGGCCGAGGCGGCGATGATGTTGTGTCCGCAGGCGTGGCCGATGCCGGGGAGCGAATCGTACTCCGCGCAGATGCCGATGTGGAGCGGGCCGGAGCCGGCCGTCGCGCGGAACGCCGTTGGCATGTCGCAGATGCCGCGCTCGACGGCGAAGCCGGCCTGGTCGAGCGCCTCGCAGAGCCAGGCAGAGGACTGCTCTTCCTCGAAGCCGAGCTCGGGATGCGCGTGGATGCGATGGCTGAGCGCGATGAGCTCGTCGCGGGCCGCGTCGAAGCGCTCGCGCGCTCCGGCCTTGGCGTTGGCTGCGCGGCCGTTTCCCGCATGCGTGGTTTTGGGATTCATGCGGTCCAGCGTACAGCGTTCAGCGGGACAGCGTACAGGGGCCGGACAGGAGATCGGAGACGGTGCGTCGATGTCCGGGCGCGAACACCGCTGTCCGGGGGCGAACAGGCGGCGCGGCGGGCGCCTTCGCACCGCGCGGCGACGCCGACGGAAACAAAGAGCTTGCAGGCTGAGCGGAGGTGGCCCATGATGTGCACTTGATTCCAAAAGCTCTCAGGGAGAGGTTCGCCATGCCACGATTCCTTCAGGACCTGCGCTTCAGCGTCCGCACCCTGCGCCAGTCGCCCGGATTCGCCCTCACCGCGATCCTGACGCTGGCCCTCGGCATCGGCGCGGTCACGACGATCTTCAGCGTGGTCGACTCGGTGCTGCTCAAGCCCCTGGCCCTCCCCCATCCCGGCCAGCTGGTGATGCTCTGGGAGAGCGACCGCTCCGTCGCGTCCGCCCCCATTGAGGTCAATCCTCAGCAGTTCCTCAACTGGAAGGCGGCGGCGAAGACTCTTTCCGGCGCCGCGGCTTTTCAGACATCGTCGTACAGCGTCGCTGCCGGCAACGGTCATCCGCAGATCGTGAAAGGCCTCGCAATCTCGCCCGACTTCTTCTCCGTGCTGGGGGTTCATCCGATTCTGGGGCGGACCTTTCTGCCCTCCGAAGCGAGGGCGGGCCACGACAACGTGGCCATCCTGAGCTGGGATGCCTGGCAGCAGTACCTTCAGGGCGACGCGTCGGCCATCGGCCGGACCCTCCGCATCGGAGGCATTCCCGAAACGGTCGTCGGGGTTCTGCCGCGGAGTTTCCAGTTCCCCGCGGTCAGCGATACCTGGCAGGGTCCTGTGCCGCACGGGGCTGAGCCGTACCAGATATTCACGCCGGTGGTGCTGGACGCGAACGGCACCAGCGATCAGTACAACTACAACTACCTGGCGATCGCGCGGCTCAGGCCGGGCGTCTCGGTGACGCAGGCGCAGGCGGAGCTCAACACCATCCAGTCCGCCTTCATCGGGGCCAGGCATCTGGATACGAAGCCGATGCCGTATGTGGAACCGCTGCTGGCCAATGTGACCGGCGGCATCAGCGCGGCCCTCTGGCTTCTGCTGGCGGCGGTGGGAGCCATTCTTCTGATTGCCTGCGTGAACCTCGCCAATCTGCAACTGGCGCGGGCCGTCGCTCGCGAGCGCGAGCTGGCCGTCCGTGCGGCGCTGGGGGCGGATCGCGGACGCCTGGTGTGGTCTGCTCTGTCCGACTCGCTGGTGCTCGCTGTCGCCGGCGGAGCGCTGGGGATCGTCCTCTCCCTGCTGGGGGTGCGCCTTTTCCTCGCCGCCGCGCCGACCACCCTGCCGCGGCTTAACGCCATTCACGTGAGCTGGCCGGTGCTGCTCGCTGCCGCGGGACTCTCCATGCTCACGGCGTTCGTTTTCGGCCTGCTGCCCGCGCTCCGGTCCATGCGGATCGATCCTCACGGAGCGATGCAGTCCAGCACCGCGCGCGTTTCGGCGTCGCACGAAAGCCGCCGCGCCCGCCATCTTCTCGTCGCCTCGGAGGTCGCCTGTACGCTCGCGCTTCTGGTGATCACCGGTCTGCTCGTCCGCAGCTTTGCGCACCTGCTGGATCAGAACCGGGACTTCGACGCAAGCCAGGTCACGCTGGCGTCCGCGTATCTCTACGCCCCGCAGTTCGGCGGCACCGACGCCAAGGGCCAGGCCGCGCGCGCCGCCTTCGACGACCGCGCCCTCAGCGATCTCGCTCAGATCCCCGGCGTCCAGTCGGTGGCACTGACCAGCGAGACGCCCATGGCCGGCGCAACCTGGGAGGACCTGGTGAACCGTCCCGATCGCCCTCTGCCGGCCAGCCGCACGCCCATCGCCGATATTCGCTGGGTGAGCCCCAGCTACGCGACGACCTTGCACATCCCGCTGGTCGAGGGCCGTGATCTTCAACCCTCGGACAGGAATCACCCCAGCAACGCGCTCATCTCCGAAAAGGCGGCCAGAGACATCTGGCCGGGCGAGAATCCCATCGGCCGCACCTTCAAGCTCGGCGACAACAATACCTACACGGTGGTGGGCGTTCTGGCCGATGCCCGCATTAACGATCTGCAGTCGGTCGCCAACATGGTGTACTTCTCCTATTGGCAAAACGCGTGGTATCGCCCGAACTTCCTCATCCGCAGTGCGCTGCCCAGCTCGCGACTGGCCGCGTCGATCCGCCAGACGCTGTGGAAGATCGATCCCGAAGTCGCCGTCCCCCTGCTCCAATCGCTCGACGCGCAGGTCTCTGACTCGGTGGCCAGCGAGCGCTTCCAGATGCAGCTCTTGTCGAGCTTCGGCGCCGCGGCGCTGCTGCTGGCGCTGCTGGGAATCTATGGGGTGCTGGCGTACTCGGTTTCGCAGCGGCAGCAGGAATTTGGGATCCGGATCGCGCTGGGCTGCGGCAAGGCCGCGCTGATGCGTTTTGTTGTGCGGGAGGCGGCTCTGCCGGTGCTGGGAGGGATCGTTGCGGGGCTGGCGCTGGCCTTTGCGGCCACGCGCTGGGTAGAGAGCCTGCTGTACCAGACCCGTGCGACCGATCCGGTGTCGATTCTCGCGGGCATTGCGCTGCTGGTGGCTGCGGCGCTGCTGGCGGCACTGATTCCGGCACGGCGCGCGGCGGAGACGGATCCGATGCAGGTGCTGAGGAATGAATAGGGGTGGATGGGGTGCCGGGAACAGGGAGGGTTTGCGGTCTACGGTTTGCGGTTTAGCTGCAAGGCGGAAAACGCCGGCGCCATCGAGGCGCGGCCTTTTTCTGATCGCTGGTTCCTGATTCCTGAGGGGTGATGAGGTCAAGACCTTTGCGCAGCTCTCCGTGGCCTGGCTTGCGGGCCGGTGAGCTCAGGTACATCTCCTCTTTTCGGGCTGGATGCGATAGCCACGAGCTCGGACGCTGCCCTCGTCCGGGAGCCCATTCCGGCGGCGCGACTCGAGACTGCGGGCCACCTGGGCCCAGCCGCAGGGAGCGCCGGTGAATCCAGCACGGGCCAGCAGGAGCTCGGAGACGCGGTGGAGCCAGCGGGCCGGAGGGGTGGCCGGGTCGATGACGAGGTCGAATGTTGCCTCGCTGCTTTCGCCCGCGGGATGCCGGAAGAGGGCGAGGACCGCGGTGCTGCGTCTCCTGGCCAGCGCCAGCGCGCTGTCGGCAGACTGGCCGCGCGCTTCCTCGAAGAGCACCATGGCGATTTCGGGATCATCCTGCAGGCGGCGCTCCAGCTCGGCCACCGAGGCACAGCGGGCCACGTGGAATCCGGCGACCCGAAGGACGGGAATCCGCATGCAGTCATCCGCACCGTAATAGAGGACCGTAGGGGAACCCAAGTGGCACCTCGTTCTTTCCGACAGGGCAACCGGGACAGACAGCACTACAGGGGGACGAGGCTTGAGTATAGGCACCGCTGGATCGAAATTGCAATATATTCCCGAAGGCGGCTTCGGGATGCGATGTCCGTACCCCTTCAGACCCGTGATCGCGGGCAAGGTTGCGGGGGGTTGGGGAGTCGTGCCCGGATACGAAGCGCCTGCTTCGACGAGTTATTTCGCAAGCCCACCCCGAGGCGGTGAGATGATCCGGGCCTGAAGGCCTCCGTTCTTCATGCTGCTTTTCCCCGGCCTGAAGGCCGGGGCTTCTACCGTCGTCGCGCTTTTCGCGACCGCTTCGCGCGGGAACTGAAAGCCGCGGTTTTTTGTGTGCTGTACGGCACGACTGAAGAGCGTGCGGAAAAAGCCACCATCCAGGAAAAAACCTCCCTCAGGGGCTAAAGCCCGGGCTCAATTTGGGCCAGTTTCGGCACGACCAAGGTCGTGCCCTGATACAAAGCCCCTGTCCTGGAGGGTTTTCCGCAAATGCAGACTCAGGACGCCGGGTCAATTCTTTTCGTGGTGGGGGGCGCGGAGGGCGTCCAGCACGAGGAGGATGCCGCCGATGACGATGGCCGAGTCGGCGACGTTGAAGTCGGGCCAGTGGTAGTGGTAGATGCGGACGGCGAGGAAGTCGGTGACCATCCCGAAGCGGATGCGGTCCCAGACGTTGCCGAGGGTGCCGCCGAGGACCAGGGCCAGGGCGAGGGTGGTCGCGGTGAAGCGGCGGCCGATCCAGAGCAGGACGAGAAACACAACCAGCGCGGCGGCCAGCGAAAAGGCGACCAGCAGCCAGTGGGTGAGGGTGGGCCGCGGCGAGTCAATGAAGAGCGAGAAAGCCGCGCCGGGGTTCTGCACGTGGGAGAGCCAGAAGACGCGCGGGATGACGCGGATGGTGTTGCCGATCTCGATGTGGGCGACGATCCAGGCTTTGGTGAGGCGATCGAGCGCGAGGACGCAGGCGGCAATGAGGAAGAGCCAGGGGCGGCGATCGCGGGTCACTGGACGGCCTCGCTCAGCAGTGTGTGGTGGCGGTAACTCAAGCAGGAAAATCGTCCCTCAGGGGCTAAAGCCCCATTCATCTTACGAGTTTTACGGCACGGCTGAAGCCGTGCCCCTTCAAACAATCGCGCTTTTCAGCGGTCTTTGTATCCCATCTGGCTGAGGGCGTCGGCGCAGCGGCCACAGACATTTTCCCACGGGCCGAACTGGCGGACGTGCTGCGGGGAGTCGTCTGGGTAGTAGTTCCAGCAGCGGTTACATTTGGTGCCGAGGGCGGGGAAGGTCGAGACCACAACCACTTGATCGAACGCAGCATCGGAAATTGGGCCACTTTCAAATTCCTGCTCGTATCTATCGGGGTGGATCTCCAAGTTTTCTGCTGCGGCCTCCACTTGGCTCACATTAAATAATTCCTTGAGCGAGTCTTGATATCTGCTGGCAGCTCTGGTGAAAATTTTGGTGCGGGTGACAATCCGGACGCCAGCTTCAAGAGCCTTCCCGATCTTGCCGGCCTTTCTGTCTGTCTCCAATTGATGGAGGGCGCGCGTCCGCGAGCGGAGCAAAACCATCCACTCGAACTCCTCGATATCAGAGAGGGGTGCGCCGAGATCTTCGGCCTTCGGAAACTCGGCGAGATGCACGCTCTCCGGGCGGCCTTCGACTTTCGGCAGACACTGCCAGACCTCTTCCGCCGTGAAGCTGAGGATGGGTGCGACGAGGCGCACGAGCGCGTCGGCAATGCGCCAGAGGACGGTTTGCGCGGAGCGGCGCTCGCGGCTCGCGGGCGCGAAGGTGTAGAGGCGGTCCTTGAGCACGTCGAGGTAAAACGAGCTGAGGTCGACGATGCAGAATTCGTTGACGGCGTGGAAGACGCGGTGGAACTGGAAGTCGCCGTACCAGCCGGATTGGCCGTCGGCGCCGACCAGCTTCTCGACCAGCTCGCGGGTGCGGGCGAGCATGTAACGATCGAGGGGAAGCAGCTCGGCGTCGGCGACGGCGTCGCGCGCGGGCGAGAAGCCGTCGAGATTTCCCAGCAGAAACCGAAAGGTGTTGCGCAGCTTGCGGTAGTTTTCCGCGAGGCGCTGCATGATCTGTTCGCTGGAGACGACGTCTTCGCGGAAATCGACGCTGGCGACCCAGAGGCGGACGATTTCGGCGCCGAGGCGGTCGGCGATGTCGACGGGGTCGACGCCGTTGCCGAGAGATTTCGACATGGCGCGGCCCTGCTCGTCCAATGTCCATCCCGCGGTGCCGACCATTTTGTAGGGCGTGGCGTGCTCGGCGCCCACGCCGACGCTGGTGAGCAGCGAGGTGTGGAACCAGCCGCGGTACTGATCGCCGCCCTCGAAGTAGAGGTCGGCGGGCGGCGCGAGGCCGGGCTCCTGCTCGAGGACGGCGTACCAACTGGCGCCGGAGTCGAACCAGACGTCGAGGATGTCGGTCTCGCGGCGGAATTCTGTCCCGCCGCACTTGGCGCAGTGCGCGCCGTGCGGGAGGAGCCGATCGGCGGCCTCGGTATGCCACGCTTCGGCGCCCTGCTTCGCGAACAGCTCGACGATGCGCTCGTTGAGGACGCAGTCGTTGAGCGGCGCATGGCAGCCTTTGCAGAGGAAGACGGCGATGGGCACGCCCCAGACGCGCTGGCGGGAGATGCACCAGTCGGGGCGCGTGGCGATCATGTTGGCGATGCGCTCTTCGCCCCACGCGGGATCCCATTTCACGCTGTTTTTGATCTCATCGAGGGCGCGCTGGCGGAAGGTCGTCGGCGTGCCGTCGGGGTTCGTCATGGGCGTGTCGGTGGAGATGAACCACTGCTCCGTGGCGCGGAAGATGACGGGGTTATGGCAGCGCCAGCAGTGCGGATAGCTGTGGTAGATGTCGGAGCGGCCGAGGAGCACGCCGCGCGCGGCGAGCAGATCGATGATGGGCTGATTGGCCTGGAAGACGGTCTTGCCGTCGTATTCGGGCAGGCCCTGTCGGATGCGGCCCTCGTTGTCGACGCGGCAGGTTTGATCGAGGCCATATTTCGCGCCGGTGTAGAAGTCGTCGGCGCCATGGGCGGGAGCGGTGTGGACGGCGCCGGTTCCCTGCTCGGTGGTGACGTAGTCGGCGAGGACGCCGAGGATCTGGCGGTCGAGGAAGGGATGGCGGAAGGTGGCGCCTTCGAGACGCGCGCCGAGGAACTTCGCCACGGGGACGGCGGATTCGAGTTTGCAGTTTTCGCGGACGGATTGCTCCAGGGCGGCGGCGACGATGTAAACACGGGCGTCCTGGGCGTCACCGGACTGCAGGGCGACGTACTCGAACTGGGGATGGAAGGCGACGGCGAGCGAGGCGGGGAGGGTCCAGGGGGTGGTGGTCCAGATGATGGTCGCGACCTGGCGGCCGGCGAGGGCAGGATGGAGGGCCGCAGCGTCGCTGGTGAGATCGTAGCGGACGTAGACGCTGGGGCTGGAGTGCATCTCGTACTCGATTTCGGCGTCGGCGAGCGCGGTGCGGTCGTGGATGCACCAGTAGACGGGCTTGAGGCCGCGATAGACGAAGCCGCCTTCGAGGAAGCGGTAAAAGGTTTCGAGCGTACGCGCTTCGTAGTCGCGCGACATGGTGGAATAGGGCTACTGCCAGCGGCCGAAGACGCCGAGGCGGACGAATTGGCTGGTCTGAAGGTCGACGTACTTCTGGGCGTACTCGCGGCAGTGGCGGAGGAATTCGGCGGCGGGCAGGTCGAGCTTTTTGCGGTCGAGCTGCTCGTCGACTTTGATTTCGATGGGAAGGCCATGGCAGTCGAAGCCGGGGACGTAAGGGGCGTCAAAGCCCGCCATGGTTTTGGACTTGACGATGAAATCCTTGAGGCACTTGTTGAGGGCGTGGCCGAGATGGAGGGGTCCGTTGGCGTAGGGAGGGCCGTCGTGGAGGACGTAGCGGGGGCGGCCGTGGCGGGCCTGGCGGATGCGGGCGTAGAGGTCAGTCTGGCGCCAGGCTTCGAGGCGCTTTGGCTCATTCTGGGGGAGATTCGCCTTCATGGCGAAGTCGGTGCGGGGCAGCGAAAGCGTCTCCTTCAGCGGTGGCCAGGGGCCGGGCGTCTCGTTCCCCGGCGGCGGAACAACGGGCATCGGAACTCCGTCTTTCGAGTGGATAAAACCTTATTGTAATCGCTGTGTTTTGCGAGTTCTTTTGTGCGGTATTTCGCCGTGACTTCCAGGACGGGGAAACGTCTATTCCTGCAAGGATCACGGACAGCTATCCTTTGCAGACGGCGGGCATCCGATGAAATGGGCCAACCAGAGGACAATCGGGGCGCCAAAGAAATCGGCCAATCCCCAGGACAAGAGGCCGCCTGGAAGTGGATAATCAGGAGAAGCCGGAGATTCTTTCCGGCGTGTCGTTATGGGGAATTCGGATTTGTCCAAGCCTGAAGCGGAAGCCCAGGATTCTCGGCTCACGGAGGTCCAGCGTGACGTCCTCCAGGAAGCTGACGGCCCGATGTGGGTTTCCCTATGGTCCAATCTTCGCGATGCGTTCAGGCCGGTGAAGCAGCCACCGCTGCAGTTGACGTCGCAGCCGGTAGCGTCCACGAGCCTGAATGTGATCGACGAAGAGCCGATCTGGACGACGCTGTGGAATAACCTGCACGACTTCTTTGCGCCGCCGAAGCTGCCGCCGCTTGAATTGACCTCCGCGCCGATTGCGGTGCCGGACCGGATGGCGGTGAAGCGCAATCCGATGTCGCAGGCGGTCTCGTTTGGGGCGCACGCGCTGGTGCTGGGGCTGATCTTCCTGCTGGTGCTGGCGGACTGGCATACGCGGCAGGTGAAGCAGAAGGTGACGGTGGTGGACGTGCCACCCTTCATGCCGGTTGCGCCGGCCAAGCTGACCATGGGCGGCGGCGGTGGGGGCGGCAATCATGAGATTGTGGAAGCCTCCAGGGGCAAGCTGCCGCAGATGGCGAAGACGCAGATTACGCCGCCGCAGATCCTGCGCATCGACCATCCCAAGCTGGCAGTTGAACCGACCATCAAGATGCCGAACCCAATCAAGCTGCCGGACCAGGCTTCGCTGCCGAACCTGGGCATTCCGCAGTCGCCGCAGGTGGCGCTGGCCTCGCAGGGCTCAGGCGGCGGGTCTGGTTTTGGGACGGGGAATGGCGGCGGGATTGGCTCCGGCAACGGCGGCGGGGTGGGGCCGGGTGAAGGCGGCGGCTACGGCGGCGGCCCGATGAGCCCTGGCGGCGGGGTATCGAATCCGGTGCTGCTGTACGCGCCCGATCCTGAATTCTCCGATGAAGCGCGGCGCGCGAAGTATCAGGGAATCTGCGTGGTCGGGCTGATCGTGGACGCCCAGGGCAATCCGCAGCAGGTGCATGTAGTTCGGCCGCTGGGGATGGGGCTGGACGAGAAGGCGATGGAGGCGGTGCGACAGTACAAGTTCAAGCCCGCGATGTATCACGGCCACGCTGTTCCGGTGACGATCAACATTGAAGTGAACTTCAGGATCTACTGAAGTCGTGCCCCGATGGAAACCATGGCACGTACCCGTGTCGCGTAAAGGGCGCGCGCCTGGGTGGATGGGATGATCCGGGCCTGAAGGCCTTTTGTTTTGCGAGCGTGTTTTTCCTCGGCCTGAAGGCCGAGGCTTCTACCGTCGTCGCGCTTTGCGCAAGCGCTTCGCGCAGAGCGCCGAAAGCCTCTTGTTTTGGGTTGGTTTCGGCAAGGCCGAACAGGTTGCGGACAAACGGCATCGCGCAAGAGAAACCGCTCCTCAGCGACTGAAGCCGGTTTGAATTTGAGCCTTTACGGCAGGGCTCAAGGCCGTGTCCCTTCAAAACCGGCCGCTTCCTGACGATTTCCGCAAGCTGCGAAGTCGTGGCCTGATAGAAAGGCCCAGCCTCGAAGGGCTTTTCTGCCTGCTGTCAATCCGCACCCCTTCCAGGCAGAGTCACGCTGAGCCCCTGGCCCCTTTTTTACTGATGTCCTTGCTGCGATTCCTGAAGCGCTTCGATCACTGCATCGTGAAACAGGGGGCGGATTTGTTTGATTGCCTGATTGGATCGGTCGGGCCAGGTGCGATTGGTGAGGAGCGTGACGGCCAGGTCGCGCTCGGGATCGATCCAGAGGGAGGTTCCGGCAAATCCCAGGTGGCCGATGGAGCGCGGGGAGAAGTACTTCCCGGAGGATCCGCCGGGAGTGGGGACGTCCCAGCCGAGGGCGCGGCCCTCGCCCTGGCGCGCGGCGAACTGCCTGACCGTTTGCGGCTGAAAGAGCTGGCGGCCGGCGGGAGTTTTTCCCTCGGCCAATACGCAGGCTGCGAAGCGAAGGATGTCCTGCGCGTTCGCGAAGAGCCCCGCGTGGCCGGCGATTCCGCCCATCACCGACGCGTTTTCATCCTGGACTTCGCCCTGGATCACGCGATGGCGGAACCAGGTATCGTTCTCGGTGGGAGGGATGGCGGCGTGCGCGGCTGGCGGCGGACAGAAGCGAGTTGAGTCCATAGCGAGGGGCACAAAGATTTCGCGGGCGCAGAAGCGGTCGAGGGGCTGGCCGCTCAGGACTTCAAGGGCTTTGCCGAGGAGGATGAATCCGGGGTCGGAATACTCGGTGCGCTCGCCAGGGCGGGCTTCGAGTTGCAGCGCCAGCGCGGCGCGCAGCAGGGCTTCGGCGGTAGCGCAGCTGTGAAAGAACTGGACGTAGCCGGGCAGGCCTGATGTGTGCGCGAGGAGCATGCGCAGGGTGACGCGTTCTTTGCGGCTGCCCGGCTCCATGCCCACGACGAAGCCGGGGAGGATGTCGCCGATGCGCATGTCGAGATCGAGGAGGCCGCGGTCGAGGAGGAGCATGGCGGCCGCCGTGGTCGCAACGGCTTTGGTGACGCTGGCGAGATCGAAGACCGTCTCCGGGCGCACGGCGGGAGCGTCGTGTTCATACGTCAAACGCCCGGCGGCTTCCAGCGCGATCGCTTCGCTGTGGTGCAGAATGCCCCACGCGGCGCCGGGAAAAGCGCGCTCCGCGATGGCGCGCTCCAGGACCGTGCGCGCGGCTTCGAGTCGGCCGCCGCGCTGCTGCGTTTTGGGAAGCTCCACCGTCGCCATGATGACAGGGTACTCTGCTCGGCCGTGGCTTTGTTGTATCGGCCATCACCTCGCTGGTTGCTGGTGCCTCGCGTGTCTCCGGGGCGGCAGGTTTGGAAATGCAGGTCCTTCGACTCCGTCTGCCGCGAACGACGCGGCAAACTGCGCTCAGGATGACAGCGCGTTTTTGTAGCTGGTTGTCAGTGATCGGTTTGGGCGTAGAAGGTGTCGAGGTCGTGGACCAGCATCTTCAGCGCGTCGACGTTGAGGTAAACCATGTGGCCGGCGGGGTAGTAGCCGAACTCGACGTTCTTCGCGATTTGCGGGGCGAGCATCATGTGGCTGATGTCGAACTCGGTGAGGAAGAACGGCGTGGCGAGATCGAACATGCCGTTGGCGGAGAAGACTTTCATCTTTGGATCTTTCCGCATCGCGTCGGCGAGGTCGAGCGCCACGTCCGGCATCTTTTGCGTACGGCCAAATCCAAACATCATGCCGGGCGCGCGATGATTCCAGTCCCACTGCCCGATGGACTGCGACGATACCCGGTACGGGTCATCGCTTTCATAGTTCAGCTGCCGGCTGAGGTAATCGTGGAAGGCCGCTGTGAAAACACCGGCAATTCCTGAATCGGAAGGATCGTATCCGGGAAACTCACCCACGTTGTTGGCGTCGGTGCCCTCGAAGCGCGCGTCGTAGCGGCCGAGGATTTCTCCCTGATCGTGCAGTAACTGCTTGCGGAATTCGCTGGGATTGACGCGGAGTTTGGCGTCCTTCACGTACTGCACGTTCAGTCCGGTATAGGCAGCCACCTTCTGCGCGATGGCGTCGAACTGGTCCGGCGGCAGCATGTCGCCCTGGGCCAGCGCCCCGGCATAAGGGCCACGCGCGAAGGCCCGCACTTCCTGGAGGTATGCCTTCAGATCTGCCGGCTTATTGGCGAGCTTGTTGTGGTACCAGGCAATGGCGGCGTACGACGGCAGATATCCGATGTACTCCTCGTCGATACCGGGAACGAGGATGTTGTAGTTCAGGATGGACGAAAGCAGGATGACGCCATTGAGGGAGATGCCGGAGTTCTGAAGGGCGTCAGAGAGGCCGGCGGAGCGGGTGGTTCCGTAGGATTCGCCGAAGAGGTACTTGGGCGAGTTCCAGCGCTCGTTGACCGTGACCCAGCGCAGGATGAACTTGTCGAAGGCCCTGAGGTCCTGGTCGACGCCATTGAAGTCTTTGGGCGTGCCTTTGCCGACGGCGCGGGAAAAGCCGGTGAGCGGCGCGTCGATGAAGACGAGATCGGATTTGTCGAGCAGCGTGTACTGGTTGGGGACGACCTGGTAGGGCGCGGGTCCGGTGGCGTCGGGGCTGTCGGTGACCACGCGCACGGGGCCGACGGAGCCCATGTGCAGCCAGATGGTGGAGGAGCCTGGTCCGCCGTTGTAGAGAAAGGTGACGGGGCGCGTGTTGGGATCGGCGCCGTCGAGCGTGTAGGCGACGTAGAAGATGCTGCCGTAGGGATGGTCGTCTTCGCCGTCGCGGATGAGGAGCGTGCCGGCGGTCGCCGTGTAATGCAGGGTCTGGCCGTTCACGGTGAGCTCATGATGGGTGACGGAGCTGCGCTCGGGCGGGACGGGCTGCTCCTTCTGCGGCTCTGCGGGATGGGGGCCACCGGGGTGGGGCTGATCCTGGGCATGCAGGAAGGATCCTGCAGCGACGAGCAACGCCCCCACAGCGAGGGCGCACGACCTGCGCTGGAACTGGTTCAACGGGACCTCCGCGAATGGAAACAGGGACATCGGCCGGCATCGGAGTCAGAACGCGACGTCGAAACCAGCCGCGGATTCGTGCGAACCAGTGTGCTTCAGGCGGATGGATTCTGGCAAGCGGGAGAGGCAGAAGGACGGGAGGTTGTTCAGGACAGGCCCTTCGGCTTCGCCGGAGCATTTTTGCTGCGAATTTCAGACGCAGGACGTTAGACGCCGGTTCCCTGGACGATGACGCCGGCGGTGCGGAGCAGGATTTTGAGATCGAGCCAGAAGCTCCAGTTCTCGACATAGGCGGTATCGAGCTCGATGTATTTGGCGAAGGAAGGATCGTGGCGGGCCTGGACCTGCCAGAGGCCGGTGAGGCCGGGCATGACTTCGAGGCGGCGAAAGTGTTCGAGGTCGTATTTTTCCACTTCCGTGGCGATGGGAGGGCGGGGCCCGACGATGCTCATCTCGCCACGCAGCACGTTGAGGAACTGGGGCAACTCGTCGAGACTGTATTTGCGGAGGAAGCGGCCGAGTCGGGTGACGCGAGGATCGTTGCTGCATTTAAAGAGGATGCCGTCGCGCTCGTTGAGCTCGGCCACGTCCTGCTTCATCTTTTCGGCATTTCTGACCATGGTGCGGAACTTGAAGCAGGGGAAGACGCGGCCACGCTTGCCGATGCGGTCGGAGACATAGAGCGCAGGGCCTTCGCTTTCCAGCTTGATGCAAAGGGCAATGACAATCAGGAGCGGGGCGGTGGCGAAGAGCGCCATGAGGGAGAGGATGACGTCGACCATGCGCTTGCAGGCGAGGCCGGCTGCGCGATGGCGGCGCCGGTGCAGCGCGGCGACGGGGAAGATCCCCAGATATTCGACGGGAGCATTCATGGCGAGATCGCCGTAATAGCCGGCGATGGCCCTGACGTCAATATCCAGCTCACGGGCATCCTGCACGAGGCGGATGGCGTCCTCGGTGGGATAGAACTCAGTGAGGACGAGTTCGTCGATAAAGTGCTGGCGAGTGAGGGCGCGAATCCGCTCGATGCCGCCGAGCACGTACTCGGGGGCAATCTCGGGGCTGAGGGGAGATCCGGGGCGGGAGATAAAGCCGACAAAGCGGCAACCGAGGCGCCGGCGGTCCTGGAGCTCGCGCGCCATGGCATAGCCCAGCTGTCCGGTGCCGAGGATGACCACATTGCGCAGTTCGATTCCCTGTTCGAATTTGCGGTAGCGGGCCCGCCGCCACAGGTAGCGCCGAATGCCCAGCATGACCGAAGCGGTGATCACCCAGAGGGTGACCAGGATACGAGAAACCTCAATGCCGTGGAAGACATAGAGGGCGCCGCAGAGGAGCAGGCCAGCGGTCAGACATCCCTGGAGGACCAGGCGCAGATCGTGATAGCCGTTGACGGCAGGGACAGAGGCATAGAGCCCGTAACGCCGCGAGACAAGAAGGTAGGCGAGGATAAACCAGATCAGGTAGAAAACGTCGGCGGGGCGGCCCCAGTAGGTCCGCAGCTGCATGCCAAGATGGGGAACGACGGAAAGGCGCAACGCGAGCGCCAGGGCGAATGCCAGCAGCATCGTGATCACGTCGCCAACCACCATGGTGGCGGACATGGCAGTGGCCGGGCCAAGGCGGGAGCCCTTTGGTGAAGCGGGATCGGAAGAAAGAGACGCGGCGGCTCGCCTGGCGGAACTCTCGTTTCTCAGATACTCAGAAGTAGCCATACCCGATCCTGCCGGGACTTGCTGCGGTTGGGGGATACTCGCGTGCGGCTTCTGCGAGATGCGGATTCTGCCTGTCAATCGACGGTGACCCTAAGCCGAACCAAAAGCACTGTGGCAGATGTAAAGTCCAGCAAAAGAGAGAGACGCCTGAAGAACAGATTTACCCGTAAATGCCGCGACCGGCGGACCGTATTCAGGTACAGCTGTATGTGTTATCTAGCAACATACAATACAAACGTGTCCGTTGCACGTTTAATTTTCTCCAACTCCGGCAGCCATGAGCCCTGCAGCGCAACGCTGCGCAGAACGCCCAGATGAGCGGGCCGAGCAGCATTGATCCCGATTGGCCCGATACAATAGCTGAGCGAATCGAACGACATCCTAGATCGTCACAAGGGCGGTGTCAATTGGAATTGCGCGGGTTGCAAACAGGAGTCACCGGTGCGTTTCACATTGGCACTTCATGCCTCCGCCTGCCGGCCGGACGCAGTCGAGATGGCCGGGAGGGCTGGGGACGGGCCCGCAACGGAAAGAGCAAGTGCTGACGTGCGAAGCTGCCTGACGGCGTAGAACAGCATTTGCCGGACAGGTTTGCGCGACACCCTCCAGAATGAGAAAAACCATGACCTCCAGCACAACACTTCAGCCACCGGCTCGCAGTCCCCACGACGAACTTCTTAGCCGCATCCAGGCGCGCAATTTCCGAGTGGGGATCGTAGGAATGGGATACGTGGGGCTGCCGCTGGCTTTGCTGTTCAGCGAGCAGGGATTTCCGGTCACCGGCTTCGATATCGACGAAGCGAAAGTGGCGGCGCTGAACGCGGGAAGCTCCTACATCGTTCGGATACCGGCGGCTGAAATTCAGGGCGCGCGCCAGCGTGGATTCTCCGCATCGGCTGACTACGCGGCGATCGGCACGATGGATGCAGTGATCATCTGCGTCCCGACGCCGCTGGATGAGTTCATGGAGCCGGACCTGAGCTTTATTACCGAGACGGCGAAGGCGATCGCTCCGCACCTGCGCCGGAATCAACTTGTGATTCTGGAAAGCACGACGTATCCGGGAACGACGGAGGAGCTGCTGATTCCGCTTTTGGATTCGGGGAATCCGAACCATCTTCATGCGGAATCGAGATCGGATGGCAGCTCGCCGGGGTTTTACGTGGCTTTTTCTCCGGAACGTGAGGATCCGGGCAACGATACGGTGGCGCGGCGCGATATTCCCAAGGTAGTAGGCGGCGTGGGACCCGTCTCGCAGGAATTGGCGCGAGCTCTCTATGGCGCCATCTTCAATCGCACGGTCTCGGTGAGTTCGCCGGCAGCGGCGGAGATGACGAAGCTGCTGGAGAACATCTACCGGTGCGTGAACATCGCGCTGGTGAACGAACTGAAGCAGCTTTGCGAGCGGATGGGGATCGACATTTTCGAAGTGATCGACGCGGCGAAGACGAAGCCCTTCGGCTTTCAGGCGTTTTATCCGGGGCCCGGGCTGGGCGGACACTGCATTCCCATCGATCCGTTTTACCTGTCCTGGAAGGCGAGGCAGTACGACTTCCGCACGCGATTTATCGAACTGGCCGGCGAGATCAACAATCGCATGCCGTACTACGTGGTGGAGCGCACGGCGGAAGCGCTGAACCAGCATCGCAAGCCGCTGAATGGGTCACGGGTGCTGGTGCTGGGTGTGGCGTACAAGAAGGACGTGGACGATCTGCGCGAATCGCCGGCGCTGACGATTCTGACGCTGCTGAAGAAGCGCGGCGCGGTGGTGGATTACCACGATCCGTACTTTCCGCGAGTGGGGCGGGGGCGGCATTACGAGCTGAATTTGACGTGCGCTTCGCTGGAGGATCTCGCCGGTTACGATTGCGTGCTGATCGTCACGGACCACTCCAGTTACGACTACGGGCGGATTGTGCGCGACGCGCAGCTGGTGGTGGATACGCGGAATGCTACGCGGGGGATCGAGTCGGAGAAGATCGTGCGGTGCTGAAGGGCGGGCTCGTCAGCGGATCAAGACGGACTCGTTTTGGGGCGGTTTCGGCAGGTGTGAACTCGTGCGCTGATACATGGAGGATCGCGCAAACGGCGCGCGTCACGGTGGATGGGATGATCCGGGCCTAAAGGCCCATCGTTTTGGGGATCCTGTTTCCTCGGCCTGAAGGCCGAGGCTTCTACCGTCGTCGCGCTTTGCGCGACCCCTTTGCGCAGGGGCTGAAGCCCCGAGGTTTTTGGGGCCATGTGCGGCACGACTGAAGTCGTGCCCTGATACAAGGCGCGCGTCTCGCAGAGTTTTCCCGCACGCCCTGAAGTTGTGCCGTGATACAAAGCCCCCGTCTCGGAGCGTTTTTCCGCAAGCTGGGAAGGCCGAGGCTTCTACCGTTGTCGCGCTTTGCGCCGGACTGCCCGGGTGTAGAGGACCTTCGACGTTCGTGCCGGCGCTGTCTGAGATATTCCGCGCCTGAAGGCACGTGGATTGGGAGGCTGTGTTCCTCGGCCTGAAGGCCGAGGCTTCTACCGCCGTCGCGCTTTGCGCGACCGCTTCGCGCAGGGGCTGAAGCCCCGAGGTTTTTGGGGCCATGTGCGGCACGACTGAAGTCGTGCCCTGATACAAAACCCCATCCACAAAGGGGATTTCAGCAAGCTGTGACCTCATGCGCTGATACGAGGCCGGGGTTCCGGGGGGTGTTGCGCTCCGCAGGGGCTTAGGCGGGCCGGAAGGTGAGGCAGACTCCTGAACTGTGCTCCACGGTAGTGCTGTAGCGGCCGCGGGATACGTGTTCTGAGCCGGTGGGCGTGATCGTTGCTGTGCGGCTGTCGAGGTTGGGCGCGTGGAGTTTCTGGATTTCGACGGAGCTTCGGCCGTGGCTTGTGCCTAAATCCAGATCGAGGGCGAGATCGCGAGCGGCGTCCTTGTTGAGGACGATGACACGCGTCTCACCACCGGGCATTTTTGCGGCATAGGCGGTTGCGTCCACACCGGTCGCCTGCAGCGTGCCGGTGAGATCGCTCTGCATGAACGTGCCGCCGGTCATGAAGCCGGCAAATTTCAGGCCATACGCTACCGGCTCCATCACATATTGCGTGCCGAAGCTGGCGATGGGCGTATAGAACGGGTGCGGGTGGGAGGCGATCTGCTGGGGCGTCGCGCCCTGATCGCGGAGGAGCGCATCGCCAGGCAGCGAGCCGCCGACGGAATTCGCGACAGAGGGTCCGCTGCCGCCATGGAGATTGACTCCCGTGTAGCCGTTGGCAGCGAGCAGCAGCGAGTAATCCGCCGCCCATAAGGACGCGGCGAAGACGTCGGAGACGCCGGGCTTGCCGCCGCGATAGCAGGTGTTCCCTTCTGTCATGCGGAGGGGAACGCCCATTTTTTGCGCGGCGGCTTTGGCGATATCGGCCATGCCCTGGACTTTGGCCATGGCATCGGGGCTGAGCAGGTTGGGGATGTTCACCTTCGGATTGGTGGCAGGGCCGCCGAAGTAATAATGATGCGTGAGCGCTGCGATCGTCGGCGGGTTTTGAATCGCCGGCCACACCTGCGCGATCTCCGTGAGCCAGTCGAGGCGCGAGGCGACGTCGGGCATGCCGAATTTCGCGCCGGGGACGGCGGAGGAGATGGCTCGCGCGAAGGCGAGCCACTGGTCGAGGTAGATCTGCGCGTTCCAATGCCGGGGATCGCGGAGGTGCGGGGCGAAGAGATCGACTTCGTTGCCGACCTGGAAGTATTCGAGGCGGGGGCCGAGGGTCATGGCGGCGAAGGCGGCTTCTTCGGCGGCACGCTCGGGCACGTTGGTGCCGAGGCCGATGCCGTAGATGCACTTCCAGCCGGTGGCGCGGAGGAACGTGTCGAGATGGCGCACGGCTTCCGCGGTGACCGGGTAATAGAGCGACTGCGGCTCTCCGGTGACGACGTGCGTTTGAGGATGCTGCGGCTCAGCGGAACTGGGTTTCGGCTTCCACCATTCGTATTCGCTGGTGTTGCCGCCGAGACGGAGGACGCCGTTCGCGGAGAGCGCTTTGAACTGCTCGACCAGGCCGGTGTTGGCGGAGGAAAAGAAGCTCGGATCCTTGAGCTGCTGCACTTCGTAGGACAGCCCGACGAATCGTTCCGGCATGTGCGGGCCGGTGGCCTGGGCGGGGAGCAGCAGACGGGCGTGTGCCGGAGCCGCAGTTTGCGCGTGGAGGTGAGCCGCGGCCACGGAAGCCGCCGCACCGGCGAGGAAGCTGCGTCGGGTAACGGTTGTCATCGCTCCTGAGTGTACTCGCAGAGAGCGCGCTGTGACTGTCGTGCGGGAAGCGTCGCGAAACGATTCGTGCGGGCGGAAGGTTTATGCCAAACTCAGGGGAGAGCATTCCCGAGGACACCGTGCACGAGTTTTCCCGTATCAAGCGCCTACCGGCCTACGTCTTCAACATCACCGGCGAGCTGAAGGCCAGCGCGCGGCGGCGCGGCGAAGACATCATCGACTTCGGGATGGGCAATCCCGACGGCGCGACGCCGCAGCACATCGTGGACAAGATGATCGAGGCGGCGCGCAAGCCGGAGACGCACCGCTACTCGCTCTCGAAGGGGATTCCGCGGCTGCGCCGCGCGATCTGCAACTGGTACGAGCAGCGGTACGGCGTCATGCTCGATCCGGAGAAGGAAGCGATCGTGACGATCGGGTCGAAGGAGGGCATTGCGCACCTGTGCCTGGCCACGCTGGACCAGGGCGACGTGGTGATGGTGCCGAATCCGAGCTACCCGATTCATATCTATGGGCCCGTGATTGCGGGGGCGACGATCCGCAGCGTGCCGATCCATGACGCAACGGCGTTCCTGGCGGAACTGGAGACGGCGATTCCGCTGATGGTGCCCCGGCCGAAGATGCTGATCCTGAATTTTCCCGCGAATCCGACGACGCAGTGCGTGGATTTAGGGTTCTTCGAGCGGGTGGTGGCGCTGTGCCGGCAACACGGGATCTGGCTGGTGCACGACCTCGCATACGCGGATATCGTATTCGACGGGTATCGAGCGCCGTCGGTACTGGAAGTGCCGGGGGCTCAGGAAGTTGCAGTTGAATTCTTCACGCTTTCCAAGAGCTATAACATGCCCGGCTGGCGGGTGGGATTCATGGTGGGCAATCCGGAGCTGGTGGCGGCGCTGGCGCGGCTGAAGAGCTACTTCGATTACGGGACGTTTACGCCGATTCAGGTGGCGTCGATCCTGGCGCTCGAGGGACCGCAGGAGTGCGTCGGGGAGATTCGGGACACATACCGGAGCCGGCGCGATTGCCTGGTGGCGGGACTGAACAAGGCGGGATGGGAAGTGGCTTTGCCGAAGGCGACGATGTTTGTGTGGGCGCCGATCCCGGAGCCGTACCGGGCGCTGGGGTCGCTGGAATTTTCAACCAAGCTGCTGCAGGAGGCGAAAGTGGCGGTGAGCCCGGGCATCGGATTCGGCGAGTACGGCGACGGACACGTGCGGTTTTCGCTGATTGAAAATGAGGAGCGAACGCGGCAGGCGATGCGGGGGATCCGGCAGATGTTCCAGAAGGATGGCGTTTTCGCGCCGGCGGGTCACTGAAGGGCGTGGGTGAATTTGTCGTGGTGGGGAGATTCCGGGCCTGAAGGCCCGTCGTTTTGCGGGCGTTTCCTCGGCCTGAAGGCCGAGGCTTTTACCGTTGTCGCGCTTTGCGCGACCGCTTCGCGCAGGGGCTGAAGCCCGAGACTTTTTGGCAGCTGTGCGGCACGACTGAAGTCGTGCCCCGATACAAAGCCCCTGTCTCGGAGGTGCGCGAGCTGTGAGGTCGTGCCCCGATTCAGTTCGACTCGCTGCGCTCGCTCAGGGCAGGCTCAAAGGCCGTGCCCCGGTACAAGGCGCAGGGGCTGAAGCCCGAGACTTTTTGGCAGCTGTGCGGCACGACTGAAGTCGTGCCCTGATACAAAGCTCCTGTCTCGGAGGTGCGCGAGCTGTGAGGTCGTCCCCGATTCAGTTTGACTCGCTGCGCTCAGGGCAGGCGCTGAACTCGTGCCCTGATACAAAGCCCCAGTCTCGGAGTGTTTTTCCTGGAGCTGTGAAGGTGTGGCCTTCCAAAACGGCCCTACGCCGACCCACTGCTCACTGAAGGGCGGGCTTGTGCGGGGGATCGGCGGGGGTTTCGGGCGTCGTGGCACGGGCGATGAGGCGGGTGGTGCTGAAGCCTTCGACGATGGGCACGATTTTGACGCGGCCTCCCCAGGAGCGGACCTCTTTCGCGCCGACGATGCTGTCTTCGGTGTAGTCGCCGCCTTTCACGATGACGTCGGGACGCAGGGCTTCGATGACGCGGATGGGGGTGGGCTCGGCGAAGACGACGACGGCATCGACAGCAGCCAGGGCGGCGAGGATGCGGCCGCGCTCGCGCTCGCCGACGATGGGCCGCGCGGGGCCTTTCAGGGCGCTGACGGAAGCGTCGCTGTTGATGGCCACAACGAGGCGGTCGCCTTCGCGGCGGGCATCTTCGAGCAGCGTGATGTGTCCGATGTGGAGGAGGTCGAAGCAGCCGTTGGTGAAGACGATGCTCTGCCCTTCCGCACGCCACGCGGAGGCGCGGACGCGGAGTTCGTCGAGGGAGAGGACTTTCTCCTGGGCGTGCAGCTCGATTTCCGGCATGAGGCTGGTGAGCAGCTCGTCGCGGGTGACGGGAACGGTGCCGACTTTGCCGACGACGATGCCGGCGGCGGCGTTGGCGAGCTGGACGGCGGTTTCCATGGTGAGGCCGCTGGCGACAGCGAGGGCGAGGGTGGCGATTGCGGTATCGCCCGCGCCGGAGACGTCGAAGACCTGGCGCGCGACGGCCGGGGCGATGAAGCGGGCCGCTTCGCTCAGAACCGCGATCCCCTTTTCACCCATGGTGGCGATGAGATAGCTCAGGTTGAGTTTCGTGACGAGTTCCCGGCCGGCGGCCAGCAACGATTCGACCTGGGTTGCGGGCACACCTGTGGTGAGAGAAAGTTCGGCCAGATTCGGACAAATCGCGGTCGCGCCACGATAGCGGGAGAAGTCCCGCTGTTTGGGGTCGACGAGCACCGGAATGCGGCGCTTGCGCGCCGCGGCAATGGCGTGACGGCAGAACTCCTCAGTGAGCACGCCCTTGGCATAGTCAGAGAGGACGAGGGCGTGCGCGGAGTCGAGCGCGGTCTCGAGGCTGGCGAGCAGCGCCGCATGCGCGCCGGAGGGATAGCCGGCGGTCTGCTCTGTATCGAGGCGCAGCATTTGCTGTCGGCCGCCGAGAATGCGGAGTTTGCAGGTGGTGGGATGGGCGGCGACCGGCGCGATGGCCGAGGCCACGCCGGACTGGCTGAGACAGGCTTCGAGTGCGGCACCGTCGGAGTCGTCGCCGCGAAATCCGAAGAGCGTGGCCTGAGCGCCGAGGCCGAGGATGTTCATGGCGACGTTGGCGGCACCGCCGGGCTGCTCGCTGCGATGGGAAGCTCGCACGACGGGGACGGGAGCTTCCGGAGAGATGCGCTCGACCTCGCCCCAGATATAGCGATCGAGCATGACATCACCAACGACGAGAACGCGCACCCGCTGCCAGTCGCCCTGGATGCACTGCATGGCGCGATGGAGATCCTGGATCACGGTGCGGTTCTTTCTTCCTTTGCGCGGGGGATGGCGGGCGCGGGGTGGGCACAAATCTCCTGTTCCACCGAGTCGCAGAGGATATGGCCGCAGAGGATGTGCGCTTCCTGAATGCGCGCAGTGTCCCTGGAGGGCACGCAGAGGGCGAGGTCGGCGACCTGCTTCATGCTTCCGCCGCCGGCGCCGGTGAAGGCGACGGTGAAGGCTCCAAGATTGCGTGCGGCCTCGAGGGCGAGGCAGACGTTGCGGCTGCTGCCGGAGGTGGAGAGGCCGATCAGGATGTCGCCGGGGATGCAGAGCGCCTCGACCTGGCGACGGAAAACATGTTCGTAACCGTAATCGTTGCCGATGGCGGTGAGGATGGACGTGTCGGTGGTGAGGGCGACGGAGTGGAGGGCGCGGCGCTCACGGCGGAAGCGTCCGACGAGCTCGGCGGCCAGGTGCTGGGAGTCAGCGGCGCTGCCGCCGTTGCCGCACCAGAGGACTTTGTTGCCGCGCAGGAGGGCTTTGACCATTTCCGCGGCAATGCGCACGAGCACCGGCTGCCGATCGCGCAGCGCCTCAATGACCGCGAGATGCTCGTCGATCGTCGACGCGAAGACGTTCGATTTGTCCGGCGTTTCTGCCATAGCTGCACTGAGATTCTTCGTTATCATACTAGTTGTTCTGTCGCTGCAATTCGGTGAAGAGTTCGACAGGATCGGGGCGTTCGGCCCCCGGAAATTGGGCCCTTTGCGGTACGACTGCATTGCTTGCGGAGAAGGGGGCGCGCCATTCGGGAAGCGCAGGGGCTAAAGCCCGGAGATTTGAGGGCGCTGTACGGCACGACTGAAGTCGTGCCCTGATACAAGGCGCAGGCTGAAGCCCATTTCGTTGAACCGCTCTTTCGGCACGACTGAAGTTGTGACGTGATACATGGAGGATCGCGCAAACGGCGCGGTGGATGGGATGATCCGGGCCTAAAGGCCCATCGTCCTGGGATCCTGTTTCCTCGGCCTGAAGGCCGAGGCTTCTACCGTTGTCGCGCTGTGCGCGACCGCTTCGCGCAGGGGCTAAAGCCCATCTCGTTGAACGGCTCTTTCGGCACGGCTGAAGTTGTGACGTGATACATGGAGGATCGCGCAAACGGCGCGGTGGATGGGATGATCCGGGCCTAAAGGCCCATCGTCCTGGGGATCCTGTTTCCTCGGCCTGAAGGCCGAGGCTTCTACCGTTGTCGCGCTGTGCGCGACCGCTTCGCGCAGGGGCTGAAGCCCATTTCGTTGAACCGCTCTTTCGGCACGACGAAGTTGTGACGTGATACATGGAGGATCGCGCAAACGGCGCGGTGGATGGGATGATCCGGGCCTAAAGGCCCATCGTTTTGGGGATCCTGTTTCCTCGGCCTGAAGGCCGAGGCTTCTACCGTTGTCGCGCTGTGCGCGACCGCTTCGCGCAGGGGCTAAAGCCCATTTCGTTGAACGGCTCTTTCGGCACGACGAAGTTGTGACGTGATACATGGAGGATCGCGCAAACGGCGCGCGTCACGGTGGATGGGATGATCCGGGCCTAAAGGCCCATCGTTTGGGGATCCTGTTTCCTCGGCCTGAAGGCCGAGGCTTCTACCGTTGTCGCGCTGTGCGCGACCGCTTCGCGCAGGGGCTGAAGCCCATTTCGTTGAACCGCTCTTTCGGCACGACGAAGTTGTGACGTGATACAAGACTCTTTAACCGGTTCCAGGAGAAGGACACCAGCGCCAATGTTACGAGCCTCAGCTTGCCGGTGAATCCGCATTTTCAAGGTATTCGCTGCGTATTTCTGGATCGCGATGGCGTGCTGAATCGCAAAGCGCCGGAGGGGGAGTACATCGGGCGCTGGAGCGAGTTCCATCTGCTGCCGGGCGTGGAACGCGCGATCGCGGCGCTGAACCGGAGCGGGAGGCGGGTGGTGGTTGTCTCGAACCAGCGCGGGATCGCGCTGGGGCATTACACGTCGGGCGACGTAGACGCGCTGCACGCGCGGCTGCGGGAGCATTTGGCTGCGCACGGAGCGCGCATCGACGCGTTCTACTTTTGTCCGCATGATCTGGATGAGTGCGACTGCCGCAAGCCGAAGCCTGGGTTGTTTCTTGAGGCGTTTCGAGATTTTCCGGAGGCTTCCGTGGAGAACAGCGTTGTGGTGGGCGATTCCCTTTCGGATATTGAGGCGGCGCGCGGGCTGGGGATGCGCTCCATCTTTATTGAAGGGGATCCGGAGACGCGCAAGGGCGGCGCGGAGCAGGCGGCGGGGTTGGCCGATGCTGTCGTGGCGTCGCTCGAAGAGGCTGTTGCGCTGCTGGACTGAGTTCGTGCCGGAACTCTCTGAGACTTTCCGCGCCTGAAGGCGCGTGGATTTGGAGTCTGTGTTCCTCGGCCTGAGGGCCGAGGCTTCTACTGCCGTCCCGATTTACGCGACCGCTTCGCGCAGGGGCTGAAGCCCCGGTTTTTTAGGCCATGTGCGGCACGACTGAAGTCGTGCCCTGATACAAAGCTATGGTGGATCGCGCAAACGGCGCGGTGGATGGGATGATCCGGGCCTCAAGGCCCATCGTTTTGGGATCCTGTTTCCTCGGCCTGAAGGCCGAGGCTTCTACCGCCGTCCCGCTGGCGCGGGACCGCCGGCATCAAAGAACCAATGTAAACCGCCCCCTGGCGTGGGACCGCGTGGCATTGAGAACCAACGTCACTGGGGGAGATCAGCTCTTACTCGACGCCTGGCTTCCAGACATACGCGCCGGGTTGGGGCAGGCCGAGATGCGCGAGCACGCGGAAAACAAATTGGCGGGCCATATCCGTCGAGTCCACAGGACGGTTGTAGAAGGCGGGCATGACAGGAAAGATGGTGGCGCCGGCGTCGGCGGCGAGGCTCATGTTGCGGATGTGAATTTTGCTGAAGGGCGTCTCGCGGAGGCAGAGGATGAGCGGGCGGCGTTCCTTGAGGCAGACGTCGGCGGCGCGCTCGATGAGGTTGCCGGCGGTGCCGTGGGCGATGCCGGAGAGCGTGCCCATGCTGCAGGGCAAAACGATCATGCCGGCGGTGGGATAGCTGCCGCTGGCGATCGGCGCGGCGATATCGGCTTCGGCGTGCTGGAGGATTTTCTGCGATGCACGGCCGAGGAGCTTTTCGGCGAGCCCGTTGCGGCCGGAGATGCCGAGCTCTTCCGCGACGACGCGCAGCGAATTTTCCGAGGGAACGAAATGCACGCGCGCGATGCGCGGGTCGGCGTCGAGAGCGGCGAGGAGCTCGCGGACGAAGATGGAGCCGCTGGCGCCGGTGAGGGCGACGGTGAGGGTGAGCGCCGGGGCTTCGACCATGGAATTACGCCTCGCCCGCCAGCACCCGCTCGAAGATGGCGTCGACGTTGCCGAGCTGGCGAGTGAGGTTGAAGGTCTTCCCGAGCTTCTCCGGAGTGAGGCGCGTGGAGATCTGCGGGTCGGCGGCGACCAGTTCGCGAAAGACGAGATCGTTCTGCCAGGCATTCATGGCGTGCTGCTGGACGAGGCGGTAGGCCTCCTCGCGCGACATGCCGGCTTCGGCGAGGTCGAGCAACAACTGGCCGCTGAAGATGAGGCCGCCGGTGGAGTCGAGGTTCTTCTGCATGCGCGCGGGATAGACGACGAGCTTTTCGATGAGGTCGGCGGTTTTGGCGAGCAGATAATCGGCGAGGATGGTCGAGTCCGGCAGAATGACGCGCTCGACGGAGGAGTGGGAGATGTCGCGCTCGTGCCAGAGGGCGACATTTTCGAGCGCGGCCTGGGAGTTGGCGCGGACAACGCGGGCGAGGCCGGAGATTTGCTCGGCGGTGATGGGGTTGCGCTTGTGCGGCATAGCCGACGAGCCCTTCTGCTTCGGCGAGAAATATTCTTCGACCTCGCGGACTTCGGTGCGCTGCAGATGGCGGACCTCCGTGGCGATTTTGTCGAGGGTCGCAGTGAGCACCGCAAGGGTGGCGACGTAATACGCGTGGCGATCACGCTGGATGACCTGGGTAGCGATGGGCGCGGGCACGAGACCGAGGCGGCCGCAGATGCGCTCTTCGTGGCGGGGGCTGAGGTGGCCGAAGGTGCCGACGGCGCCGGAGAGCTTGCCGACGCGCATTTGTTCGGCGGCGGCTTCGAAGCGCTCGCGGTTGCGGCGCATCTCGGCATACCAGTTGAGCAGCTTGAGGCCGAAGGTCGTGGGCTCGGCGTGCATGCCGTGGGTGCGGCCGACGGTGGGAGTGTTTTTGAATTCGAGCGCGCGGGATTTGAGCACCGCGAGCAGGCGCTCGATGTCTTCGCGGAGGATGGCGGAGGCGGATTTGATCTGGAGGGCCTGGGCGGTATCGACGACGTCATTGGAGGTGAGGCCGTAGTGAAGCCAGCGAGCCTCGGGGCCGACTTTCTCGGCGACCGCGGTGGTGAAGGCAATGACGTCGTGGCGGACCTCGGCTTCGATGGCGTGGATGCGCTCGAGCGAGAACCCGCCGCGCTGGCGGATGGCGCGGGCGGCGTCAGCGGGAACGAGACCATCTTCGGCGAGGACTTCGCTGGTGACGGTTTCGACCTCGAGCCAGGCGCGGAAGCGGCTCTCTTCGCTCCAGACTGCGCCCATGGGGGCGCGGGTATAGCGCGGAATCAAAGCGGAAAACCTCCAGGGAACTCCTTAGTTTACAACCGCTTCAGAGGTCTACGGGAAAGCGGCGAGGCGCATCGAAGCAGAGTGGTACTCTGCAGCAGACAAACGAACCCGGGGGAAATTTATGCCAGACATGGTGACAGTTGCGAATTTTAACGAGCCGCTGGAAGCGGAGATGGCGAAGCTGCGCCTGCAGTCGGCGGGCATCACGGTGTTTTTGTCGGGCGAGAACGCGCGAATCATGGAGCCGGGGCTGGGTCCGCTGCAGTTGCAGGTGATGCCCGAAGAGGAGGAAGACGCGCGGGCAATCCTGGCGGATCCGGGGATATCGGGGCAGCCGGAAGACGTTCAAGCATCGTAGCACGATATATCGTGCTACGATGTTGGCATGATGCTAGCCGAGAACCGCGGAATCCATCCCGTCGCCTCCAACGGTCATTCTCCTTCGAGCGAACCCACTCCGCTGACGCGGGCGCAGATGCGCCGGCTGGCGGAGTTTCGCTTTCAGCTGCGGAAGTTTCTGCACTTCAGCAGCCTGACTGCCGATGCCGCCGGGGTGCGCGCGCAGCAGTATCAACTGCTGCAGTGCATCTGGGGGATGCCGGAGGAATTGGATCCGACCATCGCCAATGTCGCTGCGCGCATGCTGCTGAAGCACAACAGCGCGGTGGAGCTGGTGGATCGCACCATCGAGCAGGGGCTGCTGCGTCGCTGCCCCGACCCCACCGATCACCGGCGCATTCTGCTGCGGATGACGCCACTGGGCGAGAAGCTGCTGAGCTCGCTGGCGGCCTGGCACCTGCGCGAACTGGAAGAGACGGGGCCGGAGCTGATCCGGGCACTGCGCCGGGTGCTGCTGACACCGAATGGGAACACGCAGGGCGCCGAGAACGGGCGTCCGCGGCCCGCGGTGCGGCGGGAAGCGTCAGCCTGAGGCGGTAGCTGGCGGGGGGTTGCCACGCTGCGTTCGCATGGGCCAGGAGGCGTGACCGTTCGCGCTCGAAATCGAAGTGTGCGCTGCCGCGACTCCACCGAAGGATGGAGGCAAAAAGCGATCTTTGGCGCGAAGACAGCGTCGCGTTGAGTTTTTATTCTGGAAGTGAAATTTCGAACGCCTCCTGTCCCCGGCCGTCGCGCGGCCGGGGATTTTTTATTTTTTGGGGTGACGCCGGCCAAGGGCCGCATCGCGGGCAATCGGGGCTCTGCGTCGGGACGCCTGAACAGCTTGCGGAAGAGTCCTCATGAAGACAAGGGTGTTTCGCGTCGGCTCAAGCCCGAACTCATTTTCGAGCTGTTGCGGCACGAGTGAAGGCATGCCCTGATCCAGAACCCCTGTCTCGAAGTGTTTTTTCGCAAGCAGTGAAGGACGAGGCTTCTACCGTTGTCGCGCTCTGCGCGACCGCTTCGCGCAGAGGCTGAAGCCCTTTCCTTCTTGCGATGTTTTCGGCACGACTGAAGTCGTGCCCTGATACAAAGCCCGTGTCTCGGAGCGCTTTTTTGTAAGCTGTGGGGCCGAGGGTGTCGCGCTTTGCGCGGGGCTGCCCGGGCGTAGAGGACCTTCGAGGTTCGTGCCGGCACTGTCTGAGATATTCCGCGCCTGAAGGCGCGTGGATTGGGGAGGCTGTGTTCCTCGGCCTGAAGGCCGAGGCTTCTACCATCGTCGCGCTCTGCGCGGCCGCTTCGCGCAGGGGCTGAAGCCCTTTCCCTTTTGCGTTGTTTTCGGCACGACTGAAGTCGTGCCATGATACAAAGCCCCTGTCTCGGAGCGTTTTTTCGCAAGCTGTGAAGGACGAGGCTTCTACCGTTGTCGCGCTCTGCGCGACCGCTTCGCGCAGGGGCTGAAGCCCTTTCCTTCTTGCGATGTTTTCGGCACGACTGAAGTCATGCCCTGATACAAAGCCCGTGTCTCGGAGCGCTTTTTTGTAAGCTGTGGGGCCGAGGGTGTCGCGCTTTGCGCGGGGCTGCCAGGGCGTAGAGGACCTTCGAGGTTCGTGCCGGCACTGTCTGAGATATTCCGCGCCTGAAGGCGCGTGGATTGGGGAGGCTGTGTTCCTCGGCCTGAAGGACGAGGCTTCTACCGTTGTCGCGCTCCGCGCGACCGCTTCGCGCAGGGGCTGAAGCCCTTTCCTTTTTTGCGTTGTTTTCGGCAACGACTGAAGTCGTGCCCTGATACAAAGCCCCTGTCTCGGAGCGTTTCTTCGCAAGCTGTGGGGCCGAGGGTGTCGCGCTTTGCGCGGGGCTGCCCGGGCGTAGAGGACCTTCGAGGTTCGTGCCGGCACTGTCTGAGATATTCCGCGCCTGAAGGCGCGTGGATTGGGGGGCTGTGTTCCTCGGCCTGAAGGCCGAGGCTTCTACCGTTGTCGCGCTTTGCGCGACCGCTTCGCGCAGAGGCTGAAGCCCTTTCCTTTTTTGCGTTGTTTTCGGCACGACTGAAGTCGTGCCCTGATACAAAGCCCCTGTCTCGGAGCGTTTTTTCGCAAGCTGTGAAATCGTGCTCTGATACAAAATCTCACCCTCAAAGACTTTTCGACAGCCTGTGAAGACTTGCCCTGACACAGCAGCCGTGTGCGCATACGCACCTTTGTTCAGTGACGGGAGGGCCTGTTAGTTCGAGCCGGTTTCTTCTACTTCTTCGGGGACGGGGGCGATGATGCCGAGGCGCTCGTAGACGGGGCGCATGTCGCGGCGGACAGCGGGCATGCGGGACCAGAACCACAGGCCGCCGAGGATACAGCAGGATCCGGTAAACATGACGGTGCGGGGCGCGCCGATCCACGCGGCCATGGAGCCGGCGAGCAGGCTGCCGAAGGGGGCCATGCCGGTGAAGGACGCGGTGTAATAGCTCATCACGCGGCCGCGCTTATCTTCGGGGACCAGGGTTTGGATGATGGTATTGCTGACGGTGAGCCCCTGGAGCATGCCGAAGCCGGCAAAGAGCATGAGAATGAGCGAGGTCCAGATCCAGCGCGAGAATCCGAAGAGGACAAGCGCGGAGCCGAACATGACCGCGGCGATGGGGATCATCTTGACGAGGCCGCGGACGGAGCGGCGCAGGACGAGAGTGAAGGCGGAGATGAGCGCGCCGGCTCCGGCGGCGCCCATGAGAAAGCCGAGCGTGTGCGGGCCGCCATGGAGGACTTTGCCGGCGAAGACGGGCATGAGCACCATGTAGGGCATGCCCATGAGGCTGACGAGCGCAAAGAGCGTGAGGATGGTGCGAATGGGCACGAAGGTGGAAACATAGGACCAGCCCTCGCGGAGCTGCTCGAACATGGAGGCGGCGTGGCGGCGCACGGCGCGCGCGTCGACGTGCATCATGAGCAGCGAAATGATGACGGCGATGTAGCTGAGGCCGTCGATGAGGAAGCACCAGCCTTCGCTGGAGGCGGCGATGACGAGACCGGCGATGGAGGGGCCGACGAGGCGAGCGACGTTGACCATCGAGGAATTGATGGCGATGGCGTTGGAGAGATCGCTGCGGTCCGTGGCGGGGGCTGCGGGATCGTCGACCTTTTGCGGCGTGACCATCTGGATCATGAAGGCCTGGCGGCCGGGCATGTCGAAGGCGTTGATGACGCCCTGGAAGACGCTGAGGGCGAGAATCTCAGGGATGGTGATGATGCGCGCCAGGGCGAGCCAGGCCAGCAGGAGGGACTGGATCATGGCGAGGGTCTGCGTCCAGACCAGGAGATGCCGGCGATTGGTGCGGTCGACGAGAACGCCGGCAAAGGGCGCGAGGAGGAACGTGGGGATTTGCCCCGCAAAGCTGACCGTGCCCAGCAGGAGAGCGGAATGGGTGAGGCGGTAGACCAGCCACGCCGTGGCGATGCGGGTCATCCATGTGCCGACGAGGGAGATGGTCTGGCCGCCGAAGAAGAGGCGGAAGTTGCGATGGCGCAGGGCGCGCCACGCGTGGGAAAGGCCGTGGGGCTGGGAGGGTTCGTCGGAGTTCGTGGGTGGGTCGGGCATGGTGAAAAGAAATTTAAACGGGTAAATGATCTCGAGGGCATCCCACATCTGCCAAATGCGGGCAGATGTGGGGCACCCGGCAGGTGCGCGAAATGCAGGTGCCTTCGGTTGCGCTCAGGCCAGGCTCTTCGACTCCGTTGGCGCAAAATACGCGCCAACTCCGCTCAGGATGACAGTTCTTTTGGTGGGAAAGGTTGTTTGAAGGCCCAAAGGGTCGATACGGCCTATGGGGCCAGATGCTTTTTGAGAAATTCGAGGGAACGCTGGCGGGCGAGCCTGGCGGCTTCGGGGTTGTAGCTGGCGCGATCGTTGCAGTTGAAGCCGTGGCCTGCCTGGTACCAGTAGATTGGGATCTCGGGATGGGCGCGGGCGACCTTTTCGTCGATGTCGGCTTTGGGGATGTGCTGATCCTCAAGGCCGAAGTGGAGCATGACGGGCGCGCGCGGCGTTTCGCCGGCGAATTTGATGACCATGCCGCCGTAGTAGCCGACGGCTGCGTCGGGATGCAGGCGGGTGGCGGCGAGCCACGCCATCGATCCACCGAGACAGTAGCCGATGACGCCGGCTTTTTTGCCGGTCTCGCGGCGAGCGTAGTCCAACGCGGCTTCGACGTCGAGGAGGGCTTTGGCGGGATCGACCTGGCGAGCGATCGCAATTCCCTTCTGCATGTCGTCGCCAGTGTAGCCCAGCTCCACGCCGCGCTCGATGCGATCGAAGAGGGCGGGTGCAACGGCGAGGAAGCCGTCCCTGGCAAAGCCGTCGGTGACGGAGCGGATGTGACTGTTGACGCCGAAGGCTTCCTGCACGACGACGAGGCCGGCGAACGGCTCGCCGGCGGGACGGGCGACGTACGCGTCGAATTCGTGCTCGTCAAAGGCGCGGAGCTTGACATGTTCCCCCATGAAAACCCTCCTGTGAATGAATCTATCGGAACCAGTGTTTTGGATGCGGCGGGCGAGGATCGGGCGCAGGCCGCTCAAGGCTGGGGCGCGGAACCGGGATCGTCGCGGCGGATCATCCAGTAGCTGTTGCGGGCGATGACGCGGGCGCCGTAATCCTGCGTCAGTTTCACCTGGATGGTGTGCAGGCCGGGCGTGAGATCGGCAGGGTGAAAGCTGAGGATGTAGCGGTTGCGGGCGTGGTTGGCTTCTTCGGCGACCCGCTTCTCGAAGGCCTTCTCGCGAGTGAAGGGGGCGTACTCGCCGCCCGAGAGCGCGGCGAGGGTTTTGGGGGTGTTGCGGCGCATGGCGTTGATGGTCATGAGGAGCGGGGCGAGCATGTTGAGCTCGGCTCCGCCGCCGGTATTGCCGCGCGCCCAGTCGATGATCTCGGATTTCGACGGAGAGAAGACCAGGCTGAGGACGAGCGTGTTGCTGGTGCCGATGCGCTGGACGAGTTGCGGAAGGTTGAAGCGGTGGCTGCCGTGGTCGCGCGACTCGCTGATGAGCAGGAGGACGCGGCGGCGGTTGGCGGGCTGCTGCTCCAGCAAATTGACGGAGTAGCCGACCGCATCGACGATGGCCGCGCCGCCGTCGCCCGGCGGGAGATCGGCAAGATCGTGCGCGATGAGATCGGTGTCGCTGGTGAAGGGGTCCATCCAGACGGGACGCGAATCGAAGGACACGAGGGCGACATCGCCGCGGCTGCCTCCGGCAAAGAGATCGAGCAGCGGGCCGAGGCGGCGGATGATGTTGAATTCCAGCGGCGCATCGCGGCCGCGCTCGACGCAGACGACCAGCGAGACGGGCTGGATGTTGAGGTCGTCATCGACCTGGATTTTCTGCTGGACGCCGTTGTCGTAAAGGGCGAAGTCGCTGGGCCTGAGTCCGTAGACGATGTCGCCATTGGGCTTTTCGACGAGCGTGGGGACGACGACAAGGTTGGTGCTGACGCGGAAGGTGGGCGGATTGAGATTGGCGTCGGACGGTTCCGGGATGGGGTGCGGCTGCTGGGCGCGCGCGAGGGGGAGGATCGAGAGCAGGAGGCCGAGGGTCAGGTGGCGGAGCGCGCAGGTTCGCACATGGACTGGAGACGGCGCGGAGTCCTGGAAGTTTCCCATGGCCTGGGTCAGCTCGCGTCTCGTGTGTCCGGCCGGGTGGTCCAGGAGGCCATTTTGCCGGTCCAGTGGAGGAAGCGGAGGAGATTGCCCTTCTCGCGCCAGACGAAGGCGAAGATGTCGCGGGCAGTGAGCTCGTCGGCCTTGAGGCCGGAGTAGGTTTCGACGCGCCACTTCACGTATTCGCTGCGCCAGGGGCGGAGGCGATGGCCGCTGGTCGCGTTCCAGATGAAGCGCAGCGAGGCGAACATGGGAGGGTCCTGGAACGAGTATAGCGGGAGGGGGTCTGAACCGGGATCGGCGGAGGGTACGGAAGTCAGGGGCAATGTACCGTGTCCAGATCGGGCTCTCGATTACGGGCGAAGGATTGTACTTGCTTGTAAAGAACGTCCATGACAAGTTGGTAGCGATGAAAATCTGGTTCTCTGTCGCCGTCTTTACCTGCTGCACCGGCTCTGTGGCCTGTTCTGCGCAGACGACTGTCACAGCACAAAGCGTCGAGGCGCAGCTCAAGGCGCCGATTTTGATTATGCGGGGGATGTACGACGGGCGTGCGCTGAAGTTCGACTCCGAGGGAAATCTGATCGGGAAGGCGAAGCAACTGCCGTTCTCACTGAGCGCGGTGCGGCTCGACGGGGTCAGGGTGAGGGCCTCGGAGGTTGTGATCGAGGCCCAGCGCGAGGGCCTGGAGTTCCTCTACAGCCGGAGCAGCAACCAGCGCTGGGTTCGGGAGCAGGCATGGGGCGACGAGGTGAGGATCGAAGTCGCACTGGACGCGCGACACCCCGAGGAACTGAGCTCCGCGCTGGCGAAGGTGTTCTGCATGGATATTGACGCGAACCTGGCAGACGAGGTGCCGGCGTATTGGCGCCCATGGGTACAGCACCAGCTGGATCCGAGCGTGAATATGGAGGCGAACTCCACTAATGCGATTGACCTGGGTTACGACTGGGAGAAGCCCAAATCGAAGGACATTACTCCTCCCAGGATGAACCCTACTATTCTCAGGATGCCGGAGGATCCGCTGATCGCCCAGCATGTGGGTTACATCGGCGCACCCACGCTTGCTTTCGTGATCGACGCCAGCGGCAAGCCGGCCGAGATTCGAATTGTGAGGCCGGTGGGGATGGACCTGGACGAGGCGGCGGTGAAGGTGGCGAGCCAACTCCGCTTTAAGCCTGCGCTGTACAAGGGCAAGCCGGCGGCGGTCCTGATCGATTTCGTGATGCCTTTTTCACCGTCATTGGATTGGGGATCGCAGTTCGAGCGGGGGCCGACCACGCCCCCATAGCGACCGTCAATCTGGGGTTGTGAAGAGGCGCGTTGCGGCACTTGACGTACGGGTCGCGCGGCCCGGGCAGCACAGGCTTGTGCGGGCAGGCGTCTGCGGGCCGGAGGGCGGAGCACCACGATCTGCGCTGGCGCTGGGCATCGAAGCGGGCCCTGGTGTTCAGGCCCGCGCTTCAGCTATAGATGGCCACTGCACGCGGAATGGCCGCATCCGCAGGAAATCTCAATGCTGGCGGCTTTGTCTTTGCAGTAGGTGCTGCAATATTTGTCCGCGGTCATGCAGGTGCAGGCCGGGTGAGCACATTTCTTCAATGGCGCCATGAACCACCCCCGCCCGTTGTTCGGGCTTTTGTCTGAGATGCGCGGTTGGGGAACGCGGTTCGGGAAAAACGCCCCCTGGCGCCTCGGGTTCCGGGGACGATTGCTTGGGCCGGGCGAAGGCGCCGGGGGTCTAAAGCTTTACGCGGCGCTTCATGGGTGGGTTTGGGAAGCAGTATAGCGCCGGGGGCGCCTGGCTGCGGTCATGTCGCTCGAATGAAAAGAGCGTGCCCGGCCAGACGTGATGTTGCAGCAGCCATCCAGCTGGAGCTTCTCGACGGGGTGCAGCGACTGATGCAGCGACAGCGGAGAAGCGCGAATTGGGCATTTGTTCTTGCCCGGGCGGCGGCTTCCGTGGCAATTTGGGAGCGATGAAGATTCGCTCACTGGTTGCTGTCGTTGCCTGCTGTACTGTCTCCCTCGCGTGCACCGCGCAAACCGCTATCACTCCACAATGGATCGCGGCATAGCTGCAGGGGCGCGTTGTCCTGCTGCGTGGCCGGTATGACGGTCCCAGGCTGAGATTTGACGCTCAGGGCCACCTGGAGGGCCAGGCGGATCAGCTGCCGTTTGGGCTGAGCGCCTTGCGTCTCGACAAGGTGAAGGTGACGGATTCCGAGGTGCGAATTGATGCCACGCGGGAGGGGCTGGAGTTTCCGATTACTGCCAGCAAGCCCGGGGTGGACACGTGGCCCTGGGATCGGAGCGATACCGTCAAAATTCTGATTGCGTGGAATCCCGCTCAGCCGGACGAACTCAGGACGGCGATCGGAAACATCTTTGCGGCGGAGCTCGACGCGGAACTGGCGAAGGATGCGCCCGCGTGCTGGCAGCCATGGCTCCTTAGCCGACAGAACAACCAGCAGGTGCTTCCGCCGGAGACGACGTACCCTGGGGCTAGGCTGCCTGGTTCGGGGGTTACTGCCCCGAAGCTTCTGTATGCGGCTAATCCCGGATTCTCCGCTGCGGCCCTGGAACTCCATTACCAGGGCATCGCGGTCATTGGCCTGATTGTCGATGCGACCGGGAAGCCACAGGAAGTCCACATTGTGAGGGCGCTCGGCATGGGACTGGATGAAGAGGCCGTGGCGGCCGTGGAGCAATACCGCTTTGCGCCGGCGAAGTTTGAGGGCAAGCCCGTTGCGGTCCAGATCAACGTTGAGGTGGACTTCCGGATGGGGAGCTGGTAGTCGAACACCGTCCGCCTACACGTCCATGACGGAGTCTTCGATGGCGCGGCGGACGTTGCCTTCGGCGCGGGCGAGGCGGCGGCAGTGACGCTATTCTCGCGCACTCCCAATCCCCCGACTGCATAATAGGTGCTCGTCAGGCGCCGGTCAGGAGAAAAGGCGGGATGCTGCATGCCGGGCCGGAGCATTCGGCATGAAATGCAGGTCCTTCGACTGCGTGGACCGCGCTGGGCGCACGGTCCACTTCGCTCAGGATGACGGGTCTGTGGTGTTGGAGTTGGGGTGGAGAGCGAGGGGGACGGTCGCGCTAGACGTCCATGACGGAGTCTTCGATGGCGCGGCGGACGTTGCCTTCGGCGCGGGCGAGGCGGCGGACAGCTTCGGGCTTGTCGACTTTGGCCTTGAGCATGACGAGGGCGACGGGGACGCTGCGGCCCGCGGATTTGATGACGTCGACGGCCTGCTCGCGGCCCACCTGGCAGGCGCGCATCAGGATGCCGATGCCGCGCTCGATGAGCTTGGAGTTGTGCATGTGCACGTTCACCATCAGGTTTTCGTACACATAGCCGAGCCGCGTCATGGCGCCGGTCGTGATCATGTTGGTGATCATCTTCTGGGCGGTTGCGGCCTTCATGCGGGTGGAGCCGGAGATGACTTCGGGGCCAACCTCGGCGACGATGGCGGCTTCGACGGCGAGCGCGAGTGGAGAGCCGGGATTGCAGGTGATACAGGCGGGTTTGGCGCCGAGGGAGCGAGCGTACTTCAGCGCAGCGACCACGTAGGGGGTGCGGCCGCTGGCGGAAAGTCCGATGACCACATCGCGGCGGCTGGGGCGGCGGCGCGCGATGTCGCGCTTGCCGAGGTCTTCGGAATCTTCGTTAACCTCGACGGGCGAGGCGAGCGCCTTGGGTCCGCCGGCCATGATGTACTGGACAGTCTGGGGGCTGGTGGAGAAATAGGCGGGCAGCTCGCAGGCATCGAGAGCAGCGAGGCGGCCGCTGGAGCCAGCACCGACGTAGATTAGACGGCCCCCTTCACGCAGGGCGTGGGCGACCATATCGATGACCTGGGCGATCTCGGGGATGGCCTTTTTGACGGCCCCGGCGACCTTCTGATCTTCCTGATTGATGATGCGGGCGATCTCGACGGCGGAACGGGTATCGAGGCCGCGGGTGGCTTCGTTGAGCTTTTCCGTCAGGAGATCATGGATGCTGCTTGCGGAGCCGTTCGATCCGTTCGACGTATCGGAAACTTCAGCTTGCGTATGCAGAGTTGTGGCCATTTGATCCGTTTTGGAGCGGGGTTTCCCTCAATAAGTCTAACGCGATATGACGCGCACGGGTGAACTTTGTAGTCATCGTGCCGTTTTTGAGGAATCGGGAAAATCCCCGGAAAGAGGGTGGTTCTACCACCGATGGTCGGCCACTCGCCGCTGGCCGGGCTCGATGCCGCGAATCTGGCCGTCGCGCATGTGGATGATGCGGTCGGCGATGGCGGCGGCCTCGGGATTGTGAGTGATCATGAGCACGGTCTGCTTCAGCTCCTGGTTGGAACGGCGGAGCATCTGGAGGACAATGTCGGAGTTCTCCGTATCGAGGTTGCCGGTAGGCTCGTCGGCCAGGACGATGGAGGGCTGGGTGATGAGGGCACGGGCGATGGCGACGCGCTGCTGCTCGCCGCCGGAAAGCTCGGAGGGACGGTGGTGGAGGCGGCCGGCCATGTTGAGCATCTCGGCGAGCTTGTCGAGGAAGGCATGATCGAGCGGCTTGCCGGAATCGGCGATTTCGTGGGCGATCTCGATGTTGGCGCGGGCGGAGAGCGTGGGCAGCAGGTTGAACTTCTGGAAGATGAAGCCGATGCGGGCGCGGCGCATTTTGGTGCGTTCGGCATCGCCCAGCGCGGAAAAATCGACGCCGCCGATGAGGACGCGGCCGGAAGAGGCGCGGGTGAGACCGCCGAGGAGATAGAAGAGGGTGGATTTGCCACTGCCGGAAGGGCCGACGATGCTGACGAATTCGCCGGGATCGACGGAAAAGGTAGCGTCGCGCAGGGCCGGAACGTCGAGCTTGCCGGAGCGATAGGTCTTGCCGAGGTGCTCGGCGCGGATCATGGGTTCCACGTGAACAGATTACCGTAGACGGGAGACCGGAGACCGTAGACGGGAGACCGGAGTCGGTAGCTGGTGGCTGGTAGCTGGTAGTCAGTTATCAGCAATCCGTAGTCAGAGGCGCGTTTGCGGACGACGGTCTACTGTCTACGGTCTACGGACTACTGTTTACGGTTTGCGGTCTACGGGCACTCAGGATGCGACTGGATGCGGGGTGGCTTCGAAGACGGCGGCGTCAGAGGGCGCGAAGACGGGACGGACGACCTTGCGGGGTCCGCGCTTGCGGGCGATCATGACGCGGATGCGCTCGAGCATCTCGACGGGCGTGCAGGCGCCTTTGGGCAGGAAGGCGTCGGCGCGGTTGGCGCGCTCGAAGGCCTTGACGGTGCCGCTGATGAGGATCATGGGGATCTCTGGGGCGATGTCTTTCATGCGCCGGATCATCTCGTTGCCGTCCATCAGGGGCATGACGACGTCGCCGAGGACGAGGTCAATGCCACCGTCGCGGAAGCGTTCGATGGCTTCTTCGGCGGTATAAGCGGCAATAACGCGGTAGCCGCGAGTTTCCAGGAGGAATTTGCGGACGGCGAGGGCTTGTTCGTTATCGTCAACGCAGAGGATGGTTTTCTTCGGTCGCATCGATTCTCCCGGTGAGCCGCCGTTTGCCCGAAAAAGGCGCAGGAAGGCTGAACCCGCGCGAGGCGGGGTCTGGCGGCAGGCACACCCAGGAAGGAACCAGGGAGTAGACCAGGGTACGCAGGTTGCACCTGCCGGCGAGTTCCAGTGGCCCGCATCCCGTGCCCGGGAGCGGATGCGAGCGTGGCACTTTGAGTGCGCGCGAGGCATCGCCCGCTGGGCGCGGGATACGGGGGAAGAGAATGCGATTACAGCGTGAAAGCCAGGAGAGCCAGCCTCCTGAGGAGACTCCCCCGCGCGAACACGGGACGGCACCGGGCGACGCACTGCGGCTGCGTTCCCTTCCAAGGTTAAATTTTCAGCAAAAGGCGAAAGTGTGTCCCCATGCCGCATGCCGTACCGCTGGCCGGCCGCTTCAGATTGGGGCGAATCTGCGCCGGAATCAGCCCGTCAGGCGACTTGAGCCTGGGGCGATCGCGGGGCAAATCCCGTCCGCAATCTGAAAGTTCAGCGTGGCCGTATACAACACGCTGCATGGAAACGCCACGTCAGAGTACGAAGGACCCCCCGCCGTGTAAACGGAGAAAATGAGGCGAAGCTGCGCGGCGTGAGGAGGGGATGTTTGCACCGGCATTCATGAAAGGCCGATGAACACTATCCGAGCACAACCGCGGTGCTGTTGAAAGGATGTGGATCGTTCAGGGAAAAGGCGGGAATTTGCAGCGAAAGCGGTGCGGTCGCGCGGGGCAGTTTGGTGCGCGGATGGGAGAGAGTGATTTGCGATGGTCGGGGTTACGGCACCTTCAGAGAGACTGTGCAGTTTTTCGGAGCATTCAGGATCGCCGCTCCCTGCCGGTCGCGCCGACATAATCGCGAAGCTTCTGATTCCTCGCAATTGCGAGGGTGCATTTGTATGGCGGGTCTGAAGTTTGTTGAAGAACAACGCAGGTCCTTCGACTGCGTTTGCCGCAAAGGGCGCGGCAAACTGCGCTCAGGATGACAGAGCCCCTTCGTTGCGAATGTCAGACTCAACGAACTCTACCGGACCAGGACCTGGTTTAGCATCTCCGACTGTACCTGGTTGAGCTGGCGGATGGTGGCCTCCAGGGTGGGACGATCGAGGAGCGAAGCTCCAAGCATGAGCTGGCGGAGGCGAAAGGCGGTGTGGCGGACGAGGATCTCAGCTCTCTGCAGGCGTTTCGCACCGTGGAGCAGGCTGACGCGAATCCGGCCGGCGTAGGTCTGGGCCTGACGGAGCGTGGATTCAGCCTGCTGGTCCTGGCCGGCCTGAAACTGAGCGGTAGCGACATCGGTCATGGAATGCACGAGCTGTGCGTAGAGCCAGGGCTGATCGCGCGGGGTGGCGGAAGCGGCGCGGGCCTCGAGTTCGGCGAGCTGTTTGGCGTCGGGGGGCTGGTCGGCGGAGCGATGCGCCCAGGCGAGGGGAGCACAGAGAAGAACTGCGGCAGCAAAACAGAGGGGAATAGCAGAACAGCGCATTGCGCACCTCCGGGAGACGCGCCGCGCGCAGCGGGCCGCGAATCCCACGATCTGCGCCACTGGAGTGGCCTGTGCCTCGAAGCCGTCCGTGTTTGCGGAGCGGCCGATGAGAGCCCCGAGGCTCATCCGCGGACGCCCGTCGAGCGACACGAGGGATGAGCAGCACCCTTTTATTTTTCGAGAGCGATCAGCCGGTGCCGCGCCTGCCACTCCTGGTCTGGGAATTTACCCTGAGCGGCGGCGAGGAAGCGATGGTAATAATCCGCCGCTGCCTTGTTCTGATGCAGGTTGTCGTAGGCGGTCGCCCACAAAAAAAGAGTGCTGGGATTCTCCGGCGCAAATTTCGATCTCATGGAAAGCGCGTGGAGCTCGTCAGTCCAGCGCGCGAGTTTGGAGTCGGCAAAAGCGATGCCGGACCAGGCGTCGACGTCATCGGGACGGGCGGCGGCGGCTTTCTGGAAGACGGCGAGGGCGTCGGCGAAATGTTGCTGGCGGATGAGAATCTGCCCGTGAGAGTCGAGGAGATCGGGATCGTTGGGCGTGGCGGCGAGGAGCTGCTGGTAGAGGGTGTCGGCGGCGTCCAGATCGCCAGACTGGAATTCGGCGTCGGCGAGCATGCCGGTGACGTCGCGGTTGGCGGGCTCGAGCGTGTGGAGCTTTTGGAGGACGGCGAGCGCATCGGCCGGCTTGCCTTCGCCGTTGAGGATGACGGCCATCTCCGCATTGAGCGCTGGATCGTTGGGGTGTTGTGCGAGCGCGGCGGCGACGAGCGGCTGCGCGTCGGCGTAGCGCTTCTCCTGGAGGAGGAGATGGGCGAGACCGGCGGTGGCCTCGGGCGAGTCGGGCTGCTCCTGGAGGAGCTTGCGGTATTCCTGCTCGGCGAGGTCGCTGTCGCCGGCAGCGTCGGCGATTTGCGCGGCGAGGAGGGTATCGGAGGGAGTTTCCGGCGTCAGCTTGAGGGCCTCGACGAGGGCGTCGCGGGCACCGATGGGGTCGGAGTTGCGAAGCACCTGGGCGAGCGCGCGCCAGGCCTGGGCTTTGGCGGCGGGATTCGGCGGGTTGGGCTGGAGATTAGTGGCGGCGTAGAGCTGCGTGCGGGCGCCGACGGCGTCGCCCTGGCCGGCGAGGAGGAGTCCGAGAGCCAGGCGCGACTCAAATTGCTTCGGATCGGCGGCGATGGCTTTGCGGTACCAGGAGGCGGCAACGGCGGATTGGCCCTGGGCGTCCGCGACGTATCCGCGATCGAAGAGAGCGCGGGCGTCCGCGGGATGCGCGGAGAGCCAGGTGTTGAGCTGGGTTGTTGCTGCGGCGTAGTTCTTTGCCTCGATGGAAGATTCGGCCTGCTGGAGCGCGGTGGGCTGCGCCTGCTGCTGCGCAACATCGCCGGGAACGGAGGTGCCGGGAGGCAGTTGCGAGGACTGCGCGAAGCAGAGAACGGTGCTCAGAGCACAGAACACCATGACTGAGCTCAGAGCACAGAGCGGGATGGCAAGGGAACAGCAATTCGGGCTGTGTCCTGGAAGTTCGTGGCATTCGCTGTCAGGAAAATGCAGGTCCTTCGACTGCGTTGGCGCGCCGGGCGCGCCAACTTCGCTCAGGATGACAGATCTACTCTTGCTGAGGATGACAGATCTGCTCTTGCTGAGGATGACAGATCTGCTCTTGCTCAGGATGACAGATCTTCTTTTTTGGATCAGACGCTGGAACTTCACGAGGCAACTTCGCTTTCGGTGGGTGTGGATTGGACGGCGTGGCCCTGAAGAACGCGAGCGAGCCATTGTCCGGTGTGGGAGAGCTCGTTGTTGGCGATCTCTTCGGGCGTACCGGCGGCGACGATCTGGCCGCCGGCCGCGCCGCCTTCGGGGCCAAGGTCGATGACCCAGTCGGCAGACTTGATGACATCGAGATTGTGCTCGATGATGACCATCGAGCCGCCGCCGTCGATGAGCTTGCGCAGCGCCACGAGCAGCTTGCCGACATCGTCGAAGTGGAGGCCGGTAGTGGGCTCGTCGAGGATGTAGAGGACGCGGCTGCCGCCTTTTTTGCCGTCGGAGCCGCGCTCGGCGGAGCGGGCGGAGGCCAGATGCGCGGCGAGTTTGACGCGCTGGGCTTCGCCGCCGGAGAGCGTGGTGGCGGACTGGCCGAGGCGGACGTAGCCGAGACCGATTTCTTCGAGGACGGCGAGCTTGTCGACGATTTTCGGATGGCCGGTAAAGAAGCGCAGCGCTTCGCGCACGGTCATTTGCAGAACTTCGTGAATGTTTTTGTTTTTGTAGTGGATCTCGAGGGTCGAGGATTTGTAGCGCGTGCCGTTACATTCTTCGCAGGGCAATTCCACGTCGGCCAGGAACTGCATTTCGACGGTGACGGTGCCGTCGCCCTCGCACTGGTCGCAGCGGCCGCCGGGAACGTTGAAGGAAAAATGGCCGGCGGTGTAGCCGCGGCGCTGGGCTTCGGGCTGCGAGGCGAAGAGCTCGCGGATGGCGTCGAAGGCCTTGATGTAGGTGACGGGATTGGAGCGCGGGGTGCGGCCGATGGGGGTCTGGTCGACGAGGACGATGTCGTTGAGGCGCTCGACGCCTTTGAGATCGCGGTAGGCACTGGTGGGATCGGCGCCTTCGACGCGACCGAGCGCGAGGGCGACCGCCTTGTAGAGAACCTCGTGCACGAGGGTAGATTTTCCGGATCCGGAGACGCCGGTGATGCAGACGAGGAGGTTGAGCGGGATGTCGACGTCGATGCCCTTGAGGTTGTGGGCGCGGGCGCCACGGAGGCGCAGCCAGTCGCGGGCGCTGCCTGGCGCTTTGCGGCGCGCGGGGACAGGGATGGTGAGATGGCCGCTGAGATAGCGGCCGGTGATGGAGGCGGGGTTCTCGGAGACTTCGGCGACGGTGCCGGCGGCGAGCACTTTGCCGCCGAATTCGCCGGCGCCGGGACCGAGGTCGAGAAGATAGTCGGCGGCGCGGAGGACGTCGGGATCGTGCTCGACGACGAGGATGGTGTTGCCGAGATCGCGCAGGTCGTCGAGGATGCGGATGAGGCGGGCGGTGTCGCGCGGGTGCAGGCCGATGGAGGGCTCGTCGAGGACGTAGAGCGCGCCGACGAGGCGCGAGCCGAGCGACGTGGCCAGCTGGATGCGCTGGGATTCGCCGCCGGAGAGCGTGGAGGCGAGGCGGTCGAGAGTGAGGTAGTCGAGGCCGACGGCGTCGAGGAATTTGAGGCGCTGGCGGATTTCGTTGAGGATGTCGCCGGCAATCTCCTGCTGCATGGGCGTCAGATCAAGTGAGGAGAAGAACTGGAAGGCGGCGCCGATGGTGAGCGAGGCGGCGTCGCAGATGTTTTTCTCGGCGATGCGGACGGCGCGGGCTTCGGCGCGGAGGCGCTGGCCTTTGCAGTCGGGGCAGAGGGCGTAGCCGCGGTATTTCGAAAGCATGACGCGGACGTGGAGCTTGTATTTCTTGCGCTCCAGGAAGTCGAAGAAGCCGTGCACGCCGATGAATGAGCCGCAGCCGTCGAGGACGAAGGCCTGCTGGCCGGGGGTCAGATCCCACCAGGGGACGTCGAGGGGAATGCCATTCTGGCGCGCGGCGCGGCGGAGCTCGGTGAGGTAGGTGCGGTATTTGGGGCGATTCCAGGGGTCAATGGCGCCTTCATCGAGGGTCTTCGACTTGTCGGGGATGATGAGGTCGAGGTCGAAGTCGATGGTGTTGCCGAATCCCTGGCAGCGGGGACAGGCGCCGAAGGGGTTGTTGAAGGAGAAGAGGCTGGGCTCCGGTTCGCGATAGCTGCGATGGCAGGTTTTGCACTCGAAGGCGGCTGAGAAGCGGATGGCTGGAAATGCAGGTCCTTCGACTACGGCCGCTGCGCGGCCTTCGCTCAGGATGACAGATTGCGCGGGTGCCGTTCGACTCGCTGACTGCGTTAGATCCGTTGGACGAGGAAATACGGCTCCTTCGACTCCGCTCCCGATGGTCGCTGCGCTCAGGACTCCGGTCGCTGCGCTCCCTTCGGCTCGCATGACCGAGTTTTGTTCGCGGTGGACGATCTCGTACAAAATTTCGCCGGATTCGCGGTAGCCGATTTCGGCTGCGTCGACGATGCGGGCGCGGTTTTCCTGGGAGACGACGATGCGGTCGACGAGGACGTAGACGGGGAGGGCGAAGTCGATTTCGAGGAGCGATTCGGGTGTGGAGAATTCGTACATCGCGCCGTTCTGGTAAAGGCGATTGAAGCCGCGCCTGCGCAGATCGAAGAGGCGCTCGCGGAGCGCGTCGGAGAGGCTGGATTTCGGCGTCTCGGCGGGGGCGGACGCGGATTTGCGTGTCCGACGGGCGGGTTTTGCCGGGGCAGACTTCCCTTCTCCGGCCGGCGAGATGGGCGCGGTGGCGAGCGGCTGGACGGGAAAGAGCGCGTGGAGGCGCGTGCCTTCGCCGAGAGCGAGGATAGCAGTGGCCATCTCGTCGACGGTGTCGCGGCGGACCACACCTCCGCAGACCGTGCAGTGGACCGTGCCGCAGCGCGCCCAGAGCAGGCGCATGTAGTCGTAGATCTCGGTGGCAGTGGCTACGGTGGAGCGCGGGTTGCGCGTGGAGTTTTTCTGGCGGATGGCGATGGCGGGCGCGAGGCCGTCGATGAGGTCGACATCGGGCTTCTCCATGCGCTCCAGGAACTGACGGGCGTAGGCAGAGAGCGATTCGACGTAGCGGCGCTGGCCTTCTGCGTAGATGGTGTCGAAGGCGAGCGAGGACTTGCCGGAGCCGGAGACGCCGGAAACGACGGTGAGCTTCCCGTGGGGGATGGCGCAGTCGATGTTTTTCAGGTTGTGGGTCCGCGCGCCGCGGATAATGATTTCATCGCTCAAGACGGAGTTCCGGGGCCGCAGGAGAAAGTCGCCCAGTTTGATTATAGTGGCGTGGGGAGAATGCCGGCATGAACGCGAGCGGGACCTGGGTGCTGCTGACTTTCGCCGCCATCTGCGTGGCGACGATGCTGATCCTGCTGTATCTGACCGAGGCCGGCAATATCCTGCACCAGCGGATTCCGGACCGGCCGCGGCGGCGGCTGCTGATTGCGACGACGAGCTTTCTGATTGCGTTTGTGGGGGTACGTCTGGCGGTGGTGCTGGTGTACTTTCACGTTCCGCCGTTTGGATGGGTAACGGTGGGCAGCCTGCACGTGCACCACCTGGTGTGGGGGATTCTGCTGCTGCTCGTCTCTGGCTACGGGATGGTGGCGGAATGGGGGACGCGGGCGACGCCGATTTCGGTGCTGGCGAGCCGCGTGCTTTCGATCTGCTACGGCGTGGGCGCGGCGCTGACGCTGGACGAGTTTACGATGTGGCTGGACATTCGCGACTCGACGTGGACCTTCCAGGGACGGGAGAGCATTGACGCGGTGGTGGTGTTTGCGGCGCTGCTGGCGGTGGGCGCGTGGGGCGCGCCGATGTGGACGCAGCGGGCACGGAAGGGGAAACACAAGCACGCGGGGAAGACGGTGGCGCGGTGACAGGTTGAACGATACGGAGGATTGACCGGTCCCGCAAGGAGACTCAGGGGCTGAAGCCCAGTCTTCATGCGGCTTTTTCGGCACGACTGAAGTCATGCCCTGATACAAGGCTCTCGCCTCGGAGCATTTTTTTCGCAGGCTGTGAAGTCGTGCCCTTGCACGCAAGGCCGGAACGAGTGGGTGCTTCGAGTACCCGGCTTCGACCATCTGACAAAATCGGGGAGAGCGGTTCGGGGCCGCCGGGGACCCAATTGAGGCGCCGGGCGGCCGGGTCGAGGACGGGAGAGGACATGCACAAAAGGGACCTTTGGATTCTGCTGACGATGGCGGTGTGCGCCGGGGGGATGCTGCTGGTGCTGCATCTGACGCGGGCGGGACGGATTTTGCACGAACGGATTCCGGACCGGCCGCGGCGGCGGCTGTTTCTGGCGTCGGTGAGCTTTTTCATCACGTTTCTGGCGGTGCGGCTTCTGGTGGCGGCGATCACGCACCACATTGGTCCGTTTCATTGGGTGACGATGCACGGACGGCACATTCACCACCTGGTGTGGGGGATTTTGCTGCTGCTGGTGACGGGGTACGGGATGCTGGCGGAATTCGGCAACGGAGCGACCGCGATGTCCATCCTGATGAGCCGGTTGATCGCGATTGGATTTGGGATGGGAGCGGCGCTGACGCTGGACGAGTTTGCACTGTGGCTGGATCTGGATCCGCAGGCCTACTGGACGCGGCAGGGACGGGTGAGCATCGATGCGGTGGTGCTTTTTGGGGCGCTGCTGGCGGTGGGTGCGTGGGGCGCGCCGCTGTGGACGCGGCGCCGCGGCAGGACGGCGGAACAGAAATTTTGATGGGGACATATCCCCACCCTGTCGCAAAAAGCGCGACAAGGGTGGGGCACCCGGAATTGCGTCCTGACACGGGGCGTCGTCCCTCCGGGACTCTTCTTCTCTCTACGCGCACTCCCAGCACTTCCGTGCCGAGGCGGTTCTGCGGTGCGCCTATGGCGCGTGCGATTGCGGCGCGGTTTCGCATCGTGTCCGGATACAAAGCGGAACATTGGCACGGGTAGATTCGTGCTTTCCCACTTCTGCCAAAACCGGGCAGAAGCGGGGCACCCAGGTCCTAATTGGAGCGCGCTGTTCCCTACCCTGATACCTGGGGGATTTCCCCGCCGATCCACAGGGGTCGTCACGCTATATTCGAGACGGCGACTCTCACGACCTTGCTCGGCGCGTGGCGGTAAAACCAGACCAACACGGCGGCACATCGACTCTGGACGAACCAGGGGACGATTTTTATCGCCCGCGTGGGGGTGAACCGGAAGCGGCGCGCTCTGCGCGCGGCCCGCGCGCGGAAGACGATGACGAGACGGAAGAACGTTTCCTTCGTGCGCGGCGGCGGGTTCCCATCCGTCGCGGGATTTTGCCCCCCTGGGCGCGGACCCGGTGGGGAAAGCCTGTTTTCGCGGCGTGCGTGCTGGCGGTGCTGGGAGGCGCGATCGCCCTGGTCTGGGCGACAACGAGCTTCCTGCACCACGATCCCCGGTTCACGATTTCTTCGGCGTCGGACATCCAGATTGTGGGCAACAGCCAGCTGACGCGCGCGGATTTGCTTTCGGTCTTTGGCTCGGATATCGGGCGCAATCTGTTTCGGGTGCCGCTGGAGCGGCGGCGGCTGGAGCTGGAGCAGATTCCCTGGGTCAAGGGCGCCAGTGTGATGCGGATTCTGCCGGATCAGATCCGCGTGGCGGTCACGGAAAGGACGCCGATCGCTTTCGCCGAGGTGAAGGGGCAAATTGAGCTGGTGGATGCGGCGGGGGTGCTGCTGGAAATGCCGCCCCAGCAGATGGCGGCGAAGCATTACTCGTTTCCGGTGGTGACGGGAATCAACCCCGGCGATCCGGCTGGAGCGCGGGCGGCGCGGATGCAGCTGTACCAGCGCTTCCTGCACGACCTGGATGCGGGAGGAGGAAAGATCTCGGCGCAATTCAGCGAGATCGACCTGTCGGATCCGGAGGACGTGAAGGCGACGGTGGCGGCGAATGGAACCGGCGTGCTTCTGTATTTTGGGCAGGAGGATTTCCTGGCGCGCTGGCAGAATTACGAAGCGCACATCGCGCAGTGGCGGGCGCAGTATCCGAATCTCGTCTCAGCCGATCTGCGCTACAGCGATGAGGTGGTGCTGAAAATGGCGAATCCACCGGCTGCCGCGGAGCCGGCGCCCGCAAAAAAGACGCTCGCGAAGGTTGCGGCTAAAAAACAGAAGGCAAAGAAGACCAGCCGGCCGAATCACAGCCGCGCGGGGCGGAGGATGCGTTGAGCCAGCAGCCGGAAAACGTCATCGCGGTGATGGACATCGGGAGCGCCAAAGTGCGGGTGCTGGTCGCGGAGATCCAGGAAGGGGCGCTGCGCTATCGTGGGCACGGCATGGCCGATGCGGCGGGGATGCGCAAGGGGATGATCGCCGATCTGCGGCCGGCGACGGAAGCGATCAACCGCGCGGCGACGGCGGCTGAAGAATCTGCTGAGACGACGATTGAGAAATGCGTGGTGGCGGTGGGCGGGCCGCATATCCGCGGCGTGAACAGCCGGGGGGGCATCAGCCTGGGTGCGCGTCTGCGGGAGATCACGCGCGACGACGTGCGCGCGGCGGTGGATCGGGCACGGTCGATTTCGCTGCCGGCGGATCGCGAGATCCTGCACCTGCTGCCGCAGCAGTTCATCCTGGACGAGCAGCCGGGAATTCTGGACCCAGTGGGGATGATCGGGAACCGGCTGGAGGTGAACCTGCACATCGCGACCGCTTCAGCCAGCGCATTGCAGAGCCTGGTGACCTGCGCGAACCGCGCGGGGCTGGAGATTACGGAGACGGTGCTGGAGTCGATTGCGGCTGCGGAAGCCACGCTTTCGGCCGATGAGCGGGAGCTTGGGGTGTGCCTGCTCGACATCGGCGCGTCGACGTCGGAGCTGGTGGTCTTCTTCGAAGGCTCGGTGGCGCACACATCGGTGGTGCCGATCGGCGGCGATCATTTCACGAACGATCTGGCGATCGGGCTGAGGGTGACGGCGCCGGAGGCGGATTTCCTGAAGATGCATTACGGCCACGCCACGGTGACGGCCGTGCCGCAGATGAGCGAAGTGGAGCTGACCGGCCTGCAGGGGTACGAGCCGCGGGTGGTGCGGCAGCGCATGATCAGCGAGATTCTGGAGCCGCGCGCACGGGAACTGTTCCAGATGCTGCGCGATAACCTGCGCCAGGGCGGCGTGCTGGAGGCGCTGGGCGCGGGATGCGTGCTGACCGGCGGCGGCGCTCGGCTGCCGGGCATGCTGGACACGTGCGAAAGCCTGCTGCGGGTGCCGGCGCGGATCGGCTCGCCGGTGCCGTTGTCGCGGATGTCGTCGGAACTGGCCGTGCCGGAGTGCGCCGTACTGACGGGAACGCTGCTGTACGCGCACCGCACCAGCCAGTCGCGTGCCGAGGAAAACCAGAGCTTGCGGGCGAAGCTGCGCGCGATGTTTGCGGGGAGTCTGTGAGAAACAGTTGCCAGGGGTTAGTAACTGGTTGTCAGTTGAAGGACAGGGACGAAAATCAGTGGGAGTAGTGAGGGATTCGATGAACCAGCCTGAAGAAATCCGCATTCAGTATCACGATGAGATTCCGCGCAGCGCGAAGATCAAGGTCATCGGCGTGGGCGGGGGGGGCGGGAACGCCGTGAATCGCATGATCGCCGCCAGCATGGAGGGGGTGGAGTTCATCGCCGCCAACACCGATCGCCAGGCGCTGGAACTCTCGCACGCCGCGGTGAAGCTGCAGCTTGGCGTGAAGCTGACCAGCGGGCTGGGCGCGGGAGCCAATCCCGACGTGGGGCGTCGGGCGGCACTGGAAGATTCAGAGAAGATCATCGAGGCGCTGGAAGGCGCGGACATGGTTTTCGTCACGGCGGGACTGGGCGGCGGCACGGGGACGGGCGCGGCTCCGGTGATTGCCTCGCTGGCCAGCGAGATGGGAGCGCTCACGGTGGCGGTGGTGACGCGTCCCTTTGGCTTTGAGGGCAAACGGCGGATGGTGCAGGCAGAACGCGGGATGGCGGAGCTGCTGGACAGCGTGGACACGATGATCGTGATCCCGAACGAGAAGCTGCTGGCCGTTGCGAAGGATGCGGGCTTCTTCGAATCGTTCCGGATTGCGGACGACGTGCTGCGCCAGGGCGTGCAGGGAATCTCGGACATCATCACGATTCCGGGGATCATCAACCGCGACTTTGCGGATGTGAAGACGACGATGGCGGGCATGGGCTACGCGGTGATGGGCACGGCGATCCGCAGCGGAAAGAATCGTGCCGTCGAGGCGGCGCAGGCGGCGATGGCTTCCCCGCTGCTCGAAGCCGGGGCGATCGACGGCGCGCGGGGCATCCTGATCAACATCACGGGATCGAGCACGCTGAAGCTGAGCGAGGTTAACGAAGCATCCTCGCTCATCCAGTGCGCGTCGCATGAGGACGCGAACATTATCTTCGGCGCGGTGCTGGATGAAAAGATGGGCGACGACGTGAAGATCACGGTAATCGCGACGGGGTTTCGGCAGGCATCGGAAGAGCGCCGCGAGCACATGCTGAGCGCCGCGCTGCGCGGGCAGTCCGCGGAGGCTTCGCCGCGGGTGAGCGCGCGGCCGGCGACGCCGCGTTTTGCCGGCGAGGAGGAAGACGATGAGACCGCCGCGGCTCCGGCTCGCAACGAGCCGCCGGTGTTCGTGCCAGTAACGGCGCGGGAAGTGATCTCGGCATTCCGGCCGCATGAGGAAGAAGCCGATGCGGAGGCCACGCGCACAGAATCGTCGCCCGTCTCACTGGAGCCGGAGCGGGAGGCGGCGATGCCGGCTCTCGCGATTGCCGAAGATTCGGATCAGCCTCCGACGGTGATCTCGCCGCACGCGGGCTTCGTGGAAGAACCGGCAGAGAATCTGGAAATTCCGGCGTTCATGCGCAAGGGCGGCCTATAAGGTTTCCGAACATCGATTGACCTTCCAACGCTCACTCCGAGGCAGGCAAGTCTGGAGTGAGCGTTTTATTTTGGGCACGAAAAGAGGCCCCGTCCCGGTCACGCGGAATGACACGGAAGTGACATGACTTCGGTGCGGGAAGGTACTGGACAGCCAGGAGAATTTGGCTATAGTGAACCCAGAGTCCCGGTCGACATCGAGTTCTGATGGCTGAACAAGTGCCCTGCAGGCGGCGGATGGGGCGGTTCTGCGCTTGCGGAAGCGGGTGCGGAGTCCAAAACAGGAATTGAGTTGCCGATTCGGGAGAGGCTGAGCGAGCCGGGGTTATCTGCCGGTTGTGTCGGGTGTTTTCCGCGGCACGATAGGAGAAGCAGGCCGAGGCAGAGGAAGCTAAGTTCGAGATGAAGCGCATAGTCCTGTTTCTTCTTTTGACGTTGCTGGCGGTGTCGGTCGTCTTCGCGGGCGACACGACGACGAACGGTAAACCGGTCCATCAGGCGGATGCGCGGGCGCAGGTTGCGGCGAGGGCACATCGCCGGGCCGTGACGCACGGGAGGGTCGCCGCCCATCGCAGACGGGCCGCGCACCGCTCCGCGCACGGCACCACCCGGGCACACGTGACTGCGGCCACGCTGGCGCGCAGGCGGATTCATCGCCGTTACGTGCGGCATCGGTATTACGAGCGGTTCACTGCGGACTCCTTTGCGACGACGGACCTGACGGTGGGCGACGTCACCGCGGGCGAGGATCCGGTTGTTCGCCAGGCAGCGATCGATGCACTTGGGGATATGAACGGGACGGTGGTGGCGATCGACCCGTCCGACGGGCGCATTCTGGCGATGGTGAACCAGAAGCTGGCGCTCTCCAGCGGGGCGGAGCCGTGCTCCACGATCAAGCTGAGCGTGGCGCTGGCGGCGCTCTCCGAGGGCATCATCACGGAAGACACGCCGGTGAATCTGGGCGGACATTATTCTCTGACTCTGACGGAAGCGCTGGCGCACTCGAACAATTTGTACTTCGAGACGCTGGGGCGACGGCTGGGATTTGAGCGGGTCCACCATTATGCGACGGAGTTCGGGCTGGGCGAGCTGGCGGGATGGAATATCCCGGGCGAGAAGCTGGGCCTGTACCCCGACCAGCCGATCCCGGCGAGCGAGGGCGGCGTGGGCCGCATGTGCTCATTCGGCGAGGGAGTTTCGCTGACGCCGCTGCAACTGGGGGCGCTGGTGAGCGCGATTGCCAACGGCGGGACGCTCTACTACCTGCAACATCCGACCACGCCGCAGGCGGTCGCGGATTTCCAGCCGCGGGTGAAGCGGACGCTGGATATCTCGGGCATTCTGCCATCGCTGCAGGATGGGATGGCGGCGGTGGTGCGCTACGGCACGGCTCGATCGTTGCGCCTGAGCTTCAATCAATTTCCGGTGCTGGGCAAGACGGGCACGTGTTCCGACGACGGCACGCGGTTTGGATGGTTCGCGTCCTACGCGGACACGCAATACGGCAAAGTGGCGGTGGTGTTCTTCCTGGAGGGCGGGCGCGCGACATTCGGGCCGAAAGCCGCGCAGCTGGCGGGGGTCTTCTACCGCGACTTGTGGAATAACAGCTACTTTGCGGCGCGGCAACCGCTGGAAACCTCATCCGCCGAGCCCTCGATGAATTCCGAGGATGTCGATCCGCAGCGCTGATCGGGCTGCCGGAAACGCCTGACCGATGAATCAGGCCGCCGAGCGGGGATGGGTTTGATCCGCCGATTCCCCGGCGAGCCGCTCGACTTCCGCGACAGTCTGCCTGAGGTGGCCGCGAAAGAGCGCGTCGCGGTGCTTCGCCAGCTCCGCGTTGACCTCGCCGCCGATGAGAATGGCGAGGGCCGTGATGTAGATCCAGAAAATGAGGCCGAAGATGGCGCCCAGGCCGCCGTAGAGCCTGGAATAATCGGCCACGTTGTGCAGATAGAAGCTGAGCGCAAAGGATCCTCCGAACCACAGACCGATGGCAACAATCGAGCCAGGAATGGTGGAAGAGAATTTTTGGCGCCGGTTGGGGGCGAGGAAATAGGCGACTTCCAGGCCGATCGCGAAAGTGACAAAAACGGTGGCAACACGCATGGCGGGCCACAGGCGCTCCACAAAGCGGGGTACGTGGACGAGCTGCCCGACGACGTGTCCGAAGTGCGGGCCGGCGACGATCGCCAACAGGGAGATGCTGAGCAGTATTCCGCTGGTGAACGTCAGGATGAGGGCGCGGATGCGGTCCTGAACCCAGGAGCGTTCCACTTTAACGTCGTAGGCGACGTTGAGGGCGGTGATCATGGACGTGAATCCGCCGGTGGTGGACCAGATATAGCTGAGGACACCGAAGGAGAGGATTCCACTGTGCGGCTGCAGCACGTTGCCGAGAAGGTTCTCGACCATCGCCAGGGAGTTGGCGGGAACGAGAATGGCGACTTCGGTCATGAGCTGGGGGACAAGGCCAGGGATGGGGAGAAGGGAGACCAGGGCGATGACCGCCATGAGCAGCGGCGGCATGGAGAGCATGAACCAGAAGGCGAGGCCGGAGGCGGAATCGATGACTTTGGTGCGGAGCAGCTCATGGCCGACGATGAGGGTGAGGCAGCGGGTTTCGCGCCAGCGCCGGCGCAGGCGATGGGTCCAGCGACGGAAACTCTGATGCCGGCGAGGACGGCGCACGCTTTGAGCTGATCCAGCGGTCCGGGATACGGCGGGAGGCGCTGCGGCTTGCTCGGTTCGGGAAATGGCTTGCTCGGGCACCGCGGGCCCCCGGGGGGAAAAGGAACTTCTCTTCCATCCGATGTGGAAATTCGAGGCCCGGATGTGTGCCGATGGCGGATTTGGACTTTCGCTTGCCCATCGGGCCGTTTTCTGCGATACAGGTAGGTTCTCTCAGGAGCGTCCCCATGAAGCGCGCGAATCTTGTTTGCTGGCTGGCGGCCATTCTCGTGATGGTCTCGGTATGCGGCTCGGGCCGCGCACAGACCGCGCAGGAAGTCGGGTGGTCCAACGGCACGGAAACCGTGCACGGGGTTCTGTATCTGCCGCCCGGGCATGGCGCGCACCCTGCGCTGGTGGTGATCCACGAGTGGTGGGGACTGACGGACTGGGTGAAAGACCAGGCGCAGGATTTTGCGAGGCAGGGATACGTGACGCTGGCCGTGGATCTGTACGGAGGCCAGGTGACGAGCGACTCCCAGAAGGCTTATCAGCTGATGAGCGGGCTTTCGCAGCAGCGGAGCGTGGCCACGTTGACCGGGGCGGTGGCGTATCTGACGCGGCGCAGGGATGTGGATCCGCGCCGCATTGGAGCGATTGGCTGGTGCATGGGCGGCGGCTTCGCGGCGCAACTGGCGATCGCCGATCCGGACCTGCGGGCGGTGGTGATCAATTACGGCGAGCTGCCGACGGATCGGGCCTCGCTCGAGCGCATCCACGCGGCGGTGCTGGGGAATTTTGGCGGTCTCGACCGGGGTATTACGCCGGATGACGTTCATGCTTTTCAGACATCGATGCAGGCGCTGGGCAAGAGCGTCAATGTGAAGATCTATCCCGACGCGGGGCACGCCTTTCAAAACCCGAACAACAAAGCCGGTTATCGGCCAGCCGACACCGTGAACGCGAAGGAGCGGGAGCGGAAATTTCTGGCGCAGGAGCTGAAGCCGGGGATGTAGAGGACCCATGTTAGAGAACCAGAAACTGGTGGCCTTTGTGCCGATCCGCGATGCGGACCGCGCGCGCGGCTTTTACCGCGACACGCTGGGGCTGCGGCTCCAGAGCGAGGACCGGTTCGCGCTGGTCTTCGACGCCGGCGGCACGCCTTTGCGCGCCACGCTGGCGGGTGAATTTCAGGCGCAGCGATTCACGGTGCTGGGATGGCAGGTGAGGGATGCTGCCGCGACAGCACGCAGGTTGTCGGCCGCGGGCGTGTACTTCGAGCGCTATCCCGGGATGGAACAGGACGAGCTGGGGCTGTGGAGCGCTCCGGGCGGCGCGCGCGTGGCGTGGTTTCGCGACCCGGACGGCAACGTTCTTTCGATCACGCAAATGCCGGAGACGGAGTAGCAACTTCGCATCGAGGCGCGGGCCGGAGCTAATCTGAAAGCACATGCGCGCCGCCGTGCTGCATCATCCCGCGCCGATTGCCAGCCGTCCGCTGACGGTGGAGAACCTGCCGGTCCCCGAGCCTGGCACTGGCGAAATTCTGCTGAAGGTGGAAGCCTGCGGCGTGTGCCGGACGGATCTGCATATCACGGCGGGGGAATTGCCGCCGCTGCGCGATGCTGTCATTCCGGGCCACCAGATTGTGGGACGCGTGGATCAGCTGGGTGCGCAGGCGCACGGCGTTCGCCTGGGCGAGCGCGCGGGCGTGAGCTGGCTGGGCGGGGTGGACGGCAACTGCCCGCTTTGCCGCAAGGGGCGCGAGAATCTCTGCGACCATCCAACTTTTACCGGGTACTCCGTGGATGGCGGCTATGCGGAATATGCTGTGGCGCGCGCGGACTTTTTGATTCCGCTGCCGGAGGAGCCAGCCGCGACGGACCTGGCGCCGCTGCTTTGCGCCGGCATCATCGGTTTCAGGAGCCTGCGCGTGGCCGAGGTACAGCCTGGCGACCGCGTAGGTCTCTTCGGATTTGGGGCTTCCGCGCACCTGGCCATCGAGGTGCTGCAGCACTGGAAGTGCGAGGTGTACGTGTCGACGCGCGGCGCATCGCACCAGGAGCTGGCGCGCAGCCTGGGCGCGACGTGGGTGGGCGATGCGATGGAGCGGCCGCCGGCGCCGCTCGACTGTGCGGTGACCTTCGCGCCCAGCGGGGATGTGGTGGTGGCCGCACTCGCTTCACTGCGCAAGGGAGGGATTGTCGCGATCAATGCCATTCATCTGGATCGCATGCCGCAGTTCGACTACGACCACCTGCTGTGGGGCGAACGGCAGCTGCGCAGCGTGGCGAACATGACGCGGGAGGATGCTCGCGATTTTGTGGCGCTGGCGCAGGAGATTGAGATTCGTCCGCGGACAACAGTGTTTTCGCTGGATAAGGTAAATGAAGCGCTGCTGGCCGTGGCCGAGGATCGCATCGATGGGGCTGCGGTTGTTACGCCTTAGCTGTTGAGCAGCGCCAGGGTGAATCCGTCGTAGCCTTTGCCGCCGACGGTCTGGAGGGTGGTGGCGCTGACGCGCGGCTCGGCGGCTACCGCGTCCAAAAAACGGCGAATCCCCTGCACGCGTTCGTCGGTTGTGTTCCGGTCGGCGACTTCCCCATCGCGCACGACGTTATCGACGACGATGGCGGCGCCGGGACGCGCCAGGCGGATCGCCCATTTGAAATATTCCGCGGTGTTTTCCTTGTCGGCGTCGATGAAGGCGAAGTCGAAGGGTTCGAGTCCTTCGGCGGCAAGTTCGGGGAGCAGTTCGAGCGCCTCGCCGAGACGGAAATCGACGCGAGCGGAAAGGCCGGCGCGGGCGACGTTGGCGCGGGCGACCTCGCAGTGCTTCGCTTCGGCTTCGACGGTGATCAGGCGGCCGTCGGCGGGCAGCGCGCGGGCCAGCCAGATGGTGCTGTAGCCGCCGAGCGTACCGATTTCGAGGATGTGCCGCGCCCCGCGCATACGCGCCAGCAGCTGCAGAAACCGGCCCTGCCCGGGGGTGACGGCGATATCGGGCAAGCCGGCGGCGGCGCTGGCCTTGCGCGCCGCGTCCAGCACCGGGTCCGGCGAGAGCAGCAGCTCGTCCATGTACTCTTCGACGGCGACCCAGGTTTTCTCGGGCTTCATTTTCGTGTTGCCGCGGGAGCGGGGCCGGGGTTCGCGGGGGCTCATGAGGCAGACACCAGTTCGGAGAAGTCGGCGATGGAAGAAAATCCGCTGAGCACCTGGGCGATCAGAGCGAGGCGATTGCGGCGGACGATTTCGTCGACGACCATGACCATGACCTTGTCGAAGAAAAGGTCGACGTGGGGGCGGAGGGTCGCGATCCGCTCAAGCGCGTGGCGATACTCGCCGCGCCTGCGCAGGTCTTCGACTACGGGGGCGAGCTTTTCGGCCTCGGCGCAGAGGGCCTGCTCCGCCGGCTCCTGCAGCAGGTTCGACTGGACGGTGGCCCCGGCCGCAATTCCCTTCTCGGTGGCCTGGCGCAGGATGTTCTTGATGCGCTTGAACGCCGCGGAGATGGCGGCCAGATCTTCCGAACCGCGGACGGCGGCCAGAGCTTCCGCGCGGGCGATCGCGTCGCGCACGTCTTCGCAACCGGCTGCCAGGACCGCATTCACGACGTCGTAGGCGAAGCCGCGTACGTCGCGCAGGTAAAACTCCAGGCGCTCGCGGAAGAAGGCCAGCAGCTTCTCGCGGATTTCCGGGCCGCCTTCGGACGGAACCGCGCATAACAGATCGGAGATGGTGAGCGGCAACCCCGACTCGGCCAGGATTTTCACGATGGCATTGGCTGCGCGGCGGAGGGCGAAGGGATCTTTGGAGCCTGTGGGTTCGAGACCAATGCCGAACATCGCGACCATGGTCTGGATGCGGTCGGCGAGTCCGAGCACCTGACCCTCAACGGTGGGTGGGATCGGGTCCTCGACGGCAGCCGGAGAATATTGCCAGTAGATGGCCTGGGCGACCGTTTCGCCGAGACCCTGGGCGCGGGCGTAGAGGCCGCCGACGATGCCCTGCAGCTCGGTGAATTCCTTCACCAACTCGGTGGTGAGGTCGGTCCTGGCACAGCCCACCGCCTTTATCAGTGCTTCCCTGTCAAGCGGCACTCCACGTTCGCTCAATGTGTCCGCGAGGCCCCGAGCGATACGCAGATTCGCCTGCGTCTTGTCCCAGTAACTGCCCAGCTCCTTGTGGAAGGTGACCGACTTCAGCATCTCGACGCGAACTTCGAGCGTGACCTTCTGATCGACGTTCCAGAAAAAGCGCGCGTCGTTGAAGCGGGCGCGGAGCACGCGCTCGTTGCCGTGGCGGATGGTTTCGACGCCGGATTCTTCGGGGTGCGTATTGAGCACGGCGAGGAAATATGGCTCCAGCCTGCCCTGGGGATTCTCGACCGCGAAATACTTCTGGTGGTCGCGCATGACGGTGACCAGGACCTCTTCGGGCAGCGCGAGATATTCGCGATCGAACGTGCCCATCACCACAGAGGGCCACTCCGTGAGGTGGGTGACGGTTTCGACGAGGGCAGTATCCTCGCGCCAGCGCGCGCCGGGAATGCCGCGCGTCTCCTGGTCGAGGGCTTTGCGGATGCGATGGCGGCGCAGGGCGACATCCGCCGTGACCTTCGCGGCTTCGAGAGCGCCGACGTAATCATCGGGGTGGTCGATGACGACCGGCTGGGTTCCGTTCAGGATGCGGTGGCCGAAGGTCTGCTTGCCGGCGCGCACACCCGCGAACTCCACCGAGATGACGTCGTGATCGAGCATGGCGACGATCCAGCGGACGGGGCGCACGAAGCGCTCGGGCTTGTGCGCGCGCCAGTACATATTTTTGGGCCAGTAGATCGCGGCGAGTTCGGCGGCCAGGCGGTCGCCCAGGACTTCGATGGCGGGGCGTCCGCGATGTGTCACCGTCGCGGATACATAATCGCCCTTTGGCGTAGCTGTCTTTTCGAGAGCTTCGACGGGCACGCCAGCTTTCTTCGCGAAGGCCTGCGCGGCGGGCGTCGGCTTTTCGTCTTTGAAGGCGACGGACGAGGCGGGGCCGGTCATGCGTTCGGTGACGTCGGGCTGGCGCTCGAGCACGCCGCTCACCTGGACGGCCAGACGGCGTGGCGTGGAGTAACTGTGGACTTCGTGGGAGTCGACGAGGAGCCGCTCGCGGCCGAGCATCGCGACGATGCGGTCGGTTAATTCCTTCTCGGCCGCCGCGATCATGCGCGCCGGAATCTCTTCCATTCCTGCTTCGAACAGCAAATCCGGCATGGTTAGGCGGCCCCCATTTCCTGCTGTTGCGCGCCGAGGCGCTGCGCGGCATACGCTTTGGCCACGCCGACGACCATGTTGCGAATGCGCGCCATGACGGCGACGCGCTCGGTGACGGAGATAGCGCCGCGGGCGTCGAGGAGATTGAAGAGATGGGAGCACTTGAGGCAGAGTTCGTAGGCACCCAGCACCGGAAAGCGCTGGAGAGCCTCGCGTAAATCTTCGTCCCTGGGCGGCGTGGCGTCCGCATGCACCAGCCGGTCGTGGATTTTCACGTGGCGTTCTGCGGACTTCTCCGCCTTCGGGCTGAAGCGCGCACGGAACTCATCGAGGAGCGCCTGGCATTCTGCTTCGTAGAGGCGCAGATGCTCCCACAGCTTGCTGATGTCCGCGGCTTCGAAGTTGTAGACCGAAAGCTGCAACTCTTCCTGCAGGCGAACCTCGCGGTAGGTGATGGCGCGGCCGGATTTCGGATCGCGCGCCCACACGATGTCGTAGATGGAGTCGACGTCCTGCAGGAACGCAGCGATGCGCTCGAGGCCGTAGGTGATCTCGCCGGAGATGGGATCGAGGTCCATGCCTCCGCACTGCTGGAAGTAGGTGAACTGGGTAATCTCGAGGCCGTCGAGCATGACCTGCCAGCCCACGCCCCACGCGCCGCCGACGGGCCACTCCCAGTTGTCTTCCTCGAACTTGATGTCGTGCTCGCGCAGGCGAATGCCGATGGCCTCGAGCGAGTCGAGATAAATTTCCTGGATATCGGCTGGCGGCGGCTTCAGGATTACCTGGAGCTGGGTGTGCTTGTAGAGGCGGTTGGGATTCTCGCCATAGCGGCCGTCGGCGGGGCGCCGCGAGGGCTGCGTGTACGCAATGGCGATGGGATCGGGACCGAGCACGCGCAGGAATGTGTCCGGCGACATGGTGCCCGCTCCCACTTCGACGTCATAAGGCTGGGCCAGGACGCAGCCGCGCTCGGCCCAGAAGTTCTGGAGGCGCAGCAACAGTTCCTGGTAGGTCAACGAAGGGTTTGGCGTCAACGCTGGCTCTCGTGTTCTAAAGCGATGTATCGATTCTATCGGCAGTGGGCACCGAATGCATCATGGCCGCCGCACGTGCAACCGCTGGACCGCTGGTCTCAGTCCCAACTTTGCGTGAGCGCCTACGGCAGAGTTCGTATCGGCATCTCCGGCTGGACCTACAAGGGGTGGCGCGGCGTCTTCTATCCGGAGAAGCTCCAGCACAGGCGCGAGCTGGCCTTTGCGGCGGAGACGTTCCCGACCATCGAGATCAACGGCACGTTTTACTCGCTGCAGCGGCCGTCGAGCTATGCGAAGTGGGCGGCGGAGACACCCGATGACTTTGTCTTCGCTGTGAAGGGGTCGCGCTTCATCACGCACATGCGCAAGCTCCGGAACATCCGCACTGCGCTGGCGAATTATTTCGCCTCCGGCATGCTGCAGCTGGAAGGCAAACTCGGTCCATTCCTCTGGCAGTTTCCGCCGAATTTCGGCTTCAATCCAGAACTTCTGGACGAGTTTTTCACGATGCTGCCCGGGGATACGGAGGCTGCGGCGGAATTGGGAGGCGAGCACGATGCGCGGCTGAAAGGCCGCGCCTTTCTGGAGCCGCGCGGCAAGTACCGGCTGCGCCATGCCATCGAAATTCGCCACCCCAGCTTTGTTACGCCGGAGTTTGTCACGCTGCTGCGCCGGCACAAGGTCGCCCTGGTCTGCGCCGATACGGTGGAGTGGCCGCGGCTGCTCGACGTCACCGCAGATTTGCTGTACTTGCGCCTCCACGGTTCCGAGCAGCTCTATGCCAGCGGATACAGCGGCGAGGCCCTCGACGTCTGGGCGCGGCGCATCGCCGCCTGGGCGCAGGGCGGAGAGCCGCGCGACCATCCGATGAGCTCGCCCGCTGTTCCCGAGGGCGAATACGCCTCGGCCGCTCGTCCTCCGAAGCGCGCCAAGCGGGATGTATACGTCTATTTCGACAATGACGCGAAGGTGCGCGCTCCCTTTGACGCGCAGGCGCTGCGGCAGCGCGTGGAGAAACTGCTGCCTGGCTCAGGCGGCCATGTCTGACGGTACTTCGGCCACCGTTGCAGAAGCGCCGCCGCCTGCGGCTTTGCGATCGCCGGCGAAGACGCAGGCGGCGGCGAGAATCAGCATGGGAAAGCACTCCATGGTGTAGCGCTGCTCGGGATTGGGCATGGTGGCGATGACGAGACTGCGCAACAGCATGTATGCCAGCAGCGCCGCGGCGAGGGGAACGCGCCGCCGCGCAAAACCCCAGACCGCCAGCGCCACGTAGACGAGATTTACGAGGCCGAGAAGGACGGAGAGAGCGCTGTCTTCGGGGTTGTCGCTCCAGTGCCACCAGTCGTCGTCGATGTTGAAGAGCTCCGTGCGCGGGCGCAGCCACATATCAGCGATGCGCAGCGCGGGCATGAAGAGGTAGTAGTCCAGCGGGTGCTCGCGAATGCGCTGGGCGGCCAGGGCGGCAAACTGCGCATCCAGAGCGGGAGTAACGTTGCCGAGCCGGTTATGTTCCGCGATCAGAGCCCTTGTCTCGCGGCACTGCTGGGGGGTAGAGCAGGCGCGCGGTGGGATGGAATCCGGGTCGATGACGCCCTCCTGATTCCACGCAACGTCGTCGGTATTCTCATAGTCGATTGTCCAGGTGCGCATCCAGCGACGAAACCCCTGGGGCGAGAACTCGCCGGGATTATTCGCTTCGGCCGGGGCGAGGGGCTGGAAGACGCGGAAAGTTTGCGCATTGCGGAGGGTCCACGGAACCAGCGGCAACGCCGCCAGAATCGCGGTGAGGATTGCCAGGCGCAGGGAGCGAAGCGCGCCCAGGGCTGTGCGCGCGTACCAGAAGACGGCTGCGGCAAAGACGGCCAGCAGCAGGGCGCCATCGGGGCGCAGCAGCGTGGCGCATCCAGCAGCGGCAGCGAGCAGCAACAGCGGAGCCACGCGGGGGCGCCCTGCGCGTGCGGCGCGCACGAATCGCGCGAGAGACCAGATCGCGAGGCTGACGCAGGCGATGGACAGGCTCTCGGTCATGCCAGCGGCGGTGTAAGCGGCCGTAAATGGGCAGAAGACCGCCAGCAGCAAGCCGGCCCATGCGGCGCGGCGGGGGACTTCGACGCGAAGGCAATCATAGAGGAGCCAGCAGCCGCCCAGGTCGGCGAGCGCCTGGAGGAGGAATGCAGGGCGAAGGTGGTTCTGCCCGAAGACGGCGAAGACGATGCCAAGAAAGAGCGGATACCCAGGCAGCCGGATCAGGCTGGGCACGATGCGGCCGTTGTGAACGAATCCGTAGACGCCGTGGTGGAACCAGTTGTGAGCCAGCTGCGAGTAGGCGGCCGTATCGTCGTCGGTGGCGACGGGGAGGAAGAGGTAATAGAGGCGCAGCGCGAGGCCGGAAGCCAGCACCAGCGCGACCGCTCCCGTTTCCGCCCTGAGCCTGCGACGCAATGCCACGTCCCGTTGTACCACCGCGGCGGGGAGAACGCCGCAGATCGCTATTCGCCGGCGGCGATCTCCTCGGTCTTGCGCGACATGCGCGCGGTGCGCTCGATTTTTTCCCAGTTGAAGGGCCGGCCTTCAATGGCGCGCTTGAGGGTGCGGAAGAGCACCACGGAGAAAATCTGCCGGTAGGAGAAGCGCTGCAGCCAGATGTGGAAGAGCAGCCAGCCGTCGCCTTTATTGACGGGGTGGCGCGGCTCCAGCATAAAGGCCAGCGTGGAGGTGATGAAGTCGATGACGATGAAGATGAGGAAGTAGGCGAGCAGCTTCTCAAAGCTGGCGGCGCTGGCGGTTTCCGGATGGAAGTGCCGGTCGACCAGGTACTGGACGACGCCGATGGCGAACATGATGTCGATGAGGGGCGAGAACAGCGGAAAGAGAATCTGGAAGACGAGAATGTTCGGCAGGGCGAAGAAGCCCATGGCGCGGTTGGTGCGGACCGCACCCCAATGCTTGAAGACAGCCTGAAGAATGCCGAAGGACCAGCGGAAGCGCTGCTGCATGAGGCTGCGCGCGGTGGCGGGGGCCTCAGTAAAAGCGAGCGCGTGATCGTCGTAGATCACCTTGTACTGGTGTTCGAGCAGATTCATGGTCAGGTCGGCGTCTTCGGCGACGGTATTCACGGGATAGCAACCGCCGTGCTTCACGGCGCTGGTGCGCCATGCGCCGATGGCGCCGGGAACCACGGTGACGACGTTGAAGAGGTCCATGGCGCGACGCTCGAAGTTCTGGCTGGTGATGTATTCGAGGGCCTGCCACTGCGTCCAGAGATTGATGCGGTTGCCGACCTTGGCATTGCCGGCGACGGCGCCGACGCGCGGGTCAGCGAACCACCGGACCAGCTTCGAAATGGCGTCCGGGGCGATGACGGTGTCGGCGTCGATGCCGACGTAGACTTCCTCCTCCACGTGATTCAGGCCGAAATTGAGCGCCTCGGCTTTGCCGGAGTTCGGCTTGGTGAGGACCAGCAGCCGGTGCGCGGCAATCTCTTCGGGGAAGGCTTCGCGGGCGGCGTCGAAGGTGCGATCGAGAGAGCCGTCATCGATGACGATGACCCGGATGTCGGGGTAGTCCGATTTCAGCACGGAGCGGATGGTGCGGACGATCACGACCTCTTCGTTATAGGCGGGAATGAGCACGGCCACGCGGGGGCGGTAGTCGCCGGGAGGGATATGCCGCTTGCGGAAGCGATCGATGAGGGCAAAGATGCCCAGCAGCAGGAGCCGCGCGCTCATGAGCACATCGCCGACGAAGAAGATGTCCACTAGAAAATGGGCGAAGACGGAGAAGAAGAAGAACGCGACCCAGTCGATGCGGGCCTGCCAGCGCAGGCTGG
>JASHNS010000052.1 GCA_030041515.1 Acidobacteriaceae bacterium | reverse complement strand
GCAGACTGATCCACGTCTTGCCGCCGTCCTCAGACCGAACTGTAACAATGCTGGTGACATAAACCGTGTCGGGATTTTGCGGATCGACGACCGGGACGGAAAGATCGCCGCCGCCAATCTTCATCGCCGGCCGCGGATCGTCGGTGATTTTGCGCCAGCTCGCTCCGGCGTCGTCAGACCGATAGAAAAACAGCCCTTTGGGATTCGTGTAGCCGCTCTGCTGCGTGGTGGCGACCGAGGCATACAGGCGGTTCGGATCGCTCGGGGCCACCGCCACGTTGATCTGCACCAGATTGTCGGGCAGTCCGTTGGTCAGCTTCGTCCAGGTGCTTCCCCCGTCTGTCGACTTGAACAGGCCGCCGCCGGTCCCGAAGTACTCATTTCCGTCTTCCCACGGCCCCAGCGTCTCTTCCCACAACGACGCGTACACAATCTGCGGATTCTTCGGGTCAATCACCACATCCGACCCGCCGATCCGATCGCCTTTGTACAGCACTTTCTCCCACGTCTTGCCGCCATCCGTCGAACGAAAGATCCCCCGTTCCGGATTCGGCCCATAGGGATGGCCGAGCACCGCGGCGAAGATGCGATCCGGATTGGTTGGGTCAATCGCAATCGCAGGAATCTGCTGCCCGTCGCGCAGCCCCAGGTGCACCCACGTCTTCCCCGCATTGTCGGAGCGATAAATCCCATCGCCTACTGAAAGGTCGGGCCGGTGCAGTCCCTCGCCGCTGGCTACGTAAACGATGTTGTCATTCGACGGAGCCACTGCTATCGCCCCAATCGACTGCGTATCCTCGTGATCGAAGATCGGATGCCACGTGCGGCCGTAGTCGTTCGACTTCCACACCCCTCCGTCCACCTGCCCCACGTAAAACACGTTCGGCTGGTCAGCCACGCCGCACGCCGCACGCGTGCGCCCGCCGCGGAACGGTCCAATCATGCGCCAGTGCAGATCGGGCATCGTGCTGGTGCTTTGCGCAACAACGATCGGCGCAGCCAGCAGCAGCGCGGCTGCGAAAACCAGGACGGAGCGGCTCTTCATGGGTTTCCTTTCACGCCGCGCCAGGGCCGGCGTTTTATCCAGCCGACATTGTAACGGCGCGCGAGCCAAATCCGCCGACCGGGCCGCCTCTGTTAAAAGCGCCGCCCTGTCTCCGCTGCAATCGCACTAGAACGTTGCCCGAAGGCCCACCTGCGCCGCGAATGGAATCCCCACCGTCGTGCCCGGCCCAAAGAAATCGCCCAGCGCGCCCTCGGGGATCTCCAACTGCTTCAGGCTGGTGATCGGCTCGGTTTGGGAGCAGTCGGCATTGCTGCAAATCGACGTAACGTTTGTGATGCCCTGCGCATTGGGCTGCATCTGCGCAGCCGGAACCGGAAGCTGCGCCACATTCACAGCATAGTTGGCTCCGGGATTGTTGCGATTGAAGAGGTTGAAGAACTCCACAAAGGGATTAATCTGCCACCGCTCCCCTGCCTGGAACGGGCGTTCCACGCGCAGGTCGGTTTGCATGTAGGGGGTTCCGCGAAATTCGTCGAGGCTTGTGTAAACGCCATTCACCCAGATGCGGTTGGTGTTGTCGGCGCTTGTGATGGTGATCGGGCGGGCGCTTTCCAGTTGAGCGAGGCCGCTCAATTCGAAACCCGCCGGCACGTGTAGGATCCCGGCAAGAACAAAGCGATGCCGTACGTCTTCGCCCGATGGCCCATAGTCGCCCGGCCCGAACGCGTCGAGCTCCCCGGCATGAGCTCCCGTTTGCAGCGGGCACACGCCATCGACATAATCAAAAAGCTCGCCGAGCAGGCAGCCCCAGGTCTGCGCCTTCGAGAACTGGTAGTTGGCGACCAGGCTGAAGCGCCGCATATTTCCCTGCGCATGCAGCATCAGGGCGTTGTAGCTGGATCGATTGTCCGACTGGAATACGTTGACGCTCGGCACCACCGACATCTCATCGGACGCATAGTTCGGATCGCCCGCCGGGATTTCAGGCGTCAACAAATTCACTCCGCTGGTGTACGGGAAGGCGCGATAACCGTGATTCCCCTGAACGTGCACGTAGTCGGCGCTGGCCAGCCAGCGCTCGTTGAACGCGTGCTGCGCTCCCCCGGTCACTTGAATCGCATAGGGAGTCTTATAAACCGACCCAATCAGGTTCCCCGTGACACCGGCGCCTCCCTGCAGGCAACCGGAGCCGGTCAGCGCATACGTCCCGGGCGAACCCGTCAGCGCGCACGTACCGGTGGTCGCGTTGCTGTCATTCACTCCCTGGAAGGCCGTGGCCCAGCCATTCTGCGCCAGGTCCTCGTAGAAGAGGCCAAATCCGGCGCGGATCACCGTGTTCTGGTGGCTCCCAGGGGCATAGACGAACCCCAGGCGCGGCGCAATCTGGTGACGATCGTCGTGGGGCACACTGGGCACAATCGGAATCTGCAGCGCCTGCAATGTGATGTACGCAGCATTTTCGGCCTGGCTGCGTCCAGAGGACGCCTCGAATAATCCGAAAGTGGTCTGGTAGCGCACTCCGTAATTGGCCGTTATACGGCGGGAGACTCGCCACGAATCCTCCGCATACAGCGCCAGCCGCTGAACGTCCTGCGAAAAGCTGCCATCCCCCGCCGGAGTATACGTGCACGTGATGCCCGAAGCTGCGCTCGGACCGGGACTGCACTGCGACGTCGGCGGCACGAAGTAGAAAGGCAACGGGCTCGTCAGACCCCCGCAATCCGATCCGACAGGATTCACGTAGCAGTCCGGATTCGATGGGTACTGGATGATCTGTTCGGCTGTAGAGGCAAAGGCGCCGCTCAGAACAGGCTCGTGAATGAAATCCACCCCAAACTGAACGTCATGATTTCCCGTGACGTGGCTCAGGTCGTAGCGCGCCTGGTATTTCTCCTGGTTGCGCAGGGAGGGGAAAAAAGTGATTGGCGTGGAGAACTGATTGTCGCCGAACGTTTCAAACCCCGAGACGGTAAGTGCCGTGGAGCTGAATGGAAAGGCAAGCGCAAAGCCATAATCGGAATTCCGTGTCTGCGTCAGATGCAGAAGACTCGATGCCAGCACCAGATTGCCCAGCCACGACGGGCTGAAGGTAAATGAGTTGCCGATCACCGAGTTCCAGTAGTTGTTGTGCGTCAGCAACCCGGTGGAGGGCAGCGTTCCCTGTTCCACCAGCGCGTTGTGCGTCGTGTAGGAATCCTCTGACGTGCGCAGAAACCACCGCGACCGATTCGACTGGGCCCAGTCGAATCGCAGCGAACCGAGATCGTCGAGAAACGGAATGGGGACGTTCGGAGGCGTTGCGATCGACGGCACCCCGGCGATCAGGCCCTCCGCCGCAATCTGGCTCATCGCCTTGAACTGTTGCATGCTCGCGGGACTGTACGCGATGCTGGCATCCTCGTGAACGTTCTCGAACGACGTGAAGAACCACACCTTGTTCTTCGCGATCGGGCCACCCAGCGTGCCGACATAATTCTGGCGGGAGAACGGCTGTTTGGGGTTGTGCACGCAGACTCCGTTCGTGCAGCTCTCAGCGGGATTCTCTATCGGGAAACGCGCGTTCAGCGCCGCTGCTCGCTCGTAAAAGGCCGCATCGCCGTGGAACTGGTTGGTCCCGTGCTTCGTGGTGATCACGACCGAGCCCCCCGTAGTCCAGCCGGTGTCGGCGTTCTCATTCGAAGTCCGCACCGCGAACTCCTGGATCCCGTCCGGCGAGAAATTCTGCAGGAACCCGCCGATCCAGTCGTCGGAATCGTCCGCCCCGTCCACTGAAAGCTCATTGTTCAGGCCCGAACTCCCCCCCGTAGAAACTGCCGTGATGCGTGCCTTGGTCGGATCTGACGGCTCCACCGGTTCGGTGCCCGGGACCAGGTATGCAATGTTGGCGAAGCTGCGGTCGGGAAGCGGAAATGTCTCGAGGTCCTTGCTGCTGACCACGCCGCCACGCACCGCGCTGGAGGTGTCGAGCGTTGCCGCTGTAATCGACGATGGATTTGCCTCGACCTTGACGGTTTGCGTGGCGCCGCCCGGTTTCAGGATGACGCGGAGATCGCGCGTCAGGCTGACCGTGACATCCACAGAGCTTGTTGCCCGAGCGAATCCCGGAGCCATGACGTTGACCTGATAAGAGCCCGGAAGTAATCCCCCCAGGAAGAATTCACCCTCTCCGTCAGTCGTTCCCGTGCGGGTAAAGGACGTTCCCGTGGCCCGAGCAACGACGTGCGCGCCCGCCACCCGCGCTCCGGTGGAATCCTGCACCGTTCCGCGCAGCCCACCATTCAGATTTTGGGCGCGCACCGGCCAACCGGACGCCAGAACGAGCACGAAAACCGCGGTTGAGAAAAACAAGGCGAGCCGCGCGCGCGGCTTCTCAGCCCCGGACAGCAATAACCGAACCAGCATGGGCAGCCCTCACTGCAATCAAAGGCGGGGATCAGGCGATACAGCAGGCCATTTGTCGTCCAGCGTATCTGCCTGCTGCAACTACTACCAGCCGTAGTAGGAACTACGTGCTGAACGGGAAAACCCCTGGACCTCCAAATCCCCTTTCGCGCCCGCCCGCTGCCTCATCTCTTGCGAATTCCTCCTCTTCGCCCTCACAATCGATGAACCGATGAAACCAGCCCCAGTCTCTACTCTGGCTCGCACAACCTTCCTGCTGTTCCCTCTCTTGTTCGCCCTTTGGGCGCCCGCCCCTGCCCGCACCCAGACGGTTCCACCGCAGCTCTTCAACGGGCTGCACTGGCGGCTGGTCGGACCCTTCCGCGCCGGCCGCGTGGTTGCCGTCAGCGGCGTGCCCGGCGGCGGCGCCACCTTCTACTTCGGCGGAGTCGATGGCGGCGTCTGGAAGACCACCGACGCGGGCACAGTGTGGAAGCCCATCTTTGACCATGAGCCGGTCGCCTCTATCGGCGCCATCGCCGTCGCGCCCTCCGATCCCAACGTGATGTACGTCGGCACTGGGGAGTCCGACATCCGCTCCGATCTCGCTTCCGGCGACGGCATGTATCGCAGCGACGACGGGGGAAAGACCTGGCAGCACATCGGCCTCGACGACTCCATGCAGATCAGCCGCATCCTCGTCGATCCCACCGATCCTCACACCGTCTATGTCGGCGTGCTCGGGCATCCCTACGGCCCCAGCAATCAGCGCGGTGTCTACAAATCCACCGACGGCGGCGCGCACTGGGCGCGCGTCCTCGACAAAGGCCCCGACGTTGGCATCGCCGACATCGCCATGGCCACCGCCAATCCCCAGATCCTCTTCGCCACGACGTGGAACGCCCATCGCCCACCATGGAGCACCTACGCGCCCCTTGAAGGCCCCGGCAACGCACTCTATCGCTCCACTGACGGCGGCGCCCACTGGACGCAAATTGCCGGCCACGGCTTGCCCACCGCCGGCTGGACGCGCACCGGCGTCGCCGTCGGCGCGGATGGGCAGCGCGTCTACGTCACCATCAACTGTGGCACCGACGAGGAATCCGGTGGAGGCCCTGCCATTCCCGGCTGCAGACCCGGCCTCTACCGCTCCGACGACGGCGGCGACAACTGGCACCTGATCAACAGCGATTCCCGCCTCACCAGCCGCGCCTGGTATTTCATGCAGCTGGCCATCGACCCGTCCAATCCAGACGTTCTCTACATCCCCAACGTCGCGCTCTACCGCACGACCGACGGCGGCAAGACCATCCAGATCGTCCGCGGCGCGCCCGGCGGCGACGACTATCACCAAATCTGGGTTGACCCGAAAGACTCGAATCACCTCGTCCTCGGCGTCGACCAGGGCACCAGCGTCAGTCTCGACGACGGCAAAACCTGGAGCACCTGGTATAACCAGCCCACCGCCCAGCTCTACCACGTCACCACCGATCACAAATTTCCCTACGACATCTACGGCGCGCAGCAGGACTCCGGAGCCATCGCCGTACACAGCCGCTCCGATCACGGGCACATTGACACGCGTGACTGGTACCTGCCCGGCGGCAGCGAAAGCGGCTACATCGCCGTCGATCCGAAGGACGAGAACATCGTCTATTACACCGATACCTACGGCGGCGTGGAACGCCACGACCTCCGCACTTCTTTCAGCCAGGACATCGCGCCGTGGCCGCTGAGCGGCTTCGGGACGCCCGCCGACCAGCGCAGGTACCGCGATCCCTGGACGCCGGTGCTCGTCTTTTCCCAGGCGGACCACACGTCGCTCTACCTCGGCACGCAGTACGTGATGAAGACCACCGACGGGGGCCTGCACTGGCAGAAGATCAGCCCGGATCTGACCGGCGCGGTGAAGGGAACCAGCGCCACTGGCCCCACGACTCCCGACAATGCGACGCAGCGCGGCTACGGCGTCGTCTACACCATTGCTCCCTCGCCGCTCCGCGCCGACGAGATTTGGGCCGGCAGCGATACCGGTCTGATCCATCTCACCCTCGATGGCGGCAAGGCCTGGAACAACGTCACGCCTCCTGCCATCACCGCGCTTGGACCCTGGAGCAAAATCTCGCTGATCGAAGCCTCGTACTTCGATCCCGCAACCGCCTACGCCGCCGTCGATCGTCACCGCATGGGCGATCGCAATCCCTACATCTTCATCACCCACGACTACGGCAAGACCTGGACCCTCTCCGTCGACGGCCTGGCCGCGCCGGATTTCCTCCGCGCCGTGCGCGAGGATCCGAAGCAGAAGAACCTCCTCTTCGCAGGAACCGAGTTCGGCCTCTACGTCTCCTTCGACGACGGCAGCCACTGGGAGCCGCTCCAACTGAATCTCCCCGTCACTTCCATCCGCGACATGAACATCAATGGCAGCGATCTGATCGTCGCCACCCACGGCCGTTCTTTCTGGGTGCTGGACGACATCAACCCGCTGCGCCAGGCCGCGGCCGCCGTGGAACACCTGTCCAGCGCCTACCTCTACGCGCCGCCTACGGCCGTTCGCGTCGACAACGACGGTTTCCTCGGCACACCGCTGCCGCCCGAAGAGCCGCAGGCGAAGAATCCGCCCGACGGAGCGATCCTCGACTACTACCTGGGCCAGAGCGCAGCCAAAGTCACGCTGCAGATTCTCGACGCGCAGGGTCACGTGATCCGCCACTACGCGAGCGACCAGAAGCCGCCCGTCCGCCGTATGCTGCTGCCCATTGCGGAACGCTGGTTCCCCAAACCCCAGGTCCTGGAGACCGCCCCCGGCGAGCATCGCTTCGTATGGGATCTGCACACCGGCAGTTCCGGCGGCACAGGCGGTGGTGAAGGATTCGGCGCACCCTCCGGCCCGCGCGTTCCTCCCGGAACCTACACCGTGCGGCTGATCGTTGCAGCGTCGATGCCGGAGGATTCAGTCCAGATAGATCGCCCCCTCCGCGTCATCATGGACCCGCGCTGTTCGTGCACGCAGGCTGTGCTGGAACAGCAGTACACCCTCGCGAACTCCATCTACGCGCAGGCCATCGCCGCTCGGAAAGCCATGGCAGAGATGGAAAGCGTCCAGAGTCAGCTATCGAAGCTCAGCGCCGCCGCACCCGGCACGTCCGCTGAGCTGGCCGCTGCCATTCGCAAGGCGCAAGCCAGTCTGGCGTCCATCCGCGGCGGACACGATCCAAACCACCCAGGCCTGGCGCAGGCGGCCTCCGGCCTCGGCGCCGCTCTTCGCGTCGTCGAGAGCGGCGACCGCACCGCTCCCGCCGTCGCCGTCACCATCGATCAGCAAATGAGTGCAACCGCCCAGGCGAAGATCGCCGCATGGGAGCAGTTCAAACGAACCCAGATACCGGCGCTGAACGCGGCGCTCCAGCGCGCTAATCGCCCGCCACTGCAAATCGCCGGGATCGAGGCGGCTGTGCACTACGCAATGACCCGATAACCGAAGCCGCGCCGGCTCCCCCTGTGCCGGCGCGGCCAATTCCCCTCTGCACCTCGAAATTTCCACGATCCCGGACAACGCGATCCCGCACCTCGCTCTTCTCTTGGATAAGAGGGAGAACTCATGGTCGCGACACCGAATACGTGGGGCGTTGTGTTGCTGTTTGTCGGTCTATTCGCAGCCTGCATTGGATGGGCGACACGCGGGACTACCGGACTGCACGATTCCGAAGAAGAGGACCTGCAGGCGCCCGGGAAGCCGTCGTAGCGCTTAGTGACCGGCCAGCTGCGGCCTCGGCAAGGCCGCTCGGGCGATTAGAGACGCCCCGAAACATACCAGCAGGCACCGGATCAGCAGGTGGGCGTTGTAATCCCACGCTGCCGCCGCCAGGCAGCACGCGAAGGTGAAGGGGAAGATCTCCCCCACGAATCCCTGCATCCACTGCGCCCGCAGCCCTGAAGCCGCCAGCAGCGGCCGCAGGCTCGGCACAATGCGCGGCACCCGCCGGACATATTCCAGATACGGCTCTCCCAGGTGCGTCGCGAGATACTGTTCTTCCCCCAGGATCAGCCGCAGATAAAAGAACACCGTCGCCACAAGAAAAAAGATCGCTCCACTGGGCGGCATCAGAATGGAAACACCCAAAGAGAACAGCCACGTCCCCAGGTACAGCGGATTGCGCACGAATCGATAAGGCCCCGACGCAACCACCTGCCCGGCCTTCATCGCTCCTGAATGCACGACCGAAGACCCCAGGTACGCTGTACCCCAGATGCGCAGAGATGCTCCCGCAAACGCGAACGCAATCGCGACCCACGTCACCAGCAGCGTGGCCTGGCTCACGGTGAGCCATCCGGTTCCTGCCATCGTCGTTGACAGCGCCAGCCATGCCGTCGTGTCGGGGGCAACGTTGCCGTACCGCGTCCAGGGCGCCCAAAACCCGAGGACGTACAGCAGTATCGCGATCAACATGCGAAATCGGAACTCGAACGCTGTGGCTCTCATGGAAAGCTTAGGGTAGAACGTCCCGCGCTCCCTGGCCAGCAGGGATTATTGCAGCGCATTCCGCAGCCGTCCGCGAACCGCAGCCAGCCGCTGATCCGCCTCCTCGCGGCTCACGCCCAGCCGATGCATCACTACGGCAGTCTTCACGGAGCCTGCCTGCGCCAGAAGCTCCTGCGCTTCGCTCGCCGTGAGCCCCGTAATGGTCGCAACAATCCGCGCTGCTCGGTCCGCAAGCTTGGAGTTGGTCGGCTGCGCGTTCACCATCAGATTCCCGTACACGTAGCCCAGCCGAACAAAGACTCCGGTCGAGATCATATTCAGCACCAGCTTCGTCGCCGTGCCCGCTTTCATGCGCGTAGACCCCGTCACCACCTCGGGTCCCGTGTCCGGCGTGACCGCCATCTCCGCCGCTGTCGCGACGGGCGACCCCGGAACGCACGCGAGGCCAATCGTCAGCGCGCCCAGTTGCCGCGCATACTCGAGCGCGCCCAGCACATACGGCGTGCGCCCGCTGGCCGCGATGCCCACCAGCGCGTCCCGCGCGGAAAATCCGCGAGCCTCCAGATCGCACCCACCCTGCACCGTATCGTCTTCCGCGCGCTCCGTCGAGCGGCGCAGCGCCACGTCTCCGCCCGCGATCACGCCCTGAACCAGGTCCGGCGGCACGTTGTACGTGGGTGGACATTCCGACGCATCCAGCACTCCCAGCCGTCCCGAGGTTCCCGCTCCGATATAAAACAGGCGGCCGCCTCCAGACAATCGCGCGGCGATCGCTTCAACGGCTGCTGCGATGCGAGGCAGTTCGCTGTCCACCGCCGCCACGGCCTCACGATCCGCGGCGTGGATCACCTCCAGCACGTCCAGGGCAGAAAGCTCATCCAGATGTTCCGACGCCGGATTCCGCGCCTCAGTGGAAAGGTCAGCCAGAGAAGAGGTTTGAGAAAAGTCGGACATTCATAATGATGGTAAACCGTGTTTTGCAGCAGTCGCTTTAGCCCTGCGCGCTCCTGCGCCCCGGCCGCGGTGCTCCAATTTGAAATCTCTCGATCCGCGCCAGCGCCGCCTCTTCCGTCCGCACCTCGCACTCCCACAGCACCAGCACCCGCCAGCCCTGCTTCCGCAGCGCCGCGGCATTTCTCCGGTCCCGCTCGACATTCCCGCCACGCTTGGCCGCCCAGAATTCCGCCCGCGTCGCCGGAATCACCGATCCATATTTGCAACGATGACAGTGCCAGAAACATCCGTGCACAAACAGAACAGTCCGGTACTTCGGCAGCACGATATCCGGCCGTCCCGGCAGGTCTTTGCGATGCAGCCGGAACCGAAACCCAAGCTTGTGCAGCGCCGACCGAACCCGCACCTCCGGCCTGGTATTGGCCGATCGTATCGCCGCCATGTTCCGAGAGCGCTGTTCGCGGGTATGCACGTCGGTCATATTCCGAGCGCATCCTTAACGCGACAGACGAATTCTTTGAGACTCAGAATCTCAATACCACTGGAGATGGGGTAGTGTGAGTGAAGTGGCTGAGGGACCACCAGGGAAACACGGGCGTTGCGCATCTCCCGAAGCTGATCTTCCGATATTCCAGGCTGCATGGTGAGGATGTATTTTCGCTCGATGCGCCGGCCCTCGTTAAGGACCTGGCGCCAGCGGTCCTTGCAAGTCGTCTTGACACCCACAATAAAAAGTCGCTCTTTCGGCCAAATCTCGTCAAAGTAGGCGGCTTCGCTGGGGATGACAATGTCAGGCCTGCCGTCGATCTCTGCTGGGCGGATCGTGTGTGGAACGCCGCTCATGGTCAGCAATGCGGCCACATGATTCTCCAGAGATCGGCCCGCCCTAGACTTCCGTCGATTCATTATCGTTGCAGCGGTCCGCAGGAAGTCGTCGATATCTGAGAACAGCCGCACAACTTCGGCGTTGCATAGAGCCCGCTCGACCATGCGGAACAGTCGGTACTCGCAATCCACCAGCCTCAGCAGAGCTCCATCGAGGTCGTACTCCGCAAACTCTCGAATGCAATCCGTGGCAGCCTGTCGCGCGATGCTTGAGAAAGTTTCCCCCGCAGGGAATGAAGTCAATCCCTCAGTAAACCGACGGAATTTCCGCTCAATGCACTCCTCCTCGGTCTCTTCTCTCGGCGCACCATTGCTGTAAATCGCCCAATGTCGGGCAAATCGCGTTCCGAGCGCAGCCTGAATTTCGTCGAAATCTTCCTCAAGATCGAGCAAGAACGCCCGAAAGGAGCCCTCCACCGTCGGTATTAAGACCAGCAGATCCCCGACTGAGTCACGCGTGAGATAAGGGAAGTTTCGGCCAAACCTCGTCAACCGATATTCATTGCGGGTCTTCTGCCCATACCAGGTGATCGCAGATTGAGTTTGGTAGTCTTCTATCCCCCAGTGGATCGTGACGAGCTGCTTTGCGAATTGACCCTTGCTTGGAGGCTGTGACGAGAAGAGCTGCCAGACGCCATCCTCTTTTGGGAGATAGAAGCCACACTGATGGGAACCCGTTATGCCCACGTCGTTAGGCGATATGAACTTGAGGAGAGCATTGCCGCTGGCCTGAGCTGCGGCGATGGCCGCTTCGCAGTTGGCCGAGATCATTACACTGCGGCCTGCTCCAATTCAGGAATTGCGCACTTCAGCAGGCAGCCCTTATTTCGTCTCTCCCACTCGCTGCGGAGGACAACCAGGATAGAGCGCACTACTTCTGCGGCCACCTTGGGAACAACAGCATTTCCGAACTGTCTGTAGGCCTGCGTGTCCGATACGACGATGGGGTATCGATCCGGGTCATCCGGAAATCCCATCAACCGCTGACACTCGCGCGGAGTGAGGCGACGGGGAGTCTTTCTTGGCTGAGGGATGAGTATCTCTGAACCATCCTTGTAATAGCGAGCACTCAGTGTGCGTGTGACGCCACGCAGATCAGCCAAGCCGAACCCAAAACCATTGCCCTTTTCTTTGTGCCTTTCAGCGTACTCCTGCAGGTATTTCCATAAGTGATCCGTTAGCGTGTACTTTGGATCCGGATTGGACTCAAGTATGTCTTGAAGCGCGGGACCGTTTGTGGGCGACGCGGGGAATTGAAACGCAGGTCGCGTGCGGAACACTTGCTTGTCGAAGCACACGATGTAAACGCGTTCGCGGTGCTGAGGAACCCACCCAGCAGCATCGATAATCTCGGCGAATATCCAATAGCCCAGACCGTCCAATGTCGCATAGATTGTTTTCCAAGTGCGACCCTGGTCGTGTGATTTGAGGTTCTTCACATTCTCTAGCAGAAGAACGGGGGGTCTCTTTATTTGCGCGATCGTGGCGATATTGAAAAACAGATTTCCTTGCGTCACACAGTCGAAACCGTGAAGCCTACCCAGACTGTTCTTCTTGGACACTCCCGCAATCGAGAATGGCTGGCAGGGAAATCCCGCAGCCAGAATGTCATGATCAGGGATTTCGCTGGGATGGATTTTGGTTATGTCACCACGCGGCAATTCTCCAAACCACTTGTGGTAGGTTCGCTGCGAGTAGCGATCCCATTCAGACGTGAAAACACAACTTCCGCCGTTTTCCTCTAGGGCAATACGGAACCCGCCAATACCCGCAAAGAGATCAATAAATGAGAACGGGAGCCGATGGTCGCGTGGGGATGGGCGGATTTGGGGAGAATCGAAGGGCAGCGCTGGTGTATAGCTCAGCTGCGCAGCTTGACGCAGAGTGCCGATGAGGAATTCGTTCTGCTTTTGTTGAGTCCGCTCGGTCTCGCGTCGAATCCAGTGACGCACATCCGGCGGCACGTTCCTGATATTTAACTGACTCGACATTCAACCTCGCTGGGAAAAACTGCTAGCACGGATGCTAGCAGAAATTCCCAGCGATAGATTCGATTTTTGTTCACCCCTGTGGAAAGCACGTACCAATTCGGCCACCGCATGGCGCTTAGCGTTTGACTTTGGGCTTCGTTGGCTTTACTGAGCGCTTAGCTGAGGCCTTCTTTGGGAGAGCTTTCGCCTTGGTCGCCACCTTCGCTCCCTTTGTCGCCGGAGCCTTCTTCCGCGCCGCCAGTGTCTTCCTCTTCAGCGTCTCCGTCAGTTCTGACACGGCCACCGGCCGCGCCGACTTGCGCAGCCGCTCGATGTCGTAGAACGTGCGCCGCTCGTGCAGAAAGATGTGCACGACAAAATCCACGTAATCCAGCAGCACCCACTCGCCGACTCGCCGACCCTCCACGGAATTCGGATACACCCCGAACTCTCGCTTCAGCCGCAGCTCCACTTCATCGGCGATGGCCTGCGACTGCCGCTCGTTCGTGGCGCTGGTGATCAGAAAGAAATCGGTGAAGGCGGAGTCCGCCGGGTCCAGTTCCAGAACCCGCGTGTCCTCGCCTTTCTTGTCTTCGCAGGCCGCGGCGGCGGCCTGCACCATCCTGCGCGTTTCGGTCGATGCCATGCGTCGGTGAGCGCTCCAGCTTCGAGCATACGAGAATTGGCCCCGGATTGGGGAACCGAAAAGCGCCGGCGATCAGTCCTTCTTCTCGCGATAGAGGCCGTGCTTGCGAATCCACCCGCCCACCGCGGGATCGAGCACCCTCACGGCGTCCGCCCCGTGGTGCAGCATCGCCCTCACGCTGCTCGCGGATACTTCCTCGTCCAAATCGGGCAGCAGATACAGCCGCGACTCTCCTCGCGAGCCGCTCCGCAGGCACAGGACCAGCACGTCGGACTGTTCGGCATCGCAGGAGGCCACAGAAATCGCCCCAGGCAACGCGCCTGTTAGCCGTCCCAGGTCGAACCCCGGACGCGCCGCCACAGCAAAATCGCATGAGATCAGCAGATCGGCCGCTCGATACCACTTGTCGATGCCGAGAAAAGAGTCGGCGCCCATCAGAAAAAAGATTTGGTCGTCGTGCGCGAGCGTAGCCCGCAACGAGCGCAGCGTATCAACGGTGTAGTTCGGGCGTCCGTCGGCACGAGGCGCGTCCACGGGCGAAACCTCAAACCCGGGCACATGCTCGATCGCCAGGCGCGTCATCGCCACCCGATCGGCGTATCCAGCCTGGGCGCGATCGCGCTTCAAAGGCTGGATCCCAACCGGCGCGAACAGCACGCGGTCCAGTCCCAGCCGCTCCATGGCCAGCCGCGCCAGCGCGATGTGGCCGCGGTGCGGCGGATCAAAGCTGCCCCCAAAGAACCCGATCTTCATCGCTTCTGAGCATAACGCCCCACCCCACGAAATCCGGTACTGTGACAATGTGAAGCATTGCGCATATATAGGCCTCGGAGCCAACCTCCCCTCTCCGGCCGGCTCCCCGCAGCAGACGCTCTGCCAGGCGATCGACGGCCTCGCTGCCGCCGGACAAGTCACTGCCCATTCCCACCTGTACCGCACCGAGCCCCTCGGCTTTGAATCCCAGCCCCCCTTTGTGAACGCCGTCGCGCAACTCGATACCGATCTCGAGCCCCGGCCCCTCCTCGACTTTCTCCTGGCCCTCGAACGCCGCTATGGGCGTAACCGCACCCTTGACCCTCCCAACGGCCCCCGCACCCTCGATTTGGATCTTCTGCTGGTCGACGAACAAACCGTGGCCTCAGAGAGGCTCACCCTGCCGCATCCCGGTCTCGCCGTACGTCGATTTGTCCTCGTGCCGCTGGCTGAGATCGCTCCCGATTTGTGCATTCCCGGCCTGCCCGGAACGGTGAACGACTTGCTCGCAGCCCTGCCAAATGTTGGCCCAAATCGTCAGGAAGCCGTCCGCCGAATCGGATAATGGCAACGAGCGCTGTCGAAGCACCATCTAAGCGCACCTGAACTTGAAAGTCCTGCTTCTGCTTCTGCTCGCCGTCGCTGCGGCCTCCGCGCAAACGCGGGGTACGGTGCTGAACGCCCGAGGCGAACCCCTCTCAAACGCATCCATTCGCGACATGGCTGGCCATTCGCTGGCCACCACCAGCCAAAATGGCCAATTCACCCTCCGCACGACCGTACGCCGGGTCGAAATTGTCGCCCCGCATTACGTCGCCGTGGTGGTCCCCGTTGTCGCTGGGCAAGCTCTCCACGTCGTCCTCCGTCAGCCCATGGAAACCGTTGTGGTCACGGCCTACCAGTCGCCGCTTGCCTCCCTCGACAGCCCGGCCAGCACTCGCACTATGAACCGGCAGCAACTCGAACACGCCGCGCCCGTCACCCTCGACGGCAAGCTCACGGAAATTCCTGGATTCGGCCTTTATCGCCGCTCCAGCTCGCTGGAAGCCAACCCGACCACCGAAGGCGTTTCGCTCCGGGGCCTCGGTTCCACCGCCGCCAGCCGCTCGCTCGTGCTCTTCGGCGAGGTTCCTCTCAATGACCCCTACGGCGGATGGATCCACTGGGAAGAATTGCCGGAGCTGGCCGTTCGCTCCGTCGAAGTCGTGCGCGGCGGAGCGTCGGACCTCTATGGATCCAGCGCCATCGGCGGCGTCATCAGCGTCATCCCTGTTCGGCCCACAGCCTCAGGCCTGCAGCTGATATTGAGCGGCGGCCAGGAAAGCACCCTCGACAACGGCATCCTGGCTACTCTGATGCACGGCGGCTGGGCCGGCCTGCTCAGCGGCGGCGTGATCGGAACCGACGGCTACACGATGATCGCCCCCTCTCAGCGCGGCCCCATCGATCAGCCCTCAAACGTACATGCACAAAGCGCGCTCGCAGATGTCCAGCGCACCCTGCCCCACGCAGGTACCCTCTTCCTGCGCAGCGACGCCCTCAACGAGAGCCGGCATAATGGCACGCCCGCCACGTGGAACTCAACCCGCCTCGCACGCCTTGCCGCCGGCGCCGACTGGCAAAACTGGACCCTGCGCCTCTACGGTGTCGGCGAGCATTTCCGTCAGACCTTTTCGAGCGTCAACACAGCGCGTACTGCGGAGACCCCCGTCGATTTTCAGTTCAACCCGGTCATGGAAACCGGCGCCGCCCTGCGCTGGCATCACCCCGTCGCTCACGCCGCCATCGTCCTGGCAGGCGTGGACACGCTCGACGTGCGTGCCAGCGACGACGAAACCCTCCTCGTAGGTGCCGGCGGCACCAAAACCACGTCCGCGCAGCAGCGCCAGACCGGCGCCTGGGGCGAGGTGCTCTACACCCCGCCAAACTGGACGATCAGCGCCGGCGCACGCGTCGACCATTTCTCAAATTTCAACGCTCGCCAGTTCAGCGCCCCCGGAGTCGAATCGAATCTCCCCAATACCACCGAAACAGTCTTCGATCCGCGCGTCGGCGTGGTTCGGCGTATCACGCCCACCGTCGCCCTCAGCGCTTCCGCCTTTCGTGCCTTTCGCGCGCCCACTGAAAATGAGCTCTATCGCTCGTTTCAGGTGGGCGACGAAACCACCGAAGCCAATCCCAGCCTGCAATCCGAACGCGCCACAGGCTGGGAGACCGGCTTGCAGACCGATCTGCGCCGCTGGGGATCGAGCCTCCGCGCCAGCTATTTCTGGACCCAGGTGAACCGCCCCATCAGCTCGTTGATCCTCAGCCTCACCCCCACGAAAGAATTGCTGCAACGTGCCAACCTCGGCCAGATCGAGAGCCGCGGCGTTTCGCTGGACTACGCCATGCAGCCAGCTGAGTGGATCGGCGTCTCCGGCGGCTATCAATACGCTGATGCAATCGTGACCCAGGCCGCACCGGAACCCTACCTCATCGGCAAATGGATTCCTGAAGTGCCCCGCAACACCGCGACTGCCCAACTGCGCCTGTCGCGCCCGAAACTCGGCCTCGTCAGCTTCCAGGGGCTCATCAACGGCCGCACCTGGGATAACGACGAGAACACCCTGCTCCTGCACGGCTATTTCGAACTGGACGCCTATGCACAGCGCAGCTTCGGCCGCCACGTCGTCGCCTTCGTCTCCGGCGAGAACCTCCTCAACCGCAACATTGAAGTGGGGAAGACGCCGATTCTCACCCTCGGCACGCCGCAGCTCGTTCGCGGCGGCATCCGCCTCCGCTTTGGAGAGTGATCCCTAGCTTTTCCGTCGCGGCCCCGACGGGCCGAACCCTCTGATTCACTGAGCTTTAGCCAATCGCGCAGCCGAATAGCTCCGATTCGCCGCCTCCTCCGGCCACCCCATCCCTGAACCTGCCATCCAACCCAGGCGAATGGAAGATTCTGACGTCCGGTTTCACTCCGGAATCCCTGTGGGACATAAATTCCTCGCCATCCTGCTGGCCCTGGCCGTCGCTGGCGCGGGATGTGCCTGGCTCATCTACCGTTCCGGCCGCTCGTCTTCCGCCGCCGTACTCGCGTTCAATCCCACCCAGGCTCAGCAAATCGACCCCGGCATCTCCTCCGCAAAAACACCTGCCGTCGCTCTCGCCGACACCATGCTCAGCGATCAGGCCGTCGCGCAGTTGGCAAAGCAGGGGCATCTGGCGTCCTCCACACCCGCCGGCCAGATCGGCGAATTCCGCTCCAGCCTCCACCTGAGTGAGGCGTCTCCCCATCGTCTTCGTGTGCGCTTCATGGACGCGGACGCCTCCCAATCCATGTCTATTGCCAACGCCGTCGCCCACGCCTTAACCGCGTGGACACCCGCCCCTGCTGGCGCCTCTATTCCCCCCGCTCCCGCGCAATCGCCAGCTCCCTCCGCGGCGCCCGCAACGCAGCCCGTACCCTCTGTTCAGGGTCAGTCCCATCCTGCCGCGTCGCCGAGCCCATCGCCGGAGGCCGCGGCCGCATCCACGCCGCCCGATCATCCCTTGTCCCAGGCTCTCACAAAAATCGACGCGCAGCTCTCGTCCACGAATCTGCAACTCGACCGCATCGGACCCTCCTCCTACACCGAATCGAGCCAGCAATCCCTGCTCAGAAACCAGGTCCACGCCGCGCAGAGAACCCTCAGCAGCCTTCAGCGCCGGTATCCGCACGAAGCAACCGACCCCGGCATACATGCCCGCCTGAATGAAATCCACCAGGCTCTCGGCTCCATCCTTCCCACCGGCCTTTATGCCGTCGGCGTCAGCACCTCCGAGCTCCTGAACGAACGCTCCGAGTTGCGCCAGGCCATCCGTATCGTGGATCGAGAGTCAAAGGGCGTGCAGGCCGAAGAAGCAGCGCACCCCGCCTGGAACCCGCAGCCCGCCGCGTCCAACCCTGCGCACACACCGGACACGACCGCTGCGCCACCGGCCCCGCAATCCTCCGCGCAATCGGCCCCGCCCGCTGCTCAGCCAACACCAGCGCCTTCCAATCCCCCGGCGGTTCAGGAACAGAGCATTCCGCCCGGAGCCGCTTCCGCTCCCCCGCAGTCCACGCAGACGCCGTGGACCGTCGTGCATCTCGCAGGGCCCGCGCCGCGCCCGCCGCTCTGGCCCGCGTTTGTGGCCGGCGCTCTCTGCGGCCTGCTCTACCTCGGCATCGCCGCGATCGCCTGCCGCCGCGGTTCTGCCGACGACATCTATCCCGACTTGCGATCGACGCCGCAGCGCATGATTACGCCGGATGCCCCTGCCCCGATTGCGGAGTCGCCCGAGCCCGAGCCTCCCTACGCCAAATCCGGCCCGCGCCAGCGCGCCGCCTTCGTCTTCGAGCCCTCCCAACCCGAGGAGCCCGCCTCAGCGAAGAATCCGCCCGTATCCGCAGAGCCGCGCCCGCCATCCCATTGACCCGACGACGTCAGTTGGTCTCCATGCTCCGCACCTCGACATCCAGCGCGAAAATATGCCATGCTGAGCTTTACCTTCGTCGTTGCAGTTCCAGGAGGGGCAGGGCAGTTTGAGTAGATTCGCCGCAGGCAGAAGGGCTGTGACCTATGCCTGCCTGCTCACGGTTCCCCTTCTTACATCCGCGCAACAATCCGGTCATGCTCCTGTCATCGCCGCGCCTTCCACTTCTTCTTCCAGCTCTTCAGCGCTGATCGAGGCTTCGCTGAATCTGCCCGACGCGCCTCATCCCGCCGCCCAGCAGAACAGCACCAGCCAGGCGCAGAACCCCAAATCGAGCCGGCAACAATCCGCTCCCCCCAATCAGAACAACGGCCTCACCCTCCAGGATCTGGGCTTCAGTCCCTCACAAACCCAGGCCAACGCCAGGCTTCAGGCGCGCCTGAACAAGCGCACCCACATGCTCCAGATTCACCAGAAACTGGGGCTCATCACGCTCGCGCCGATGCTGGCCACCGTGCTCGTCTCCAGCGGCGCCAGTCAAAAGCACGACAAGCTGACGGGAACTTCCACCGAGCCCAGCTCATCCGGCGTGGATCTGCATGTGGCTCTTGGATCCCTCACCGTCGCCATGTACAGCGCCACGGCTTACTACGCGATCGCTGCCCCAAGGATTCCTGGAGAAAAAGTGACCGGAGCCATCAAACTGCACCGCGACCTCGCCTTCATCCACGCCCCTGGCATGGTGCTCATTCCGATCCTGGGATCCATGGCCCTGAACCAGGAAAATCAGGGTGAAAAAGTTCACGGCATCGCCTCCCTGCACGGCACGGTGGCGGGTATCACCATCGGTGCCTATGCTGCGTCCATCGTTGCGGCATCGTGGCCCATTCACTGGAAATTCTGGGAGCATCGTTGATGAAGTTCGTTGTTGCCTTGCTGCTTGCTGCCGCCTCTCTGCCGGTTCACGCACAAAGCCAGTGGGCGCTGGTCAGGTCCAGCCTCACCTGGCACATCGTTCATCCCGTGCACACTGCTGAGGGCACCAGCCACGACGCCCGCGGCAAGGGCGTGTGCGGCAACGGGAGCTGCGACTTCCTCATTGCCGTCCCGCTGAACACTTTCAAATCCGGTGACGCCAACCGCGATCTCCACATGCTCGAAATCGTTCGCGGCGCGCAATATCCCATGGTCGTCGTCCGTACCCAGCTGCCCCAGTCAGAGCTCAACCAGCCCACGGTCCAGGCCAATCTCACCATTCAGTTCGCCGGCCAAACCGTCCAGTATAAGGATGTCCCGTTTCAGCGCACCCAGCAGGGCAACGACGTTGAGATCAAGGGGACCATCCCCGCGACCTGTACCGATTTCAGGATCACACCACCCTCATTTCTCATGATGCCCATCCAGAACGGCATTCCCGTCAGCGTCGACCTCACCTGGCAGCCCGCCCAGTAGAAGAAAATCGCCCCCAAGAACCTTCAAGGACCACGCATCATCCTCGCAGGAGTGTTTTGCGATTTCCCTATGGCTTCAGCGTCTCCCCCGCGACCACCCCGGTCAGCTTCTCCGCGGCCATCTTCCGGTTGAACGCCCCCACATCCGTCCCCAGAAAGTCGTTGAAGGCGTGAATCGCCGCCTCATACGCTGGCTGCAGGCGCTGTTCCTGCGCCAGCATCGCCGCGCTCGGTGCATCGTCTTCGCCCTCCAGCTCGAACATCATCATGAAGATCTTTTCGTGGATCTGGTCCGGGACCCGCAGCGTCGATTCCGCCGCACCGGGATTGCTGGTGATCTGCCCTTCCACGGTCTTGCTCTGTTTCTCCAGCGCGTCAATCGCTTCGCCGGCCGCCTTCTCGTCGGATGTGCCCTTCACCGCCGCCCGCAGCGCCTCCAGCTGCCCGTGAATGGTGTCGAGCCGGTTCAGCGCGCTGTCCAGCTGCGACAGCTCGCGCATCGCGGATTCAGCCGCGTCGTAGCGCTGCTGAATCTCCGCCAGTGTCCCCGTCGAGGATGGATCGTTCACCACCTCGATCGTCTGCTTCACCGTCTGACCGCCGATCGTCAGCGCCGCCGTATACCTGCCTGGAGGCACCAACGGCCCGAACCGCGGGCCCTTCAGAAACGACTTGCCGCTGTTCCACCGAACCGGCCCATCGGCATGCAGATCCCACACGATGCGCTGCAGTCCGGGCTCGGTTGAAACCCAGGGTACCGTCTTCGGCGCCGTCTCCGCGGCAGCCTTCTCCGAAGGAGGCTGTTCCTGCGTCTGTGTGGACACTGCCGGCTGCCCAGGCTTCGCCTCCTGCTGTTCCGGCTGCTGCGGAGCGGCCGCCTGCGAAGCCATCGTGGCCGCCGGAGGCAGATCCGATTCCCCCGGCAACGCCTGTCCCGGCATGAGCGGATGCGTCCCCTTCAGCGTGCGCACCACCTGCCCCTTCGCATTCGTAATCACCAGCTCGCCGGATCCCTTCACGCCCGGCGCCACGAAATAGCTCAGCACCGCGCCATACGGCGGATTCCTGCCATAGAAGGCACTGTCCCCCAGCTCTTCCACCGGCGAGTACCGCTGGAACCGCAGCGCCGGCTCCGGTGCGAACAAATGTGCCCTCTCCCCGGCCACCTGCGGCGTGAACTGCTCGAACGGCGTCAGGTCGTCGAGAATCCAGATCGACCGCCCATGAGTCCCCACGATCAGGTCGTTATCCTTCGCGCTCAGCTGAATGTCATACACCGACGCATTCGGTAGCCCCAGCCCGAAGAGATACCAGCGCTGCCCGCCATCCCACGACACATACAGCCCATTTTCCAGTCCCGCGTACAGAAGCCCAGGATTGTGCAGATCCTGCCGAACCACATGCGCGTAAACATCCGCCGGCAAATTGCCGCTGATCGATTGCCACGAGGCTCCGTAATTCGCCGTTTGGAAGAGGTACGGCTTGAAGTCTCCGCTGAAATGCCGATCCACCGCGATGAACGCTTCTCCAGGATTCTTCGCGGAGACGTCGATGGCTTCCACGCGTCCCCACTCCGGCAGGTTCGGAATATTGGCCGTGACGTTGCTCCAGTGCGCCCCGCCATCCCGCGTCACCTGCACCTCGCCGTCGTCGGTACCCACCCAAATCGTCTTCGCATCCGTCGGTGAGGGGGCAATGACGAGGATCGCGTCGTACACCTCGGCGCCTGAATTGTCCTTGATCACCGGGCCGCCCGACGACTGCTGTTTCGCTTTGTCATTGCGCGTCAGGTCCCCGCTGATCGGCTTCCACGTGTGCCCGTGGTCCTCGCTCTCAAACACCACGTTGCCACCCACGTAGAGAACCGCCGGATTCTCTGGGCTGATGGCAAACGCCGCGTCCCACGCAAAGCGATACCTCAGTCCGGCGACGCCCATGCCCGTGAAGTCCTGCGGATACGGCTCGATGTCGCGCGACTGTTCTGAGGCGCGATCGAACACGGCGATGGAACTGTTCTGCGTGCTGTTGTAGATGATGTTCGGATTGTCCGGAGCCGGAACCGTGAAGATGCCGTCGCCGCCGTTCACCGAGAACCACGACCGGCTCAGGATTCCCGACGGATTCTTGCTGCGGCTCGGTCCGCACCACCCGCTGTTGTCCTGCAAGCCCCCGCAAACGAGATACTGCCAGGCATCGCTCGCGGCCACATGGTAGAACTGCCCGATCGCGATGTTGCCGACAAAGCGCCAGTGCGCCCCGCCGTCATTCGAGATCGTCACGCCGCCATCGTTGCCTTCGATGATGCGCCCGCTCCCCGCCGGGTCGATCCAGATGGCATGGTTATCCACATGAATCTGGTGCGCGATCGCGTGAAAGCTGTGCCCGCCATCCGTCGAAAGCTCAAAATCATTCGAGAGCGCGAACACCTTGTCCGGGTTTTTGGGATCAACCGCAAGGTGCGAGAAGTAGAACGGCCGCGAGTCCACTTCCTGGTCTTTGCTCACCAGCGTCCAGTGATCGCCGCTGTCATCCGAGCGCCACAGAACGCCTGCGGTGGATCCGATCACGGCATAAACTCGGTTCGGCATGCTCGGCGCGATTGCAAGGCCAATCCGCGTGACCGGCTGCGTCGGCAGCCCATGCCCGATCAGCCGCTGCCACGTGTTGCCGCCATCGACCGACCGATAGATTGCGTCCTCCGGCCCGCCTTCTGAATAGCTCCACGGCGTCCTGCGGTATTTGTACGCGCCGGCGAAAAGAATCTGCGGGTTCTTCGGGTTCATTGCCAGGTCGGAGATGCCCACGCCGGCGCCGAGGTAGAGCACCTTTTGCCAGGTTTTGCCGCCGTCGGTCGTGCGGAACACGCCCCGCTCCGCATTGTCCTGCCACGGGCTGCCCATCGCCGCGACGAAGACCGTATCCGGATTGAGCGGATCAATCGCAATCGCGGAAATCTGAAAGGTCCGGTCCAGCCCCAGATGCTCCCACGTCTTGCCGCCGTCCGTGGATTTGTAGACGCCGTCGCCAAATGACACATCGTTGCGCACGTTGGCCTCGCCCGTGCCCACCCACACCACATCCGGATTCCGCGGATCTACAGCCAGCGCACCGATCGATGCGACATGCTGGTGCTGGAAGTATGCCTTCCACGTCATCCCGCCGTCATCGGTGCGAAACACGCCGCCATCGGCCGCACCCACGTAATAAATATCGGGATCGCCGGCAACGCCCGCCACCGCCGTCACGCGCCCGCCGGAGACGGCAGGACCAATCTCCCGGAATGCGATGCTCTTGCGGACCACCATCGGCAGCTCGCTGCGCCCCTCCCGGTTCGCCTGCTGCGGACCCGCAGGTCCGGCATACGGTTCATTCGACGGAGCGCCCTGCTGGGCGAAGGCAACAAGCGTGGAGACACAGGCGAACAACACAGCGAACGCCCCGAAGCGAAAGCGGCGGCAAAGGTTCATAGATTTTCCTGGTGGGACCCGGATGAAACCGGTAGTGTAGCACCGCATGGAAAGGCATGGACGCACAAGCGATGGAGACGTAAGATTGCGGCAGAATCTCCACTGTTGTTGAAAAAGCACGCGACCACGGAGCTGAACTTGTCACGCGCCGGTTTGAGGGCCGGCATGCCTTGAGAATTGCCATCGTGACCGAGACGTTTCTGCCGAAAATCGACGGGATCGTGACTATGGTCCTCAATACGGTCGCTTGCCTGCAGGCCCGCGGCGACGAAGTCCGGGTCTTCGCTCCCCAGGGTGGCCCTGCGGAGATCTTCGGAGCTCCTGTGATCGGGATGCCGGCCCTGCGCTTCCCCCTTTACCCGGAGCTGCGCGTCGCGTTGCCCCGCGCCTCCATGCGTAAGCACCTCGAGGAGTTTCAGCCCGATCTCTTCCACCTGTTCGAGCCTTCCCTCCTCGGCATCGGCGGCCTCTATTACGCGCGTGCCATGGGCGTGCCGGTCGTTGTTTCCTGCCACACAAACCTGCCTGCCTACGTGCACTACTACCGGCTCGGATTTCTCGAAGAAGCAGTCTGGAGCCTGATGCGTGTGCGCCATCGCGGCGCGGAGCTCAATCTGTGCACGTCCACTCTGACCATGCGCGACCTGCAGTCCCACGGAATCGAGCACCTCGCCCTGTGGGAGCGAGCGGTCGATGCCCAGCGCTTCCATCCCTCCAAACGCTGCCCGCGGATGAGGGCCCGCCTCAGTCAGGGGGAAACCACCGGCCCTCTGCTGCTTCATGTCGGTCGGCTTTCGGCCGAGAAGGATGTTGCCAGCCTGCGTGCCGTCATCTCCGCTCTCCCGCAGGCGCGTTTGGCCATCGTCGGGGACGGGCCGGAGCGCCTCCACCTGGAGAAACACTTCGCAGGGACCCGCACCTATTTTGCCGGATATCTCCAGGGCGAGGAACTCGCCGCCGCCTATGCGTCTGCCGACCTGTTCGTCATCCCCTCGCGGACTGAGACGCTGGGACTGGTCATCCTCGAAGCCATGGCTGCAGGCTGTCCTGTCGTGGCGTGCCGGGCAGGTGGCATTCCGGACGCGGTCGAAGATGGGGTTACCGGATTTCTGTTCGAGCCGGCAGATCATGGCGGCCTGCCCCGTGCCGTCAGGCGCGCACTGACCTCCGGCGAGGAACTGGAGGCCGTTCGAGCCAGAGCCAGAGAAGACGTGCAACAGCGAACCTGGCATCACGCTACAGACCTGCTTCGAGTCCACTATCAGCAGGCCATCGCCGAGTGGCAGCGGAAGCCGGCCAGAACCCGGCCTCGCACCGCGGAGCGGCTGGCCCGCGAAACAGCGCTCGCCGTGCTCCGTCGCGCCCTCCCCTGACCCGGTTTGCGGCTCCGAAGTTTAGCGTCCTGGATTGCGGGAAACAGGATGGTAAACGCCGTAGTCGATGGTGAGCACCGCCGATCCCCCCAGCCGCACATCGGTCACGCTCCTGTCGCTTTCCGGAAACCAGAATGGGCCCGTCTTTCCGTAGACGTGATGAATATGGGTATCCCTGATCCAGAAGGACGGATTCTCAGCTGGCTCTGCCTCGACTTTCGAGACCGCAAAGTCCTTCGCGTCGATCCAGACGCGCCCGCGAAACAGCAGGCGGGAGTTGGACCTGGGCTCCGCCCGCAGAACATAGCAGGCCCGGCCGCCGGTGTTCTGCATCCCCAGCAAAGTGAAAGTGTAGTTCGCCTGGTCGATCTGGGCTCCGCCTGGATCCTCGGCCGCTTCCTGCTCCGCTTCCAGCAGCTTCTTCAGAACGTGGTTGACCAGGAGTTTCGATCCGCTCTCTGAGAGGATGTGGAACTCCTTCGTCGAAGGAGAGTCGTACGTCGCTTCCACCACCATGCTGGCTGCCAGATGCAGATCGTACCCGTGATAGGTGACCGTGTAGTGGCGCCGGTCCGTATAACTAACCAGCTCCGCGGCGCGGAGCCGGTTTTCCTGCTCCATCTTCCCAACGATCGCGCTCGCATCGAGATGCCCACGGACCGCTGTGAGCGCTGCGCTGGCGGCGGGTGCTCCTGTCGCCACCCCGGCATCCGATTTCTGTGCCGCTGCGAAACTGACGGGGAGAACGAGAGCGAACAGCCACAGCGGTGCGCTCTTCACGCAGGATCTAGGGTCCAAGTCGCTACTTCCATCCGGCGCGGTCATCCGCGCTTCTAGATTTCCAGAATCACCGGCATGATCAGCGGACGCCGGCTCGTGTTTTTCTGGATATATCGTTTCAGGTCGATCCGGATCTTCTCCTTGATCACCCCGTAATCCGCCTTCTCTTCGGCGCTGGAGTTGTCGAGCGTCTGCGTCACCACCTGGCGCGCGCCTTCCATCAGGTCCGGCTCGCCCCCCACAAACCCGCGGCTCACCAGCTCCGGCTGGCGCTCCACTTTGCCGCTGAGCTTATTGATCGTCAGGATCGGCAGCACAATCCCGTCCTCCGACAAATGCCGCCGGTCGCGAATCACCAGATCCTCGACGACATCCGCCGTCGAACCCGAATCGATGCACACCCGGCCCGCCGTGACTTTGCCTGCCTTGCGCGCGTCGTTCCTGTCCAGTTCCAGCACGTCGCCATTCTCGATGGTGAGCGAGAGATCCACCACGCCCAGCCGTTGCGCAACTTCCGCGTGCTTCTTCAGGTGACGGTAATCGCCGTGAATCGGAATGAAGAACTTCGGCCGCAGCAGATTAATCATCAGCCGCTGCTCTTCCTGGCTCGCATGGCCGCTCACGTGGATCAGCCCCGAGGCCCCATCGTCGTAAATCACGTGGGCGTCGCGGCGGCACAGATGGTCGATCACCCGGAAGATCGACTTCTCATTGCCCGGGATCACGCGCGAGCTCAGAATCACCGTGTCCCCAGCGGCGATGCGGGCGTGCTTGTGGTTGTCCACCGCCGCCCGGCTCAGCGCCGACATCGGCTCGCCCTGCGTCCCGCTGATCAGCACCATCACCTCTTCCGGCGCATGATCGGCGATCTGCCCCGGGTGGATCAGCAGCCCCGGCGGGATGTCGAGGTAGCCCAGATCCTGCGCAATCTCCGACGACTCCAGCATCGACCGCCCCACCACCGCCACCTTGCGCCCATGCAGCCGCGCCAGCTCCATCGCGATCCGAATCCGGTAGATCGACGACGAGAAGCAGCTGAAGAAGAGCTTCTTCTTCGTGCGCGAAAAAATCTCATCCAGGCGCGGTTTCACCGCCCATTCGCTCGGCGTGTATCCGGGCCGGTCGACGTTCGTCGAATCCTGCAGCAGCGCCAGCACCCCGCGCTGCCCGAATTCCGCAAACCGATGCAGATCGAACGCCTTCCCGTCCGGCGGCGAAAGGTCGATCTTGAAGTCCCCGGTGTGGACCACAATCCCCACCGGCGTCTCGATCGCCAGCGCCACGCAGTCTACCAGCGAATGCGTCACGCGGATTGGCTCGATCGTAAACGCCCCCAGCGTGAACCGTGCGCCCGGGGCCATCTCGATCAGCTCTGAGTCGTCCAGCAGCGCATGCTCTTCCAGCTTCCCTTCCACATACGCCAGCGTGAACTCCGTCCCGTACACCGGCACGTTCAGCTCCGAAAGGATCCACGGCAGTCCGCCGATGTGATCCTCGTGCCCGTGCGTCAGGATAATCGCGCGAACCTTGTCCTTGTTCTCGATGAGGTACGTAATGTCCGGGACGACGATGTCGACACCCAGCAGCTCCGATTCCGGGAACATCAGCCCGGCATCGATCACAACGATGTCGTCCTTATAACGGAGTGCCAGGCAGTTCATCCCGAACTCGCCCAGGCCCCCCAGAGGAATCACTTGCAGTTTTGCGTCGGCCATGAAATTCCGCCTGTGGCCCGCTCCGGCAGCTTTGTCAGGAAAGCAAAGGGAGCGGTGCGGCTGGAAAGCTCTTTCCGATCCGGAATGCGGATGCTGAGATACGTTCGTGCAAAGGACAGAATACCAGCCGCATCCAGCCGGACGGCCCCCGCCTCTCCGGCTGTTTCAGCCCAGAGCTAATACTCGTTCGGCGCCGGCGTCGGGTAGTACCCCTGCTTCGCGTTCACAATCAGGTCCGGAATACCTTCCACACGCACCTCAATGTGACGGTAGTTGCCGCCCAGCGTCGGTTGATGGCTGATGTAGTCGATGGTGTATGCCGTTCGCACCGAAGCCGCAATCTGCGTGAAGGCATTCTGCATGCCCTCTTCGCTGAATTCGTTCAGCACGTCGCCGCCGGTCTCTGCGGCATAGCGCGGCAGAACATCATCCGGCTGCAGGAACGGAATCTTCTTGCGGTCCAGATAGCCGATGCCCCACAGCGAAGCATCGCCGACTCCCGCTCCGTAAACCGAAATGTTATTCGTCAGCAGGTACTGGACGACTTCCTTGTAAGTCGCCTTGCTCCGGACGTTCCGGCCGTCGCTGACGACGTAGATGATCCGGCGACGCCCGCGCGGCTGGCTCGCCAGTTGCTCCGCGGCGTACAGAATCGCATCGTTGAGCGGGTGCGCCTCATGCGGCAGGACAAGGAATCCACTCATATTCCCTGGCTGCGGCTCCAGCGTCGGATCCGCCGGCTGTCCATTCACCGTCGGCCCTTCCGCAAACGGCCCGTCCACCACGGGAACGCCCATCTCCTGCCCTGGCTTCTGCGCCATCGCCAGAGCCGCGGGCAGCCGCGCCCCCTCCGCCCCTGTAAAATCCGTCACCAGCTCCGGAGCGGTTTCGGCATACGTAACAATCGCCATGGTGTCGGCCGGAGTCAGCGAGCCGGCGATCGCCGACAAGCTCTGGTTCACCTTCTGCATCACGTCCGCAGGCAATGTATCGTCGATCACCAGCGCGATGGAAATGGGGTAAGCGTCAGCGCTGAAAAACGCGATTCGCTGCCGAACGCCGTCCTCATACACCCGGAATCGCCACCACGGCAGCCCGCCGATCAGCTGGTGATGCTTGTTCATCACCGTTACCGGTACATCCACCACGGTCGTGCTCACGTGGAACGTCGTGACCGGCTGCTGTTCCGGCGTCTCCCCCGGCTTCAGAATCACCGGCGGAGTCTTCTGGAACTGATCCGGGGGCTCGGTCCCCTGCGGTGCCTGCACCACGGTCGGCTGCTGCACCGTGCCGTTCTCCACCTGCGGAGCGGTCTGCCCAGCACTGGCCGCACCCAGGCTCTGGTCGTCGGGAACCCCGGCGCCCTTGCCCGGAACTATATTATTTTTCAACTGCGAAAGCGGAGGTGCCTTCGCCGCCGGCGCGCTGGGAGCCGGTGCGTTTGGCGCGGGCGCCTGGGTCTGTTGCTGCTGCGGCGCGGGCGCATTGGGAACACTCTGCCCCAACGCGATTCCCGAAGCCAACACAAAGAGCGCGCTGAATCCTGCCCCGCGCATCAGAATTCCCATTCTTCCCCGAACCCGCAACATACGCCTTTCGCCACCGCGGCACCAGCCCGGTGCATCCATGCTGTTGAGATGCGCCGCCCTGCGTATCCGCAGCGTATTCTCAAGACTACCAGAGCTTCGGGACGCCTGTTGGCTGTAACCCATCGTCCCCGTCTTCCGTCTAAGAGGGCATGCCCGTGCGGTTCCTGCGCTTTTTTCTCATCCCGGTCATCCTGGCGCTCTCCGCTGTCCCTCTGACGCGCGCCCAGGATGTTCCGTCACCCGACGCCCCGCCGGTTAGCACCGTTCCCCCCAGCAACGATAATGCTCCGCTCCCCCCTCGGGAAACGCTCCACGTTACCTCCAACCTCGTCACCGAGTACTTTACGGTCCGCGACAAACACAACGCCCTGATCCCCAACCTCACAAGGGATGACTGCTCGGTTTTTGACGATCACCAGCCCCAGAAGCTCGTGAGCTTCCATGCCCAGGCAGACCAGCCTCTCACCCTCGGCATCCTCATCGATACAAGCGGCAGCCAGCAATACGTCCTGCCCCTGGAACAGCAGGCCGCTGACGAGTTTCTGAAGCAGGTCATCCGCCCGAAGGACCAGGCCTTCGTCGTCAGCTTCGACATCGGCGTCAATCTCGAGCAGGACTTCACCAGCAATGTCCGTGCCCTCGAGGCAGCCATCAACCACGTCGAAATCAACACCGGCGGCGGCAGCGGCCAGGGAGGCGTGCCGGGCATCGGCGAAGGACCCATCCCCACCCAGGGCACTCCCAAGGGAACGGTTCTCTACGACGCCGTCTTCCAGACCTCCAACGACAAGATGGACAACCAGATCGGCCGCAAGGCGCTCATCCTCCTCACCGACGGCGAGGATGAGGGCAGCGACAGGAAAATCGGCCAGGCCATCGCCGCCGCCCAGAATGCCGATGCCATCGTCTACGTAATCCTGATCGCCGACCCCGCCTTCTACTACCAGCAGGGCTACATCCCCCTCGGCTATTCCGGCGCCGCCGCCATGCACGACCTCACCCTGCCCACCGGCGGCCACGTCATCAACGTCGGCCACAACGGCAGGAAGCTCGAGGACGCCTTCGACGAAATCGAAGAAGAGCTTCGCACCCAGTACGAAGCCCAATACGTTCCCACCACGCCTCTGAACGGCAGCTTCCACCCCGTCGACGTCGCCTGCCACGATCCCGGCGACCCGAAACTGAAGGTCGAGGCCCGCAAAGGCTACTTCTCCATCCCCAGTAACGACAACGACCAGTAGCCCCTGACCCGGGAAGAAATTTTTTTGAGGGCTCGTGGGTGCGTCTACTTCAATCAAATCAGGATGAGGGGTAATACCCTGGAGGGTATTACCCCCTTTTTCGCTCGCCCTTCGCCGGAATCCGCCGCAGCGGAGCCGGCCTGCCAGGCGAATGCCGACGGCCTGAGAAAAGCCCTGGTTTGGCCCCTGGGAGCGCCAACAAAAAAGCTCTGTTCGCGAGGAACAGAGCTTTCCTGCTTTTCAGGCCAGGTCCGCGCCGACGTGACCGCAAGAGAATCGGCGCCGCCGGGAGTACGAAGGTAAGGGTGCGCCGAAGGTTCCGGCGCAGGGCGATCCTTCGAGTCTCAGCTTCTTACTTCGCCTGCACGAGCCCCTCAATCACCGCAGCAAGTTTATCGAGGACCTGCTTCCAGCCTTCCAGCTGACCGCTCTCGATTCCCTGCTGCATGGTCTCGTTGCCGATGAAGGTGAGTTTCGTCCGGCCGTTTCCAAGATCCTCAAAAAGGACCGTGTCGTGCGCGCCCTCGATCGCCTCATGCTCGATTCCGTAGTGCTCAGGATCGACCTTGTTTCCCTTCGAGTCGGAAAAGTACATCGAAGAGACGATCTTCTCGTGTGGGACGATTTCGTGGTATTCACCGGCGTTCCAGAAATCCTGCCCATCCGGCGTTCGCATGCAGCAGCGGAACTTGCCTCCCACGCGAAAATCCATCTCGCAGAAAGGCGAGGTAAAACCCTTCGGCCCCCACCACTGCATCACGTATTTCGGGTCGGTCCACGCCTTCCAAACCAGTTCGCGTGGGGCATCGAAAACTCTCGTAATAACCAGCCGCTCTGTCTCATTCACCGTGCTTTGTGTCATCTCTTGTTCTCCTCTTCTTTCATTCGGTTCACAACTGCATCGAGTTTGTCGAAACTCTCTTCCCAGAACTGGCGATAGCTGATCGCCCAGTCGCTGACCCTTTTGATCGCCTCCGGCCTGAGCGTGCAGATACTCTCTCGTCCACGCTTCTTCTTGATCACAATCCGCGCACGCACCAGGCAGGCAACATGTTTTGAAATCATCTGCTGCGAGAGCCCGAACGGTTCCGTCAGGCCATGCACGGAGGCCGGCCCGCGGGAGAGCCTCTCAACCATCGCCCGGCGGGTTGGATCGGACAAAGCCGCAAATGTTGTATCCAGGCAATCCACAACCATATGGTAGTGAATTTCCCCTGAATGTCAAGGGCTATTCTCGCGATTCCGGCTTTTTATTCGAGCGTCCCCGCGGCATTGCGGAGAGTGCGATCCGGGGCTGAGGCCCGCGCTTGTCTCGGCCCGGAGTTCGCCAGGTTAAAACCTGGCGCTCCTGGGGTCGCGCCGCCTGCGCGGGGCCATGGGCAACAGCCGAGCCGGCAGGCGAGCGATGGGCCTTCTACCTCGGGAAGCGCGTGCGCACTGCCCGCCACTCTTCCGCCGTGATCTCCCAGATCTCGGTCGGCAGCCGGCCGCAGACGTAATCCTTCTCCGTCGCACCCACTAGCCGCATCCCGGTCTTCTCAGAAATCCGGCGCGACGCGACATTCGCCGCCGCCTTCGGCGCGCGCAGAACCGGGAATCCCAGCACGTCGAACCAATAGTCATTCACCGCGACGACGGCCTCGGTCATCAGACCCTGGCCGTGCAGCTCCGGCACAATCCAAAAGCCGCGGTTGTTGCCCGCCTCACGGGAGAGGTGAATCCTGCCCACCAGCTGATCGGGCGCTGTGCGGAGCCGGAGCGTCCAGTGCCACGCGTCGCCGCGCTCCACCGACGGGAGGGCGACGTCGCGGATATGCGCCAGCGCCGCGCCCTCAGGAAACGGCCACGGAACGATGGCATTGAGATATTGAACGATCTCCCAGCGCGGAAACCGGCGCTCGACCTGCTCCGCGTCTTCCAGCTCGAGCGGCAGCAGCAGCAGCCGCGGCGTCTCAAGCGACGGTGTCATGCGCGTGCACCGGCAGCAGCGCCGCGCCCAGCAACCCGGCGTCGCTGAGCTGTGCCGGGGCGATGTGCGTGCGCCCAGGCTGGAAAACAACCGGATCGTCCGGCATGGAGAGCCGGTAGACGTAGCTCATCTCCCGCACTGTCGCAAACATGCGCGGCGCAAACAGCGGCCAGGCTGCCGCCGCGCCCCCTCCGATCACATACAGCGGCAGATCCAGTGCATTGATCAGGTTGGCGAGCGAGAGCCCCAGCGCCCGGCCCATCTCGTCGAAAACCTGCAGGGCCCGAGCATCGCCCGCGGTCGCCAGTTCCGCAATGCTGGAAGCGCTGAGTGGCCCCGAGGAGCCATTGCCCTCCGTTGAATCGGATCCCAGCCCCAGCTGCCCCGCCCGCCGTACAATCGCCGTCGCCGAGGCATACATTTCGAGGCACCCGCGCGCGCCGCAGGGACAGAGGGGACCATTGGGATCGAGCGGCCCGTGTCCCGATTCGCCAGCCGCCCCCTGCATCCCGTGCCAGATGCGCCCCTCGAGCACAATGCCGCAGCCCACACCCGTTCCCAGCGTGAGCATGCACAGCGAATCGGTTCCGAGAGCCCGCCCCGCTCCCAGATAGTGCTCGCCGAAGGCCGCCAAATTTGCATCCGAGTCGACGGAAACGCAGCGCCCGAGCCGCCGTTCCAGTTCAGCGCGGAGATGAAGGCCGTCAAATCCCGGCAGATTCGGGGGGTGGTGCAGGATGCCGGCGGGCAATTCCAGCGGCCCGGGGCTGCCCACGCCAATGCCCACCAGCGCATCCGCGCCGCCCGAACGTTCCATCAGCTTTCGGACAGCGCCGGCGATATCGTCGAGGACCGTTTGGGGTCCGGCGTGCAGGCGCGTGGGCTGGCTGACGGCTTCCAGGCGCTCGCCTTCCGGCGTGACCGCGGCGGCGCGAAGGTTGGTGCCGCCTAAATCAACGCCGATGGAAAAGGCTTGCATGGCCGAAAGGAATCTTCATCATACGCTGCCGATAGTTTGTCCACGAAAATGCGATCCTGGCCCCCGCGTCACCCTTCAAAGCGGAGCACGGACGGAGCCGCAGAGGCGCAGCTACGGAAACTTCATGTTCAGCGCGTAAATCTGTTCGTTGCTGATGTCGCGCAGGGTGTACAGCGAGTCGTCGGGGCCGACGCCGGTCCAGATATTCGAGATGATGCTGTAGACAAGATTCGCGCCGCTCGCCATGTCGACGATGGTCGTCACTTTCCGGTCCGCGAGGCAAATCCGATCAACCGGCTCCTTCGGGCCATCCCGCACCGCAAAGTAGACGCATTTCCCATCCGCGCTCCAGTTCGGAGACTCGAACTTGCCGATATCAATCCCGTAGCTCGACACCGGAGATTCGGTTGCACTGGCCAGCGTTTGCCACGTGCCGGTTTTGAAGTCGTAGAGCCTGAGGTCCACGCCGTCCGCAGTCAGCGCCAGCAGATATCGCCCGTCGGGCGACCAGCGGGGAGAGAAAAGTCCTCGTGAGCCCGGGACTTCGGTGGTTTCATGCGTCCGCAGATTCACGATGTGAAGCGCAGTATTCCCGTTGCCGGCGTCGACGGAGCTGGGTCCATAAGCGAGCGCGTCCCCGGGGAGCGACCAGGTCGGATCCACGCTGTCCACGTTTCCCTGCGTGACGGGCTGCGGGTCGCCCCCGTCCACCGGGACGAGATAGACCTGCCAGTACGACCCCGGATTGTGGGCGACGAAGGCGATCTGGGAGCCGTCAGGCGAGAAGCTAAGTGGAAAATCGGCGTCCATGGGGGCAAAGATGAGCTGGCGCTGGTCGCTGCCGTCGCTGCGTGCGTACCAGAGCTTGCCTTCCGGCCAGGAAATCCAGGCAACGTGCTTTCCGCCTCGGGTGAAGGTGAGGAACCGCCCGGAGACGCCCGGCAGAAAAGACCCGATGGTTTTCGTCTTAGGATCGTAGCGCGCCAGTTCGCCGCGCTGCGCCGTGCCGACAAAGAAGATTCTGTTTCCGTCCCGGCTGGGCTCCGGCCGCTCGGCGCGAATCAGGTCCGGGGTGAGCTGCACGGGAGCATGGCTGACGCGATGCCACCAGTCGCCCGCGTCCCGCATGGCCCAGATGGCCGTCACGCCGCTGCGCGTGGCCTGAAATATGTAGTACCTGCCATCCGGAGTCCAGTTGCCGCAGCAGTCGCTGGGCTGCGTGGTGAAGCCCGGCAGCAGCCGGTGCAGACTGCTTCCGTCGGTGCGCGCCTCCCAGAGCGAGCTGGCGTCTTTCCCGTTCTGGAGGAGACTGAAGCGCAGCAGGCGTCCGTCGGGTGATTCTCTGATCCAGAAAGGACCGCCAGGAGTTTCCGCCCGTGGTTGCCGTCCGCGTCGGCCGCAAAGAGAGCGCCGTTCATGCCGTAGTAGAGGGTCGCACCGTCGCGCGACCACGCTGCGTCCCATACTTCCATGTCGCCCAGGCGGCGCGGCTGCCCGGCGGGAAGCGGGAGGGTCCAGACGCTGGCGCGGAGCCCGTCCGCGGAAACGGGAGGCCCGGCGATCAGCAATTCAGGGCGGTTGGGCGCAATCGGGTGAAGGCCATAGTACCAGGGGGGCACCGGCACGAGAGCTGCTTCGCCTCCTTCCGTGGAAACCTGGGCGAGCCCACTATTGACCCCAAAATAAATCCGCGTGCCGTCGGTGACGATCGCCCAGCCTCCCGGACCGCTCCTTCGCCCGCCTCAACTCGCGTATCATGAGGCTTGAGTCCGGCCAAATTCTTTCATTCCAACTCATCAGAAGGAGACAGCTATGCAACGCACGGCGAGCGCCGTTTGGCGCGGCGGCCTGAAAGACGGCAAAGGAACCATTTCCAGCCAGAGCGGTGTGCTGAAAGAGACACAGTATTCGTTTGGAACCCGCTTTGAGAACGGCATCGGCACCAACCCCGAAGAGCTGATCGCGGCTGCGCACGCCGGCTGCTTCACCATGGCCCTCAGCGCCCAGCTCGGCAACGCCAGCCTCACCCCGGAGTCGCTGGAGACCACCGCCGAGGTCAAATTCGAGAAGACCGACGACGGCTTCGCCATCACGGCCATCCACCTGACCACCCGCGCGAAAGTGCCGGGCGCGACCGCAGAGAAGTTCGAGACCGCGGCGCAGAACGCCAAGAACGGCTGCCCGATTTCGAAGCTCTTCAAGGGAAACACCCAGATCACTCTGGATGCACAGCTGGTCTGATCCCGACCGTTCGCCAGCCAGGAGATGGGGTGCCTTCAAAGGCACCCCAGTTGCCTTACTGGATACGATGTCAATCTTGTGCTAACGCCCATGGTTTCAGATCAGTTAACGAAGTCGTTACGATATGAGTTTCGATCCTGAATGGAACCCGTTACCCACTTCCTGACCGGCGCCTGCCTTGGCCGCTCCGGCTGCAATCGGAAGACGGCCTATGCCACCCTGGCCATGGTACTGGCCGCCGAGGCCCCCGACATCGACATCCTCTGGGGCTTCCGCGGCCCGGTCGCCGAACTCCAGCACCACCGCGGCATCACCCACACGCTGATCTTTGCCCCGGTCATGGCGCTGGCCGTCACCGGCTTCGTCTGGCTGTTTGACCGCGTGCGGAAGAAGCGGCCTCCCATCCCCGTTCGCTGGGGATGGGTGTGGTTCTTCGCGATGCTCGCCGACCTCAGCCACCTGCCGCTCGACTATTCCAACAACTACGGGCTGCGGCCCTTTCTACCCTTCAGCTATCAGTGGCACGCCTGGAACATCGTCTACATCTTCGATCCCTGGCTCTTCCTGGCCCTGCTGCTCGCGCTGGTCATTCCCGCGCTTCTGGGCTTGGTGGACCGCGAGATTGGCGTGCGGAAGCAGCTCTTCCGCGGCCGCGGGTGGGCCATCGCCGCGCTGGTCTTCATGCTGGGCTGGTGGGGGCTGCGCAGCTACGAGCACAGCCGGGCCATCGGGCTGGTGGAGAATGCTGACTCCACGCCGCAGCCGCTGCTGCGGGTGGCCGCAGAGCCTCGCATGTGGAGCCCCTTCACCTGGCGCATCCTGATGGAGACGCCAAATACGTACCAGATCGCGGAAGTCGACACGCTCACCGGCCAGGTGACCACGAACAACTACTCCGATGTGATCTACAAGCCGAAGGTGACGCCAGCCGTCGCCGCAGCCAAGCAGAGCTACCTGGGGCGCGTCTATCTGGACTGGTCGAAGTGGCCTCTGGTCGAGGATCGCGGCGCGGTCAGGACCCCCGGGGCCGGCTTTGCTCCCGACGCGAACTGGCACACGGTCGAGTTCCAGGATCTGCGCTTCGGCTATGAGCCGAACGAGGGCGACCGCACGGAAGCGCCGCCCAATCCGGCACTGGGCGGATGGGTTTACGTCGGTCCAGGGGGCGAGATCGAAGGCATGTTCATGGCCAGCCACGAGCAGGCGCAGCCCTGATCGAGCTCGGAAAACTTGACCGCAGCTGCTGGGCGTCCGCAGAATGGAAGGAGCCGGGTGCCAGACTGATCGGGGCGGGGGAAGAATGGGCGCATATCTGCTGATTCTCGTTGCGGTGCTGAGCCGCGTGGTCGTGAGTTCGCACGTGGCGTGGTTGAACTTCACCGCCGTGGGCGGCAGCCTGCTCTACTTTGGCGCGCGGCGCCCCCTGCGCGAATCCGTATGGGCTGTGCTGGCCATGATGGGCTCGGATTACCTGCTGACCACCTGCTGCTACGGCTATCCGTGGCACACCAGCCAGTATCTGGTGACGTGGGGATGGTATGTGGCCGCGATTGCTCTGGGATCGATTCTGCTGCGCCGCAGGATGAGCGCCGGGCGGCTGGTGGCTGCGCCCGTGCTGGCGTCGACTTCATTCTTTGCGGTCAGCAACTTCGCCGTGTGGGCGGCATGGCCGACCTATCCGCACACGCTGGCCGGGCTGGGCGCCTGCTACGTGGCCGGCCTGCCCTTCTACCGCAACGACCTGATCTCGACGGCTGCGGTCACGGCGGTTGCTTTTGGTGTGGATGCCATGGCGCATCGCATGGCGCAGCAGCGCCAGCACAGGCTGGCTGCGTAGGATTCGCTGTTCAGCAGGGACAAAGAAATGGCCACCCGCCGGGGTGGCCATTGTTCTTTGATTCAGATTTACTACTTCACCGCGAGCTGCCGTAGCACGTACTGCAGAATCCCTCCGTGCTCGAAGTAGAGGATCTCCTGCGGCGTGTCGATGCGGATTTTCGCTTCGAAGGTCTTTGACTTGCCGCCGGCATCCGTCGCGCGCACTTTCAGCGTGCGGCCGTTGGCGAACTTCGAGTCGAGCAGCGCCTTCAGGCCGGGGAAGTCGTAGGTTTCTTCACCGGTTAATCCCAGCGACTCGACGTTCTCGCCCGGCGCGAACTGCAGCGGCAGGATCCCCATGCCGACCAGGTTCGAGCGATGGATGCGCTCGAAGCTCTCGGCAATGACGGCGCGAACGCCCAGCAGGCGCGGCCCCTTCGCCGCCCAGTCGCGCGACGAGCCCGATCCGTACTCCTTGCCGGCCAGGATGACCAGCGGCGTGCCGCGCTCGGCGTACTTCACGGACGCGTCGAAGATGGACATCTGCTCGCCTTCCGGCAACAGCCGCGTAACGCCGCCTTCCGTGCCCGGCGCGAGCTTGTTGCGCAGACGCACGTTGGCGAAGGTTCCGCGGACCATCACTTCGTGGTTGCCACGCCGCGAGCCGTAGGAGTTGAAATCCGCGGGCTTCACGCCATGCTCGGTCAGGTATTTCCCGGCCGGGCCGTTGGTCTTGATCGATCCCGCCGGAGAAATGTGGTCCGTCGTCACCGAGTCGCCGAGGACCGCGAGCACGCGCGCGCCGGTGATGTCCCCGACAGGCGCGGGCTTTGCGCTCATGCCGTCGAAGTACGGCGCTTTGCGAATGTACGTCGAGTCCTGCTCCCACTGATAAACATCGCCGGTCGGGAAGCTCAGCTTCTGCCAGTTGGCATCGCCCTGAGAGACCGTCGCATACTCCTTCGTGAAACTCTCGGAGGAGATCGACGACGCGATGACCTGCGCGACCTCCTGCTGCGACGGCCAGATGTCGCGCAGAAACACCGGCTGGCCGACCTTGTCCTTGCCGATCGGATCCTTGTCGAAGTCATGGTCGATCCGCCCTGCGAGCGCATAGGCGACGACCAGCGGCGGCGACATCAGATAATTCGCGCGCACGTCCGAGTTGATGCGCCCCTCGAAGTTGCGATTGCCGCTGAGGACGCTGACCGCGACGAGACCGTGCTGCTCAATCGCCTTTGACACGTCCTCCGGTAGCGGGCCTGAGTTGCCGATGCACGTGGTGCAGCCGTAGCCGACAGTGTTGAAGCGCAGCTTGTCGAGCCAGGGAGTGAGGCCGGACTTCTCGTAATAGTCGGTCACGACGCGCGATCCGGGCGCGAGTGAGGTCTTGACCCACGGAGGAACGCTGAGGCCTTTCTCGACGGCTTTCTTCGCGAGCAGGCCGGCTGCGACCATGACGGAGGGATTCGAGGTGTTGGTGCAGCTTGTAATCGCCGCGATGACGACCGAGCCGTGATCGAGGTACGGCTCGACGTCCACGCCGAAACGCTCCTTCACCGTGTGCGCGATGTGTCCGTTGCCGCCTGGCTCGGCGGCGGCGTGCGTGGATTGCACATTGCCGTTGGCGGACATGTGGCCGCCCTCGCCTTCCCAGCGGATAGCCTGGCGCTGGCCGACTTTATCAGCGTTCGGTCCGAGCAACGAAGGAAGCTGCTTTTTGAAGCTGGCGCCGGCCTCGCGCAGCAGCACGCGATCCTGCGGCCGCTTCGGTCCGGCCACGCTCGGCTCGACCTGCGCGAGATCGAGCGAGAGCGTCTGCGAGTATTCGGCTTCCGGCGAATCGGGCGTGTGGAAGAGGCCCTGATCTTTGAAATAGGCCTCGACCAGCGCGATCTGCTCCGCGCTGCGCCCGGTGAGTCGGAGGTAGCGAAGCGTTTCAGCATCGACGGGGAAGAGCCCGCAGGTCGCGCCATACTCCGGCGCCATGTTGCCGATGGTGGCGCGATCGGCAAGCGGTAGCTCGGCGATGCCGGGGCCGTAGAACTCAACGAACTTGCCGACCACGCCCAGCTTGCGCAGCATCTCGGTGACGGTGAGAACGAGGTCCGTCGCCGTCGCGCCTTCGCGCAGCTTGCCGGTCAGTTTGAAGCCGACGACCTGCGGGACCAGCATGGAGACGGGCTGGCCGAGCATGGCCGCCTCGGCTTCAATGCCGCCCACGCCCCAGCCGAGCACGCCGAGGCCGTTGATCATGGTGGTGTGGGAGTCGGTGCCGACCAGCGTATCGGGATAGGCCTTGCCGTCCTTCGTCGTGAAGACTACGCGCGCGAGGTGCTCCAAATTCACCTGGTGGCAGATGCCCATCCCCGGCGGCACCGCGGAGAAGTTACGGAAGGCCGACTGTCCCCACTTGAGGAACGCATAGCGTTCGCGGTTGCGCTGGAATTCGAGCGCCGCGTTCACGGAGTAGGCGTTGTTGGTGCCGAATTCATCCACCTGGACGGAGTGGTCGATGACCAGTTCAGCGGGCTGGAGCGGATCGATCTTCTTCGGATCGCCGCCCAGGACCTTCATCGCGTCGCGCATCGCCGCGAGGTCGACGATGGCGGGCACGCCGGTGAAGTCCTGCATGAGCACGCGGGCCGGCATCCAGGAGATTTCGCGGGAAGGCTCCGCTTTCGGATCCCATTTCGCGAGGAATTCGATGTCGTCGGCGGTGACGGACTTGCCGTCTTCGTGACGCAGCAGGTTTTCGAGCAGGATGCGAAGGCTGAAGGGCAGGCGTTGGAGCCGGATGCCGCGCTTTTCAAGGGAGGCGAGACGGAAGATGGAGTAGCTCCTGCCGCCCGACTGGAGTTCGGACTGGCTGCCGAAGGTGTTCATGAGGCAAATCCTTTCGTAGGTGAGAGACGCACGGGCTTATGCTCGACGCCGCGGCAAACTTCGCGCACAGCGGAGCATCGGAGAAGCTTTTGTTATGCGGAAGTGCGTCGTCCGCGATCCGGGCGTCCGCGCCGGAAGCGCCGCAGCGTTGGGGGCACCGAGAATGCGGAATCCACAGTCACCGCCGTTATTGTAGAACGACTTTGCCTGTCTATGCCGCATTCCCGGCCGCCGCCGGGGTTCCCTGATATCCTTGGCGAGATTTCGGAGGGGTGCGATGAGTCAGCCCGGCATTGGCAATGTCGCGCCGAACGCGGCACTGGTGCAGATGGCGATGTCGTACGCGCGCAGCCGGATGGTTTGCGCGGCTGCTCGGCTGGGTGTCGCGGATGCTCTGGAAAACGAGGAGCGCAGCGTCGATCAGCTGGCCGAAGTCTGCCAGGCCGATGCCGACGCGCTGTATCGCCTGCTGCGGGCGCTCGCCGGCATCGGGATCACCGAGGAGACGACGCCGGGCCGGTTTCGGCTCACTCCACTGGGCCAGCCGCTGCGTAAAGACGATCCGCAATCGGCATGGGCGGCTGTCATCTTCTGGGGCGATCTGCTGGCGGACGAGTGGTCGCTGCTGACCGAATGCGTGCGAGCGGGCAAGCCGGCGCGCGAGGTGCGGCCTCCAGGCGTCCTGTCGCGCTGGTCGCAGGAGCCGGAGGCCAACGCCATCTTTCGCGCCGTGATGGGGACCGCGCCTGCGCAGGATTACATTCCCATCGCAAAGGCGTGGGACTTCTCCGGTGCAAAGGTGGTCGCCGATCTTGGCGGCGGAGGCGGCGCGCTGATTCACGCCGTGCTCGAGCTTTATCCGCAGGTTCGCGGCATGCTGGTGGATCTTGAGCCCAGCATTGAAGCGGCCGGGCCGCGTTTCGCGACCGGGGAAATTGGCTCGCGCTGTGAGTTGATTGCGGCGGATCTCACGCAGTCCGTTCCGCCCGGTGCTGACGTTTACATGCTGAAGCATGTTCTGCACGGAAGCGACGATGCCAAGGCAATTGGGATTCTGAGGAATTGCCGTGCGGTCATGCCGGAGAACGGCGCTCTGCTGATCATCGAATTCATCCTGCCGCCACGGGTAACTCGAGCCGACCTGAATCTGGAGATCCGCCTGATGAGCGACCTGAACATGCTGGCAGTGACCGGCGGCCGCGAACGCAGCGAGCCAGAGTGGAAAGCGCTGCTTGAGGCTGCGGGCTTTCGCCTGGCTGGTGTGTTTCCGGCCGGCAACGAGATGGGCATCGTGGAAGCCAGGCCCGTCTAGCGCCTGTTCGACCCCGGCGTCAGCTGGTCAGCAAGCCGACGCAGCGAGACGATTGCGGCGCTCCCGGATATATCTGCGCTTCCGCCGCTGGTGTATCAGCAGCAAGAGCCCTGCCAGCGGCACCGGCAGCACGTCCCATGTCAGGGCCCGCGTGCCGGCTGCTTCCACGCGCACGAGGCCGGAACATTGCCCAACCTGGTTGCGGCGCCGAACAACCACGGTGACGTTCCAAACCCCACGAGAAGGAATCGAAAAGTTTGCAGCCTGCAGCCACTTACTCGTGGCGCCGGCATGTGTTGCGTGCAGTACGATCGGCTGAGCGTGGCCCGTGGGAGTCAGAACCAGCGTGATGTCCGCATCTTCAACCAGACCCGGCCGTCCGGACTGCTCAACTGCGACGCTGAAATCCGCGGCGCCCTCGGTGAGCGGATCGGGCGTGGTGAAGAGCGTAACGATGAAGGGTCCGGCTGCCTGACGGAAGCGCAGCCGTCCGCCGTCCGCGCGAGCGCCTTCGGCGCAGATGACGACCATGAGTATCAGGAAAATAACGCGGGCGAGAGCACGGGAGTCGGTCAGCATCACATTCCCGTCCCGCGCATGTACATCGGCTGCGTGAAGATCCAGATGGCGACGGCATAGAACGCTGTGCTGCCGCCGAGCCAAATCGCTGCCATCGACCCAAAACGGCGGGAGGAGCCCCCCAATTCCCGAGTGAGCTTCCATCCGGCAAACCAGGAAACAAACAGGCCCAGATTCACGATCCAAACCTGAAGATCGAAGAGGCTGATGCCGTTGGGCCCGAGGATCGGAGCGAACATCGATGCCGACGCAGCGGCCATCGCCATGGCTGTTCCGTGGGGCCCGGCTGGATGGCCGAGTGAGTCCTGGAACATCGCCGGAATTGACGACCACGACGTGGCCAGGTGAAACGCGAGATGGCCGAGCCAGATCGAAAGTCCCAGCGGTAACAGGGCGATCGAGAATCGGCAGAAAACCGTACGAAGGTTCACGTGCACCGCCAGCAACTGCATCATCCGAACCGCGGCCCCATAGAGCAGCAGCAGGATTCCGGAGGCGAAACAGGTAGCCAGCAGCGAAACGAACCAACCCGCAGCCCACGCGTGATGCTGTCGAAGATCGGAGAGAACGCGGGCGACCGGTGCGGTCATCACGGCGGCATTGGCCAGCGACGAGAAAACCACGACCAGAATGAGCACGGCGATGTCCGGCCGCGCCGAGATGCGCCCGATCGAGGAGCGCACGGGGTCACGGCGGAGTTCGCGCAGTGGGGACCTGGGCGTCAGCGACACGTTGTCGGAAGGACAGGCCTGCACGCAGTCGAGGCACAGCGTGCAGTCGAGATTGCCGACTTTATTGGGCAGGTAGAGCTTGAGCTCGCAGCCACGATTCACCGCGTTGCCGCGCACGCAGTCGTGCGTGGAGCAGGACGAGCACACGTGGCTGCTGCGGACTCCCAGCTCCAGGGGTGCAAAGAGAGAAGCGATGAAGTTGAACTGCCCGACGGGGCAGACGTATTTGCAGAAGCTCGCGCCGGTGAACACTGTGTTGATGGTCGTTGCGGCTACCACATAGGCGAGGAGCAGCAGAGCGGTATCGCGCGGCGAGTTCCAGAGCGCGAACTGCTCGTACGCCCAGAAGAAAAGGAGCAAGAGTAAAGCCGCGGGCCATTTGGAGGAGAGATGCTCCGGCCACCGGAACTGCCGAATCCTGAAGCGGCGAGCCAGCTCGCGCGGCCAGGTAAACGGGCACGCCATGCAAAAGACGTTGGCGACCAGCAGGAGCAGGATCAGGGTGAGCGGGCGGAATATGTTCCAAAGGAATGCACCCGCCGGATTCAGGGGAGCGAACTGCACACCGCTCAAGCCTTCGACAATCACCACAGCCATCGCCGCGACGCTGATGGTCTGAAGAGCGCGGCGCCCGTACCGCGAGCGAAGGGCGGCCCCGGCGATCGGGGCGTGGAGCAAGTCGAGAGGCGCGGGCAGAGGGGAGATCGGGGCGGGTGCGGGCTGAGCAGCGGGTCGCGGATGGTCCGAAAGGAGCGGGACCAGAACGCCAGTCAGGGTCGCAGTGATCACCAGGAATCCCACAAGGAGCATTTCGCTGCCGGCAAGGGCCTGGTCGCTCAGCGCGCTGATACCGAAGAGGCGCGGAACGCGCGCATAGGATGGATAGATGACGTGCTGGTCGAGGGTGATGACCAGCCCCACGAAGAAGAAAACCATGTTCGCCGAGACGACATAAGGAATGATCAGCCAGCGTGAGGAGCGGATGCGGTTGGGCCACGGCCGGATCACATACCACCAGAAACACAGCGCCGTGCAGAAGAAGCAGGCGTGCTCCATCTGGTGCCAGAAGCTGGAGCGGAGCGCCAGCTCGTACGCCTGCGGCAGATGCCAGGCGACAATCGCCAGGTCGATCGCGATCCACCCGAAAGCCGGATGAGTGAACAGCCGCTGGAGCCGGTGAACCGCGCGCGTGCTCATCCACGGGGCCAGCTCGTCACGCACGAAACTGCGGGGAAGGCCGCGAAGCATGGGAACCGACGGATTGCCGAGCAGCAGCAGCGGCGGAGCGATGGACATGAGCAGCAGGTGCTGCGTCATGTGCGCCGTGAGCAGGAACGCATTCAGCGCATCGAGCGGCGAGGCCAGCGCGATCCAGAAGGAGAAGAGACCGGCAAAGAAGCAGACGGCGCGCCACGGCGGCAACTCCCGGGGTCGGGTGCGGCGCGCCACGCGCCAACCGCGCCAATACAGGATTCCGGCGGCCAGCACGCCCAGCGTCGGCCACAAAGGCACCGTCCAGGACTGCGCGATCGCTGTGGAAAGGCTTGGCGGCATTCCCTGCTGTCCAGACATCTTTGACGGCCGGTGAGGCGGGCAGAAACGTGGGCCCATGCTCCCTTGCATCTGCTCAGGAATCTCAGTTGGATGCGCCGCCGCGGGAGGTCAGTTGTCGGCAGGCATCGAAGGTATGGGGCCGGAAAGGCCGCACCCGAGTGCGCGATGTCCGGTACCAGACGCCGCCTCAGAGACCGACGGTCAGACGCGTGCGGGGATCGAGGTAGTCGCGCAGCGCGTCGCCAAGAAAATTGAACGACAACACGCAAAGGGCAACGGCGATGGCCGGGAAGACGACGAGATGCGGCGCATCGAACAGGTAAGGACGCGCGTCGTTGAGCATTTGTCCCCAGCTGGAGGTAGGCGGGGGCACGCCCAGTCCGAGGAAACTGAGCGTCGCCGCGGCCAGGACCGCGCCCGCCATCCCGATGGCCGCCTGGACAATGAGGGGCTGAAGGATGTTGGGCAGGATGTGCCGGATGAAGATGCGCAAATCGCCGGCGCCCAGGGCGCGGGCCGCCTCAACGAATTCGCGCTCGCGAACGGCGAGCACCTGAGCGCGAACCAGGCGAGCGTAGCCAACCCAGCCGCCGATGGACAGAGCGAGGATGAGGTTCAGCAGCCCCGGTCCCAGAAAAGCGACGAATGCGATGGCGAGCAGAATGCCGGGCAGAGCCAGGAACGCGTTCATCAGGAAGGTATTGATGATCACATCGATCCAGCGGCCGTAATAACCGGCCAGCCCGCCGAGGATCAGTCCCAGCAGGAATGACAGGGCGACGACCGAGACAGCCACCGTGAGGGACAGGCGCGCGCCATAAATCAGACGGGAGAGAATATCGCGCCCGAGTTCGTCGGTTCCAAGCCAGTGAGCATGGCTGGGCGGCGCGAGCCGGTTGAACAGGTCGAGACTGGCGGGATTGTACGGCGCCAGCCACGGCGCGAAGACCGCCAGGACGACGAAAATCACGAGAAAGAGCAGCCCCAAAGCAGCAAGGGGCTGCGCGCGCAGAGAGGCCGCCATGTGAAAAAGGTTTGGACGGCGGCGCGAAGCAGACGGAGGAGACGCGGGCGCGGTCAACAAGGGCACGTGCCAGGAGTTTACCAAAGGGCAAAAGTGCCGAACGCTGGTTACCCACGGCTCGGCGGCGCGCGTACAGACTCTTGACAGCCGGGATTCAGGGTCCTGAGAATTGTTATCACGTTGAGTACAAGACAGCTTCTGTGCCCCCTACCCGTGCGCGATCGAGCGATGGGTGGTTGCGATCCGGAACCCAGGAGCACGGAGGCTCCCCTCGAATGAATCTGAAAGGCGAAAAAGTCGCGGTCTGCGGGGCTGGCGGATTCATCGGCGGACACCTCGTCCAATACCTGCGGGCCAACGGCGTGGAAGTCATACGCGCGATCGACGTGAAGCCGCTCGACGAGTGGTATCAGGTTTCAGGTGACGTCGAGAACGTGGTCGCGGACCTGAAAGATAAGGAGAACTGCTACCGGGCGGCGAAAAGCGCCACAGCTGTCTTCCAGTTGGCCGCTGACATGGGCGGCATGGGGTTCATCGAGAACAACAAAGCTCTCTGCATGCTGAGCGTGCTGACGACCACCCATATGCTGATGGCGGCGAAGGACTCGGGGGTAAAGCGCTTCTTTTATTCTTCGTCGGCCTGCGTGTACAACGGCGACAAACAGAAGAGCGCCGACGTGGTGCCCCTGAAGGAAGAAGATGCATATCCAGCGCTTGCAGAAGACGGGTACGGATGGGAAAAACTCTTCAGCGAGAGGATGTGCCGCCATTTCGAGGAAGACTTTGGCCTCGAGTGCCGGGTGGCCCGCTATCACAACGTTTACGGGCCCCATGGCACCTGGGACGGGGGCCGCGAGAAAGCTCCGGCTGCCATCTGCCGCAAGGTGCTCGAGGCCAAAGCCTCAGGAAAGCACGAGATCGAAATCTGGGGCGACGGGCAACAGACCCGCAGCTTTATGTACATTGACGACTGCCTGAAGGGCACGGTTGCGATCACCGAGAGCGAAATCCACTATCCGATCAATCTGGGGTCCAGTGAGCTGGTGACCATCAATCAGCTGGTTGATATCGTGGAGGAGATCGCAGGAGTCAGGTTGAAGCGCCACTACAAGCTGGACGCGCCGAAGGGCGTGAACGGCCGCAACAGCGACAACACCAAGATCCTGCAGGAGCTTGGCTGGGAGCCGTCGATACGCCTCAGGGACGGGATGGCGATAACCTACCAGTGGATTGCGGAGCAGATGCAGGCGGGGAATAGCTCCCGAAGCCATTAATGGGGGTTGATTTCTGTCGGTCTGGCACGCACCCGCGAGGCGACCCCCGACCCTTGCAGAGGCTTTGACCTGAGTGACGCCCCTGACCCACCTGAAGGGGGCACGCACGGCGAGCCCGGTTCCACGCGCTACGATGGAAAAGCTCTTGATTCGACAAAGGAATAGAATCCAGTGCGCATTTTGCTGCTCGGCCTGAATTACGCCCCGGAGTTGACGGGTATCGGGAAGTACTCCGGCGAAATGATGGAATGGCTGGCGGCGCGCGGACATGAGGTGCGCGTGGTGACCGCGCCCCCTTACTATCCCGCCTGGAAGGTGCGGGACGACTACCGGTGGTGGGCTTATCGGCACGAGGTGTCTGCGGCGGGCGTGAAGATTCTCCGCTGCCCGTTGTGGGTCCCGAAAAATCCCCGGGGCTTCTCGCGGTTGTTGCATCTGGCTTCATTTGGGATCAGCAGCATGCCCGCCATGATGGGGATGTCGGCGTGGGGAC
>JASHNS010000003.1 GCA_030041515.1 Acidobacteriaceae bacterium | reverse complement strand
GCCAGGTAGCCGCCCTCGTTCCCGAAGAGCCGCCGCGTCGTCCACCAGACGCAGGCGCCCAGTGCCAGCCCTGCGAGAATGAACGGCAGCCGCAGCAGGAAGTTGATGTCGGTGAGCTGGTGGCGCAGCTCCCACGGCGTGGCCTTCGAGGATTCACCGGCGACCATCCGATCCAGTGTCAGCGGCAGGCCCGCCGCTCGATACGCCAGCGTGCCGTCGTGGATGTTGCCGCAGGTGGTGAAGTAGCCGGGCAGGCCCTCGGGATGCTCCCAGATGTCGCGCCCGCAGCGTGCGTACTGGTAGTCCGTCTCGGTGAGATAGCGCTGCGAACTGACCCAGAGGCATTCGCCCAGCAGGATCAGCAGCAGCAGCGCCGCAATCTTCTGCGGGCGCTCGAATCGGAATTTGCGGAGGCGGTGGTGCGTACGGCGGACTGGCATCGATTGGCTCTCAGCAGTGTATCGAAGCCTGCGCCCCGGGTTCCTGCCGCCCAGGCGTCGCCCCGCTTCTCTATAATCTCCACTGATGACCAGCCTCCGCACGGCGAAGCGTTTCGTCTTTCCGCTGATCGGCCTGTGGGCGCTGCTCTACGCCTCCATCACGCTCTTCCAGCCGCCGCTGCTCGATGGCCAGGACGCGCTCTCCGCCGAGATTGCCCGCGAAATGCTCACCGGCGGCCACTGGGTCACGCCCTTCGCCAACGGCATTCGCTACGCCCAGCACCCGCCGCTGCTCTACTGGACCATTGCCGCCAGCTTCCGCATCTTCGGCGTCAGCGACTGGGCCGCTCGCCTGCCCATGGCTCTGGCGTCGCTGTTCCTGTTCATTGCCACGTTCTCGCTGGGCCGGCGCCTCTTTCACGCGGCCAATGCGGCGTTCTACTCCGCGCTGGCGCTCATGACCTCCTACGCCGTCTTTCTCTTCAGCCATCTGCTGCTGCGCGACGTCTTCCTCTGCCTGTGGACCACGCTGGCCATCAACTTCTTCTGGCGCTCGCTCAGCCAGGAAAGGCATCGCCTGGAGAGCGCGCTCGGCTTCGCCGCCTGCTGCGCGCTGGGCGTGCTCACCGAGGGGATTGCCGGCCTCATCTTCCCGCTCGTCATCGTCGTTTTGTATCTGATCGGCGCGCGCCGGGTGAACCATCTTCTCCGCTGGTACCCCATCCCCGGGGTCCTCCTGTTTCTCGCTATTGTGCTGCCGGAACATATCGCCGCGACCATCGCCACCGGCCACGCGCATTTGGCCAGCCTGATGCCGGCCATGACTGGCGGCCGCGTTCCACTGTGGATCTTCTGGCCGCTGATCCTGCTCTGGATCGCTCCCTGGTCGGCCTTCTCGCTGCGCGCGCTGCGTGTCGGGTGCTCGCCCACGCCGGACCTTCGCTGCCAGGCGCGGCGGCTCTGCCTCATCTGGATCCTGGTCGTTCTCGTCGGCTTCAGTTTCACGGCGCGCTACGAATACAACCTGATCACTGCGCTGCCGCCCATGGCCCTGCTGGCCGGCGGATGGCTGGCGGAAGACGAAGCTCTTCCGCACCACCAGGGCCGCATCGCCGCATGGATCCTCTGGGTCCTCGGCATGGCCGCTGCGGCGCTCGATGCGTATTACCTGTTTACCTCGTCCGCGATCGCTTCGGGTGTCGATATCGCTACGCTCCTCACCCCCGGAGCCGCGCATCACCCGGTCTTCTTTACCTGGTTCCTGAACCTCACACACCGCGCCATGGGAGCCTTCCGGGTTCCGCTGGCCATCACGCTGGCCGCGTTGCTGGTCGGCGTCACGGCCTGCCTTTGGTTTCGGCTGCGCGACAACGCCCGTATGGCCAATTGCTTCCTGGCCGGCATGATCGTGGCCATTCTGATCGCCGCGCACATTGCGCTGGTCACGTTTTCGCCGGTGCTGTCGTCTGAGATTCTCGCCGAGGCCATCAAGCCCGAAGTGCAGCCCTCCGACGTCATCGTGGTCAACGACACATTCGAGAGCGCGTCGTCGTTCGTCTTTTATCTGGAACGCCAGGTGCTCATCGCTGGCGGACCCGGCGGCGCCCCGCCAACGGGAACCGCTTCGCCGTTCATCGACGATGCCCAGCTGACAGCGCTCTGGAACGGACAGAATCGCGTGTGGCTCTGGACCCATCCCGGCAACGTTCCCGCGCTGCCCTCACCTGTCTATGTGATCGGCCGCAGCGGCGGCAAGGAAGTGCTCAGCAACGAGCCCAACGCAGGCGGGGCCAGCTTTTAATCGCAGCGAGGACAGGTGACGGTCCCCGGAAAGCGAATAGTTGTGGCGACAACGGTCGCAGTGCTGGCTGCGGCGATCCTGCTGCTGGCTCCGCGCACGCCCGCGCCATACGTGGTGCGGACCGCGGCCGGCCGGGTCTCCGGCGTACCCAGCTTCGATGCGCAGGTGGTCGCGTTCAAGGGTATCCCTTACGCCGCGCCTCCGGTGGGCCCTCTGCGCTGGCGTCCGCCTCAACCCGTCGCTCCGTGGAAGGGAATCCGTCCCGCCGATCGCTTCAGCGCGAGTTGCGTGCAGCAGACGCCGGAGCAGATCCTGCCGTGGACGCCGGTGTTCATGACGCACCGCAGCGTGAGCGAAGACTGTCTCTACCTGAAACTCTGGACGCCGCGCATCTCGGCGAAGGCCAGTCTGCCTGTCATCGTGTTCATTCACGGCGGAGTCTTTAGTTCCGGGGCGGGCAGCATCCGCGTTTATAACGGCGCCAACCTTGCCCGCACAGGCCTCGTCGTCGTCACCATCAACTATCGCGTCGGCATCTTCGGATTCTTTGCGTATCCGCAGCTCACGGCGGAGTCGCAGCATCACAGCTCCGGCAACTATGGTCTGCTCGATCAGATCGCCGCGCTCCAGTGGGTACGCCGCAATATTCGCGCCTTCGGCGGCAATCCGAGCCGCGTCACTATCCGGGGACAATCCGCCGGAGCCATGAGCGTCGAAGCGCTCACGCTTTCGCCGCTCGGCGTTGGGCTCTTCGATCGCGCGCAGGCCGACAGCGGCATCGGATACGCTGGCATGGACTTTCCCAGTCTGCACGCCGCCGAAGCCGAGGGAGTGACGTATGCCCACCAGCTTGGCGCACATTCTCTGGATGACCTGCGCGCGATTCCAGCCGCCAGGCTTCTGGCCTCGGCCGCCGAGCCCGGGAATCGGTTCCTGCCCGACATCGATGGTTGGATTCTCCCCGCATCGCTCGCATCTCTTACCGAGCAGGGCTCCGGCAGCCACGTTCCGCTCGTCACGGGCTGGCAGGCCAGTGACTGGATGCTCGGCTCGCCGCGGGTCCACACGGTTCAGGAGTATCAGGACCTGGCTCATCGCCTCTACGGCAAGCGTTGGCAGGAATTCCTGAATCTCTATCCTGCATCCACGCCGGAGGAGGCCGAGGCCATGGAGGCGCTCAGCTCAGAGGACCGCGACCGAACTTCCATGTATCTGTGGGCTGTTCTACGGGAAAAGAGCGGGGACAATTCGCAACCGATCTATACCTATGATTTCGACCGGGCGATTCCCTGGCCGCAGCATCCCGAGTACGGCGCTTTCCACTCGAGCGAACTGCCGTACTTCTTCCGCAACCTGGACTTGATGAATCGCCCCTGCAGCCAGTCGATCGCCAGGTTTCCGATGAGGTCTCGACCTATCTGAAAAACTTCGCCGCCACCGGCGACCCCAATAGCGCGGGTCTGCCGCACTGGCCGAAGTTCGCCCCGAACGATGCCGTTACCATGGAGCTGGGCGCGCATACTGGGCCCATCCCCGTGGCCGAGCCGGCGCGGCTGGCCTTCTGGGCGAAGTATTTTGCGCCCGCGGACGCCGCGCACGCGCCTGTCTTCTGAGTGCCGCTGGGGGATTTCAGCAAAAGGATTCCCGCCAGATGTCGAGCGCAGCGCCTATTGCGCTGCCGCCACGGTCACATTTTTCTGTGCCAGGTTGAACGCGCGCAACGTCAGCCCCGGCGCCGCGCCGGCGCTCGCCGGATACGCAATCGTCACCGTCTCCGCTTCGCCTGGCAGCAGCGAAACGTAATTGTCGCTGTAATACGCCGGCAGTATGCGCTTGCCCGTCGCCGCATCCACCAGCGTCAGCTTATTCTGGAGCGCGACGTCCCTCCCGGTGTTCTTCAACTGCACCGTCACGCGCACTTCGTCGCCCTGCTTCGCCGCCGTTGCCGTTGCATCGACCGTTGCCTGTGGCAGCCGCGCCAGCTCCTGGAAATCGCGGCTCTCGCCGGCCAGCCAGTAAAGATTCCGCGAAACCACCTGCCTGCTCGCGTCCTTCAGCTGCAGTTCCACCAGAATCACCGCGTTTGTTTCGAGCGGAGCCAGATTGAGCGTCATGGGCGAAGCAACGTTGTCGGCCGGCACATTCACCGCGGCATCCTGGTGCAGCAATAGTTTGTTCTCGAGCGAGTACACATTCGCTGTCGCCGTCAGCGGCCCCGGCGCGTTCAGCGTGGTGTTCACCACGTCCACCGCATCCGTCGCCAGATCCAGCTGAATGTGTAACGGTTGCAGTGCCTTTTTCTCGCCGTAATACGACGACTGCGTGTCGTAGTCGTAGCTCAGCACCTCCCACATGTTGCTGGGCCATGCCGGCTGCGTCATCCACAGCAGGCGCCCGCTGTTCGGCTGCCACAGGTGTGCGTCCATCCCCTCGAAGATGGCGCGGTAATCGACGTAATCCATCATCTGCGCCTTGCGCTCGAAGTCCTCGAGGCTGGTAGGCGCGCCGAACTCCGCCTGCATCTCCGCCATGAAGGGATGAATGTCTCCGCCCGCCTTAAAATGCCAGTCGTGATACGCCCAGACGTCGTCGATCGGCCACCAGTCGGCCTTCGGCGTCCACGCCTCGAAGGATTCCAGCGTCGACATCGACGGCGACCCGGTCTCGACCGAGAAGCCGTGATTCAGCGTCGTGTAGTAGAGGGTCGGGTCCTGATATTTGTAGGGGCCGCTACCCTGCAAATCGACCTCGTTCGAGCTGGGTGAGTAGTAGCGCGTCCCGTCCAGCGTCTGCACCAGCTCCGCAAGGCCGTTGTTGATGATTGGCTGCGGCACGCCTTCATTGCGTCCGCACCACACCGCGATCGACGGGTGGTTGCGGAAACGGAGGATTACATCGCGCGCGTTCTTCAAAAACAACTGCGGATTCTCCGGCTGCAGGTTGTAATTCTGTGTCGACTCCCAAAAGCCGTTCCACACCAGGAAGCCGTATTCGTCGGCCAGATCGTAGAAAGTTTCTTCCGTGCTTTGCCCCACCCAGTTGCGGATGACGTTCTCACCCGCGTCGTGGTGCAGGCGGAAATACGGCTCCAGATGGGCGCGCGACACATCCTTCATTGCGTCATCCATGCCCCAGTTGCCGCCGCGCACCGCGATCCGCACGCCATTCACCAGGATCACCAGATACGGCGCGGTGCCCAGGTCAGTACTCGGCGTGATGGCAGCTGAGTGCTCGCCGGCCGGCGTCAGCGACTCCACCCACGCATGCGCGAACTCCCGCCACGA
>JASHNS010000051.1 GCA_030041515.1 Acidobacteriaceae bacterium | reverse complement strand
TTCCGACGATGAGCAAACACTCCAGGATGCCGAGAATTCTCGAATTGGACCTACCTGACCCTCCTCAGACTCTCCACCGAAGGCACAAAGTAATAAGCACCGGTCAGTGGCTCCGTATACCGAGTTAACGCATCGCGCTTCCCGTTCACCAGTCCCGCCATGCTCTCGAGCATTTTGCTCAGACGCGACTGCTCCGTGCTGAACCCCACAAACATCGTTCCGTGATCGCCCACTGTTCCGTAGGGCATGTTGCGGCGAAAGATCTTTCCAAAGGCGTCCTGATCGGTGCGGGCCACGTGCGAATCTTCGGGCTTGTTCTGCAGTTCCACGCTGTCCGCCTTGGTCCTTCCGATCACCTGCTCCTGTTGCTCGACCGGCAGCGCCTCCCACGCCGACACGTCGTGCTTCCATTTCTGCAGAAGCAGCACCGATCCGCCCGCGCCCGCAACGCCTTCGGCCAGCAGCGCGTCAGCGGGCGCATCCATGAGTGTTGAATTCTCCGAGCCATCGATAAATCCCGTCAGATCGCGATCATGGCGATAGGACCAGCTCGAGGTTTCCTGAGCCAGCGCCGCCAGCCCGGCCAGGTCGCGCACCATCGACTTGGCCATGTCGAAGACGACGTCGTATGCGCTGCCCGAGAGCCACACCAGCGCATCATGCTGGGTGGCGGGCATCGCGAACCCCTCAGTACCCCGAATCGGCTCGTTGAAGCCTGCCAGGCCCTCCGGCGCAGCGTCCGGAAGCAGCTTCCGCCACAGTTCCGGCCGAAATCCGATGACGAAATTCACTCCACCGGTGGTCGTCCGCGGTTCGCGGATCGCGGCAATCGTTGCTGCAAACTGCGCGCGCTTGCCGTCATCCAGAAGGTCGAACTCCAGATACGCGTGGGATGAAGTCCCAAGCGCAAAGATTCCGGACTGTGGCGTATCCATGCGGGCATTATAGGGTGCCAGCTTCCACAGGGAGGGAGAGGATCACTCGCTGTCCTCGTGCTGCCTGTGCGGGACGCCCCCACTCACGTGCTCGCCTGCTCCGGAGATCGTGTCGCGTTACTCCCTCGCGCCCGCGTAAACGGCGATGCCCTGATCGATTTTGAAGACTACCTCTGCGCCGCGGGCTGTCCATGAGGAGTCCGGGAAGCGCTGCTCCATGCTGGTCAGGATGCCGCGGGCGTGATCGCGGTCCTGCTGCGCCTTTTTGGCGTTGCCGTCGGCGGCCCACATGTCGCCCGCTGAGGCCTGGCGCCAAAGCGCGTCGTAGAGGGCCTCAGCGGCTTTGGGCGAGTTGGGATAGTCGTGCACATACTCGAGGTAGTAGTCGGTTTCCTTTTCGGGGCACTGCTCGGAGCCCTGCCAGTCGCCGCAGAGCTTGTTATCGATGAGGTCGAAGGCAGCGTCATCGGCCCAGGGCGTGTTGGGGAAGTACTTCATCACGGCCTTCATCTCGTTCTCGTCCATCTGCTCGCGCAGGTAAGCCTGCTTCTCGTGGGCTGAAGGCAGGGTGGCGGCGTCGGCTTTCTGTTCCTGCCAGCGGATGTAGGCGGCGCGATACATGGCCTCGGCAACGAAGCGCGACTGCGGGAACATGAGAACCACGCGGCGGTAGAGGAGACGAGCCTGCTCGGCCATGCCGGGCGGCGGATCGGGCACGCTGGCCGCATCCTCGGCAGCGTCCGCTGCGCCGAAGACGATGAGATCGCCATTGAGGGTGTTGGTGGTAACGATGTCCTGGTCGATCATCCAGCCGGAGATAGGCGGAGGCGCGTCGCTGCCGAATTCGGGCTGGTCGGAGTCGCGGTTGTCGGGCGGATCGGTGTTAGCGAACACACGCAACCACTTGCCGTTTTTGTCGACGACGACCATCTCGCGGCCTGGCATGACTTCGGAGATGGGCGCCGAATCCTGGCTGGCCGTGGAATAAAGCTCGGTCTGGCGCAGGCAGGTGGCATAGACGCCATTGGCGGGCGGGCGCTCGAAGCGGCCGCGCTGGGCGTTGGCGGCGGGCAGAGCGAAGGACACGACAACCACGGCGAGGCCAGGCGCGGCAAGGCGCGCAAGAGACAGGGCACGCATCACGGAAATAGGACGCAGAAAAGGGCCCGTTCGTCTCAAGGCTGGCCGGACAATTTGCGTTTCCTTCATGGCTGCACGTTTTCGGCCAGGACTGAGACCAGGACTTCCGGTTCGACGTTGCCGCCGCTCATGACGATGACGGCTTTGCGAAAGGGGCGCAGATCCGGGGAGTGGAAGAGCAGGCCGGCGACCGCGGCGGAACCGCTCGGCTCAGGCGTAAGGCGAGCGGCATAGAGGAGGGTGCGCATGGCGGCCCGGATTTCCGCTTCGGCGACGGTGACGATGTCGTCGACGTAAGCCCGGATGTGGGCGAAGTTGCGCTCGCCGAGGGACTGCGTGCGGAGGCCATCGCAGAGGGTCCGCGTGGTTTTTTCCGCAGGCCAGGAGACGAGCGTGCCGGAGCGGAAGCTCTCCTGGGCATCGGCGGCCAGTTCCGGTTCCACGCCGATCACACGCGTGGCGGAGCGGGTGAGTTTGATGGCGGTGGCGATGCCGCTGAGGAGTCCGCCGCCGGAGACAGGCGCGAGGACGAGATCGCAGTCGGGCAGGTCTTCGAGGATTTCGAGGCCGCAGGTGCCCTGGCCGGCGATGATCTGATCGTCGTCGTAAGGGGGGATCATGATGTAGCCATGGTTTGCCTCCAGCTCCTCGGCTTTGCTCTTGCGATCGGAGCTGGCGGGGCCGACCTCGACGATCTCGGCGCCGAGCGCGGCCGTGGCGCGCTTCTTGACTTCGGGCGCGTTGCGCGGCATCACAATGACGGCTTTCGCTCCGACAGCACGAGCCGCGTAAGCGACGCCCTGGGCGTGGTTGCCGCTGGAGTAGGTGATGATCCCCCGTGAGCGCTGTTCCGGCGTGAGCTGGGCAATCTTGTTGTACGCGCCGCGCAGCTTGAAGCTGCCGATGGGCTGCAGGCCTTCCGCTTTCACGTAAACTTCCGCGTCGTCGAAGCCGGGCGCGAAGAGGCGGACGAGGGGCGTGCGGGCGGCGACGCCGCGGATGCGAGCCTGAGCGTCGCGAAAAGCCGGGAGGGTGAGCAGCGCCGGCGCAGCAATAGTGGCCATTGGAGCTATTGTAGAAGCCCAGGGCAGGGGCTGTTATTCCGGTGCCGAGCCGAGGAGCGCGTCGAGCAGCGGGTGGACGGTCTGTGCAAATGGATTCACAATCGTCACTCCCCGCCAGACGAATCCCTCCTGCATATCCTCCGACAACAGGAGTTGGCAACCAGCCTCGGCAGCGGCGCTGAGGATGACAGCGTCCCAAATGCTGAATTGCCGTGTGGCGAGGTCGACCGCCGCCAGCAGAACGGAGCTGGAGGTTTCTACAACGGGGAAGGCGTAGCTCCAGCCGGAAACGGCAATTCGAGCATCTGCTGGTGTGCGGCCCGCTTTGCGTACCAGGACTTGAAAGAGCTCTCCGAGCGCCTGAACCGGGATGATCGCGTCTTCAGGAAGCTTTTCGAGGAGTTCCCAGGCTCTTTTTCTCTTCTCGGCATCGCTGTTCACGCCTTCGGCGTAGGCAAGGAAGTTCGTGTCGAGGGCGGCCTTCACCGTTCATCCTCGTAGAGTTCTTCGCGGGTCCAGCGGCCGGTTCGGCTGATCGGCTGTTTGCGCAGCCTGGCAAGCAGTGATTTTCGAGCGTCGGCGGTGCTTGTCTCGGTCCCGCTGACAGGCGAGAGCTTAGCCACGGGCTGGCCATGGCTGGTGACGACGTAGCTGCGTCCCTGGCGGACCCCCTGCAGGAGCCGGGAAAACTTCCGGTTGGCATCCGTGGCAGAAATTGTCTTTCCCAATCGAGCCCTCCCGCAGTGCGCCAGAATACTAGTGATATTCACTACTCTATCATGATAGCCGGTAACGGCAGGCAGCGTGGGATAATCCAGAGGCGGGTACGGCGGAAATCGGGGCAGTGGTGCATCTGAAAGGTTGCGGAAACCGTCTGTCCTGGTGAGCATGCGCGGCGCGCCGGGATTGCGAAGGCTTTGGCCGGAGAGGAAACGGATGCGATTCCGAAGACGGCTCGCCCGCGGGACTGATTTCCGGCGATTCCTCTCTCTGCTTCTGGCGCAGGCGGCGCTGCTGACGGGGCTCGGGTTCGCGCAGGCCCCTGCAGCAGCGCAGAGTTCTGCGGCGGATGCGCCGCAGGCGACGATTCTGGGCACCGTAACCGACGTGAACGGCGGCGTGGCGGCCAACGCGACCGTGACGCTGACCGGAGGCACGGCGAAGTACTCGGCGACGACCGGTACGAATGGGTTTTTCTCGTTCAGCGTGCCCGCGGGCACCTATGTGCTGACGGTTTCTGCGCCGGGGCTGGTGCCGTGGACGACGAACGTGACGGTGGCGTCGGGAGAATACCACGAAGTATCGGGCATCGTGCTGAAAGTGAAAGCGGTGGTGTCGACGATCGAAGTGACGGCGTCGGAGCACGAGCTGGCGACCCAGCAGGTGAAGATGGAAGAGGACCAGCGGCTGCTGGGCGCGATTCCGAATTTTTACGTGAGCTACATCGGGAACGCCGCGCCGATGTCGACGGGGCAGAAGTACAGCATGGCGTGGAGGTTCTCGATCGATCCGGTGAACATCATCATTGCTGGGCTGAGCGCGGGCGTGGAGCAGGCGGAGAACACCTATCCGGGATACGGGCAGGGCATGCAGGGATACGGCAAGCGGTTTGGCGCGGCGCTGGCTGACAACTTTACCAGCAACATGCTGGGTGGCGCGGTTTTCCCAGCGCTGTTGCATCAGGATCCGCGGTTTTACTATCGCGCGACGGGGAGCGTGGCCGCCCGCGCCCGGTACGCCATCTCGACGGTGTTCATCTGCAAGGGCGATAACGGCAAGTGGCAGCCGAACTACTCGTTTCTGGCAGGGGATTTCGCGTCGGGCGGAATTTCGAATTTGTATTACCCGCAGCAGCAGCGGGGATGGTCGACGACGATCGACACCAGCCTGCTGAATGTGGCGTGGGGTGCGGTGGGCGCGCTGGCGGAGGAGTTTGTGCTGAAGCGCTTCACGCACGGGGGCGAGGCGGGGAAGTGAGGCAATAATCAGAGTCCACCCTGTCGCAAGGGCAGCGGCAAGGGTGGGGCACCCGGCGCATCGCCGCTTTTACTGATCACTGACTACTGACTCCTGATCACTCGTTAGAATAAAACCACTCCCATGACTGACGATCCCAACCCTGAACCGCAGAGCGCGACGGAACCCGAAACCGCGCAACCCGCTGAATCCACCGCATCGTTTGGCGACCTGCTGACGCAGTTCGAGCAGAGCCACCGGCCGGAGGCGGGCTCGAAACAGCTGGAAGGCACCGTGATCTCCGTCGGGCCGGAGGACGTGGTGCTGGACATCGGCTACAAGACCGAGGGGGTGCTGCCACGGACGGCGTTCCGCGACAACGCGGAGAACGTGAAGGCGGGTGACAAGTTCTACGTCTCGATCAAGGGGCGCAACGCCGAGCACTACTACGTGCTGTCGCTGGCGAAAGTGGCGCAGCCGCGCGACTGGACGCAGCTGGAGGAAGCCTTCGCGCAGAAGGCGACGATTCCCGGGACGGTGACGGGCGTGATCAAGGGCGGGCTGAGCGTGGACGTGGGCGTGCGCGCGTTCCTCCCGGCCTCGCGCAGCGGGACACGCGACGCGGCAGAACTGGAGAAGCTCGTCGGGCAGGAGATCACGTGCCGCATCACGCAGCTCGATGTGGCCGACGAGAACGTGATTGTGGACCGGCGCGCGGTGCTCGAAGAAGAGGCGCTGGCGGCGGGCGCAAGCAAGCTGGGCGCGCTCGCCGAGGGCGACGTGGTGCGCGGCACCGTAAGCCGGCTGGCGAATTTCGGCGCGTTTGTCGACCTGGGCGGGATCGACGGGCTGCTGCACGTGAGCGATCTTTCGTGGAGCCGGGTGGGCTCGCCGGAAGACGTACTCAGCGTTGGGCAGCAAATCGAAGTAAAGGTGCTGAAGATCGATCGCGAGAGCCGCAGGATTTCCCTCGGCCTCAAGCAACTGCAGCCGGAGCCGTGGGAAGCGGCGGGCGACAAATACAAGGCGGGCGCACGCGTGACCGGCACGGTGACGCGGCTGACGGATTTCGGCGCGTTCGTGGAAGTGGAGCCGGGGATCGAGGGCATGATCCACGTGTCGGAGATGTCGTGGGTGAAGAAGGTGCGCAAGCCCAGCGACATTCTCAAGCAGGGCGACACGGTGGAGGCAGTAATCCTGAGCGTGAACCAGCCGGAGCGGCGGATGGCGTTGGGGCTGAAGCAGGCGCTGGGCGATCCGTGGGCCGACGCGGCGAAGAAGTTCCCGGCGGGCGCGGCAGTCGAAGGCCCGGTAACGAAGCTGGAGAAATTCGGCGCGTTTGTGCAGATGGCGGAGGGCGTCGAGGGTCTGGTGCACATCAGCGAGATCACGCCCGCTTCTGAAGGTCAGGCGCGGAGGCTGGCGCATCCCTCGGAGGCGTTGAAAGTGGGGCAGGTAGTGCGCGCTCAGGTGCTGGCCATTGACCCGGAAAAGCAGCAAGCGAAGCTGAGCATGAAGCAACTGGTGCCAACGAGCCTCGACGAGTATGTGGCCGAGCACCAGGTGGGCGATGCCGTTTCCGGTCGCGTACTCTCAGTCGGCGCGGACGAGGCGACGGTGGAACTGGGCGAAGGGATTCGCGCCGCGTGCCGGCTGAAGGAAGCAGCGGAAGCGGCGAGCGCAGGCGGGGCGGATTTGTCCGCGCTCACTTCCCTGCTCCAGGCGAAATGGAAAGGCGGCGCGGGAGTGGCCGCGAAGCCGGAGCCGTTGCGCGCCGGGCAGGTGAGGAATTTCCGGATCTTGGAATTGGATCGCGAGGCGAAGAGGATTGCGGTGGAGGTCGCGTGAGGTTCCACCCACCTTGTCGCCAAAAGCGGGCGACAAGGATGGGGCACCCGGCGTCTAGGTGGCGCCAAGGAATTGCTGAAGAAGAAACGCCGATGCCAGCAAAAAGAAAATCCCGAAAGTGCGCGATACCATCTGAATTCTTGCCATCGAGCCAGCCCCGATCTCGCTTGCTGACATCTTCCGCAGAAGCGGTGAAGACATGCCGATGAAGCGCAGCGGGCGAAGACAAGCCAGGCCTCCCACGAGCAGAAACAGAACTCCCGCCACAAATGCCAGCTCCCTCTGGAGAGGGTCGGAGAACTTCACTCTGCCGAATTGCCAATCGCCTGGTACCGAGTGGAATGCCCAGAATCCGAAAACAAAAAGCACCGCAACGGCGACCGGTGCAATCGCACTTGGCTGAGTTCGCACCGCTGGATGGACTCGGAACTGGATTGCGTTGATGAAGGTCTCCGGCCAGAGCAGAGCGAAGCTCACGACGACGATGATTAAAATGAAAGGAATTAGTACGAGCATCGATGCGCCCATCCCTGTGGCCCTCCAGTATGCCACCGTTCAGGGCTTCCGCATCACCGGCTTCCCCTTTTCATTCAACTCAATGTAGCCGAACGGCGTGTGGTGGTCGTGGGTGAAGAGGACCATCCACCGCTCGGGGATGGCGCGCGCGTAGAAGCGCTTGCGCTGGGCGATGCAGGTGACGGGGTCGAGGTCGTAGCCCATCACCCAGGTGATGTCAAGGTGCGCGCTGGTGGGGATGAGGTCGGAGATGTAGGTCGCGCGCTTCCCTGCCGAGTCAAGATGGATGGCGAAGAGCTGCGCCGTATGTCCGGGGAAACACTCGACGGAGATGCCGGGGACAATTTCCTGCACCTCGCCGGGGCGCGTGTCGAGCAGCGTCATCTGGCCGGATTCGACGAGCGGATCGTAATTTTCGCTGATGTAGCTGATGGCGTCGCGCTCGAGCTGGAGATGCCCGTGCTCCACCTCGCCTCGATGCGCGAAGTAGCGGGCGTTGGGGAACGTTGGCACGATGCGGCCGTCGGCCGTCTTCGTCGTGTTCCAACCGCAGTGATCGAAGTGAAGGTGGGAGTTGATGACGATGTCGATTTCTTCGGGGCGGATTTGGGCGGCCTCGAAGGCCCGTGGCAGTTGCTCTTTCGCCTGGTAGATTTCGCGGAGCTTCGGCGCGAGCTTGTTGCCGATGCCGGTTTCAATGGCGACGGTGTGCCGGCCGGTGCGGACGACGACGGTGTTCAGGCCAAGCAGGATGCGGTTCTGCTCATCGGCGGGCGCGCGCTTCTCCCACAGGGGTTTGGGAACGACGCCGAACATCGCTCCGCCATCGAGAACATACCAGCCGTCGGAGAGGATGGTGAGCTCGAAGTCGCCGAGCGTGGTGCGTGCGCGGACAAGATCAACGGAGTTGGAGCGCTCGGCGGGATGAGGCATCGGATCAGCGGTGGTGGTCTCTTGCCTCATTGTGCGCGCGCTCGGGATTGTCGCTGGGCTGGGGATTCATCAGATAGCGCTCGAAGTGGTCGAGGAGCTTGCGAAAGAGAATCGTCCGGTCGTTGGGCCCGGCGATGGAGTGCGTTTTGCGCGGAAAGAGGTTCAGATCATACGGAATCCGCGCGTCAATCAGCTGCTCAACGTACTGGATGGTGTTTTCGATGTGAACGTTGTCGTCACCTGTGCCGTGCATGATGAGGATGCGGCCGTGGAGGTGGGCGGCGCTGGTGACGTCGGAATCGGCGGTGTAATTATCCGCGTCTTCCGTGGGCAGGCCCATGTAGCGCTCAGTGTAGATGGAGTCGTAATCCCGCCAGTCGGTAACGGGGGCGACGGAGACGCCCGCGAGGAAGCTGTCGCTGTGCGAAAGCGCGAAGAGGGTGAAGCTGCCGCCCCAGCTCCAGCCCCACCAGCCGAGACGATGCGGATCGAGCTGCGGATATTTGCGAAGAACCTGGTCGATGGAGGCCATCTGGTCGGCGAACTCCGGTGGACCGAAGTTGTGCCAGCAGACCTGCTCGAAGGCGCGGCCGCGTCCGCCCATCCCTCGGTTGTCGACGTGGAGAACGGCAAAGCCGTGCTCAGCGAGGAGCTGATCAAAAAAGAAATTCTTGCCGCCCCAGCCGTCACGCGCCTCGCCGACATCGGGACCGCCGTAGGGATTCACGATGAGCGGCACGCTGCGATCCTCGGTTTTGCCGGGCGGTAACAGAAGCGTGCCGTAGAGGTTGGTCTCGCTGTCGGCGGCCGTGAGGGTGAGCAGGACCGGCGCGATGAGCTTGTGCCCCCGCAGCGGCGTGGATTGCCAGAACGGCGTGCAGTCGCCACTGGCTTCGCAGGCGGCCACGGTAGGCGGATCCATCATGGCGGAGTACGTGTCGATGTAGTGACCGCCCTGCGGCGCGAATTCAGGATGATGGACGCCGGGGACCTGGGAGATCTGATGGCGATTGCTGCTGTCGAGCTGAACGGCCCAGATCTGTTCCTGCCGGGGATGGTCCTGATTCGAGAGATACCACACCGTCTGCGCGGTGGGATCGACGCCGGCAATCGCTTCGACCTCATAGTTGCCGCTCTCCAGCTGATCGGAGAGCTGCGCCTGTCCGCCGAGGGGATCGTTGGCGTTAAAGGTATAGCGGTACATGTGCGTGTGGCCGTCGCGCCAACTGAGGATCAGGAACTGGTTGTCGCCGACGAAGCGGACATCGTAGGTGGTGTTGAAGTATTTCGGCTCCGTCTGCGCGAGAACGAGGGCGATTTGGCCGGTGCGCGAGTCGGCAAACCACAGGTCGAGATGCTGCTGATTGCGGGAGAGCGTTTCCACCCAGACGACGCGGGAGTTGACCCAGCCAAAGCGGGGAATGTAGTCGTCGCCCTCCTGCATCGGGATACGCAGCCAGCGCGTGGAGCCGCCAGCGGCGTTCACGATGCCGACGCGCACAGCCGGATTAGGATCGCCGGGCTGCGGGTAGCGCTGCTCGTGGACGTCGGCATGGACCGGGATCCAGTCCGTCAGAGGGTACTCGGGCACCTTCGTCTCGTTCATCTGCAGGAACGCGAGCTGCTTCGAGTCGGGCGACCAGAAGTAGTTACTGCGGGTGTCCAGCTCCTCCAGGTAAACCCAGTCCACTTCGCCGTCGAGGACATTGGGGTCGTGCGATGCCGTGAGAGCCGTCGCGGGATGCGAGCCGTCGGATGGCAGCACGTAGAGATTGTGATTGCGAAGGAAAGAGACGTACTGGCCGCTGGGCGAGAATTTCGGATCGTCGCCGGAAGCCATCCCCGTGTTGCCGATCTGCACGCCGGTGCCGTTGCTCAGGTCGAAGAGCCACAACTCGCCGTTGGTGTCGAAGAGAACGTGGTGGGAATCCGGGGACCAGATGTAGTCCGGCTCGCCGTAGCGGCCGCGGTGGTCGCGATCGCGCTCGGGAATGGGAGCGCTGAGCAGGCTCGCGATCTTGGAGCCGGGAAGAAGGACCTGCGGCTTGGTGGCGGGCGGTTCAATCTCCATCAGATCGCCGTGATCGCCGATCCAGGTGACGTGCTTGCCGTCCGGCGACCAAACCATCCCCCCTGGCGGGTTGCCGGTCGGATTGCCCGGAGTTCCCCAGATCTCCTGAACCGTCCAGGGATGGTTGGGCTGGGCCAGCAAAGGCAGGGCAAAAAGAGAGGCGGCAGTGAGGGCCAGAAAACGGAAGCAAGGGCGACAGGCAACGAACGTCTTACGCTGCAAAGCAGGCTCCATGGTGGAATCAGCGGCGAATTAACCCGGCACGCACCCGTGTCCGGGATCCCGGCCCACCGCTCTCAACGCAATCCAACGGTAAAAGGCAAGCCGTACGTGAAAGAGCATTCTACGGCCTTTTAGGGCAGACTGCGACGCTTTTGAGCAATGAGCGTGGCCCGGAGGATCAGTGCGCCGCCGCGGCGCCTCCGGTGTGCTTCTTCAGGAGAAAGACGAGGGGGACCATGCAGAGCGCGACGAGCCCCAGCACCGCGATCACGTCGAGATACGCGAGTTGGCTGCTCTGCTGGACGAGCTGCTGGTAGATCATGCCTCGGGCCATAGCGCGGGCCTGCGGCCCTGAGGGCGTGATGCCGCCTCCATGCTGGAAATATCCGGCGAGGCGGCGGATGCGTTCGTACAGCTCGGGGCTGGCGGCGTTCAGGCGCATCGCCAGGCGATCCTGATGCTCCTGGCTGCGGCGAGCCAGCAGCGTGACGAAGAACGAAGTGCCGCTGCTGCCGCCGATGTTGCGCGCCAGATTCATCAGGCCGGAGACGTCGTTATTCTTCTCGCGCGGAACGCCGGTATAGGAGACGGTGTTGATGGGCACGAACAGGAAGGCCAGGCCTGAGGCCTGGAATATGCGCATCCACGCGATATAGGCGTAGCTGGCCTGGGTATCGATGCTGTGCATGGTGAAGAGCGCGGCCGAGAGCGTGGTCAGGCCGATGGCGATCAGCCAGCGCGCGTCCACGCGGCTGACCAGGAAGCCGACCAGCGGCATAAAGGCCATAACGGCAAGGCCGCCCGGGGAAATGACCAGCCCGGCCTGCTCGGCGGTGTAGCCCATCATCTCCTGCACAAAGAGCGGGAGGAGCACGGTGGTGCCGAAGAGGGCAAAGCCGAGCACGAACATCATCAGGAATGAAACCGAGAAGTTCCGGTTCCGGAACATGGTGAGGTCGAGAATCGGCCGATGCCCGCGGCGGATCTGCGCGATCTCCCAGAAGACCAGGGCAACGAGGCCGCCGGCGCAGAGGAAGAAGAAGGTGGTGATGAGGTGCGAGCCGAACCAGTCTTTTTCCTGGCCTTTGTCGAGAACAAACTGCAGCGAGCCGAAGGCGAGAGCCAGCAGGCCAAAGCCCATGTAATCGAGATTGAGCCCGCGTTTGCGCTGCGCGGCGACCTCACGCTGGACGTGGGGCGGATCCTCGACGATGCGCGAGGTGAGGAACAGCGACAGAATCGCGATGGGGACGTTGATGAAGAAGATCCAGCGCCACGTGAAGTTGTCGGTGATCCAGCCGCCGAGGGTGGGGCCGATGACCGGCGCGAGAACGACGGCCATGCCGTAGACAGCGAACGCCTGGCCGCGCTTGCGGGGCGGAAATGTATCGACGAGGATGGCCTGTTCGCTGGGCTGCAGGCCCCCGCCGCCCGCCCCCTGGAGGACACGGAAGAAGATCAGCAGGGGGAGCGACGGAGCAAACCCGCAAAGCATGGAACTGAGCCCGAACAGAGCTACGCAGATCATGTAGAAGCGCTTGCGGCCAAGGAAAGAGACCAGGTAGGCGCTGGCGGGCAGGATGACCGCGTTCGAAACCAGGTAGGAGGTCAGAACCCAGGTCGCTTCGTCCGCCGACGCGCCCAGGCCCCCGGCGATGTGCGGCAGGGCCACGTTGGCGATGGAGGTGTCGAGGACCTCCATGAAGGTCGCCAGCGTGACCGTCAGCGCGACGGCCCAGGGGTTATGTTTGGGCTTCCAGTTGGCGTCGGAGTCCGGGGCCATGGGGATGGAGATTTGAGCATACCTCGCGCGCGCCGGATGCAGGAAATTCGCCGGCGGCGCCGCGAACTCGCCAACGACCTGCGCGGCGGGATAATCTGGTGCCCCTTCCCTCAAAGGAGCTTTCATGGATCGACGGAACTTTCTGCGCGATGCCGCCGTGGCATCGGCGGGACTGTATGAGCTGTTTGCAGCGAACTCGGGGGCGCAGGCGGCAGTGATTCCGCCCGCGGTTCACGTGGTTGGCTCCGGTGAGGACCGCTACGGCCAGCAGCGCACCATGGGCTTTGACCATCTCGCGTTTAAGGTGGGCAGCGCCGATACGGACGGGCGGCTGTTCATCGTGGAGCATACGCACTTACTGCATGGCGGCCCACCCCTGCACCTGCATCCGCACCAGGAGGAGTGGTTTTACGTCATGGAGGGCCGGGTCGCGTTCCAGGTGGGCGAGCAGCGGGTGACGCTGGGGCCCGGCGAGTCGGTGCTGGGGCCGCGCGGCGTGCCGCATACCTTCTGCTGTGTGTCGCCGGCGCCGGGGCGGATGCTGATCGCCTTCTCTCCCGCGGGGCAGATGGAGAGGTTCTTCCGCGAGATCCACGACCCGCATATTCAGGACCCGGCGGTTTGGCGGCGCTATGACATGGAGGTGGTGGGGCCGTCGCCGTTCTGAATTCGCCTTGACCCTGTTCAGGCCCGCTCGGGCCGCGGTTGCGGGTGGTATTCTGCAAGTTCCGGCTATGCGTGCTGAACTCGAGGCGCTGACCCGCCTGCAAACCATCGATCAGGAAACCGCGAAGCTGCGCGGGGAGATTGCCGAGCTGCCCCGCCGCCTGGCCGCCCTGGAGTCGCGGCTGGCGAAGGAAAAAGCCGCCGTCGAGCAGGCCGCGAAGGCGCTGAAGGACGAAGAAGCGCTGCGCCGCCGCCTCGAAAGCGACCTGAAAGACCAGCAGCAGAAGATCGTGAAATTCCGCGACCAGACCTCTGGCGTGAAGACCAACGAGCAGTTCCGCGCGCTGCAGCACGAGATCGGCTTCGCCGAGGAAGAGATTCGCCGGATCGAAGACCGCGAGCTGGAAAGCATGGAACGCAGCGAGCGTCTGGCCCAGGAACACAAGGCGGCGCAGTCTACGCTCGCCGACAGCACCCGCGCGGTCGAAATTGAAAAGGAAGACGCACGGGAAGCCAGCGTCGAACAGCAGAAACGCCTGGAAGAACTGACCGCCAGGCGGAACGAGTTGCGCGCCGGCATTGCCGAGGAGCCCCTGCGCATCTACGACCGGGTTGCTTCGGCGCGCGGCACGGGCATCGCTAGCGCCAACGGACAACAGTGCAACGGCTGCAACATGTATCTGCGCCCGCAGATGTGGAACCAGATCCGCGAAGGCGAGATCCACACCTGCGAGTCATGCGGCCGGCTGCTCTACTACAATCCCGCGCTGGAGCCGCAGCCCGAACCCCAGCCGGAGAAACCCAAACGGGGCCGGAAACCGCTGGAAGCTGGCGTCGACTGAGAAAAAGCGAGTGATCAGTGCTCACTGATCACTGACTCCTCTCCTTATGCACCGCATCGCTGTAGACATGGACGAAGTGCTCGCTGACACCCTCGCCGAGCATCTTGCCCGCTACAACCGCGACCACGGCGAGTCTGTCACCAAGGCCGACCTCGAGGGCAAGTGGCTGTGGGACATCGTTTCTATCGACCGGCACGAGCGGCTGGAGGGCTATCTGCGGTCGGAGGACTTCTTCGAAAATCTGCCGGTGATCGCGGATAGCCAGCGCGTGCTGCGCGCGCTCGCGGAGCGCTTCGAGATTTACATTGCGACGTCGGCGATGGAGTTTCCCAACTCCTTTGGGCCGAAATACCGCTGGCTGCGCCGCCACTTCCCATTTCTCGACCCGCGGCATTTCGTCTTCTGCGGCGATAAGAGCATCCTGCACGCGGACTACCTGATCGACGACCAGCCCCGGCATTTCCTCACCTTCTCCGGCCAGGGGATTCTATTCACCGCGCCGCATAACATGGGCGTCAGCGGGTATCCGCGGGTGGACAACTGGGAGCAGGTGGAGACGCTGTTTCTGAAGATTAGCGGCTAATGGTTCGTTGCTGGTCGCTCGTCAGCAGCGCGCGGATATCGGCATCGAATTGGCCTCGATTGACGATACCGGTGTGCGCGGCGGCAATGCGGCCCCGGCGGTCGATGAGCAGCGTCATGGGCAAAGCCGTGACCCCGAATTGTTTGCCGATTGCGTCCGTACCGACGGCGACCGGATAATCCATGTGAGCCTTTGCCATGAACGCGCGGATCATCGCGGGCGATTCTCCGTACATGTCGAGGCCGATGAGGTCGAGGCCGCGCGCATGATACTCGCGGCGAAACTCGACGTACCAGGGAATTTCCAGCTTACATCCGCCGCAGTCGACAGCCCAGAAGTCGAGGAGAACAACCTTGCCGCGTTCTTTCGCGAGTGAGATGGTCCTGCCCTGGATGTCCGTCAGGGTGAAGCTGGGTGCGGCTCGGCGCGCGGCGATGGGGATCAGGTGCGAGGACGCGGTGGGCACCTCCGAGCGGTTCGCGGCCAGCACGAATGAGCTACCGAGCGCCGCAAGAGCGCAGGCGAACGCAATCCAATGAGCGCGTCGGAACATGCCATCTCTCCTGTTTCTTTTTCAGTGATCCTGACTTCTGATCACTGCTTTTCATCAATCCAGTATTCCGTCCTCGCCGTCACCCGTAGCTGCGGCCGGTCCGGGAGCGTGAGGCGCAGCGCGTGCAGGCCGGGCGTCGGATCGCTGGGCGTGAAGCTGAAGACGTAGAAGTTCGGCACGTCGTGCGAGACCTGGATCAGATCCTTCTGCAGATTTCTGGCGTTGCCAAAGTGGAAAAACTCGCCTCCCGCGAGATGCGCGATGGTCTTCGCCGTGTCCCGGCGGAGCGCGCTGTGCGCGGCAAGAAACGCCATGGTGGCCAGCCGCAGCGGCGGGGCGAGCTGGCTGATGCAGTCCAGCACCTGCCGCGGATAGTGGCCCTTGTACTCTGCGGCGTCGTCGGGGTCGCCTTCATAGTCGCGGCTGAAGCAGCCGTGCGCCGGTCCCGGACTCGCGTCGCTGAATTTTCCCGCTTCGTGCGCCACTGCGGAGCGCGTGCTCGAAAAAGCGAAGGTGTACATCGTCGTGTTGGTGTCGCTGAGCAAACGCAGCGCCTCAGTGGGCGTGGTGTAACTTCCCTGGTCGATCGTCTCGCTGATCAGCAGCACCTCGCGGCGGTAGTTGGGCGGCTCGTTGTTCAGCAGGCGCACGGCGTAGGCGACCGCGTCGAGGATGGACGCGCCCGCGTTGCCGGACTGCAGCCGGTCGAGCGCGGCGGAGACCTCATCGGTATTACTGGTGAAGGGCACGACCAGGTGCGGCATGCTGTCGAAAGCGATGAGCGCCACACGATGCTCTTCCGCGCCGATGACCGAATCCAGAATGGCGTCGAGGCCGCGATAGTCGGCCAGATGCGCGGCGCCATCGCCGCCAGTCTCGACCACGATGGCCATGGCCAGCGGCTGCCAGTCCGTGTCGGAGACAAGCTTGATGTGCTGGGGAATGCCGTCGTCGGTAAGGCGGAAATCAGAAGCCTTGAGCGCGAAGACGACCTCGCCCTTTTTGGTGGTGACGAGAGCCGGGACCTCGACCAGATTCGACTGAACGGTGATCGTGGGCGTCGCTGGGTGCTGCGCGAAACCACGCCCAACCAGAAGACTGAACAAAAGCAGCGAAAGGGGGAGCGCGCGTCGCATCGGGATTATTGTAGGCGGGGGATGAAGAGGGCGGAAACCATGCCCGTTCCTTCCCGAAACGCCCCTCCGCGGCACGGGACGCAGACACGAGACGTTACGGGAGGAAAAATTCCTCGCCATGCGGACAACGCCGCGCGCACGCGGACCTCTCCTAACAGGGCAGCAAGCAGCACGATCGATTGTTCCCATCCATCCTGAGGTCAGCCTGCATGCAAATCAGAAGCTTCCTCCTCCCCTTTGCGGTGGCGTGTCTCCCCGCCCTGCCTGCCCTGGCACAAACCGATTTCCAGTATCAGCCGTACACAACGCCCGGCAACGCGGGCATCGTGCTCACGGCTCCTTACTCCCGCGTCTACGACTTCAACGGCGACGGACTGGCCGATGTTCTGGCCGCCAGCACTGAAACCTGTTCCGGCAATACGTGCACGCAGAACGCTCCTCTCTACCTCTATATGAACAACGGCGACGGCGGCCTGAAGGCGCCGGTGAAGCTGGATGTAACACTCCAGCAGCCGGCCTACGACGGAGTGGGGACGGAGGTGGCAGTTGCCGACTTCAACGGAGACGGCAAGCTCGACATCGCCGCGCTGAACAACGCCGGCGGTATCACCATTCTTTACGGCAAAGGCGACGGAACCTTTCAGGCCCCCGTCAACATCGCCCTGCCCTCCGCCGGCTCGCTGGGCTACGCCAGCCTGGTCGAGGCTGATTTCGACGACAACGGCACCCAGGACCTGGCGGCCATGACCTACACCGGGAAGCTGGTTCTCCTCTTCAACAATGGCAAGGGGACCTTCACCCAGCAGTCAGTCACCATCGACACCCCGCCTTCCGGAGTCCAAACCACCTCGCTCACAGTCGGCGACTTCAACGCCGACGGACGCCCGGACATCGCCTGGGTGGAGCTGAACAATAACTACAACTCCACCGACAATATCGAGGCCGCGCTCAACACGGGCAAGGGAGTGTTCAGCGCGAAGCATCAGGTCGGGACCCTGCCCGGCACCACCTACAACTTCGCCTGGATCCGCTCCGCCGATGTGGATCTCGACGGCAAGAGCGACATCGTCGCGTGGCAGACCCAGCTCGTGGAAGACTGCTGCAGCGCCACTCCGGTGATGGTCTACTACTCGAACGGCAATGGCACGTTTACCGCGACCACCGTGGCCTCCACCTCAACCGACGACGTGGGCGTGGCGGACATCAACGGCGACGGGAATCCGGACATTTTGATTGCCGGCTATCAGGGCGTTCAGGTCTACACCGGCAATGGCAACCGCACATTTACCGACCAGGGCACCTACACTTCGCTCCCCGGCGGGGCGGCGCAGCTCGGGTTTGGGTTCTTCGACAACAACTCCAACGCCATCGGATTCGCGGCGCCGAACGAAAGCGCTTACGCCGACAACGATCCCGATGACTTTTACCTGGTGCAGAACGATAACGTGCAGGGCGACTGCGCCTATCCCGACACCCCCGGAGTGACATTCTGTCAGGCGACGCAGACCGGCGATACGGCCATGGTTCGCGGAACCGCGCGCGCCGCAACCGGGCCCGTGCAGCACATCGAACTGTGGGCCAACGGCAAGAAGATGTACCAGGTGTTTGCCGACGAGTTCAACGCGACGCTGAACGTGGCGCCCGGCACGCAGATCACCGCGATTGAGGTGGAAGCAAACGGCGCCACGAAAAGTGCCACTGTGACGCCGACAAAAGCCGCGTGCAGCGCCCCCAGTTCACCGGGCGTCACCGTCTGCTCTCCCACCCAGGGTGAAGTCACCACCTCGCCCGTCACCTTCACGGCCGCCGGCACAGGCGCCAGCGGAACCGTGAATCATCTGGAGCTGTGGGTCGATGGCACGAAGATCGGCAATTACTCCGGCGCAACCATGAACGCCAGCGTCACCCTCGCCAGCGGATCGCACACCGCGACCGTGATCGAAGTGGATTCAAAGGGCGCGGACGTGAAGTCGACGCCGGTCAGCTTCAAGGTGGGGAGCGAAGGCGCGTGTACGGCTCCCAGCTCGCCGGGGGTTCACGTCTGCTCGCCGACTCCGGGTGAAACAACCTCGTCACCCGTAACGTTGACCGCCGCAGGGAAAGGGGCCAGCGGTGCGGTGAATCACCTGGAACTGTGGGTGGACGGCAAGAAGATCGGCAACTACTCCGGCGCGACAATGAACGCGAACGTGGCGCTGGCCGCCGGTTCCCACTCCGCCACCGTGATCGAGGTCGATTCGAAGGGCGCCTACGTCAAGTCTTCCCCGGTGAGCTTTACGGTGAAGTAAAACGAAACGTAGTACGGAAAATGCCGAACCCTCGGGTCCGGCATTTTTCTGAACACGGGTGCACCACCCTGATCCGCAGCCTCATCTCGGAGAGGGTTGGTTCCATTACTCGCGTACCCCGCGTGCGCCGTTTTCTTCTTGACCCAATTTCCGCTCCACGCCATTCTGAAAGTTAGGAAACGTGTCTCGCGAAGGGCCGCCGCAAGCGGCCCTTTCGCTTGGCTCGGACGAATCTGCCGGTCCGCCCAGAACATATTGACTCCCATCGAACTCGTTCGATGGGACTGCGGTAGAAGCCCCAGCCTTCAGGCTGGGGAAAATGGCACCGCCTGAATTCCTCGCCTTGCGGCGCGGAATTCGCAAACAAAGGACTTAGCAGGTAATACCCTCAGGGTATTACCCGGGAAGTCCAGCAGAATCAGGTAGAAGCAGAGGCCCTACCCCTTCAAAAAAGTTTTCTCCGGGGGTGGCGCCGCCGTTACATCAGCTCCTCGATAAAGCTCTGCGCTACGGCGGGGTCGATGTGGGCGGAGCGCCCGACCATCGGGCCGTCCTTGAGCACGGGCTCGGCCTGGTCGAGAGAGGGCAGGTCGGTACGCTCGTAGAAGCGGCCGATGGGAATCTCCTCGCCCCAGAGCGTGGACTTCTCCATGGCGGCCAGCCAGTCGGTCGCGTCGTACGCGGGGTCGTCCTCGAGCTTCTTCACCCGCGGACGGAACCACTGGAAGGTGTTGTCCTTGTTGTAGGTCACGCAGGGGCTGAAGACGTCGAGGAACGAGAAGCCCTTGTGCTGGATGGCGAGGCGGATCAGCTCGGTGAGGTGCTTCTGCTCGCCGGAGAATCCGCGGGCGACGAAGGTGGCTCCGGCGGCCAGCGCCATGGTGATGGGGTTGATGGGGCCTTCGATGTTGCCGTGCGGCGTGCTCTTGGTCTTCATGCCGAGGCGGCTGGTGGGCGAGGTTTGCCCGGTCGTGAGGCCGTAGATCTGGTTGTCCATAATGATGTAGGTCAGATCGACGTTGCGGCGCATGGTGTGCGTCAGGTGGTTGCCGCCGATGCCGAGGCCGTCGCCGTCGCCGCCGGTCACCAGCACGGTGAGCTCGTGGTTGGCCATCTTCAGGCCGGTGGCCACGGGCAGCGAGCGGCCGTGGAGCGTGTGCATGCCGTAGGTCTCAATGAAGCCGGGAAAATTGGAGGAGCAGCCGATGCCGCTGACGGTGACGATCTGATGGTTGGGAATTTGTAACTCAACCAGTGCCTTTTGCACGGCGGCGAGAACGCCGAAGTCGCCGCAGCCGGGGCACCAGTCGGGATCGACGCGGCCTTTGAAGTCGGCCTGGGTGAGGGACTTCGGGCTTTCAATAATGGTGGCCATTTCGGGTCTCCTAAACCATCACTTCGTGGGACGGGACGGACAGCGTAACGTCACCGGCCAGTTGTTCGCGGACTGCGTCGACAATGTGGTGCGGCATGAAGGGCTCACCGTCGTATTTGCGGATGTGTCCGTCGGCGACGAAGCTGGTTTCACTGCGCAGGTAGCGGGCGAACTGGCCGCTGTAGTTGTTCTCGACGATGATGGTGCGCTTCGCGTTCTTCAGCAGGTCGAGGATCGCGTCGCCGTGCAGCGGAGCGAGCCAGCGGATCTGCAGCTGATTGGCCGTGATGCCCTGCTCGGCGAGCTGGGCGCGCGCCTCTTCAATCACTCCCTGCGTCGATCCCCAGCCGATCAGGGTGACGTCGGCGTCGGCCGGCCCCTGGAGCGTGGGCGGCGGAACGGCGGCGGCAATGCCCTGCTCCTTGCGCATGCGCTTTTCCATCATGGCGCGGCGCTTGGCGTGGTTCGTGAACATGTCGCTGATCAGCACGCCGTCTTCGTCGTGCTCGTCGCTGGAGACCACGTGGGTGTACCCGGGGATACCGGGAATCGCGCGCGGCGAGACGCCGCTGTCGGTGATGAGGTAGCGCTTGTAGCCGCCTTCGGCGTGGCCGTTGGGCGCGGTGATCATCTCGCCGCGGTCGACGGGAGGGGCGAAGTTGAGAACCGACGGATCGACGCTGAGGCGGCCTTCAGAGAGCAGCAGGTCGCAGAGCACGAGACCGGGAACCTGGAACTTGTCGACAACGTTGAAGATTTCCGGGATGAGCGTGAAGCAGTCGGCAATATCGAGCGGAGCGGCGATGACGCGGGGATAATCGCCGAAGGCCGCGCCGAGCATCTGCCACAGGTCGCCCTGCTCGGTTTTGGTGGGGACGCCGGTGGACGGACCCGCGCGCATGCAGTCGATGACGACGATGGGGATCTCTGCCATGGCGGAGAGCCCGAGAGCTTCGGACATGAGGGCGAATCCGCCGCCGGAAGTGGCGCACATGGCGCGCACGCCGGCGTGGGCCGCGCCGATGGCCATGTTGACGACGCCGATTTCGTCCTCGACCTGGCGAACCATGATGCCGGCTTTGCGGCCATGCGTCGCGAACCAGTGCAGAACGCCGGTGCTGGGGCTCATGGGGTAGGCCGAGTAGAACTTGACCCCGGCGGCGGCTCCGCCCATGGCCAGCGCGGTGTTGCCGCTGAGGACGGCGTATTTTTTGTCCGTCATGGGCAGCGGGCGCGCAAAGGCCTGGAAGTGCTGCGTGGCGTAGTCATAGCCGGCGCGGGCCACGGCGATGTTCTCGTCGGCCACGGCGGGCGCCTTCTTGCCGAACTGCTCGCGGATGACGTCTTCGAGCGCCTGGAAGCCGATGCCCATCATGCTGAGGGCGGCACCGATGGCCAGCGTGTTCTGCGCGACTTTGTTCTTCGTAATGTCGGCCAGCGTGGAGACGGGCAGCGCGCAGAGCTGGACGCCGTCAGCGTGCTCGCCGGGCTTGATGGTGTCGGCGTTGTAGATGCAGGCGCCGCCGCGGCCGAGCAGGCGCAGATGGCGATCCATCGTGTCCTGATTCAGCGGAATGAGCAGGTCGATGGTGTCGCCCATGTTGGTGACGGGGTCGACGCCGGCGCGGATCGTCAGAAATGTATGGCCGCCGCGAATGATGGACTGATAGGCGTTGTAGGCGTTGAGGTGCAGGCCGCGGCGCGAAAAAATTTTGGCGAAGATGTCGCCGGGAGTGGCAACTCCCTGGCCGGCAGCACCCCCGATGCCGATGGAAAACGTATGATTCATGGATTCGCTCCCCACAGAAACGACGAACGGGCTAGCTGATTTCTGGAGTGCGCACCAGCATACACCCGCGACTGGACGATTCGACAGGGGCGGACGAGAAGCGATTTAGTTTGAGGGCCAGAGCGCGCGGAGGAGGAATTCGCGGTTGCCCTCGGCTCCGGCGATGGGCGAGGGGATGATGTCGAGATCCTGGCCGCCGAACTGCTCCACGCAGGTGCGAACGCGATCGATAGCAAGCTGGTGGGCGGCAGGTTCGCGGACGATGCCGCCTTTGCCAACATGCTCGCGGCCGGCTTCGAACTGGGGCTTGATTAAGACGACTCCTTCGCGCAGGGCGGACTTTTCTGAGAGCGCCTCCAAAACCGCAGGCAGGACCAGTGTTGCCGAGATGAAGGAGACGTCGACCGCCAGGAAACGGATTCCGGGGGGAAGGTCGCCGGGCGCAAGCAGACGGGCGTTGGTGCGCTCCATCAGGGAGACGCGCGTGTCGTCGCGGAGGGATTGCGCAATCTGGCCGTAGCCGGTGTCAATGGCAAGGACGCGCGCGGCTCCGTGCTGGAGCATGCAGTCGGTGAATCCGCCGGTGGAGGCGCCCACGTCGAGACAGAAGCGGCCGGTCAAGTCGATGGACCAGTGGGCGAGCGCAGCTTCCAGCTTGAGGCCACCGCGGCTGACGTAGCGGAGATCGGATCCAAGGAGACGAATCGGCGCCTCGGCGTCGACGGAATGGCCGGGCTTGTCGGACTTCTGCTCGTGGACGAGGACGCGGCCGGCGAGGATCAGCGCCTGAGCGCGTTCCCGCGTGGGAGCGAGGCCGCGTTCCACAACCAGTTTATCGAGGCGAATCTTCATCGACTTTATTGGGGCGGTTTTTCATGGAGCGGATTTCCGTGCGCCTTGCACCGTGCATCCCAAGAATTTGTGCGACGGGCACTGACCCGATTATCCCCTGAGGGATGGAACGATGACGTACCAAAGAGACGAGAACGAACCGGCGAAGAGATTTCGGCCGGGGTTTTGGATTGGATGGATTCTGGCGATCGGCTTTGGGTGCGTCGCGGCGGGGCTGGCGCACCATGCGGCGTGGCTGCAGCGGCAACTGAACCTCGCGCAGGGAAACGCGGCTCAGATCCAGATGAAGCTCGACCACGCGACCGAAGTGGCGGACGTGCTGACCTCGCCCCAGGCACGGCATGTGGTGCTGACCGAGGAGCGCGGGCCCGCGAAGCCGTCAGGCCAGGCGAACTGGCTGGCCAGCGAAGGCGCGCTGGTATTTGTGGCGAGCGGGCTGAAACCGCTCCCGGCAGGCAAGACCTACGAGCTGTGGATGGAACCGGCGCAGGGCAAGGCCCCGCTGCCGGCGGGCATGTTTGCACCGAATCCGGATGGCAGCGCAGCCGTCGTGCTGCCGCCGCTGCCCGCGCACACGCAGGCGAGCCGCTTCCTGGTGACAGTGGAGCCGGCCGGCGGTTCGGTGACGCCGTCGCTGCCGATGGTGATGGAGGGGGAGCAGACGATAGCCGGTAGTCGGTAGTCCGTAGTCCGTCTTCCAGAGCCCGATCTGGGGATCGGTGTGATCGGCGATGCGGTTTGGCCCACGGCAGGCACGCGGTTTTTACTGATCACTGACCACGGATTACTGTCGACTGCTTCACGCGATACACTGACGGCGGTTCTTCTCACACCCTTATGAGCATGCAGGAACCGGTCACGCTGGCAGTGGATATTGGCGGCACAGGGCTGAAGATGCTGTGCCTGGATCACGAAGGCAAGCCGCTGACGGAGCGGCTGCGGACGCCAACGCCGTCGCCGGCGACGCCCGGGGCGCTGCTGCTGGCGCTGGACAAGCTGAGAAAGCAGATGCCGGCCTTCGATCGGGTAAGCGTCGGCTATCCGGGTGTCATCAAGCAGGGCGTGGTGATGACGGCGGTGAATCTGAACCCGAAGTGGGTGGGGTATCCGCTGCAGGCGGCGCTCGAAAAGCGCTGGAAGAAGCCCGTGCGCGTAGCGAACGATGCCGCGGTGCAGGGGCTGGGCGCGGTGAGCGGGCGCGGGATTGAGCTGATCCTGACGCTGGGCACAGGGATGGGCTCGTGCCTGTTCGTGAACGGCGCGATGTGCCCGCTGGAGCTGGGGCATCATCCGTGGCGGAAGAAGACCTATGAGGATTACCTGGGCATGCGCGGGCTGAAGAAATACGGGAAGAAGAAGTGGAACCGGCTGCTGGCGCTGGCGATTGCGCAGACGGCGGCGACGTTCAACTGGGATCATTTGTACCTGGGCGGCGGGAACACGAAGTTCATCCGGATGGAGGCGCGGCCGGAGGTGACGATCGTGTCAAACCTGGACGGGTTGCTCGGGGGCGTGGCGTTGTGGCGGAACGGTTAGGGTACACGGCTTACGGTTTACGGCTTAGGGTGATGATGCGGTCCTCTTCATCTGTGCAATGAGATTAGAGAGGCAACTCGCTGATGAGAACGTCGCGCGGTGAGTTGGAGCACGACCTCTCCGCCACAACCGATCACCGGAAAGTGGGCCTACCCGATAGGTGTCGGGCTGATCGCTGGGTTCGAACTATTCAAGGCCGGTATTTTGATCTGGTTCGTCGCAGCCGTGCGCAATTTGCATCAGCATTCCCCTGCCGGACCCGCCGTCCGACTCTTGCTGTCATTGGCATCCGACCACATTGTCACAGCCAGCTCCCACCTAGGCGCTGGCAGCTATGCACTGGGCGTGCTGTTTCCCATCTACGCCGCTTTTAACGTGGCCCTCGGGATCGGTTTGCTGGCGCTTCAGAAATGGGCACGATGGATACTCGTCGCGAGTTCCGGGATCTACGTGATCCGCTTCGCAGAAGGGCTACTGGTCCGGGTGTGGGCCCTTGGAGATCCAGCGCTGACCAGCCAAGCATACCTGGCCCTGGCAATCACGAACCTAATAGTCGTGCTTGTCCTGCTGAGCGCAAACGAGGCGTTCCGAGCCGGGCGCGCCTAATAGCGCGGACCATCGACTCTCCGTTACCCTGAGACGCCACCATCTACCGCGCCACCACATGTTCCGCGTGGAGTTTTTGCAGCGGGTTCACCGTGATCTTGCGGCGCTGGAGGGCGGCGATGCCTTCGGCGGCGGCTTTTGCGGCGGCCAGCGTGGTGATGGTCGGGATGCGGGCGAGAACGGCAGCGCGGCGGATGGCTTTCTCGTCGAAGTATGGGTCCTGCCCGCGCGGCGTGTTCACGATGAGCTGAATGCGGTCGCCCTTGATGAGATCCACGACGTTGGGCCGGCCCTCCTTCACCTTGAAGACGCGCTCGACCGTCATGCCGGCTTTTTCGATGGCGTTCGCGGTGCCTTCAGTGGCGACCAGATGGAAGCCGAGCTCCATATACTGGCGCGCGAGGTTGACCAGGTTCGTCTTGTCGCGGTCGCTGACGCTGAAGAAGACCGTCCCTTTGAGCGGCAGTGAGAGGCCGGCCGAGAGCTGCGCCTTGGCGAAGGCTTCGCCGAAGTTGTCGGCCACGCCCATCACTTCGCCCGTGGATTTCATCTCCGGGCCGAGGACGGTGTCAACGCCCTGGAACTTGCTCCACGGGAAGACGGGCGACTTGACATAGAAGTGCGAGCCGGTGCCGAGGTCGTGGTCGTTCACTTCGAGCAGATCGCGCAGCTTGCGGCCCGTCATCAGGCGCGAAGCCATCTTGGCCAGCGGCACGCCGGTGGCTTTCGAGACGTAGGGCACGGTGCGCGAGGCGCGCGGATTGACCTCGATAACGTAGACCTTCTCCGGCTGCCCCGCTTTGCGCTGGATTGCGAACTGCAGATTGACGAGGCCGACGACGTTGAGCGCAACGGCTAGCCGCCGGGCATAATTTCGGATCGTCTCTACTGTGTCTGGAGCGAGGTCGACGGCGGGCAGCACGCAGGAGGAATCGCCGGAGTGGATACCGGCCTCCTCGATATGCTGCATGATGCCGGCGATGACGACATCCTTACCATCGCAGAGAGCGTCGACGTCGACCTCGACCGCGTCTTCGAGGAAATGATCGACGAGGACGGGGCGCTCCTGCGAGTATTCGACCGCCTCCTGCATGTAGCGGGAGACGCTGGCCGCGTCGTAGGCGATGACCATGGCGCGTCCGCCGAGCACATAGGAGGGGCGCACGAGCACGGGGTACCCGATGCGCTCGGCTCCGGCCAGGGCTTCTTCCGGGCTGGTGGCGATGACGCCGGGCGGCTGCGGAATTTGTAACTCTTCCAGTAACTTTCCAAAGCGCTTGCGGTCTTCGGCGAGGTCGATGGATTCCGGCGAGGTGCCGAGGATGGGCACGCCGGCAGCTTTCAGGCGTAGCGCGAGATTGAGCGGCGTCTGGCCGCCGAACTGCACGATCATGCCGACTTCCGCACCGCCGGAGGACTCATGCTCGTAGACGGCGAGGACATCTTCGAGGGTGAGCGGCTCGAAGTAGAGACGGTCGCTGGTGTCGTAGTCGGTGGAGACCGTCTCCGGGTTGCAGTTGACCATGATGGTCTCGTAGCCGTCTTCGCGCAGCGCGAACGCGGCGTGGCAGCAGCAGTAGTCGAACTCGATGCCCTGCCCGATGCGATTGGGTCCGCTGCCGAGGATGATGACTTTGCGCTTCGCGGTCGGAGGCGCTTCGTCTTCCTCGTCGTAGCTGGAGTAGAGGTAGGGCGTGAAGCTCTCGAATTCCGCGGCGCAGGTGTCGACGAGCTTGTAGACCGGGCGCAAACCGTGGCTGCGGCGCAGGGTGCGGACTTTTTCGATGCCTTCAGCACCGGGGAGCGACCAGAGTTCCGCGAGACGCTCGTCGGAAAGGCCGAGACGCTTGGCTTTGCGTAACTGTTGCGGTGACGTATTTTCGAGCGTCGATTTGCCGAGCGCCGTGGAAGCCTCGGAGATTTCCCTGATCTGGTAGAGAAACCAGGGATCCATGGTGGTGAGGCGCGCGACTTCTCGGACGGAAAGGCCTTCGCGGAAGGCGAAGCGGATGTAGCTGAGACGCTCCGGCTGCGGCGTCACCAGCTTCTGGGTAAGACGGCGGCGCTCCAGCTCTTCTGTGCCGCGTTTGCCGGTTTCCAGCGAGCGCGCAGCCTTCATGAGCGCTTCGCGGAAGGTGCGGCCGATGGCCATGACTTCGCCGACGGACTTCATCTGCGGGCCGAGGTTTTCGTCGGCGCCGGGAAATTTCTCAAACTGCCACTTGGGAATTTTGACGACGACGTAGTCGATGGTGGGCTCGAAGCACGCCGGCGTCATTTTAGTGATGTCGTTGGGGATTTCGTCGAGGGTGTAGCCGACAGCGAGGCGCGCGGCGATCTTGGCGATGGGGAAGCCGGTGGCTTTCGACGCCAGCGCCGACGATCGCGAGACGCGCGGATTCATCTCGATGACAACCATACGGCCATTCGTCGGGTTGACGGCGAACTGCACGTTGGAACCGCCGGTTTCGACGCCGATTTCGCGCATCACGCGGATGGCGGCGTCGCGCATCGCCTGGTATTCGCGGTCGGTGAGCGTTTGCGCGGGTGCCACAGTGATGGAGTCGCCGGTGTGGACGCCCATGGGATCCATGTTCTCGATCGAGCACACGATGATGACGTTGTCGGCGAGGTCGCGCATCACCTCGAGCTCGAATTCCTTCCAGCCGAGGACGGATTCCTCAATAAGGCACTCGTGGACGGGCGACAGATCGAGGCCGCGCGCAAGGATTTCCATCAGCTCCTCGCGGTTGTAGGCGATGCCGCCGCCCGAACCGCCCAGCGTGAACGAGGGGCGGATGATGACGGGGAAACCGATCTTGGTGGCGAAGTCGAGGCCGTCGCGCAGGTTGTTGACGAGCGCGGAGCGCGGCACGTCGAGGCCGATGCGCGTCATCGCGTCCTTGAAGAGGAGGCGGTCTTCGGCTTTCTTGATGGCTTCGAGGCGCGCGCCGATGAGCTCGACGCCGTATTTATCGAGGATGCCGGAGTCGGAAAGCTCGACGGCAAGGTTGAGCGCGGTTTGGCCGCCGACGGTGGGCAGCACGGCGAAGACGCCGGGGCGGCCGGACGATTTGAGCATCTCCGTCTCGATGCGGAGGATCTCGTCGAGGTAATCCCTGGAGAGCGGCTCAATGTAGGTGCGGTCGGCCAGCTCGGGATCGGTCATGATGGTGGCCGGGTTGGAGTTCACCAGCACGACTTCGTAGCCCTCGGCCTTGAGAGCTTTGCAGGCCTGGGTGCCGGAATAGTCGAACTCGGCGGACTGGCCGATGACGATCGGGCCGGAACCGATCACGAGGATTTTGGCGATGTCATTGCGGCGTGGCATCTAGCTATGGCGCTCTCTTGAAATCGAAATAGGCGGGAGATCGGTAAGAGTCGTCCCCGTTTTGATTTGAAGGGGCACGGCTTCAGCCGTGCCGACAGAGTCAAACTTAGAAGGGGGCTTTAGCCCCTGAGGGATGAGGTCCAGCCTCCAGCCGGGAAATGCCGAGGAGTATGGATATACGGAAGGAATCTCGCAAAAATGTCTTTTCACCGGGTTGAGATGGATGTATTGGACATGCTTCTCGAAGTCCTGAGCATCGCGAATCCGATGATCCGAGAATCCCCGCTGCCAGATTTCGAGGTTAGTTTGCAATTCCTTCTTCGCCCGGTAAGAAAAGCCACCCTTGATGAACTGGATTGCACGTTCCAGAGCTATTTGCGGAGTGAGGAGCAGATGAAAATGATCAGGCATGAGGACGAATTCGTGGAGGAGATACGATTTGCCTCGATAAGAAAGGAGAGTTTTGAAGAAGAGACGAGCCCAGGGTTCAGCACGAAACAAGGGACGGCCTTCCCACGTTCTGGACGTGACAAAGTAGGTTTGCGCGTTGTTGGTGGCGTGCTCGCGCGTGGGTTTCAAAACCTTCCCTCAGGGGCTAAAGCCCGGTTCCCTGCTGATCCCATGCGGCACGGCTGAAGCCGTGCCCTTTCAAAGCAAATCCACCTCGAGGTCATTTAGGCGGACAAATGTCGATTGGGTTGTCAGTACCGTGCAAACTAAGCGTAATCGATAGCGTGCATTCCAGCCCCACTCCGGTGCAGGTCAAAGACTTGGGTTGGTCCATTAACGGCGGGCGCTCGCGCCCGGCTGATGTCAACCGCACAATGATGAGCCGATACGAACCAGGCTGAACCACTCCAAGGTGAAAGCTGCCCTCAGTCAACTTCGATATAGCTGCGAGTCGCCCCGATTTCCCTGAGCGCAGCTCCGCCTGGTAATCGCCGCTGAGTGGAGTTCCAGACATGTCGAACACAGCCCCCGAGATCTGGTGCTTTGCCACAAGACTGAGATTGGCTGGAGTTTTCTCGTCTGCGCATAGCTTCTTCTGTGCTTCCTTGCACTGCTCTACGGTCCCGGTACAAACCGTCTGAGAAAAAAGAGAGCCGCCCGACGCAAAAAGAGCAATCAGCAGCAGCTTCTTTGTCATCCCTTCCACTCCTCCATCATTTTGCGGAAGTCGCGGAAGAGGTAGTGGGAATCGTGGGGGCCGGGGCTGGCTTCCGGGTGGTACTGCACGCTGAAGAGCGGCAGCGAGCGATGGCGCAGGCCTTCGAGCGTATTGTCGTTCAGGTCGACGTGCGTCAGCTCGACTTCGCTCGCGTTGATCGACTCCGGATCGACGGCGAAGTTGTGATTGTGTGCGGTGATCTCCACTTTGCCGGTCTGCATGCACTTGACCGGGTGATTGCCGCCGTGGTGCCCGAACTTGAGCTTGTAGGTCTTGCCGCCGAGAGCGAGTCCGATGAGCTGGTGGCCGAGGCAGATGCCGAAAATGGGCGTGCGTCCGGCAAGATCGCGGAAATTCTGCTGCGCATAGGTGACCGGCTCGGGATCGCCAGGGCCGTTCGAGAGGAAAACGCCGTCTGGCTTGAGCGCGAGAACGTCTTCCGCGGAAGTTTGCGCGGGAACGACCGTCACGCGGCAGCCTTCCTGACGCAGCATGCGGAGAATGTTCTTCTTGATCCCGAAATCGTACGCGACCACGTGGAGATCGCCCCTGGGAAGCTCAGCCGGGTCGTTCGTGGGCAGAGGATCGGGCCCGTCGTGCTCGAATTCGTAACGATCCTTCGTAGTGACCACGCTGGCCAGGTCCGTACCGTCCATTTTGCGGATCGCCCGGGCTTTTGCGACGAGCTTGTCCGCATCGGTTTCGACCGTGGAGAGGACGCCGCGCATGACGCCGTGGGTGCGAAGATGGCGAACGAGCGCGCGGGTATCGATTTCCGAGATGACGGGCACGTGGAAGCGCTCCAGATACTCGTCGGCGACCTGCTGGGAGCGCCAGTTGGAGCTGATGGGCGAAAATTCTCGGGTGACGAGGCCCTCGATGTAGGGCTTGGCAGCCTCATTGTCGGCGGAGTTGGTGCCGTAATTGCCGATCTGAGGATTGGTGAGGACGACGATCTGGCCGGCGTAGGAGGGGTCGGTGAAGATTTCCTGGTAACCGGTCAGCGATGTATTAAAAACAACTTCTCCGCGGCATTCGCCCTGGGCGCCGTAGCCTTCGCCCCTGAAGATGCGCCCGTCTTCGAGCGCAAGGATTGCCTGCATGGAGACTCCGTTGCGGAATGGGTTCTTTTCATTTTAGCAGGCAGAAGCGGGCGAAAACGGCCAACGGGATGAGGAAAACAGGTTGCGGACCGGGTGCGCGCGAAAAGGAAAAGGGGCCCGCCAGGCGCACCCTCTTCAGGCGAACTCGGAATCAACTCTGCGGGGCCTGGGGAGTTTGTGGCTGCGGCTGCGGGTTCTGTTCCTGCTGCTTCAACTCCTGTTTCTGGGTCGGCGGCGTCACTTCCGGCTCGGACTGGGCCGGCTCGATACCGGGAATCGTCGGCTGCGTGTGAATCTGTCCATTGGCAGATTCGACGATGGAGATGCCGTAGCGGTCGAGCGTGCTGGAGAGCGCTTCCTCAAGCGCGGCCCGGGCGATGGCGTAGCTGGCGCGCGCGGAGATGAGCTGGGCCTGAGCGGCGGCCAGATTGCGCTGCTGCTGGAGAACGTCGGCGGTCGTGGCCGCGCCGAGGTGCAGCTTCTTGATGTCAGCGTCGAGGCTCTGCTGGTTGTACTGCTGGCTGGCTTCGGCCGCGTTGACGGCGGCGCGATCATTGGTCAGCGCGTACTGGTCGTTGATCACCTGCATGCGGATCTGCACGTAGAGCTGCTGGAGCCGCATCTCGGCCTGTTGGTACTCGATCTCGGAACGAGCCTGCTCGGCCTGGGCCGGACGATTGCGAATGGGGATGTTCAGGTTAAACATAACGCCCTTGTTCGGGCCTGTGCTGTTGAAGAGATCCTTGGTAACTGTGCCGTAACCGGCGGCGTACGGGGCGAGCGCAGCGCACAAGGACGGCGGAAAAAACGAACTCCCGGATGTCCCACAGTAGGGGCTGACTGCACCACCGATACCTTCGGCGCCATAGAAAGCTTGCACGTCGAGAGTGGGTAGAAGGCCGTTCTTCACGGCCTTTAGAGTGATCTTGTCGTTATTGAGGTTCAAAATGGCCTGCTCGATAGCGGGGCTGTTGGCGTCCGCCTGGCGAACCAGATCGTCGGTCGACATTCGCTCTTCGGGCGTCTCGGCGAGGTTGACGCGATCCGTGGGGACCACAGGAGCATTGGCGATGGCCGGATCGTCGAGATTGCGCGCGATGGCCTGCTTCATGAGCAGTTCCTGATACTCGAGGTTACTCTCCGACGCAATGAGCGCCTGCTGGTCGGTAGAAACCTGGCTTTTGGCGTTGACGACGTCGAGGGGCGCCATTGTACCGATCTGGAGCTGCTTCTGGTCATCCTGCTCCAGGGACGTTGACTGATCGAGGGCGCGCTGCTTTGACTGCACGTCTTCGTACGCGCTGACCAGCCCCCAATAGATGTCCTCGACCTGGTTGATGGTGTAGAGGAGTTGGGACCGGAAGACGGAGTCGGCGATACGGCGATCGTTCAGAGCCTGGACGATGAAGCGGCGGTTGATACCCCATCCGAAGCCCTGCAAAAGATGCTGCGTCAGGGAGAAATTAAAGCTGGATTGCAGCGTCGGACTAAAAGGATAGAAGGAGTTGTCGGTGGTCAGCCGTTCGTTGTCGAACGTAACCTGCATGTTCGTGCCGGTCACAAAGCCCTGCGCGTACGTGAAGTTGTAGGTGTTCGTGTTTTGGCTAATGGCCAGCTGACCACCAGAAAAGATCGGGTTCTGCTGAGGCAGGATGGCGCGGTTCAACTCAATGGTGGCCTGAAGCGAAGGGTCCAGGTTCTCCGGCGTTGGGCCGGCGCCCAGCGTGGATACGGCGAGGCCGCCGACTCCGGTACCCGAGACACTGGAACCAGCCGGAGCTCCGCTGGAAGTGACGGCGGTACCGGTGCCACCGAGAGTGTTGGTTTCGAGAGCGGTCGGCGTGCCCAGGGGCGTTTGACCGGCGCGCGTGCGGAGGATATCGGTGTCGGCGATTTCCAGGTTCAGGCGCTGGACGGCAATGTCGTAGTTGTTCTGGAGGGCCAGCAGCACGGCGTCGCTGAGGCTCAGGTGAATTTTGCCGTCCTGCACCAGGTCGCGCAGCTGCACTGGGTTGGAAAAATCCGGCGGGCGCAGGGTGATCGGCGTGTACGGCGCGATGAGATTGGGAAAATAACCGCGAGCTTTGGAGAAATCGTGGGCCGTCGGACGCAGGTACAGAGGCTGCGTGTAGTTGGGCACCGGCTCCGCGGGCAGACCTGGGGCGGCCGAAGTTGCTTGCTGAGCGCGCGCAGGCGTACTACCGGCGAATAGACAACCGATGGCGAGCACGAACGTGAGACGGGCAAGCAAGGCTTCTGTTTTTCTGCCAGAACAATTCTGCGAGACTGAAACGTGCATGGGCCGTCTCCACTCCTTGCGCTGCGGACCTGAGAACGAGCGCGCCGAAAAAGAAAGACAAAACGCGCCCCAGACTCGGAAGTGCGGTCCGGAAATTGGCGGTGCTCAACCTGCGATACGAGGCGAGTGAGGCCGCGGTTCCGTAAACTCGTACGTTGGAAATCCGTCTTCTGGAAGTCCACTGTCAGGAAAGCTGAGTATATCGCAGCAATTCGATGATTTCTGAACGAGTTCCGATGCGACAATTCGGCGAGAAAAGTCAAAAATGAGCGCCCATGTGCAGGCCAACTGGAAGCTGACGCTGTCCTACGACGGCACCGACTATTTCGGCTGGCAGGTGCAGCCCGATCGCGCGACCATCCAGGGCGAATTGGCCGCTGCCATCGAACGCGTGACTGGCGAGCGCGTCTTGCCCCAGGGATCGGGTCGGACGGATGCAGGCGTGCACGCGCGAGCGCAGGTGGCATCGTTCGTGCTGGAGTCGCCGATTCCCGCGGCAAACCTCCAGCGTGCGCTGAACCGGACGCTGCCGGGAGCGATTCGCGTGCTGAGCACGGAGATTGCTGCGGAAGATTTCCACGCACGGCACGCGGCGCGAGCGAAGACGTACGAGTATCGGATTTTTCGTGGGGAGATTTGTCCGCCCTGGGAGTCGCGGTATGCGTGGGCGCTGATTTGGCCGCTGAATGTTGAGGCGATGCGCGCGGCGGCGAAGTCGGTCGTGGGCGAGCACGACTTTACGTCCTTTGCAGCGAGCGATCCGGATTTGGCAATGCGGCACGCTGCTGAGGACGACGACGAACCGGGGCGCCGAGGCAATGTGAGGAGGATTTTCGCCTCAGAGTGGACGGAAACGGACCTTCTGCTGGTGTATCGGGTGCGTGGCGATGGATTTCTGCACCACATGGTGCGCAATCTCGTGGGAACGTTTGTGGATGCGGGGCGGGGACAAAGGACGCCGGAGGACGTTGTGAAGATTCTCGAGGCACGGTCGCGCAGCGCGGCAGGGGCGACGGCTCCGGCGCGGGGCTTGTTTCTGGACAGCGTGGAGTACAGCCAGGAGCCGGACAGGCAAGGGCCCGATAGCGGAATGCTAGGCTGAGAGTTCCTATGGGTTCGTTTGCCCCCGAAGCGTTGGCGTTGATTGCCCGGCTGGCTGCGGACCGGCGGGTCCATGCGGCATTTCAATGGCTGCACCTGCAGGAACAGAGGATCCTCCAGTGGCAGACGGAGATGGTGGGGATTCCGGCGCCTCCGTTCGGTGAGGGCGCGCGTGCGGAGTGGCTCGGTGCGCGCTTTCGCGAACTGGATCTGGAAGACGCGCGGATCGATGCCGTTGGCAATGCCCTGGCAACGCGGCGAGGAACGAGCGCGGAATCGAAACGGGTGCTGCTGTCGGCGCATCTCGACACGATTTTTCCTGCGGCGACGCCGATTGAACCGGTGCTGCAGGGCTCGCGGCTCGCCGCCCCTGGGGCTTGTGACAACGGAGCGGGCGTGGCCGCGATGCTGGCTGTGGCCGCGGCGATGCGTCACGCGAGCATTGCGACTGCGCGCGATGTGGTCTTTGCCGGCAACGTGGGCGAAGAAGGCGAAGGCGATTTGCGCGGGATGCGGCACCTGTACAGTAAGCGAGCGGAAAGCGTGGAGGCGCACGTGGTGCTGGATGGCGCAGGCGACGCAAGCGCGGTCGTGCAGGCGCTGGGCAGCCAGCGCTGGCGCGTCACCGTGCGTGGCCCCGGTGGGCACGCGTGGACGGATGCCGGACGCCCGAATCCGATCGCGATTCTGAGCCGCGCGATCCAGCGGTTCTCCGACGTGGCGTTGCCGGATGCGCCGCGGACGACAGTGAATGTGGGCACGATTGCGGGAGGGACGGCGATCAACGCGATTCCGGAGTCGGCGACGGCAAGCTTCGATCTGCGCTCGACGGAGCGGGACCAACTAATTCGGCTGGAAGTAGAGCTGCATCGCGCAGTGGAGGATGCGGCGCTGGCAGCAGCGCTGGGGCAGCGGCCGGAGGCGGTTGGGCTGCGCTGGAGCGTGGAGAAGATTGGCGACCGGCCCGCGGGAAAACTGGCCTCCGATGCAAAGCTCCTGGAACAGCTGCGCGCGGTGGATCGGCACCTTGGGATTCGCACCGAGTTGCGCGTGGCGTCCACGGACGCGAATATTCCCCTGTCGCTGGGCGTGCCGGCCATGAGTCTGGGGGCGGGCGGGACCGCAGGCGGGATCCACACGCACGCGGAGTGGTACGACGCGCGCGGGCGGGAGTCGGCACTGAAGCGGATTTTGCTGCTCGTGCTGGCGGCGGCGGGAGCCTGAGTGTGATCAGCGCTGAGACGATCTGGCATAACGGGGACATCCTCACCGGCGTGGGCCTGAAGACGGACCGCCCGGAGCGGGTGACGGCGATGGCTGTCGCTGGGAGCGAGGTTTTGGCGACGGGATCGGGTGCGGAAATCATGCGCCTGCGCGGACCGGGGACTGAGGTCGCGGACCTGCGGGGCGCGTTTGCGATGCCTGGATTCAACGACGCGCATCTGCATTTGGGGCTGGCGGCGCGGATTCTGACGTCCGTGGATTTGCTGGGCGTGCGCTCGCTCGCGGAGATGCAGGCGCGCGTACGGGCGGCGGCGGAGCGCGCTGCTGAAAGGGAATGGCTGCGCGGCGGCGGGTGGGATCAGACGCTGTGGGCGGATGGGCGCTTGCCGACCCGCGCGGATCTGGACGCAGCGACCTTGGGGCACCCGGCAGTTTTCCAGCGCGTCGATATCCACATCGCGGTAGCGAATTCGGCAGCGCTGGCGGCGGCGGGAATCACGCGAGAGACGGCGAATCCGGTGGGCGGCGAAATCGATCGCGACGCAAGAGGCGAGCCAACGGGCGTACTGCGCGAGACGGCGATGCGGCTGGTCCAGGCGCCGCCGCTTGCTCCGGAACAACGGAGACGCGGGCTGGAATTGGCGCTGGCCGAAGCGGTGCGGCATGGGGTGACCAGCGTGCAGGACTTCTCCGACTGGGACCTTTTTCTGGATTTGGAGAAGATCGCGGACGAGGGGAAGTTGCCCCTGCGCGTGGCAGAGTGGCTTCCCTTCACGGACACCGTGGATGTGCTCGGGGAGAAGCGGGCGCGGCGAGCGGCAGGCGATCGGATGCTGCGGACGACGATGCTGAAGGGATTTCTGGATGGGTCCCTGGGATCGCGCACAGCGGCGATGAAGGCGCCGTATGCGGACGATCCGGCAAACACCGGGCTGCCGCGGTATGTGCAGGGCGATCTGAACGCTATGACTGTGGAAAGGGCGCGGGCGGGATTCCAGCTGGGGTTTCATGCCATCGGCGACCGCGCGGTGGAGATGGCTCTCGAGGCGCTGGCGGCGGCGCGCGAGGCTGTGCCGGGACCCGATGCGCGGCACCGGATTGAGCACAGCCAGGTGGTGGGCGCAGGGGACTTTGCGCGGTATCGGGATTTGGGCGTGATTGCGTCGATGCAGCCGAACCATCTGTTGACGGATAGGTCGTGGGCTGAAGCAAGGCTGGGGTCGGAGCGCTCGGCCCTGGCGTATGCCTGGAGGTCGTTTGCGGAGGCGAGCGTGCCGCTGGCGTTTGGGACGGATTATCCTGTGGAGCCGGTGACGCCCTTTCGCGGCCTCTATGCGGCGGTGACGCGGAAGAATGAAGCAGGTACGGAGACGTTTCATCCCGAGCAGACGCTGACCATGGCGCGGACGCTCTACGCGTACACGCAGGGAGCGGCGTATGCGGAGTTTGCCGAAACGTGGAAGGGCAAGCTGGCGCCGGGATTGGTGGCGGATTTTGTGGTGCTGGACCGGGATTTGCTGACGGTTGCGCCGGAGGATGTGCTGGGGACGAAGGTTCTGCGGACGGTGGTGGGGGGACGGACGGTCTTCGAGCAGGACCGATGATTCCCCAGGCATGGACCTCGGGACAGAGACCTTCTCTCAATGCTTCTGGGTGGCAAGGTACTGACTTTCCGTGCCGACGTAAAAACTCTCGGTTAGACGGTTCGGTGTTTTCGCCCGTACCCCCTGATCAGAACTGATCCATTCTGACCAGACCATTCCGCCCTTACCGGGGAGCGTTTGGGGCAGTTTCGTTAATTTCCCGTCTGCTGAGAGGTAGAAGTATCGGTCGGTCGCCCAACCTTCTTCCATCGGAGAAGAGGTGGAGACCACGCCGCTTGACGGAACTCGGCATATATAGGCGCCTTTCGACATTTCGAGCGGTGGGCCTCCGTCGCCATACTCAACCGTGACCCAACCCACATAGCCGGAAGGAATCAGGAACCTGGTCGGATGGCGGGCTGTAACCGTACCCATGGATAGTGCCGCGCCAGACGCCAGTACAAACCACCAGATGCCGGTGGCGACGCAGCTCCCCAATCCTATGAAGCGTCCTGCTCCAGATCCTGCAAGATTCAGAACAATGCCCGCGACTGTTGAATAAAAGAGAACTAAGGCGAAAATATGGACGGTGCCGGCGCCCAGTTTCTGAGAAACGCCGGGTGAAATCCAGGTGAGGTAAAGTGCCAGCAATCCCAGGACCGCCGCAGATGCGCAAATCAAACCCATTCGCGCCATCCAGGCCCGAACGGAAGTAGCGGCCCTCCTGAAAGATCCCCAACTTGTCCACAACAGAAGAAGGAGCCAGGCAAACAGTAGCACCAATACCACAGCCAGGAGCCAGCCGCTGATCATGACACAACAATACCTCTGACGCGCCCGACCGCCCCATCGGGAGGCATTCAAAGCGCCTGGAAAGCCGTTCAGAGCTGCGGGGGTGCGATTGGCTGAAAGTTGGCTGGCGGCCCGCTCGGGCCCAGCTACAATCGAAGAGAGAACCCACCTGAGGAGATCCCCGTCTATGGCAACAGCCACACTGGAAAAAGCCGCCGCTTACAAAGTCGCCGATATGTCGCTGGCCGACTGGGGGCGCAAAGAGATTGCGATCGCCGAGCACGAGATGCCGGGGCTGATGGCGATTCGTCGGAAGTACGCGGCAGAGAAGCCGCTGCAGGGCGTGCGCGTCTCCGGCTCGCTGCACATGACCATCCAGACCGCGGTGCTGATTGAGACGCTCGTGGACCTGGGCGCATCGGTCCGCTGGGCCAGCTGCAACATCTTCTCCACGCAGGACCACGCGGCCGCGGCGATTGCGGCGGCGGGAATTCCGGTGTTTGCCTGGAAGGGCGAGACGCTGGAGGAGTACTGGTGGTGCACGCTGCAGGCGCTGACGCACGGCGACGGCCTGGGGCCGCAGCTGATTGTGGACGACGGCGGCGACGCGACGCTGCTGATCCATAAAGGCTATGAGCTGGAAAATGGCGACAAGTGGGTGGATACTCCTGCGGAGAGCGAAGAAGAAGCGGTCATCAAGAAGCTGCTGAAACAGGTCTACGTGGAAGACAAGCAGCACTGGCACAAGGTGGTGAAGGATTGGCGCGGCGTCAGCGAGGAGACGACGACGGGCGTGCACCGGCTCTACAAGATGAAGGAGCAGGGCAAGCTGCTCGTGCCGGCGATCAACGTCAACGATTCAGTGACCAAATCGAAATTCGACAACCTGTACGGCTGTCGCGAATCGCTGGCGGACGGCATTAAGCGCGCGACCGACGTGATGATGGCGGGCAAAGTGGCCGTGATCTGCGGCTACGGTGACGTGGGCAAGGGCTCGGCGCACTCGCTGCGCGGCATGGGCGCGCGCGTGATTGTGACGGAGATCGATCCGATCAACGCGCTGCAGGCGGCGATGGAAGGCTTCGAAGTCACGACCCTCGAGGACACGCTGGGACGCGGCGACATCTACGTCACCTGCACGGGCAACGTGGACATCATCACGCTGGACCACATGAAGGCGATGAAGGATCAGGCCATCGTGTGCAACATCGGGCACTTCGACAACGAAATCCAGATGGACCAGCTGAATCAGGCGAAGGGCGTGAAGAAGCTGAACATCAAGCCGCAGGTGGATCAGTACACGTTCCCGGCCGAAGGCGGCAGGCCGGAGCACAGCATCTTCGTGCTGGCGGAGGGGCGGCTGGTGAATCTGGGCTGTGCGACGGGGCATCCGAGCTTTGTGATGAGCAACAGCTTCGCGAACCAGACGCTGGCGCAGATCGATCTGTGGAAGAACCGCGACACGTATTCCATCGAGGTTTACACGCTGCCCAAGCGGCTCGATGAGGAAGTGGCGCGGTTGCATCTCGAAAAGATCGGCGTAAAGTTGACGAAGCTGAGCCCGAAGCAGGCGGAATACATCGGTGTGGCCGTGGAAGGACCGTACAAGACGGAGCACTACCGGTACTAGGAGTTACGTTTCACGGTTTACGGGATAGAACGACACGGCCGGGGATGGGCGAGAGCCTGTTCCCGGCTTTCGTTTGCGCGCTGAGATTTGCGCCTGCGGTGTGCTACAAACATAGGCATCTCCGCAGTGCCGTTCGATCCCCTCCTGGAGCGTGTTGCCCTTGAAAATCCGCAGCGCTGTTCTCGTCGTCGCCGTTGCCTGCCTCAGCTCTTCCCTGTTTGCCACCGATCCTGAAGTCCAGCCGAAGCCGTCGCTGACGCAGCCGGCGATTTCGCCGGACGGGCGGGAGATCGCGTTCGCCTCGGGCGGCGACATCTGGACAGTTTCGTCGAATGGCGGCGACGCACATTTGCTGGTGAGCAATCCGGCGACGGAATCGCGCCCGCTGTATTCACCGGACGGGACGAAGCTGGCCTTCATCTCCACGCGCACCGGCGGCGGCGACATCTATGTGCTCACGCTGGCGACCGGCCAGCTTCAGCGGATCACCTACGGCGACACCGAGGAGCAGTTGGATGCGTGGTCACCCGATGGGCAGTGGATCTACTTCAGCTCGGCGGACGACGACATCGACTACAACACCGACGTCTTTCGCGTGAGCGCAGAAGGCGGCACGCCGATGGCGGTGAGCGACGAGGCCTATCTCGCAGAGTTCGAGAGCGCGCCATCGCCCGACGGCCAGGCCGTCGTGATGATGGCCAAGGGCATCAGCGATCTGCAGTGGTGGCGCGACGGACACTCGCACATCGACGACACCGAACTGTGGTGGAAATCCCTCGATCCGCACGGGACGTACCGCGTGGTGCTGCCCGATGACGCAAAGCATGCGTGGCCGATGTGGTCGGCGAAGGGAAACAAGATCTACTACATGTCGGACAAGACGGGACCGGAGAATATCTGGTCAGTTGCGGCGACGGGCGGCCCGGAAAAGCAGATCACGCACTTCACCGACGGACGCGTGCTGTGGCCAACCATCGGCGATCACGGAAAGACGATCGTCTTCCAGCGCGATCTGGCAATCTGGAAGCTGAGCACTGCGACCGGCAAGGCGGAGGGGGTGCCGATCGCGCTGCGCGGAAGCCCCTCCGGCGCGGGCGTGCGGCATGTGACCGCTTCGAATTTCGACGACATGGCACTTTCGCCGGATGGCAAGAAGCTGGCGGTGATTGCGCACGGCGACGTCTTTGTGACGACCGAGAAAAGTGGCGGCGAGGCGATCCAGATCACACACACGCCCCAGACGGAAGCGGATCTGCACTGGTCGCCGGACAGCACGAAGCTGATCTACACGTCGATGCGCAGCGGAGCCAGCAACATTTACGAATACGATTTCGACACGGACAAGGAAACGCAGCTCACGCATGGGACTGCGCAGGATGAAAACCTCGCGTGGGATCCGGATGGCAAGAGCATCGCCTACACGCGCGATCAAAAGGAAGTGCACCTGCTGACGCTGGAAACCGGCAAAGACGTGGTACTCGCCGCGGATACCATGTGGTTTCCGACGCTGAAGTTTTCTCCTGCGGGCGACTGGCTGGCGTACACGAATTACGGATACGACGGCTTCCGGAATATCAAAGTGATCCCGACAAAAGGCGGTACTGCCAGGCCGGTCACCTTCCTTGCCAACGGAGAAAGCGCCAATCAGATTGCATGGGCGCCGGATGGGAAGTATCTGCTGTTTGCGACGGCGCAGCGGAGCGAAGACTTCGACATGGCGCGCGTGGATCTGACGCTGCACGTGCCACAGTACCAGGAGAATGAGTTCTACAACCTCTTCAAGACGCCGAGCGAGCCGATGCAGCCGAAACCTCCCGCACCGGCGAAGAGCGCTCCGAATGGAGAGCCGACGACGGCCCCCTGAAGAAGCCTGAGACGCCGAAGAAGCCGGAGCCGGTTGAGATTGTGTTCCCTGGCCTGCGCGACCGGCTCACGCTGTTGCCGCTGGGTCTGAGCGCTGCGCGGCCGGTGATCAGCCCTGACGGGAAGACGCTCATCTTCAGCGCCGAAGTCGCAGGGCAGGAGAACCTGTACAGCTGGTCACTCGAGGAGAATCCGAAAAAGCCGCCGGTGGCGAAACAGCTGACGGCGACCTCCGGCGGCAAGGGCGACGTGCAGTTCATGCCCGACTCGAAGTCGATTGTGTACCTGCAGGACGGACATGTGATGGAGCTTTCACTCGCCAACGGCCAGGCCAAGCCGATTCCGGTCACCGCGCAGTACGATGTGGATTTCAATGTGGAGAAGAACGTCGTCTTCCAGGAAGCGTGGGGCGACCTGAACCGGCGCTACTACAATCCCGACTTCAACGGGCAAAACTGGGGTGCGATCCGCACGGAATTCGCGCCGTACATCGCAGGCTGCCAGACGGAAGACGAACTGCGCTCCGACATCAACCTGATGATCGGGCGGCTGAACTCATCCCACTCCGGCATCGGCAGCCCCAACCACCACGGTCCATCCGTGGGAAGGCTCGGATTGCGCTTTAGCCGCGCGGATTACGATTCGGGTCAGGGGCTGGTCGTGTCCGAGGTAATCCCACTGGGCCCGGCGAATGTCGCCGGGATTCAGGTGGGCGACCGGCTGCTCGCGGTCAACGGCCAGGAGATCGGCTTCGGGACCGATCTGAATGCGTTGCTGGAAAACACTATCGGCCGGCGAACCGTGTTGAAAGTTGCGACTGGCAATGCTGCGCCGCGCACGGTGGTAGTCAAGCCGGTCGACATCGGTCGCGAAAAGGAACTGGTCCATCGCGCATGGGTGGAGAAGGAGCGCGCTTACGTGGACAAGATTAGCGGCGGCAAGCTCGGGTATGTGCACATGGAAGCGATGGGCAGCGATTCGCTGAAGCAGCTCTACCTCGATCTGGACGTGCAGAACGAGGCGAAGGAAGGCGTGATCGTCGATATCCGTGACAATGAAGGCGGGTTTGTGAACGGCTACGCGATCGACGTCTTCGCGCGCAGAAATTATCTGGAGCTGACGCCGCGGGGGTTACCGGGAGCGCCGGCCCGCCAGTTGCTGGGGCAGCGCGCGCTGGGCAAGCCGACCGTTCTCGTGACGAACCAAAACACTCTCTCTGATGGCGAGGACTTCACCGAAGGTTACGAAGCGCTGCATCTGGGCCAGGTGGTCGGTGTGCCAACCGGCGGATGGATTATTTATACCGGCGGCACGCAGCTCATCGACGGGTCGCTTCTGCGGCTGCCCATGATCCGCGTGCAGGACATCCACGGCCAGACGATGGAGATGCATCCGCGGCCTGTGAATGTGGACGTGGTGCGCAAGCCCGGCGAAACCGAGGACGGCACAGATTCGCAACTGGAGGCGGCCGTGAAAGTGCTGCTGGCGCAGATTGGAAAATAGCGGTTGCGGTTGACGGGTTAAGGCTGAGGAACTGCGCTTCCGATCAGCACGATTTCTGCCGATTGGTCGACGATGGAGGTGCCCCTGTGACCGGGCAGAACTTAAGTCCTTTATTCTGCCGGGCTCCCTGCTATTGACGGACTCGACACCAGGTCACTCCAGGGGAATGCGGAAGAGATTGTTGCGCATCGTTTGCTGGACGTAGGCATAAATGTCTGTGCCGGTTCCGGTAGCCACATCCCAGGGAAGCAGCGTCAGACTCTTCCGATTGAGGTTGTCGACGCGGGCCGCGCCGTCGGGCAACTCAACGTCATCCTGGACCGGGATGACATAGGTTCCCTCACCAAACACATCCGTGTAACTCAGATAGACGAATTTGCCCGTCCTGTCCCAGGCCAGCAGGCAATACCCGGAACAAAGCGGAACCGAGGTGGTGCCATCGACAGCGAAAGCCCTCACCGCCGCCGTGAGCTCAACATTGGCGCTCGGCACCGCCGCAACCACCCATTTCCCATCTGGCGAAACGGCGATCAGATCGAGGATGGGCTGCGAATCGAGTTTGCGGCGCCCTGATCCGTCGGGGTTGATGCGATCCACATAGTTGCGTCCGCCCTCGTTGGTGCGAACGATGAGGCTTCCATCGGGCAGAAAAAAGGGAGTGTCGTCGGAGGACGAGATGCGCAGGGGAGGAGTACGGCGATCGGCAGCTGCGATCCACAGAGTCATTGCACCGCCGCGGTCCTTGCTGACGTAGGCGATTTTTTTCTCATCCCGCGATACGGAGTACACGTCCATCGAAACACCGGGCAAAACCCGATCCATCTCGCCGCTGGCAAGTTTGCGTACCCACAGAGAGTGGTCGTCCTTCTGCCCTTCCGACCGGAGGAAGTAGAGATCCTCGCCATCTGCAGAAAACAAAGGCAGTGAGGTGCTTCCCTCCGAGGTCATCTGTTCGTCGCCCTTCCGGCTGTGCAGCCATACCGACAACTCCCCCGAACCCACCGAAGTGAAGATCGACTTGCCGTCGGGAGCCATCGAGATTCCCTGCTGCGAAGTGGGACCGAATGTCAGCTGCTCCGGCTGTCCACCAGGCCATCGCTGGCGCCAGATGTGGAAGTCGTCCAGATGCTGCCGCCAGGAATGATAACCGGAGGTCATCGCGCTGACGTAAATCCATTCGCTGTCGGGCGACCACGCGGCGGCCAGGCAGGAGCCGGTTGGGCCAACCACGACGGGCGCAGCCAGGCCATCGAATGGAACAACCTTACAGGGCACAATGTCTCCCAGATTGTTCATCTCCACAATCGCCACCCACCGCCGGTTGGGGGAGAGATAGGAGTGGTGCGCCATCGTCCGCGACCCCGGGGGAAGGTAAACGGTGCGGCCGTTGCCTCGGTCCGGGTCTGCAGCGACGACCCCCATATGCAGACCGGAGCCGAATATCTGGGAGAAAAGTATCCGTTTCCCCCCATCGATCCACGTCAGAGATGAAGAGTTGGGAAGAAAGAGTTGGGGCTTGCCGCCGAGCACTGGAACCTCCCACGTGTCCCATGGCTCGACCACGCTGTACAGGACAGTGGAATTGTCGGGCGAAAACGTCGGGCTCAGCTTCACCCTCGTATCGTGGGTGAGCTGCACTGGCTCGCCGCCCGGCAGCATTTCCACGTAGATGTTTCCCTGGCCCATGAAGGAATCGTCTGCGCGAAGGAAGGCCAGCATGTGGCCGTCGGAGGACAAGGCCGGATAAACCGCCGAGTCCGTAAAGAAGGTCAGCTGCTGCCATTCACCGAGAGCGGGAGGCCTTCCAGGGCCCCGGCGATCGAGCCACAGAATCGCAGCGACAACCAGCAGGGCGAGAAGGACCCCGCCTGCGGCATAATAGGCAGCTTTGCGCGCCCTTTTCGTCCCAGACGGCACCAGCGACTCGCCCATCTGCATGCCGCGCGACGCGGCCTCATGGGCAGAGGTTGGCGCTTCCGGAATGCCTCCTGCGCCCCGTTGCAGGCGGCGCAGATCGGCGCACAAATCGGCGGCGTGCTGATAACGGAGGCTCGGGTCCTTCTCCAGGGCCTTGGCAATTACGCTTTCCAGCCCGGGCGAGATTTCGGGATTGAGGCGAACCGCCGAGACAGGGTTGCGGTTCAAAATCATTTCGCAGGTGACCGCGGGGCTTTCTCCCCGGAATGCCCGCGCGCCCGTCGCCATTTCATAGAGCACTGCCCCCAGGGAGAACAGATCGCTGCGGGAATCGAGAGTTCCTCCGCGCACCTGCTCCGGAGACATGTAGCCAATCGTGCCCAACAGCGCACCGGGAGAAGTAAGATTGCCGGCGTGGCTGATGGTGTTCTCCGCGCCGCTCTCCGCCGCGGTGCGCGGCAGGATAGCCAGGCCAAAATCGAGAATCTTCGCGATCCGTCTCGTCAGAAAGATGTTAGCTGGCTTGATGTCTCGATGAATGACCCCGACAGCATGAGCTGCCTCCAGACCCTCGGCAATTTGGATGGCAAGCGAAAGCATGAGGCCGAATTCGAGAGGCTGGCCCGCGATTCGCGTTCCAAGAGTCTCGCCATCCAGGAACTCCATCGCGATGAACGGTCTCCCCTCCGCCTCACCGATTTCGTAGATGGTGCAGATATTGGGATGGTTCAGCATCGAGGCTGCTTGTGCCTCGCGCCGGAACCGGGAAAGCACCTGCGGGTCCGCGGCGACATTCTCGGGTAGGAACTTGAGGGCCACGAAGCGGTGGAGGGTCATGTCCTCGGCGCGGTAGACAATGCCCATCCCGCCGCCGCCGAGTTTCTCAACGATGCGATAGCGGGATATAGTCCGGCCGATCATGCCAACGGATCAATCCTGCAGTATTGGTAAGCATCCCGGAAGGCGGACAAGGCGCGTCTCCGAGAAGGGAATGGACGGAGTATACGCGAGGGAACCTGCCGTGACGAGCGCGATTAGAAAAAATGCCAGCGTTCTGCGCGGGAGTTCACGGAGCAGGCTTTCGGTCACCACCCCGAACGGAAAAACGTTCGGGGCCTCGTACGCCCGGAATGACAGCCTCGCATTGTTCTTCCCTTGTTGAATTTCCGGGACAGGACGGTTGGTCTGGTTTGAACGCGGTGAACGGGGTTCGATTACTTTGCGGCTGCGGCGACGGTGGGGTGTTTGTGCACGGGCGAGAGCTCCCGCAGGCGGGCGACGGCCGGCGGGATGATCTCGAGGGCGTAGTCGATGTCGGCTGCGGTGTTCTGGCGCGTGAGGCTGAAGCGCAGGCTGGCGCGCGACCGGGCGAGCGGCAGGCCCATGGCTTTGAGGACGTGCGAAGGCTCGGTGGATCCTGACGAGCAGGCGGAGCCGCCAGAGACGGCGAGCCCCTTCAGATCGAGCGCGATCAGCAGCGCTTCGCTTTCGAGGTGATCAAAGTAGAGATTCGTGGTGTTGGGAACGCGCGGCTGCCCCGCGCCGTTGACGCCGCACTGGTCTATCGCCGCGATGAGGCCCTGCTCGAGGCGGTCGCGCAGCATGCAGATGTGATCCTCGGTGCCGTCGGTGAGACCGGCGAGGGCGATCTCCGCAGCCTGGCCGAGGCCGACGATGCCGGCAACGTTTTCGGTTCCCGCACGGCGTTGGCGCTCATGCGCTCCGCCGAAGAGGAGCGGCTCGAATCGCGTGCCGCGGCGGACGTAAAGAATGCCGGTGCCCTGGGGGGCGTGAAACTTGTGACCGGAAAGGCTGAGCAAATGGCATCCGATGGCTTTGACGTCGATGGGGATCTTGCCGGCGGCCTGCACCGCATCGGTGTGGAAGCACACTTCGGCTTCGGCGGCGATTTTGCCGATCTGTTCGACGGGCTGGACCACGCCGGTTTCATTATTAGCCATCATCACGCTGATGAGTTTGGTGTTCGGCTTGAGTGCGCGGTAGACGTCCATGGGATCGACCGCTCCGGCCGCGGAGACGGGGAGGATAGTGACGTCGATGCCACGCACGCGGGCCTTCTCGGCGGAATGCAGGATCGCGTGGTGCTCGATGGCAGAGGTGATCAGGTGGTCGCCCGGACGCAGAATACCGAAGATCGCGGTGTTATCGCTCTCGGTGCCGCCGGAAGTGAAGACGACTTCTGCGGCGCGGCAGCGGAGGAGCGCGGCCACCTGCTCGCGGGCGCGCTCGACGGCGGCGCGAGCACGCTGCCCGACCTGGTGGATGGAAGAAGCGTTGCCGAAGGATTCGATGAAGAAGGGCCGCATCGCCTCCAGCACATCGGGTAACAGAGGAGTGGTGGAGTTGGCGTCCATGTAAATGCGGCGCATACCTTATTCTAACGGGGACTGGCGAGCGGGAGAGGCGGAAAGGTCGGGGAAAATGGTCGATCGTACTCTTGCAATTCAGGCAAAATTAAGGGCAGGGAGCGATCCTGACCGTATGCGCGCTCTGGTGATTGAGGACGAAACACGGGTAGCGGCGAACATTGCCACCGCGCTGCGCGAGAGCGCTGGCCTGGCAGTGGATGTGGCGCGCACCGGGCCGGATGGCGTGGATCTGGGGCGGCAATCGAACTACGACCTGATTGTACTGGACCTGATGCTGCCCGGAACGAGCGGCGCCGAAGTGCTGCAGGCGATCCGCGCGCGCGGCCAGACTGCGCCGGTGCTGGTGCTGACGGCGGTGGCGGAGAAAGCTTCGGTGGTCAAGCTGCTGAATGCGGGCGCGGACGATTATTTGGCGAAGCCGTTCGATTTGGGCGAGTTGCTGGCGCGGGCGAAAGCGCTGATCCGGCGCGGCAAAGGCGTGAGCCACCCGAAGATCCAGGTGGCGGATTTGACAATCGACACGATTGAGAAGACAGTGACGGTCGCGGGCAAGCCGGTCGATCTGTCTCCGACGGAGTATCGTGCCCTTGAATACCTGAGCCACCGCCCTCGGTCCGTGGTTTCGAAGCAAGTGCTGCTGGAGCATCTGTACGATTACAACTGGGAGCACCATTCGAACGTGATTGAGGCACACATTTCGAACCTGCGACGCAAGCTGAATCGCGGCGGCGCGGGGGACGGCTGCCCGTGGATCGAGACGCTGCGCGGGCGAGGGTATCGCCTGATCGCCGGAGGAGCAGCGCCGAGGAGCGGTATGTGAGACGGCCTTCGCTGCGAAGCCGGTTGATCGCCACAGTGCTGATACTGGAGTGCGTGCTGGTAGCGGCGATGGCCGCTGCGACTCTGGTGTATCTGTGGCGCGAGCAGTTGAGGGCCTTCGACCTCATGCTGCGCGGGCGCGCGGACTCGCTGCTGGGCCAGGTGCACGACGCGGAAGATGCAGCCGACGATGTGACCATCGACCCTTCCGCGCTGGACCTCCGCTCGAGGGATTTGTGGATGGCGGAGGACCAGGGCGGACGCGTGCTGGCGCATTCGCCGCGATGGAATCCATTGGTGGCGCGCGCGCTGGAGAACGCTGCGCGACCGAAGAGCTTCCAGTTAAGCGGCCACAGCTTCCGCGGGCTGGTGCTCCACGGAGTCCGGCAGATCGATGCGGACGACAAGAGCCCCGGGATTGCGCGGCCCGTGATGATTGTTTATGCGGTTACGCTGCATCCTGTGCACGAAGCGGTGATGCGCGCGGCGCGTTTTCTCCTGATGGCGGGAATCCTGCTGCTGATGATGACCGGGGCGGCGCTCACGTTTCTGCTGCGGCGCGGTTTGGCGCCTCTCGAGCAACTGAGCAAGGCGGCAGCCGAGATGACGCCTCGCGATCCGCGATTCCGCGCGCCGCCGGGAGCGCTGGCGACGCGCGAGCTGGCAGTGCTGGCGAGGGCGCTGGAGTCGGCCACGGAACGGCTGGAAGGGGCGTTCCGGCGGCAGCAGGTATTCGTGCACGATGCGGCGCACGAGCTGAAGACGGCGGTGACCATCGTCAAGTCCTCGCTGCAATTGCTTGGCTCGCGCCCGCGCACCACGCGGGAATACTCGCGCGGGCTGGAAACGTGCCTGGCGGATTGCGCGCGCATGGAAGAGCTCGTGCAGCGCATGCTGCAACTGGCGCGTTTCGAACAGGAACCGGCGGAGCATGCACGGTGCGATCTGGCGGAAGTGGCCCGCGACGTGGCCGTGCAGATGGAGACGCTGGCACAGATTCGTGGAGTGACGATCGGCGTGGAAGCCCAGCGCTCAGCGCCGGTGCCGCTGAGCGAAGATGCGTGCGCCTCGCTCGTGGCCAATCTGCTGCTGAACGCGGCGCAGCATACGCCGGAAGGCGGACAGGTGATCGCAGAGATTGAGGCAGGCTCGCAAACGGTGCTTGAGGTGCGGGACACGGGCAGCGGGATTTCGCCGGAAGATCTTCCCCATCTGTTCGAGCGCTTTTGGCGAGGAGACCGCTCGCGCGCACGGACGACGGGCGGCGCGGGACTGGGGCTCTCGATCTGCAAAGCGATTGTGGATGCCTGCGGAGGAACGATCCGCGTGAGGAGCCGCTTGGGCGAGGGGACGTGCGTGACCGTGAAACTGCCCGCGGCGGAGGCGAATTCCCTGCCCGAATCGCGAACGGTAGGTGAAGTAGTCGCGGGTTGATGACCCTGCGCAAACATCTGCTCTTCCATGTTTGCGAAATCTGGCCGTGTTCGTCCGACTCGCCCGCGGCTCGCGCAGGCCAGGTCGTGGGCGCCACTGCGCTTCTCTGAAATCCAGTCCAAAAAGAAGGGCAGGCAAAGTTCCACCTGCCCTTTACTGAGTGAACTAAAGCGCGAGCTCGCCGCGAATGAGGGCTTTCTCTTCGGTGAGCGCAAAGCCGAGCTTGCGGGAAAGACGGCTCATACGCTCGTTCTGCGGCAGGAAGTGGATGATAACCCGGCGTACGCCTTCGGCTCGGGCGGCATCGAGGGCGCGACGCATGATGGCCTCGCCCAGACCCTGGCCCTGAGATTCATCCGCCACGACAATGGCGAGCGTGGCGGAACTGCCATCTTCCTGGCGATTCATGCGGCTGACGCCCGCGATATGTAAATTCCCCGTAGTGTCCAGCTTTTCGGCAACGAGGGCGAGCTCGCGATCGTAGTCGATGAAGCAGATGCGGGTGAGACGCTCGTGCGCGGTGCGCGCACTGAGGGCGAGCGCCGTAAAGTACCGCTCGACCACCGTGCGCTCGCTGAGGCGGTCGTGGAAGGCGACGATGAGCGGTTCGTCTTCGGGACGAATGGGCCGAATGAGCATCTGCTCGCCAGGCTTATTCGTCCACGGCGCGATGTAGCGCACCGGATACGGGCGGATGGCGGGATGCGGGAGCTGCGCTTCGGGCGTGTCCGGATCGTGCAGAACGACGCGGGCATCGAGGGCGATGAGACCGTCGGGCGAAGCGAGCAGCGGATTGATGTCGATCTCTTTGATCCAGCGCTGCTCGACGGCAAGCTCGCTGAAGCGCACAACCAGATCGTCGAGCGCGGCGAGGTCGACGGATTTGCGGCCGCGTACTCCTTTCAGTGCCCCGTAGATGCGCGTCTTCTCCATCATGTGGCGCGCGAGCGTGGCGTTGAGCGGCGGCAGCGCAAGCGAGCTGTCCTTGTAGACCTCGACGAGCTGGCCGCCGGTGCCGAAGAGGAGCACGGGGCCGAGCTGCGGATCGATGCTGCTGCCGAGGATGATCTCGTAACCGTCGAGCTTGGCGAAGGGCTGCACCGTGACGCCAAGGAAATGCTGCGCGCCTGCTTTGGCGGTCACCGACTGCTGAATTTCAGTGAAGGCGCGATTCACTTCGAGCGCGGAGCGAAGATTCAGCTTGACCCCGCCGACGTCCGTCTTGTGGGTGATGGTCTCGGAGTGGAGCTTGAGGACGACGGGGTAACCGATGGCCTCGGCCTGCTCGACCGCACGGACAGCCGTGGGCGCGAGCTCGGTGCGAACGGTGGGAATACCGTAAGCGGCGAGGAGCTGTTTGGATTCGTATTCGGTCAGGATGGTGCGGCGGCCGGCCCGGACTCCATCAAGGATGCCGGTGGCAAGATCACGCTTCGCTTCGAGCACTGAGCCGGAGCGCGCCGCGGGAGTCTCGTACAGGTCGCGGAGGTTGCGAGCATAGCGCCAGGTGAACTCGAACGCGCGGGCAGCATCATCGGGAAACGGGAAGTCGGGGATGCCGGCCTGCCGGAGGATACTTTCGCCCTGTGCGACGAAGTCGCCGCCCATCCAGCTGGCGAGGACGGGTTTGCCGGTGGAGTGCGCGTAGGGCGCCAGCTTCTCGGCAATTTCCGTGGGATTGGTCATGCCCTGCGGCGTGAGGATGACGAGCATGCCGTCGGTGTTCGCGTCTTTCGAGGCAATCTCAAGCGCCCTGGCGTAACGATCGGATTCGGCGTCGCCGAGGATGTCGACTGGGTTGTTGTGGCTCCACGCGTCGGGCAGAAAGGCGTTGTAGGTTTCGATGGTTTCGGGCGAGATCTCAGTGAGCTCGCCGCCGGCGGCGATCAGCGCGTCGGTGGCCAGAACGCCGGGGCCGCCGGCATTGGTGAGGATGGTCAGGCGCGGACCGCGCGGACGCGGTTGTTTGGCAAGCGCTTCGGCAACATAAAAGAGCTGGCCGATGGAGTCGACGCGGAGAACGCCCGCGCGCTCGAAAGCAGCATCCAGAACGGCGTCGCTGCCGGTGAGCGAGCCCGTGTGGGACGCAGCGGCTTTGGCCGCGGCAGCCGTGCGGCCAGCCTTGATGACCAGGATGGGCTTGCTCATCGCGACTTCGCGCGCGGCGGAAAGGAAGCTGCGCGCATCGCCAATGGATTCCATATAGATCGCGATCGAATCGGTGTTGGGATCCTGCCCGTAGTGATCAATCAGGTCGCCCCAGCTCACGTCGAGCATGGAGCCCACCGAGACGAAGCCGCTGAGACCGACGCGCTCGCGGATGCACCAGTCGAGGACCGCGGTGCCCAGCGCGCCGCTCTGGCTGATGAAGGCGAGGCGCCCCGCCGGCACCATTTCCTTCGCAAAGTTGGCGTTGAGGCCGCCTACGGGGTTCATCACGCCCAGGCAGTTGGGGCCTATGATGCGCATCTTTCCGCGGGCGATCTCGCCCACCTGGCGCTCGAGGGCTTTGCCCGTGTCGCCGGCCTCTTTGAATCCCGCGGAAATGATGATGGCGGAGGGCACGCCGGCGTCGACCGCCTCCTGCACGACGGCGGGAACGCCGGCCGCCGGGATGGTGACCACCATGAGATCGGGAACGCCGGGCAATTTGGCGATGGAGCGAAACGCCGGGAGGGCGAGCACGCTGGGCCGCTTCGGATTCACCGGCCAGACCGGTCCGCCGAACGGGCTGTCGATCATGTTCCGCAGGACGGTATAGCCGACGGAGCCGGGACGCTCAGAAGCGCCAACCACGGCGACGGAGCGAGGCGTGAAGATACAGTCCAGCGAAGTGCGGCCCAGGCTGACCAGGTCGTGCGCAGGATCGATGATCACCGGATCGTTGACCGCGATTTCAATCATGGAGGAAGACAAGGGAGATTTCTCCTTATGAATGCGCTCAGTGACCATAGCCGGCTTCCGCGGAAACTTTGCCGCGGAAAAGCCGATAGGAAACGGTGAAATACGTCAACGCCAGCGCCAGCCCGAAGCACCACCAGATGAGTCCGACGTGGAGCGAATGCGCGCCGGTGAGGGCGTTGGCGACGGTGATGTCATGGCCGGGGTTGGTGGACGAGGGAAGCAGAATGGGATAGAGTCCCGCCGCCGCCCCGACCAGCATGAACACGAGATACAAACAGGACGACAGGAACGCGGCCAGCGGCCGCCTCTGGTGCGTAAAGCTCAGGATGCCGACTAACGAAGCAATCACCAGCGCGGGAATGATAAAGAGTACCGGATGCGCCTGGTAGTTGTTCAGCAGTGTCGGGCGCACGGCCACGGTGGCAGGGAGACTGATGAAAGTAACAGCCAAAAGGGCCGTCCAGAGCCAGGTAGCGGCGCGGCGTGCGCAGTCTTCGAGCTTGCCGGGCGCTTTCAGCGTGAGCCACAGCGCGCCGTGGGTGGCGAGCGCGACGAGGGCGACGACTCCGCCGATCACGGTGTACCAGTCGAGGATGCCGGGAGCGGGTCCGACGCGCCAGTTGGTCCAAAGAGGCAGGAAAAACGTCTGGTCGGCGGCGAGCGGAACGCCTCGAATTACATTGGCAAGCGCTGCACCAAAGAAGACGGCGAGCAGTGCGCTGGCCAGGAAGAAGATGCCGTCGAAGAAGCTGCGCCAGAGCTCGCGGTCGATGTGCATACGCAGCTCGATGCTGGCGCCGCGTCCAATGAGGAGCCAGAGCACGATCATCAGCGGCAGATAGAAGCCGCTGAACGATGAAGCATAGAGCAGCGGGAAGGCGAAGAAGAGTGTGCCGCCGCCGGCCAGCAGCCAGACTTCGTTGCCATCCCACACCGGGCCGATGGAGCGAATCATGGTCCGGCGGTCCGTCTCCGAACAAGCCAGGATCGGAAAGAGAATGCCGACGCCGAGATCAAAGCCGTCGAGCACCACGTAGGCGGCGATCATCACCGCGACAATCCAGAACCAGACGAATCCCATGGCGTCCTCCTCGCTAAACCGCTGTCAGGGTGGTTGGGGCTTCGGGCTGGAGTTTCGCCTGCGCGACAGGCTCCGGACCGGTACTGATGAAGCGATAGACGAGAACAATCCACAGAATCGAGAGCAGCGAGTACATGCCGAGGAATCCGAGCAGCGTAAACAGCGCGCTGCCCGCGGAGACGTGCGGTGAGTAGCCCTGCGCGGTACGGATCAAGCCGTACACCAGCCAGGGCTGGCGACCGATTTCCGCGGTCATCCAGCCGGCGGTATTGGCAACGTAGGGGAGCGGGAAGCTGAGAAGGATGGCCCAGAGAGCCCAGCGCGCCTGGAAGAGCCTGCCGCGCCGGAGCAGGAAGGCGCCGACCACTGTAAGGAGAACGAACCAGGTCCCGAGGCCTGCCATGATGTGGTAGCTGTAATAGAGCAGCGGCAGCGTGGTGGGCCAGTCGCTGCGCGGGAAGGCATCGAGACCCTTCACCTGGGCGCGGGTGGTGCCGTAGATGAGGAAGCTGAGGACATCGTTGACTGGCAGAGGATTTTCGATGATTTGCTTCTGCTCGTCGGGCTGCCCGATCAGGACGATGGGCGCGTTGGTCTGCGTGTGGAAAAGGCCTTCCATCCCGGCGATCGCAGCGGGCTGGTTTTGGGCGACGTAGCGTCCCGCCATATCGCCGGTGGGAAAGACCTGGACGATGCAGGAAACCAGCCCGGCGATGACGCCGACTTTCAGGAAGAGCCTGCCGAACTCCTCGTGCCTCTTCTCGAGGACATAAAAAGCGCCAGTGGCGGCGACGACAAAGGCTCCTGTAACGACGGCGCCGCACATGTTATGCGCGTATTCCAGCCACGCCCACGGATTCAACATGAACTTCCAGAAGCTCACCACCTCATAGGTGCCGTTGGGGAGCAGTTGCTGGCCGACGGGGTGCTGCATCCAGGCGTTCGTCACGATGATGAAGAAGCCCGAGATCCACGAGCCCAGCCAGACCATGAACGCCGCGCCGCAGTGGGCGAGCTTCGAGAGGCGTTTCTCCCCGAAGAGGAACAGGCCGAGAAAAGTGGACTCCAGGAAAAAGGCGAAGACGCCTTCCATGGCCAGCGGTTGTCCAATCACGCCGCCGGTGAGCCGGGAGAATTCCGACCAATTGGTGCCGAACTGGAATTCCATCGGAATGCCGGTGACGACGCCAAGCAGGAAGTTGATGGCGAAGATCTTCGCCCAGAAGCGGGCGGCCTGGTTCCACCGCTCGTTGCCCGTGCGCAGGGCAATGAGCTTCATCACCAGCATCAGCAGCGCCAGGCCCATGGTGAGCTGCGGAAAGAGGTAATGGAAGGTGACGGTGAACCCGAAGTGAATGCGGTCCAGCAGGAGAGCGTTCATACCGGTTCCAGGTTAGCGGGAAGCGGCGTCACGGCTCTGTGACTAACGTCACAGTGGGAGTGGCGGTTTCCTAGCGGCCGAACGACAAAACACGACATCGGCGAGGTCCGGACACCCTTTTCCAGCCTTGCGCCATCTGAGTGGAAAGGTTGATCGTGCCCCCTATTCTGGATCCACACCTTGCCTTGATTGACATGCTGCGCCGAACCTTGGAGCAGATGGAAGCGAACCCCGAGCTCGCGCGCGAGGATCCGGCGCTTGCCGATCTGAAACGCACGATCGTCATGATGATCGTCGAGCATGAGTTCCGCGAGCGGGAGCGGCGGCCGAAGGCAGCGTAACGGCGCTTTGCCCCTTGAAGGCCCCAGGCAAGCCCTGATAATCATTTTGCAAAGTAACAGCTCTTGGAGTACTTCTTTGTATACTCCATCAGGCTCCCGCTAACCCGTGTAAATTCAGACGGGTTTACTCTTGCTGGCAATTATCCCTTCAGGGCAAGTAGAACAGCTTTTCGCCTGCCCCCAAATTTGTTACAGACGCACTCAAGCAGACGGGTCTATGATGCTTAGACCATGGAAAACAAGATAGTGAACGTGGCCGAGCTGCCGTTCGTCGGGGCAGATTCCGCCCCGACAATCTACAGCAACAATGCAGACATGGCGATCACCCCTTG
>JASHNS010000050.1 GCA_030041515.1 Acidobacteriaceae bacterium | reverse complement strand
GGTCGAATCCGTCGAAGTGCACCGGCATCTCTTCGCCCACGATCATCGGTGACAACCCCACAAACGCCACCGTCACGTCGGACTCTTCTGCCGCCTTCACGGCCTCCTCGCGCAGCGCCGCTGCCGGAGCCTGCCACGTCAGATCGATCCCCGCCGTCCCGGTCCCGTGGAAATACTCAAGCCGGATCGCGTGCGGCTTCGTATCCGCGAAGTGCACCGGCGCCTCAAATCCTCCGCCGCGTTCTCCCGTCGTCTGCTTTCCGCTCTCCACCAGCAGCTTCCCATCCAGATACAGCCGGAATCCCTCGTTGTTCACGCACGAGTAGCAGTAATTGATCCGCACGCCCAGCTCGTAATCTCCCGGTGCCGGGGGCGTAAACACCCCCATCCACCGCACCGAGTAGTTATCCCGCTGCAACCCCGCCACCGGAACCACTTTGTCCCAGTTGAAGTTGATGTTCCGGTCCACGCGCGTCAGCACGGGCTTCCCGCTCAGATCCGGAGAAGCGAAATACTCGCCCGTCAGTCCGAACCCCTTCCCGTTCGCCGGATGCAACGCCGTGTGCTCAATCGGCAGTGCCAGTCCCGCCACCAGCGTCGAGCCCTGCGCGTAGCGGATCCTCGCCGCTCCGAAGCGCTTCTCCATCCCCACCACCGGATACACCGGGTGCGGCGGCGGCCCGTTGTAATTTCCCTGCAGGCTCTGCACCAGTTCCGCCGTCGGCCCCACCACGGCGATGCTCCCAATGTCCGCTTTCAGCGGCAGGATGTGATTTTCATTCTTCAGCAGGACCATCGACTCCCGCGCCGCCTCCAGGCTCAGCGCCCGATGCTGCGGCGAGTTCACCACGCTGAACGGAATCCTCCCATACGGCCCGCTCCCCGGCGGATCGAACATTCCCAGCTCGAATCGCGCCCGGAACAGCCTCTTCACCGCACGATCGATCTGCGCCGTTGAGATCAGTCCCTCCTTCACCGCCTCCACCAGCGAAGGAAACGCCTGTCCCTGCATGAATCCGCATTCCAGATCGTCTCCCGCCTTCACCGCGTCCGCCGCGGCTGCGGCCATCGACGTTGTGTAGTGGTGGTTGTTGTAAATATCCGCGACCGCCGCGCAGTCGCTCACCACGTAGCCGTCGAAATGCCAGTCCTTCCGCAGGTGCTGTTCCAGCAGCATCGTGTTCGCGCAATCCGGCACGCCGTCCACCGCGTTGTACGCGCACATCACGCTCTGCGCGTGGCCCTCCGTCACCGCCGCGCGAAACGCCGGCAGATACGTGTCCTCCAGATCGTGCGGCGACACATCCACGTTGAACTGGTGCCGCAGCGGCTCCGGCCCACTGTGCACCGCGTAGTGCTTCGGCGTGGAGATCACCCGGAAATGCTGCGGATCGTCGCCCTGCATCCCCGTCACAAACGCCACCGCCATCCGCCCCGTCAGGTACGGATCCTCGCCGTACGTTTCCTGCCCGCGTCCCCAGCGCGGATCGCGAAAGATGTTGATGTTCGGCGCCCAGAACGTCAGCCCGAAAAACTGCTCGTGCCGTCCCTCCGCAATCGCGTGGTTGTACTTCGCTCGCGCCTCCGTCGAAACCGTCACGCCCATCTCGTGCACCAGCGGCGCGTCGAACGTCGCCGCCATCCCGATCACCTGCGGGAAGTTCGTCGCATACCCCGCGAATGCCACGCCGTGCAGCCCCTCATTCCACCAGAAGTACTGCGGCACGCCCAGCCGCGGAATCGCCGGCGCATGATCCCGCATCTGCTCCACCTTCTCCTCGAGCGTCATCTGCGACACCAGATCGCTCACCCGCTGGTCCACCGGCAGCGCCGGATTCAGCCACGGCCGCGCTGTCTCCGAACCCGAGCCAGCGCTCGTCTGCTGCGCCCCTGCGGGTCCGCTCAACAACGCACACACTGTCAATAGGCCGGCGCACACCGCCAGCAGGGAATTACGAACTTGCGCCATCATCGAACCCGCTCCTGTTACGCAGTTGCTAAATGCATGTAGCAAACGGCCGTACCAGAATAGCGGAAGCCCGGGATGCCCGGTTTCCGCCCGGTTGTGCCTCTCGGCAGAAGTAATCGGCCAGTTTCACCGTGCGGGTCCCGCCGTCCTGCGGGACGAACGACACCGGCGCTGCGTCATTTTCTGCCATTGCAGGCCAACCCCCGCACCTGCGCCATAAATCCTATATTTGGCTACATTTCGCGCTCAGACATTTTTCTGACTGGGCGCTTCAGGCTGTCCGTCTTCGTAAAGAACGCCTATTTCCGAGGAAAAAAGGAGCACGCTCATGAGAAAGACGATCGCCGCATTGTCCGTCGGTCTGCTCGCCGCCGCCACCTCCGTCGCCGCCGTCGCCCAGAACAAGGTCGACACCGAACTCGCCCAGGCCACGCAAACCATCCAGAGCCTCACGGGCCCGCAATCCACTGCAGGCATCCCCGATGACATCCTGAAGAACGCCAAGTGCGTCGCCGTGATTCCCAAAATGCTCAAGGCCGGCTTTGTGGTCGGCGGCCAGCATGGCGACGGATTCGCCACCTGCCGCACTGCCGACGGCCGCTGGAGCCCGCCCGCTCCCTTCCAGCTCTCCGGTGCCAGCTTTGGCGCCCAGATCGGCGGCGAAGAAGAGGGCTACGTCATGATGATCATGAATGACCAGGGCATGCAGACCCTCGACTCCGGCCACTTCAAGGTCGGCGCCGGCGTCAACGCCGCTGCCGGTCCCGTCGGCCGCAACGCCTCCGCTTCGGCCGGTGCGGATGCTGCCATCCTCACCTACGCCCGCGCCAAAGGCGCTTATGCCGGCGCGACCCTGAATGGCGCGGAACTCAACGAAAACCACAGCGCAACGAAGGACCTGTACGGTCATGAAGCCGACTTTTCGCACATTCTCGACGGCAAAGTCACCATGCCCAGCGATCCCGCTGCGCACGAATTTGTCAGCACCATCCACCGCGCGGTCGAGCGCGCCTCGGCCAATCAGTAGCTGAAATCGGCTCCGGAGCGGACTCGAACTGCTCCTCGTAGAAAAAGCGCGAGGCCTCATGCCTCGCCCCCAGCAGAAAGGCCGCGGCGTGATGAACGGCGCGGCCTTCTTCTGTCGGCAGGATCTCCCTTACTGATAGGTGATGCTCAGATTATCCACGTACGTCGTCATCGCATCGCCCGCGCTGTCGCTGTCCATCTGGTAATTTGCCGCCATTCCCCACCAGCCTTTTGGCGCCGTCGTCGGCGGATACTCCTTGTTGATCGTGTACGTCGTCCCATTCAGCGTGATGCTCCGATACAGCGTGTCATTGTTCGTCTGTCGCTGGAATTGGATCGTCACGTGGTTCCATCCCTGTGCGAATTTGCACGGAATCCCGGTTCGCGTCCATTGCCCCGCTCCGCCGTTATTCCACACGTCCCAGTCGCCCGTGTAGTGACTGCACTGCGTCCCGAACGTCATGCCCGCGATTCCCTCCATGAACACCGACACGTCGAATTCCAGCGCGCTGGTCGTCGACGGATCCGTCACATAGAAATCCGCGTTGTATGTGAAATTGTGCAGCGTCGGCAGCAGCTTGTGATCCGCGTCCGGGATCTGCGGCGACGTCGTCCCGATCAGTCCCGCCGTGAACAGTACATCCGCCCCCGGCATCTTCGGGCTCACCTTGAATTCCGTCGCGTGCCCGCTCTCCGACGGATTCGAAACACCGAACACCTGTTTCCAGGTCGCCTCCGAGCACGGCGCCGCACAGTCGGCAAACAGCGGCCCAATCTGCGCGAAACTTTGCCAGTTCCCTGAGGCCGTCTGCACATTCGCGATCGTCGTTGCCGTCGATTGCGGCGCGCCCCCGCCGCCCGATCCGCTGCCGGAACCTCCCGATCCGCCGGAACCTCCCGATCCGCTCGAGCCTCCCGATCCGCTATTGCCGGATCCACTCGATCCCGTCGCGGTGGTCGATTGGCCGGTTACGTTGCCCTTGCCTCCGCAGCCGCTGGCGAACAGCACCATGGTCGCAACAAGGGCTGCGCCCACGCCCCACGCTTTCATGCGGGAGCTCTGGTTGCGCTGGGTTACAGGGTGAGTGCGATCGTGATCGAAGGGGAGGGTGCGCGATTCAGGATACATTCCGAACCTTTCGCAGTGGATTTCCACCTGCCCAGGCTCGGACCGGGCGCACAGCGATCAGGCGCCGCCGGGAAAGCACGTGCCTTCCGCTCACGGCCTCCCCTGCGGGGATCTCCTTTCCAATCCTCAGTGCCGGGGGCGGCCAGGCTTCTCTTTGCAGCAGATGTTATCTAGATAGTACATATTTTCCACACCCAGGCAACCCTTTCCTGCAAAACACCACAAAATATCTTCGCCCCGTTGCCTCTCCCGGTTCCCGCGGTAAACCCAAAAGAATCAGTGCGCGTTTTCCGCCTTTTCGGGATTGCCAGACTCTCGTATTCTGAAGAGGCTGGGCGTACGCTGCCCCAAATTCCACTCAGGAGCAATTTGTATGGCGGAGAAAGTGTCGAAGGCGAAGGCCCCTGCGGCGCGCAAAACAGCAGCGAAAAAGAACACCGGGGCGGCTGAACCCCGCAATGTCTCGCATGAAGAGATTCGGCAGCTGGCCCATCGGTATTGGGCCGAGCGCGGTCAGCCGGACGGCGAAGCCGAGATCGACTGGTTGCGGGCCGAGCAGGAGCTGCGCGGCAAAGCCTCGTAACTCCCATCCAACAAAATCCGCTGCCCCACTTCTGCCCGCCCCTGGCAGAAGTGGGAGAGCACGCCCACACGCCCGGCTCCTTACCGGAACCGCCGTACTCGCAGCGTGTGCCGGCCCGAACGGTAAAACCCCACCGCGTAGACTGTCGCCCGGCCCTTCGTCGAGAAAATCAGTTGCCTGATCCGCAGCAGCGAGCTCCCGCGCTGGATCTCCAGCAGATCTGCGAGCCGCTGGTCCGCATCCGTTGCGTCGATTTCCTCATCCGAGTACGCCAGCTCCACTCCAAACTCTCGTTCCAGCACCCCAAACAGCGAAACGTGGTCCAGCGGTGCGTCCACCAGCTTCGGAAACTCGTCCGCGGCCCAGTAGCAGGTCTCCAGCGCCACCGGCTCATCTCCCGCCAGGCGGACCCGCTCCAGCTTGCCCAGCCGGCTCGTGGGCGCCAGCCCCAGCCGCGCCGCAATTTCGTGTTCCCGCGTCACCACCCCGCAGCTGATCACGCGCGAGTGCGCTGTCAGCCCCAGGCTGGCCATCTGTTCCGAGTAGCCCAGCAGCTTGTTGAACTGCACCCGCGGCGGCGCTACGAATGTCCCCGCTCCATGCCGCCGCTCCACCACCCCGTCCCGCGCCATCTCGCTCAGAGCGTGGCGCGCCGTCATCAGGCTCACCTTGTGCAGCCGCGCCAGCTCCCGCTCCGAGGGCACCGGGTTTCCCGGCTTCAGTTGTCCCGCATCGATCCTGCGGCGAATGGCGTTCTGGATCTGCTTGTAGGCTGGCTCTTCACTCCGATTCGGCATTGTCCTCTTCACTGCGAACTCTGGAAGCGGTCTCATGAGTCCTGACCTCGGGTCTCGCGCCATCCCATTCCCGCCGTCGAAACCGGTCCTCTGCGGACCCGGGCCTTCAACCGCTTCTGGCCGGTCAGGGGATACTGCGCGCGTTTCCCCCCAGTCTTCCCGATTACCATAGCAGAGCACCTGCTATAGGGCGGCTTTCCCGGAGAGAAGCGATTGCTATATAGCGGACACCATAGCATCGATCCCGCGTGATGTAAACACCCGAAGCCCGTTTCCCCGCTCCGGGGGTGGTCCGGATTCCGGCAAACTCTCGCCAGTCAGGCCCTTGAGCCCCCCGAAAAGAATCGATCCTGCGTGTCCCCGCATGAGTTGCCCCTCCGGCCTCTTCCTGGCCGCAGCCCGGAAATCCACAGCCTTTCCTTCTTTTATTCTTGACAGCCTTTTCGCATTGCTATATAGCATTGGAAACGTGCTATATAGCTGGTTGGAAAAAGCACTATCTCTATAGCGGCTCTGTGCCGCCCTGCACCATTCCGTGGATGAACTGAAGGAGGCCTCAGTGAATCGCATCAGCTGGAAAAGATATTTCTTACTCGTGAGCGCGTGCCTGCTGGCTGCGCTGCTCGTCGCGCCGTCGTCCCTCCGCGCTCAGCAGGCCGCGGGCTCGATTACCGGCACCGTCGCCGATCAGTCCGGCGCCGCCATCCCCGGCGCCACCGTCACCGCCACCGACGTCAGTCAGGGGATCAACTGGACGACCAAAACCGATGGCGCCGGGTTCTATAACCTTCCCGCCGTTTCCGTTGGCAGCATCCAGCTGAAAGTTGAGGCATCGGGCTTCGACACCGTCGTACGCTCTGCCTTCAGCCTTCAGGTCAATCAGGTCGCCCGCGTGGATTTCCAGTTAAGGGTCGGCCAGCAAAACCAGACCATCACTGTGAGCGGCGTCGCTCCGATCCTCCAGACCGCCTCCTCTGATCTGAGTACGGTCCTCAACTCCAACACAGTCAACAACCTTCCCCTCGCCTCGCGTGACATCAATCAGTTGACGCTCCTCACTCCTGGCGTCGTCAGTCCGAACATCTATTCCTTCGAAGCGCCGGTCAGCGCTTTTGGCACTGGCCGTCCCTTCGTCGATGGTGCCCGCGAGCAGGATGACACCTTCTGGCTCGACGGGATGGACATGAACCAGCCCGACAACAGCGACGTCTCCTACACCCCTGCCCCCGATGCTGTCGATCAGTTCCAGCTCATCACCACCAACGCCCCCGCCGACTACGGCAACTACATCGGCGGTGTCATCATCGACACGATTAAGTCCGGCACCAGCCAGTATCATGGCGATCTGTACGAATACCTCCGCAACACCGCCCTCGATGCCAACTCCTGGCAGGACAAGGGCTACGCCTATTTTGTGAACCCATCCACCGGCCTCAATGAAGCAGCCTTTCCGAGGCCCCCTCTGCACTGGAATGACTTCGGCGGCACCATCGGTGGCCCGATCCTGAGAAGCAAAAAACTCTTCTTCTTCGCCGATGAAGAAAGTACCCTCTATAGCGTCCCTCGCACCGAGGAGAGCAACAACGTCGTTCCCTCCGCTTATCTGGCTGGCAACTTCGCTGCCCTGTGCACGGGCAGCTTCAACACCCAGGGCGTTTGCTCCAACGCCAGCCAGCAGCTCTATGATCCGTACAGCGGCCCGTACGGAAGCCGCACTCCAATCCCGAATAATAACCTCGCCGCATATGTTGCTACAGCCACTGACGGGATCGCTCTCAGCAAGGTTGCGCATAACATCATCACGTCCTCGCTCTTCCAGAACTCCATCGAGCAGGCCAATTACTTCACCACTAACTCCATCAGTTCATACCAGGGCGACGCCAAAATCGACTGGGAGCCGACCCAGAACGACCACGTCTGGGGCCGGTGGACGCAGATGCACACGCTGTACACCTCTTCCAATGGCATCGACAACGCGCTGAGTCCCGCTGCCGGCAGAGAGTATCCGCTCAAGAACTTTGTCCTGAACTATGACCACACCTTCACCCCTACCCTGTTGAACGAGGTCCGCGTCGGTTTCCAGGATTTCCCCGCCAACGATCAGGAATACACGAACACCAGCGGCCAGAACCTGCCCTCCGTCTACGGTATCCCCGGAGTCAATGACACCCTCCTGCCTTCCATCAGCTACGGCGAGTTCGGCTCCATTGGCAGCGCCGATCTCCTCGAGAGCTTCCACGACACCAATCTGGAGTTTGAGGACTCCATGACCTGGACCAAAGGAAGGCACACGATTCATAGCGGCTTCGAATTCTTCAACTACCGCATGAATGATGTCTATCCCGGCAACGCCGGCCTCGCCGGCAGCTGGGCCTTTACCGGTCAGTTCACAGGCAATTCGGTTTCCGGCACTTCCGGCGGCGATGGTTTTGCCGACTTCCTTCTTGGCTTGCCCGAGAATGTGCAGGAAGGCTCGCCCTTCACTCTCCACCTCCGCAACAGCATTTACGGTGGATTCTTCCAGGATAACTACCAGGCAACTCACAATTTCACGCTGAATCTTGGCGTCCGTTATGAAGACATTACGCCTCGCAACGATGCTGTCCAGAACGCGAATATCAACTTCGATCTTGTCACCGGCGCCCCTGAGATCGGCAGCAATTACAGTAACTACCTCGGCGCCGAAAATCTTCAGCCGCGCTTTGGCTTTGCCTGGCAGCCTGCCTTCGCTCCACAGACGGTGGTGCGCGGAGGCTACGGCGTCTCCACATACATGGAGGGCGTCGGCGTCAACAACATGGCCGACATGAATCCTCCCAACACCGTTGCCCACGAAGTCACGTACGGGGCGGTCAACCTGCCGAGCTTCACACTCGACCAGGGGTACAGCACCTTCCCGGCGAACGGCTGCACACTCGCGGGCCTCCAGCAACTATCCTCCGGCTGCATCTCGGGCGCCACCATCCATGAGACTGACCCCAGTCTCCGGCCGGCTGTCGACCAGCAGTGGAATTTCACCATCCAGCACCAATTCGGCAATGCCGTCACCGCCTCCGTCGGCTACGTGGGCAACTCCATCAGCCATATGACCGACATCTACTGGTATGGCCAGTCGCTGCTCGAGCCCAATGGCAAAATCGCGCCGCCTCCGTATTCCGCTGCGCTCTTTGCCGCCGGCGCCGGCGCCGTCCGCTATAACGCCTCCGACGCTGTCTCCAACTACAATGCAATGGAAGCCGTCCTCTCGACCCGGCAGTATCACGGTCTCGATCTTCAGGCTTCTTATACCTGGTCCAAATGCCTCTCCAATTCGCTCGGCTACTTCGGCGCCTACGGTGACGAAGAGGGCATCGGCGAATCCCAGACTGTCGGCCAGCACAACTTCTTCCAGAACGAATATGACCCCATGGGTGATTACGGCAAGTGCATCACCGACGTGGCCGGCTACTTTACAGGGTATGGCGTCTACTCGCTCCCCTTCGGCCGCGGCAAGATGTTTGCTTCCGGTGTCTCCCGTCCTGTCAACGAAGTCATCGGTGGCTGGCAGACGGCCGTCGACCTGACTCTCCACTCCGGATTTGCCATCGAACCCGACGGTCCCGACGACTCCGGCACAACTTCGGTCAATCCGCGCCCTGACTGCGTTGCTGGCGTTCCAACTTACATGTCCCATCCGCAATGGGAGCAAATCGGCGACTCCTTCGGGCTCGTCACACTTAACCCGAACATCGCGTCGGCTCCCGCTCAGGGCACCTTTGGTGATTGTCAGAACGGCGTCTGGCGCGGCCCCGGACTCAAAACCGCGGACCTGAACCTCGCGAAACAGTTCTCCATTACTGAGAGGGCTAACCTCGAATTCATGGCCCAGTTCATCAACCTCACCAACAGCACAGTATTCAGCCTGCCCGCTTCCTGGCCTGGCACATTCAGCGACTGTGTCACCTGCAATGGCATCCGCACGACCGGACCGAACGGCGGTGGTGGCGGGACTGTAGGAACCTTCGGTATGGAGGACGGCTCCAACCCAGGACGAGAAATCGAGTTCTCTCTCAAACTCAATTACTGATCACCAATCCCTCATGCGGCGCTGCCCCTCCGGGCAGCGCCTTTTTTCTGTCTCCAGCCAGCCCCAGGGAAAGCTTCAATATCCCATCCCCCTCCGCAGGCTGCCATTAGAATGAGACTCGCGGACCGGCACGGCCCACTTTCGGCCACTCCTTCTGCGAGGATCCTATGGCGTCGATTCAGGAATATCGCTGCGAGGTCTGCGGCACCGTCAGCACCAGCCCCATCCACTGGTACGTGATCCAGTGTGGCGAGTCGCAGCTCACCGTCTTTCGCTGGAACACCACCGCCGCCAACGCCCCGGAGGCCCGCCATTTTTGTGGAGAAGCCGACGCCCAGATCTACATCAGCCGCTGGTTCGACTCTATCTGCTCCCCCTCCAAACCCAGCTTCTCCACCATGCCCACTCCGCGGAATCCCGCCTGACGCCCGCACCCCAAAGGGAGCACTCGCTCGTGATCGACGCCCACCACCATCTCTGGCGCTACAACAATCGCGACTACTCCTGGATGTCGGATTCCATGTCCGCCCTGCGCCGGGATTTCCTGGTCCTCGACCTTCAGGCGGTCATGCGCGAATCCCGCATCGACGGCACCATCGCCGTCCAGGCTCGCCAAACCATCGAAGAAACGGAATGGTTATTGGATCTGGCCGCAAGCCATCCCTTCATCCTCGGCGTCGTCGGCTGGGTCCCGCTGTACTCTCCTGACGTGACGCTGCACCTCGACCGCCTCGCGCAAAACCCGAAGCTCCGTGCCGTGCGGCACGTCCTGCACGATGAGCCCGACGACTTCTACATGCTCCGCGAAGACTTCAATCGCAGCGTCGCGCTTCTTCCTGAACTCGGCCTCGCCTACGACATCCTTATCTTCGAGCGCCATCTGGCGCAGACCGTGGAATTCGTCGACCGCCATCCCCGCCAAACCTTCATTGTCGATCACATCGCCAAACCCCGCATCCGCGATCGCGTGCTGTCCCCCTGGAAAGAAAACATTCAGGAACTCGCCCGCCGCGAGAACGTCTACTGCAAAATCTCCGGAATGGTCACGGAGGCGGATTGGACCTCCTGGACCCCTGCGGATCTGCGCCCGTACGTCGACGCGGTTCTCGCCGCTTTCGGCACCAAACGCCTCATGTTTGGCTCCGACTGGCCCGTCCTCACCCTGGCCGCCGACTACCGTACCTGGGTGAACGCCTTTCGCAGCCTTATCGCCGGACTGAGCCCTGACGAACAGGAAGATATCTGCACCAATACAACGAAGGCGGCCTATCGGCTCAAATAAAAATAGGGAAGGTACGTGGATGCGGATGATGCCCGCAAACAGATTCCTGGCAGCGACGGCGCTGCTGCTGACGCTCACCGCTGCGGGACACGCGCAGCAACGCTCCGCATGGCAGGCAGAGCGAGCCCTGAGCGTCCAGCCCAACCGCCTGGTTGCGACCTGGCAGCACACAACGGTGATGCTCGAGCCCTACGCGCCCAACGTCATCCGCGTCAGCATCAGCACGCTCGCGCCCGACGCGCTCGCCGCGCCAGGATACGGAATCATCGCCAGGCCCAGCGCCGCCGGCTGGCGCTATCAGGAGACGCCCAGCGGCGAAACCTACGCCTCGTCTGCTCTCTCGGCGACGATCCTTGGCCCTCCCGCCCCACAAGGCCCGGCTCTCCTCCACCAGCAGTCGATCAACAGATTCTTCAGCTCCAACGGTGGCCCAGGAAATGCTCAGGTCCGCATCCGCTTCCAGCTTCCTGACGGGCACACGGTCCTCGAGATGCTGAGTTGGTTCATGGCTCCGCCCAGTCCCGGCAGCGGCAACATGGACATCCTCCATGACCGCCGTCCCTCCGACCCTCCCTTCTATCAGGTCGGCGCCACCTTCAGCGTGCAGTCGGGTGAGCACGACTACGGCCTCGGCGAGAATCAGCAGGGACGCCTCGATCACCGCGACCAGAGCGTCCGCTGCTGGAGCGATTACTGGGCCGCGGGCGGCGAACGCTTCTGCGTCCCCCTCCTCGTCACCAACAAGGGCTACGCCATCCTTTGGGACAATCCCTCGAAGACCACCGTCGATCCGTACTTCAACAATCAGACCCGCTGGACTTCGCAGGTCGGCCAGCGCGTCTCGTTCTTCGTCATCGTCGGCAACACCACCGATCAGCTCTATCAGGGCTATCGCCTGCTCACCGGCCCCGCGCATCTGCTTCCCATCGGCGCCTACGGCTTCACCCAGTCGAAGGAGCGCTATGGAACCCAGCAGGAAATCGCGGACGTCGCCAAAGGCTACCGCGACCGCCACCTGCCCTGCGATTACCTCGTCGTCGACTTCTTCTACTACCCGCACATGGGTGATATGGATTTCATCCCGGCAGACTGGCCCGATCCCGCGCAGATGAACCAGCAGCTCCACGCGATGGGCTTCCACTCCATGATCAGCGTCTGGCCACGCTTTGCCCCGGGCTCACGCTACTACAACATGCTGCTGAAGAACGGATGGTTCTATCACCTCGCCAACGGCCAGCCGACCACCAGCAACGGATCGCCGAACGACAAAACCGGCTCGAACCTTGATATGACAAACCCTGCCGCTGCGAATTGGTTTTGGCAGACCATCGACCGCAACATCGTCAGCAAGGGCTTTGACGCCATCTGGACCGATGAAACTGAGCCCGATATTCCGCCCAATGGCAGCTACTACTTCATTGGGCCGGGAACCGAGTATTTCAACGTCTATCCGCTCTTCGAAACCACCGCAGTCTACGACGGCCTGCGCCAGGCCACCCGCAGGCGCCCTCTCATTCTCGCCCGCGCAGCCTACACCGGCGCCCAGCGCAACGGCGATGTCTTCTGGTCGTCCGACATCTCTCCCACCTGGGACACGCTGCAGCGCCAGATTCCCGCTGGTCTCGACGTCACCGCCTCTGGCCTGCCTTATTGGACCGACGATGTCGGCGGATTCTGGAGCCTCCCCGCCGTCCACCATCCCGTCCATCCGCCGCTCATCGACCCCGCCACTGCGCGCGCGAACGTCGGCGGCGATGATGATTATCCCGAGCTTTACGTCCGCTGGTTTCAGTACGGCGTCTTCATGCCCATCCTGCGTACCCACGGCATGCGCCGGTTCAACACTGTCTGGTCCTACGGCGACCAGGCCACGCCCATCCTCGAGAAGTATCTGCGCATGCGCTACGCGCTCATTCCGTATATCTATTCGCTGGCCTGGCAGACGTACCAAACCGGCGCACCCTATATGCGCGCGCTCTTCATGGACTTTCCCAACGATCCTGCCGTGGACGCGCTCACCGACGAGTTCATGTTCGGCCCGGATTTCCTGGTCGCGCCCATTACCCATCAGGGACAAACCGCCCGCCGCGTTTATCTGCCGGCAGGCGCCTGCTGGTACAACTACTGGACGAACGAGAAGCTGCACGGCGGCCAGTGGATCACCGCTCCCGCGCCCATCCAGACCATTCCACTGTTTGTCCGCGCCGGCTCCATCCTCCCCATCGGCGATCCGGTCGAGGACATGGACCAGCCGCAGGGCCTGAAGCAAATTCGCATCTACCCCGGCGCCGATGCCACATTCGATCTCTATCGCGACGACGGCGTCACGAACACGTACGAGAAGGCCGGCGGCAAGATCACCGTCCTGCATTGGGACGACGCGACGCAGCGTTTCAGCCACACCGGCCCTGAAGCATGGAGCCAGCCAGACAGCAATTTAATCAAGGTCATGCATCCATCCAACTGAGAAAGCGCAGTCTCCGCATGACCGGTGCGCGCTGGAACAACTTCGCGCTGTCCAGCAGCACCGTCACCGGCCCTTCATTCACGAGCGATACCGACGTCATTGCCTGGAATTGCCCGGTTTCGCACCGCAGCCCATGCTGGCCAATCTGCGCCACGAAACGCTCATACAAATCTCGCGCCCGCTCCGGTCGCGCCGCTCCATCAAACGATGGCCGCTTCCCGCGCCGCACATCGCCATAGAGCGTGAATTGCGAAACGGCGAGCACCGCCCCATCCACATCCGCCACGCTCCGGTTCATCCTTCCGTCTTCGTCCTCAAAGATGCGCAGCCCGGCAACTTTATCGGCCAAATAATCCGCGTCGGCTTCCCCATCGCTCGTGGCCACACCCAGGAGCACCAGCAGCCCCAGCCCGATCTCGCCAACGGTCCGCCCCTCCACCACCACCGATGCTCTCGATACCCGCTGCACCACTGCGCGCATGGCTGTCTCAGAGCAACGTTGTCGATAGCGGCCGCAGTTCCATCCGCCGCTCCATCACTCTTCGTCTCCCTCCGACGGCATGTCTGAAGGCTGCCTGGCCGGGTCGATCGCTGGCTTTCCCGCCTTCTGCAATAAGTTGTCTATCGCGGGGAGTTGGTTTTTTCTGAAGTCCTCCCAGGCTGCCGCTACCTGCTGCGCCTCATGCTCCACGCTCGTCACAGCCGTAAGCTGTGCGGCCGTCGCCGGATTGTCCGACTGATCCAGCTCGGCGTAAAGCCCCGCCGTTTCTCCGTTGACCTCGTCGATGCCAGGCAGCTTCTGCGCAGTTTCTGCGCTCGCACCCGCTCCGCCACGCCCGCTGCCCAGCAGCCCCTTGATCTGCGTGATGTAAGGCGCAAGTTGGCCCGCCAGGTCTGCATTCTGCGGCGCACTCAGCTGCTCTTCCACTGCATGCGCCGCCAGATCGGCCTTCGCCACCGAATCCATCGCCTTCGCCACGCCCACCTGCGCGTCGTGCAGTGTCGTCAGATCGGCCATCGAGGTGTGCACCCGCGGATCCATCCTCACCGTCAGCGGCTCGGAATAGCTTCGCCCTGCGACCGTCAGCCGCACCGTGTACGTGCCCGGCAGCACCACAGGACCCTGCGGTTCCAGCGGAGTCCGGTGCGGCACCGCGGAAATCGGATAGTCGTAGTGCGTGGCCGTCGGCGTCGTCGCGCGCAAATTCCACACCCACCGATGCAGCCCCGCGGTGCTCGGCAGCGGTCCGTTGATCTTTGGCCAGTACGGCGGGATCAGTTCGGTCCGCAGTTCCCCGGCCGTCGGAGTCACCGGATCGGTGCTCGCATACCGCCGAATCACATGCCCATCTGCGCCCAGAATCTCAAGGCTCACCACGCCCGTCGCTGCCTGGGGAAGATCGTAATCGATGATCGCGCCATTCGGAGGATTCGCGCCCATCGGTTCATCCGGCGGCAGCGGCGTATCCGTATAGTTGTCGCGCCGGATGCGCCACGCATCCGCAGGCTTGAACAACCTGGGCAGCGCCTTGCCGGCCACCATCTGGCGCAGTGGCTCAATGTCATCCAGAATCCAGAACGAGCGCCCATGCGTGGCAACAGCCAGATCGTCGTCATGCACCAGCAAATCCCGTGCGGACGTATGCGGCAGGTTGTACTGGAGCGGCTGCCAGTGGCCGCCGTCGTCGAACGACACATAGACGCCCAGTTCCGTCGCCGCATACAGCAATCCCGGCACTTTGGAATCCGCTCGGACCGCGTTCACCGGCCCGTTCTCCGGCAGTCCGGCCACGATCGAGGTCCATGTCTTCCCACCATCGTGCGTGCGATACGCGTACGGACGCAGATCGTTGATTCTCTCCCGGTTCACCGCGACGTACGCCGTGTTGTCATCGAACCGCGATGTGTCGATTTGCGCGATCTTGCTCCACGGTGTCACGTCCGGAGGCGTAATGTTCGTCCAGTGCGCGCCGCCGTCGCGAGTGATCCACACGAGGCCATCGTCCGTCCCTGCCCAGATCGTCTGCGTGTTCTTGTACGAAGCCGCCACCGCATAAATCACGCCCCGCCGTTCCGCCTGCTGCTTCGCCGAGAGCGTCGGCAACGAAGCCAGTTGCGGTGTCGTGGGCCGGCTCAGATCCGGACTGATGATCTGCCATGTGTGCCCATAATCCGTCGTCCTGAACAGATGATTCGCCGCGTAATAAAGAATGTGCTGATCCACAGGCGAAAACAGGATTGGCTCCGTCCGGTCCGCGCGGAAGCCCTTTTGGCTCATCGGCAGCGGCGTCACGTTCTGCACTTCGCCCGTGATGCTGTCATATCGCGAAACCTGCGTCCGCCCCGCACCATAAACGATGTTCGGATGCAGCGGATCAGGCGCCGCATACCCGTACTCGATAATCCCCACCGGATGCCATTCGCGATACGTGATCGCGCCGTCGTTCCCCCGCGTCGCGATACACACCGATCCGCTCTCCTGCTGCCCGCCGCAAAGCTGATACGGAAACGTGTTCGTCGCCGCGACGTGGTAAATCTGCGCCGTCGGCTGGTTGTACCAGGAGCTCCACGTGTGCCCGCCGTTCACCGTCACCACCGCGCCCTGGTCGCTCACCAGGA
>JASHNS010000049.1 GCA_030041515.1 Acidobacteriaceae bacterium | reverse complement strand
GAGAATCCCGTGGCTGCCGCGGTGATGGTGTATCGCGCCGGCGGGATCGCGGCAAAGACGTACCCTCCGGCGGCATCCGCGCTGGCCGTGAATTTCTGTCCGTTCGCGGCATTGGAGATGGTGACCTTCGCACCCGGGATGACGGCCCCGCTCGGATCCGTGACCGTCCCGCGCAGGGACGTGTTTGCAACCTGGGCGAGGGCGAAGCTGGCGAAGCAGACCAGCATCAACGATGTCATTACCGCCGAACAGCCTTTGATCATCACTGCCTCCACCCATCACAATTCAAAACCGAACGCAGGGACAGCGTCGGGAAGGCATCCAACCGAGACTCTCCTTGCGCCAGGAAAACCGTTTTCAGCCGCCCTGAAGAGGTCTGCCTGTAGCCAGGATGGCGCCTTTGATGTATCCAGAAGCAATCGTGGAACCAAACGAAGCCAGTCGAACAGCAGCAAAACCGCGGTAAGCGGCTGCAACCATCCCATGAGCGGTTATCCAGTGCCCTAGCCTATGACGATATGTAGAGGATATGCATCGATTGGAAGCGTTTCTCCTTGTCCTATTCGAGCGGGGCGGCACACCCTATCAAAATACAAACCGCCCCTGCACAACTATCACGCGTCCGGCGACAGTGGGCTCCTGACTCGAACCATAGGGACTCGTGGGTGCATTGATGTCACTCGCAATTCGACCGAGCGTGTTTGGGTTCGAGGCATTGTTGCCCGGCTGCCCGAAGTTTACGTGGTTCAGAGTGTTGTATGCCTGGGCGCCAATCTGGAAGGTCAGAGACTCTCGCTTAAATACATCCTTGAATATGGATGTGTCCAGATCAGCATAATGAGGTCCGTAGAAAGCATTGCGCGGTACATTACCAAATGTCGTCTGACTCACTGTCCCATTGAAGATATCTTCCTGCTGAAAGCAGGGATGCGCAAAGGATGTGCAATGGTGGTTAAACTCGTTGCTCAACACCTCCGCAAGGACTGTGGCGCTCCCGGTTCCATTGGAGCCTAAAGCCACCTCAGCGCTACCGTTGAGCACGCTAAACGGTTCACCAGACCGCCAATATGCTTTGGAGCCCACGATCCATCCAGAGCCTGCGGCATTTGCGAGCCTATTTGAAAAACGGTAGGGCTCCGAGTACACCAGGTCCATGACGAAGTTATGCCGGATATCGTAATCAGAATTCGAGTACATCAGCGCAGACGGGAGGCCTGGGGTGATCTGAGAACCGATAGCGGTATTGGCGTTGTAGGGAAGCTGCGAATTGCCACCATTCGAAATATCATCCAGCGAGTGGGAGTATGTATAAGTGATATCCGTGGTTAAGCCGCGGTCGTCAACATGCTTGTACTCAATGGACGCCCCGTCATAATTGGCGATCGCGTTATCCGTAAAACCAGACACCTCACCAAAACGCGGATCGGGAGACGCGGCAGGCAGCCCCCCGAAGCCGCTGCCCGCGTATGGGGTGCCGGCAACTGTTTGATTTAAGTGGCCGTTTGATATGTACAAATCGTACCCATGATTCCCTGCGTAAGAAACAATCACCGCGTCTCTCTGCGCAATCTGTTGCTGCAATTGCAGGCTGAATTCAACGTAGCGAGGGCTATGGAACTCGTTGGGAGTGGTTACATAATTTGGAGGAGCGAATGGAACTCCCTGAGCTGCCAGGGCTGCAGCGATCTGGTTATACGTTTCCCCGCTGGCAAAGCCGTTCGAGACCGCTGTTGCTGAGGTTGCGGCAATTACTTTGGCGCTTCCAGTGCCCTGGCCAATTGTCCCGGAGGTGATCTCAGCAAAATACCGGTTTGGAAACGAGAGATATGTTTGCTCCAGTATGAGAGCTGGAAACCTGTCGGAGAATAGCCCTATGCCGCCCCGTACAACGGTCTTTTGGTTTCCGCGAAAATCCCAGTTAAAGCCGGCACGCGGCTGGACAACGCCGACTTCCATTTGGGGGACAAAGCTTGCATGCCCCGCGGAAAGAGTGGCGTCGTATGCGGTGTCAAGGGTCGCGGAGGTATCCGGGAACCCACCGAGGTAGTGCGTATAACAGTCTTCGCGGCACTGCGGGTCACTGTTGCGATCGACGCGGAGTCCATAATCCAGTATCAGGCCGGGCCGCACGTGCCACTCGTCCTGCGCATAAACGCCGAGATTAAACAGCGCGCTGTGGAGGTTCCCGTAGTTGGGGAAACCTTCTATGAAGACGCCGCCGGCAGGTCCGGGGATGCTGCCTCCCATTTCTGAATCAATGCCGCCGAAGATGAAATCGCCGCCATAAGCGGCCGTCAAAAGGCTTGTGTCGCTGATGTCGTCTCTCAGGAAGTCGAAGCCGAATTTGAAGTTGTGAGCTCCCTTGAGCCACGAAAGGTCGTCCACAAGCTGATATTGCGTTTGGTTCACTCCGCCCGGGAAATCGATCCAGGGTGAGCCGAGGGTCGTATTCGCCGTGAAGAAGGTTGGCTGACCCACTCCGGCAGTCGAGTTAGTGCCACCATCGCTGTCCTCATCGAATTCCGCAGGAGACGAGACGAGGGCCGCCTGCAGATTTGACGGCTTGAAGACTGCACTGTAGTACAGCGAGGCAGCAATGAACTGATTGACGACATTCTGAGAGAATATGTAGGTGTCATTGATCTGGCCTGTCCAGCTTGGCTGTATGCTGCCATCGTTCCATGCCGGATTGATCAAACTCACAAAGGTCGGCTGTTCCCCCTGATCGCTCGTGACACGGAAGAATACCTTGTGGCTGTCATTGATGTTCCAGTCCACTCGACCCGCTGCAAGCCATTCGCGATTTAACGCTGCCGTGTTCACAAACGCGGAGTCGATACAGCTTTCGGCGACACCAGAGCCTAACACCGCCCCGGTCGCATAATCCGGCGTACCAGCGAGCGATCCACATCCGTAGGTCCCCGACGCGTCCTGCTGCGGCCCGCTACCGCTCACCACAGGGATCGCCGTCTTGTATGCCGGGGAAGCATTCGTCGAGGCGAACATGGTCCGGTAGAGTGATTTGCTGTCTGCCGTAATGTTTGGATTGGCCAGGACACTGGCCTGGAGTGCGGATGAAGGGAGATTCACAAATCCTGTACTTGGCTGAACGTAACGTATTCCTTCAGTATCCGCGAAGAAAAAGAGCTTATCATGCCTGATTGGACCGCCTATCTGGGCGGCATACTGGTTCGATACAGCCTTGGATCGTGGCACCCCTGAAAGGTTATTGAAGAAGTCATTTGCGTTGAACCCGTCGCTGTTGTACTGCCATTGGAAGAGGCCATGTATTCTGTTGGATCCGGACTTGGTGACATAGGTTTCGATCACGCCCGCCTGCCGCCCGTATTCCACACTATATCCATTCTGCACGACGGCAGCCTGCGCGATCTCCTGCTGGCCAATTGTCAGGTTTGAGGAACCGGAATAGTTCAGGCCGCCGTAGAGGGAAATGTTGTAATCGGCTCCATTGATGGTGACCAGATCGGACAGGCCGGGAAGGCCATCAGAAACAATGGCCCCGAAGCCCTGCGTTCCAGCGCCCACGACCACTCCAGGGACTGTGTACGCGATGGTGGTGATATCGCCTCCCGGGGCGGGAAGATTCTGAAATTGCTGTGTCGTGAAAGTGGTTGTCGTGTTGGATGTTTGTGTATCGATGAGCTGCGCGTTGTTCGCCGTTACCCGCACGGTGATGTTGCTCGCAGCCGGACTTAGAATTACATGGATTGCGGACTCCTGAGCGGTCAGAACCTGAACCGTTAATGTGACTGACTTGAAGCCGGGAGCGCTCGCAGACACACGGAATGTGTGTGGCTTGAGAAACGGCGCCACGAATCGCCCCTGCGCATTCGAGGTCAGTTTCATTGTCGTACCGGTAGCCTCATCGTTGATGGTTATTGCTGCGCCAGGAACGACGGCACCTGTGGAGTCCGTCACGGTGCCATTGATTGAGCCGGTTGTCGAGGTTTGTGAAAACATCGGTAGGCACGCGACATAGAGGAATGTAATAAGCGACACCGCGGCTGCGAGTCGCAGGAGGGTGCGTGCTGACACCGATTGTTTCGTCTCTTCTATGGTTCTAACTTTCCGTGTCATTGAGACTCCTTGAGCGGCTGTATCTCTATGTTGGTCGCGACTGACGTGGTTAGCATGATGTGCAGGCGCACGGGTTCAGCAGATACACATTCGTCGATCGAGTCGGGATGAAGCGGGTATTCTGTGTTGGCTGCGTGTGCCCGCGCGCGAACGCTTCTCCATCACTGGCCTCCGTGAAGGATGGACCTGCGTGCCTTCACAGCCGACAGGCCTTGAACAGAAAATTGGCTGCCGTATGCCACAGATGTGCAATTGTCGGCCCAATATCGCGTGCGACGCATGGCTGTCCTGGTGCGGCGAACGACTGCCGAGCGTCGACGAGTGGATATGGCCAGGCTGAGTATCCAGCTTTCTATAGAAGGCGACTCCGCAATATGGAATGAACCAACAAGCCGATAGCGGGCGCGGAATTGCAGCCGTCGAGGATATGCGTCAATCCGCAGCGATGCGAGCATGCTCGGCCGCAAGCTGATCAGCCCATGGCGGCTAGTGCCTCGTCCGAATACGGAAGGACGGGCTTCGGCGGAATGTCCACTTCCCGTAATTTTTGATGGACTGGCAGAGGCTTACTTTTACATTTGCCAACCAGGTGCTCCCCGATCGGTTTTCGATGGAAGCGTTGTGGGGACAAGCTGGCCGCGATCCGGAACAAGCCTGCGAGCGCCAGCGGGAGCCAGCTATGCGCGACAAAACGTAAGACAAGACGGAAGAGGGGTTCTACGCTGCTGATTCAATGGGGTATGGCGGAGAGGGAGGGATTCGAACCCCCGATAGCCTTTCGACTATGCCTGATTTCGAGTCAGGTGCATTCAACCGGGCTCTGCCACCTCTCCGCGAGGGGATGATTCAGGAGGCCACGTGCGAGCAACCCGGAGCGCGCAGCGTGGAGCGGGAGACCGGGATCGAACCGGCGACATTCAGCTTGGGAAGCTGACGTTCTGCCACTGAACTACTCCCGCATCGCGGTCCTGAGACGTCAACCCTCCAAAGTATACCAAGGCGAAGCCCCGGGGCGGATGAACGTGGGAACGCCGGAATGCCTCCGGAATGTCATTGATTTGGGCGGATACGGTTGATATCGTGCGACCATACCCACAATTTCATTCCATCGCAGGTTCTCTCCCATGATTTCCGGCCGTGTTGTCCGCTGTGGTCTTCGTTTTTCTGCAGTGCTCTTTTGCCTGGCGGCCGCGGCGCCGGCGATGCGGGCACAGATTGCGGCGTGGCCGCTGGATGGGCCGGCGTTCAGCGCGACGCCGGCGGAGATTCAGGCTGCGGCGGCGAAGATTCCCGCGGAGAAATTCGCGGATACGACGGTGCTGTATGAGGAGGAGGACTTCTCGCTGGACACGGCGGGGCGGCTGACGAACACGCACCGGATGATCTACCGGATCGAAACGGAAGCAGGGGTGCAGGGGTGGTCGCAGGCTTCGGTGGAATGGGAAGCGTTCTACCAAAATGTGCCGCAGATTGAGGCACGGGTGATCCAGCCGGACGGAAGCGTGACGGAGCTGGACCAGAAGACTGTGACGGACGTGGCAGCACAGAACGCGGGGGACAGGACGTACTCCGACGACCGGATGCACGAGGCGCCGCTGCCGGCGCTGAGCCCGGGCGTGATTGTGGAAGTGGAGACGATCTGCACGGACAAAGAGCCGTACTTTACGGCGGGCGGGGCCTACCGGAATTATTTCCAGCGAATGGAGCCGGTGATCCGCTCGCGGATGGTGGTGGAAGTGCCCGCGGGAACGCCGCTCGAGTACAAGAGCGCGTGGCTGCCGGATCTGGTGACGAAGGATGAGACGGCCAACGGCGTGCGGCGCGTGACGTTCGACCAGGGGCATCTGGACGGATGGGTGAACGAGGACATTCAGCTGCCGAGCGATCATCCGCGGGTGCCGTGGGTGGAGTTTTCGACGGGGCAATCGTGGGCGGCGATTGTGGATGCGTACCGGCAACTGGCGGCGCCGCAGATCCAGACGGAGGCGGTGAAGAGCCTGCTGCCGGGGAATCCGCCGCGGGACCGGAACGCGCTGATTGCGATGCTGGTGGCAAGCCTGCACGAGAACGTGCGCTACACGGGGGTGGAATTCGGGAAGGCGCGGCTGCAGCCGCAGACAAGCGCGGAGATTCTGGAGCGGCACTACGGCGACTGCAAGGACAAGGCGTCGCTGCTGGTGGCGATGCTGCGGGCGGCGGGGATTCCGGCGGACATGGCGCTGCTGGACGCGGGTCCGGGGCTGGACGTGGCGCCGGATTTGCCGGGAGTGAACCTGTTCGACCACGCGATTGTGTACGTGCCGGCGAGCGCGGGCGAGGGACCGCTGTGGATTGACGCGACGGCGGAGTACACGAAGGTGGGGGATCTGCCGTACGGGGACCAGGACCGCGAGGCGCTGATTATCGCAAAGGACACGACGGGGCTGACGCTGACGCCGAAAGCTGTGCCGGACGACAGCGTACTGCTGGAGACGCGGAAGTTCCTGCTGGCGGATTACGGGCCGTCGCACGCGATCGAGACCTCGCAGACGAGCGGGTATATCGACGCCAATTACCGAGGATATTACGGGGACACGAGCAGCCAGAACGCGCAGATGTCGCTGGAAAACTACGCAAAGCAGGCGTACGCGGCGAAAGCGCTGACGAGCGTGCAGCACGGGGATGCAGCAGACCTGTCGAAGCCGTTTCTGCTGACGCTGGACATGGCGAAAGCGGATCGGGGAGACACGGCGATCAGCGACGCGTCGGTGGCAGTGTACTTCGGAGGCATCTGGAACGCGCTGCCGGACTGGTTTGCGACGAATCCCGACCCGGATACCAGGAACCTGACGGCGGACGAGCAGAGCCGGCGGGCAAGGGCGGAGGCGGACCGGAGCGCGGATTACGAGGTGCCTCCGTTTATTGCGGAGCGGCGCTACGAGGTGGTACCGCCGGCGGGGTTCACGGTGCGCGGGCTGCCGCCGAATGAGACGACGCAGATGGGGCCGGCGACGCTGACGCGGACGTACAGCGTGGACGCAAAGGGCGCGGTGACGGCGGACTTCCGCTTCAACACGGGGAAGGACGTATACAGCGTGGCGGACGCGCTGGCGCTGCGCAAGGCGATTGCGACGGCGAATAAGGAAGGCGCCATCCTGATCACGTTCGATCAGGCGGGGGCGAAGCTGCTGGCGCAGGAGAAGATCCGCGAGGCGCTGGCGGCGGATCAGGGGCTGATCGCGAGCCATCCGCAGGATGCGGTGCAGCACGTACGGATGGCCTACGTGCTGCTGCATGCGGGCATCGGCGAGGAGGCGCGCGCGGAAGCGCTGCAGGCGACGCAGATGGATCCGAAATCGCCGGTGGTGTGGAAGACGCTGGGCTGGGTGCTGCAGCACAACCTGATCGGGGTGCTGCACGGCAAGGGATTCGACCTGAACGGCGCGGTAGACGCGTACAAGAAGGCGGCGGCGCTGGATCCGGACGACACAGACACGATGGCGGATCTGGCGGAGCTGTATGAATACGACGCGAACGGGACGCAGTATGGATCGATCGACAATCTGAATCTGGCGATCGAGGAATACCAGGCGCTGAAGGCGAAGGATCAGAACGCGGGCGAGCAATACGAAGACCGGCTGCTGTTTTGCCTGCTGTATGCGCACCGGTACAAGGAACTGCTGACGGATCTGTCGACGCTGCCGGACTCGCCGGCGCGGGACGGGTTGGCCATTGCAGCGACGACGGCGACGGAGGGCGCGCAGGCGGGACTGGCGCGGGCGAATCAGGTATCCGGCGGGAACGACCAGCGGGATAACGCGCTGCGCAACGCCGGCGAGGAGCTGGCGTGGCTGCGAAAGTATCCCGAGGCGGCGCAGATACTTTCAGCCTGCGTGGCGGGACAAAGCGACGCGCCGGCGCTGGCGCGGCAGGTGGAGCTGTACCGGAACCTGCATCCTTATGTTGCGCAGACGGCGGGAACGCTGGACCCGGAGGGCGTGGTCCGGCAGATGATGGTGGACGGACTGTCAGGCAACGTGAATGAGGCGGAACTGCAGCGGCTGTTGGCGCATCACGCGTACGCGACGGCCGCGGAGTGGCAGAAGAATGAGAAGGACAACGAGGAGTCGGCGAGCAGCATGAGCGCGGTTGCCAACCGGCTGGGGCTTCTGCCGCAGGAGCTGGTGGATCTTTCGCTGGGGGCGATGAAGCTGAGCTCGACGGGAGACGATGTGCATGGTTACCGGGTGACGATGGTGCAGCCGGGATCGCGGCCGCGGAGTTTCTTCGTCACCAAAGAGGACGGTGCATACCGGGTGGTTGCGGACCAGACGGACACGATGGAAGTGGGGAACGAGGCGCTCTACCTGCTGCACCGTGGAGACGAGACGCAGGCGCGATCGCTGCTGGACTGGAAACGGGACAGCGTGGAGCGGGGCGGCGGAGACGATCCGTTGTCGGGCCCGCTGTTCGCGCGGCTGTGGACGAGCGGGGAGTCAAAGGGAGCGACGCCGATCGAGCTGGCGGCCGCTTCCCTGCTGCTGTATCGAGCGGATATTTCCGCGATGCTGCCGCAACTGGAGCGCAGCGCAGCGGCGGAGACGGGAGCGAACAAGCCGGACGCGGCGTCGGTGCATCTGCTGACGGCAGAAGGATGGCTGTACGCGCAGGAGCCGGAACGAGCGCGGCCGGCGATTGAGGCCCTGCTGCGGGCGTATCCCGATTCGGACACGGTGATCCAGCTGGCGGGGGAGGCGGACCGGCAGTCGCGGAACTGGACGGGATGGAATGCGCTGGTGAACAGCCGGCTGGCGAAGCATCCGGACGACCACGATCTGCTGCTGGAGAAGGTGGAGGCGGAACAGGCGGAAGGAGACTTTGCGGGGGCGGCGAAGACGATGCAGACGGTGCTGAACGGGGTGCAGGCGAACGCGATGGATTACAACAACTACGCGTGGAATGCGCTGTTCGAGAAGCAGGTGAGCGACAGCGCGCTGCAGGCGGCACAGCAGGCGACGACGCTGACGAACAACCAGGAGTTCGCGAGCCTGCATACGCTGGCCTGCGTGTACGCGGCGCGGGGAAAGACGACGGAAGCGCGGCAGGCGCTGCTGGAGGCGATGTCGGCAGCCGATCTGGGCGAGCCGAATTCCGAGATGTGGTACGCGTTTGGGGCGATTTACGAGCAGTTCGGCGCGACAAAGGCGGCGATAGCGGCGTTCCAGAGAGTGGAGAAGCCGACGGGTCCGATCAATCCGGTGGACACGTGGGTTCTGGCGCAGGAACACCTGAAGGCGCTGGAGGCAGAGCAGAGCGCGGCGGGGAGTGCGGTGGCGGCGAAGGCGGTGGGCGGCCGGGCTTCAGAGAACAGGGCCTCGTCGCCAGGCGGGACGAAGAGGAGCCGGTAGAATCGCGTCATGCCCCTTTACAAAGTGATCCTCCTGGCGATCGTCCAGGGCCTGGCCGAACTGTTGCCTGTCTCCAGCTCCGCGCACGTGGTGGTGACGGAAAAGCTGATGGGGCTGAACCCGTCGTCGCCGGCGATGACGCTGCTGCTGGTGATGCTGCACACGGGCACGATGTTCGCCGTGATTGTTTACTTCTGGAAGCAGTGGCGGGAGACGTTTTTCTCGAGCGGGGAAGAGTTCAGGCGGTTTGCGTGGCTGGCGATTCTGGCGACGGTGCTGACGGGCATCATCGGCGAGGGGATCGCGAAGGTAATTGAAAAGACCTACCTGAAGAACGTGCCGCACGCGCAGGTCGAGGACCTGTTCAGCCATTTGGGGATCATCTGGCCGGCGCTGCTGGCGGCGGGGGTGCTGATCATCATCGCGGGGGTGATGGAGAATCGAACGCCGCCGGAGCAGGAGTCGCAGGAGATCGACGGCCGGCAGGCGGGATGGATCGGGGCGGTGCAGGGGCTGTGCCTGCCGTTCCGCGGATTCTCGCGGTCAGGGGCAACGATTTCGGTGGGGACGATGGTGGGCGTCGCCAAACGGCGGGCGGAGGCCTTCAGCTTTGCGCTGGCGGTGATTCTGACGCCGCCGGTGGTAGTGCGCGAGGTGCTGCGGCTGCGTCATGCGGATCACAGCGGGTTTGCGGCGGCGGCGATGCCGAGCGTGCTGGGGATGGTGTTCGCGTTTTTTGCCGGGCTGCTGGCGCTGAAATGGCTGAGCGCGTGGCTGGAACGCGGGCGGTGGTACTACTTCGGCGTCTACTGCCTGTTTGCGTCAGCGGTGGTATTCGTGCTGCACCGGCACGGGTTCTGAAAGCGCAGCGCGTCCCCACCCTGTCGTCCAAATCCGGGACGACAAGGGTGGGGCACCCGAGATTGAGTGATTCGCGATCAGAACCTGCCCGAGATGAGTGATCCGTGAGCAGAACCCGCCCTGTCGCCAACTGCGGGCGACAAGGGTGAGGCACCCGGCGCCCGGCGCCGGATGCCAGGCGATCGTTCCTCTGAGGCATCCCACAGGAAAGGCAGCCCCTTCCAACGGCGCATGAAGGAGCCGAGGCGCCGAGGCGCGCAGTTCGCCGTGCTCTGGGTCGCACTGATGTTGTTCTGGATCGCGTGCGTGGCGACTCGAGCAGCGCACGAGATGCTGCTGGGCACAGCGTCGGCGCTGCTCGCGACGTGGTTCTCGTTTTACGCGATTCGCAAGGTGCCGATCCGGTTTCGGCCGTCTGTCAGGAACGTGCTGGAGGTCTGGCGACTGCCAGGGTACGTTGCGAAAGACCTGGTCGTGGTGCTGTGGGTTCTGGCGCGCGATTTTGCAGGATGGAGAGCGCCTTCGCTGTTTCGTTCCGCGCCGTGGCGGGCGAATTCGCAGAGTCCGCGGGATGTGGCGAGACGCACCCTGGCCGTGGCGTATGCAACGGTTTCGCCGAACTGCGTGGTGGTGGGCATCGACCGGGAGCAGGGGCAGATGCTGTTTCATCAGCTCGAAGCGGCACCGGTCTCGGAGATGACCCAACGGCTGGGAGCAGGAGCCGAATCGTGAATGTGTGGATGCTGACAGCGACGGTGACCAGCGCGTCGTTGGTTCCCTGCGCGTGGGCGTGCCTGCGCGGAAGCGCTGAGCGGCGGCTGGTGGGGCTGGAGATGACGGGGATCATCCTCACAATCCTGCTGGTACTGCTGCTGATGGCGAGGCAGCGGCTGCCTTTCGTGGATATGCCGCTGACGCTGGCGCTGCTGACGTTTGGAGCGGGGCTGGTGTTTGCGCGATTCCTGGAGAAGCACCTGTGAGTGCGCACTCGATTGCAGTGGACGGGCTGCTGGCAGTCACGGCGCTGTCGTGCTGGGCGGGGGCGCTGGGGATGGTCCGGATGAAGGACGCCTACCAGGCGCTGCACTATCTGGGGGTGCCGGCGATTTTAGGGATGGGGGCTCTGACGATTGCGGTGTTTGTGGAGACGGGCTGGACGCAGGCGACGTGGAAATGCGGGATCATCCTGGCGATCCTGACGGCGTCGAACTCAGTGGGGACGCATGCGGCGGCGCGGGCGTTCCGCCAGCGGGAGAAGGGCCACTGGGAGCCACTGGCGGAGGACAAGGAGATCGAGTTTCTGAAAGGAATGCCGCGATGACCGCGGTGCTGGGAGTGGGGCTGCTGGCGCTGATCGCGGTAAGCGCGCTGGCGCTGGTGCGCACCGATGACGTGACGTGCCAGACGATGGCGCTGAGCTTTTATGGATTGCTGCTGGCGCTGATGTTCTTTGTGTTTCGCGCGCCGGACGTGGCGCTGGCGCAGATCACGGTGGGGGCGATTGCGCTGCCGCTGATGGTGATGCTGGCGATTACGCGGATGAAGCACCGGGAAGCGAGGCGGCGGAAAGAGAAGGAACCGTCGTGAAGCGGAGCCATCGGCTGTGGCTGTTTGCGGTGGGGGCGCTGGGGATGGGGTTTGTGTATTGCGCGGGGGCGCGCAACCTGCCGCCGTGGGGACAATATCGCGGTCCGTATGGCGATGCCATCGCGCAACTGGCGGTGTACGAGCGGCACACGACCGATACCGTGAATGCGGTGACTTATGACTATCGGGGATTCGACACGCTGGGCGAGGAGTTCATCCTGTTCAGCGCGGTGACGGGCGTGATGCTGCTGCTGCGTCCGGAAAAACAGGATTCGGGCGGGAAGCGGGACGAGAAGGGCGGCAATCCAGCGTCGTTTCGGGATCGCGCGGCGCTGAGCGAGACGGTGCAGATGTTTACGACGGCGATCTTCGGCTTCGCCGTCATCTTCGGGATCTATATGGCCACGCACGGGCAACTGACGCCGGGCGGCGGGTTCCAGGGCGGGGTGATTCTGGCGGCGGCGCCGATGCTGCTGTACATCGCGGAGAACACGGAGGCGTTCCAGAGGATTGTCTCGCATCCGCTGGTGGAGTTCCTGGAAGGCGCGGGGGCGGCGGGGTACGCGCTGATCGGCATGGCGGCGCTGGCGATGGGAGCGGCGTTCCTGACGAATGTGATCCCGCTGGGGACGACGGGCGATGTGTTCTCTTCGGGAACGATTGCGGCGATCAGCGCGTGCGTTGGAGTGGAGGTTGCCGCCGGGTTCACGCTGATCATCTTCGAATACCTGCGCGAGATCCTTTCGCAGAAAAAGAATGAGGAGCCATGAAATTTCCGGCGGACTATCCGTACTTCGTCGCTGCGTGGATTCTGCTGTGCGGGTTGTACGGGATTGTGCGCAGCAAGCATCTGGTGCACATGGTGATCAGCCTGACGGTGGTGCAGAGCTCGACGTATGTGCTGCTGCTGGCGATTGGATTTCGCAGGGGCGGATATGCGCCGGTGTTCGCCGGGCTGCACACGGGGGCGAGAGTGGTGGATCCGATTGTGCAGGCGCTGATGCTGACGGATGTGGTGGTGGAGACGACGGTGGTGGCTCTGCTGCTGGCGATGGTGGTGAAAGCGTACGAGAAGGGCGGCACGACGAGCCCGGACGACCTGCGGTTTCTGCGAGGCTGATCGAAGATGCCGTCACCGGCACTGCTGGTCTCTGTTCCTCTGATTGTTGCGGCGCTGCTGGGGGCGCTGCGCAGGCTGATTCCGCGCTGGATTGCCGATTTGCTGGCGGTGCTGACGGCGGGCGGGAATCTGGGGCTGTCGTGCTGGTGGCTGGCGCACGCGCTCGAGCGGACCGAGGTGTACTGGTTCGGCGGATGGTTCCCGCGCGGGCGGATGGCGCTGGGGATCGGGTTCACGATGGACGGTTACGGCTGCGGGCTGGCAGCCCTGGCTGCGCTGCTGACGACGCTGGCGCTGATCTACTCGTGGAAACACATGGAGGGGGCGGGCGGCCACTATCACCCGCTGATGCTGGTGTTTCTGGCGGCGATGAGCGGGTTTGCGGTGAGCGGCGACCTGTTCAACATATTCGTCTTCTTCGAACTGATGAGCACGGCGGCGTTTGCGCTGTGCGGGCTGAAGACGCGGGAGCCGGCGCCGCTGGCGGGGGCGTTCAACTTTGCGGTGACGAACAGCGTGGCGGCGTTCCTGATGCTGACGGGCATTGCGCTGCTCTATTCGGCGACGGGGGCGCTGAACCTGGCGCAGATCGGGCTGGCTCTGGCGGGGCGGCACGACCGGCTGGTGCTGGCGGCGTTTGTGTTTCTGACGACGGGGTTTCTGGTGAAAGCGGCAGAGGTGCCCTTTCACTTCTGGCTGCCGGATGCGCATGCGGTGTCGCCGACCTCGGTGTGCGTGCTGTTTTCCGGGATCATGGTGCAGCTTGGGCTGTTTGGAGCGATGCGGATCTACGCGACGGTCTTCCAGGGGTGTTTTGCGGGAACGAAGATTCCGTGGCTGTTTGTCGTAACCGGCGCGGTGACGGCGGTGTGGGGCGCGATGATGTGCTTCGCGGAGCATCACCTGAAGCGGCTGCTGGCCTTCTCGACGATCAGCCATACGGGACTGATGACGCTGGCGTTCGGTTTGTGGACGAAGGCGGCGCTGGCGGGGTTGTTCGTGTATGTGGTGGCGCACGGGCTGGTGAAGGCGGGATTGTTTCTTTGCGCGGGGATTCTGCTGCATCGGTTTGAGACGATGAGCGAGCCCGCGCTGTTCGGGAGAGGGCGAGCGCTGCGCGGGACGGCGCCGCTGTGGTTCCTGGGCGGGCTGGGTTTGGCGGCTGCGCCTGGATTTGCGCTGGCGGTGGGCGAATCGCATGTGACCGACGTTGCGCCGTGGGCGGAGGGGATCTTCTTTATTGCGGGAGCGCTGACGGGAGCGGCGGTTCTGCGGGTGGGATTCCGCGTGTTTGCCGGGCTGGGCGATGCGGGCCCGGTGGATCGCGCGGCGCGGGTGGATGAGAAGCCGGAGACGACGGATGCGGGCTGGAGGGTGAATCCGGTGCAGTACGTCCCTGCTGTGGTCTGCATCGGAGGCTGCATCGCGCTGGCGTTCTGGAAGGGGATGACGCAGGTGGCAGGATCGGCCGCGGCGTCGTTTATGAATTTCCGCGGCTACGCGCATATGGTGTATGCGGGCGCGACGGTGATTCCGGCGGCGGAGGCGCATGGTTGGCTGGCGCATGGATGGCTGGCGGCGGGGTTGCGCGCGCTGGCGGCGGTGGCGATCTCGTTGTGGGCCGTGCTGCATCTGCGGGTGCCGCGGATGCTGCGGTGGCCTTCGCATCTGGAGGGATCGATGAAGCCGGTGCGGGAACTGCAGAGCGGGCATCCGGGCGACTATGTGGCGTGGCTGACGGTGGGCTGCGCGGTGCTGGGCGCAGCGGCGTTCTGGCTGGTGCTGTAAATCGCGGATTGCCCCGGAAGCGAGCGACGCGATAGCGTTGGAATCATGTTTGTACGGCAATTGCGCGTGGAGCGGGTGGATGCCCTGGGGAAGGCACACCCGTGTCCGATGGCGTGGATCGATAACTTCGCCATGCGGAATTTCACCAACGATGCGGTCTTCGACGACACGCTGCCTGTGAGTGATGGTTTGCTGGAAGCTGGATTCCGCGTGCCGCTGGAGCGGCTGGCGCCGGCGATGGAGGATTGGTTCCGGCGCAAGGGATATCTGGGGGAGGGAGAGCATCTGCGGGTGGAAGAGCTGCCGCGCTGATTCCCGGTTGCCGGCAGAACGGCATCATCCGGCTCGATGAGCGATTGGGCGATGATGCGCGGACCGAGGACGACCAGGACCGATCGCTGGCGACAAGGGCGTTTATGAGGACTTATGCATCAGGGTGTGGGCGGAGAAGGCAAAACGCCGAGCTGTGCCATCATGCCAAAAGTATCCATAATGATGCGAGTGTCCTTAATCCGGCCACCCTCCAGGCGATCAATGACAATTCCCCAGACGCGCACGGGCCTTCCTGTTGCGGGAATGCCGAGAAATTCACCTTTGTGGGTGCCGGTCCATTCAAAGCGGCTGGCCACTTTATCGTGTTCCGCGACTTGCTCCTGAATGGAAAAAACGATATCCGGAAAACCGGAACGCATAGCGCGAAGGATATCTTTCAGACCCTCAAGTCCGGGACCCTGGCCAGGCAGCGGAACCTGCTCAACCACATCTTCCCAGACATAGCGCGCTGCCGCTTCGATGTTTCCATTTGTGATCACTTCGCGCACAAAGCCACGGACGACCGAGGCATTCTCCTGTGTCATGCTCTTCCCCTTCCGATCCCGAGTCCACGATTATAGCCATGCTCCATCCGGGGAACCTTGTCTGCGGCCCTTTCGCCTGGGTGGAATCGCACGATACCGATAAGTCGGCGAGTGTTGAGTGATCCATGGCGGTGATTCCGGAATGGCGAGAACAGGGCAAACCGCTCATTGACCCATTCTGGACGTACCGCCGGCTTCCTGGACTTTTCGGAGGGGAGAAGGGCAAACAGGCAACCGCAGATCCTTCGCTCACCACCCCCGAACCTACCCCAAAGAGCAAAATCGCTCTTTAGGGCCCCTGGTCCGTTCGGGGTCCCGTTCGCTCAGGATGACAGCGCGTGAAGAGTGCAGAAATTTGGCTGACGGGGCGGGCTGGCGCAAAGCGTCCGGTGCCTGAAGGCTGGATTTCTGCACAGCGCTTTTCCCCGGCCTGAAGGCCGGGGCTTCTACCGTCGTGCCGCTGGCGCGGCACCCTGATGAGTGAGACCACGCGTGGCTGGGTGGAGGGCATCTCAAGTGAGTGGAACTCCTCTATGGCGGTGAACGACTGCGCCTGCACTTGCAGGGGTCTTCCCCATTCAATTCAAGCTGGAGAATCGCGATGAAGGTTCACAATCTGAGAGAGTTGCTGGTCGATGAGCTGCGGGATCTGTATTCGGCGGAGACGCAGCTGACCAAGGCGCTTCCGAAAGTGGCGAAGCACGTGCACGACAGCCAACTAAAGGAAGCGATCCAGAACCACCTGAAGGAAACCGAGAACCATGTGAAGCGGCTGGAGCAGATTTTCCAGCGGCTGGACGAGAGCCCGAAGGGCAAGACCTGCAACGGGATGAAGGGCCTGATCGAAGAGACCGACGAACGCCTGTCGGACGGCGGGGACAAGGAGACGCTGGACGCCGGCATCATCGCGGACGCGCAGCGGGTGGAGCACTACGAGATCGCGGCGTATGGGTCGGCGCGGACGTTTGCCAATCTGCTGCGGGAGCCGGAGGTAGTGCGGCTGCTGGAGGAGACGCTGAAAGAGGAAAAGGCTGCGGACGCGAAGCTGAACCACTGCGCGGAGACGATTAATGTAGAAGCGAAAGCGGCGTAACGGGAGACAGGAGACCGTAAACCGTAGACCGTAACCGATAGAGCCCAGACCGTAGTCAGTGATCCGAACCCACCCTGTCGCCAGACTGCGGCGACAAGGGTGGGGCACCCTTGTCAGCGAGCAGTCCCGAATGGTCGCGGCTGGCCTGGGGACGGGTCTGTTGACTTGCCGGCACACGAAGCGGGGCAGGTCCGGCGGCATCCCGAATGCGGCACTTGCACTCCATTGCGCATGGCCACTAGGATGCCGAGGCATGGGCGAAGTTTCGCGCGGGATCCTGCCTGTGATTGCGATCGACCGGGAGTCGAGCGAGCCGCTGCACCGCCAGGTGTATGCGGGCTTCCGGGACGCGATCCTGCGCGGGGATTTGAGGGCGGGCCAGCAGGTGCCATCGAGCAGAACGCTGGCGGCGGAGCTGGCGATCTCGCGTTTTCCGGTGCTGGATGCGTATTCGCAACTGCACGCTGAGGGATTCTTCCGGAGCCGCGTGGGGGCCGGGACGTTCGTGGCGGCTTCGTTTCCGGCAGCGACGGGCGAGGCAAAGGCGAGCGCCAGGGATTCCGGGGCACGGCGATCGGTGTCACGACGGGCGGGACGGTACCCGGCGTTTCGCGCCGTGCCGTGGAGACATGGGTGGGGCGCATTTGGGGTGCACCAGCCGGCGCTGGACCAGTTCCCTTTCGAAATCTGGTCGAGGCTGACGGCGCGCCACAGCCGGTCGCCGCGCGCTCATGCGCTGCACCGCATCGATCCGATGGGGCTGGAGCCTTTTCGGGAGGCGATCTGCACGTATCTGCGGGCGTCGCGGGCGGTGCGCTGCGAGCCGAGCCAGATTATGGTTGTTTCCGGATCGCAGCAGGCGCTGGATATTGCGACGCGGGTGCTGCTGGATGAGGGCGATGCGGCGTGGGTGGAAGAGCCGTGTTATCCGCTGGCGCGGGCTATTTTGACGGGCGCAGGGTGCCGGTCCGTGCCGGTTCCTGTCGACGATGCGGGTTTGGATGTGGCTGCGGGAATTCGCCTGGGGGTCGATGCGCGGGCTGCGTTTGTAACTCCGTCGCACCACTACGCGCTGGGCGTGACGATGAGCGCATCGCGGCGATTCCAGTTGCTGGAGTGGGCGCGACGGGCCGGAGCGTGGATCGTGGAAGACGATTACGACAGCGAATACCGGTACGAGAGCATGCCCATCCCGTCGCTGCAAGGGCTGGATGGAGAGCAGCGCGTCATCTATATCGGGACCTTCAGCAAAGTGCTGTTCCCTTCCCTGCGGCTCGGGTACATGGTCATTCCTCCGGACCTGATGGAGCGCTTTTTGAGCGTGCGGTTTGCGATGGATATCTTCCCGTCGTATCTGTACCAGGAGGTGCTGACGGATTTTATGAAGGCGGGGCATTTTGCGCGGCACATCCGGCGAATGAGGAATCTGTATAAGGCGCGGCGAACGGCACTGGTGGAGAATCTGCGGGCGGAGTTCGGCGAGGAGCTGGAAATCCATGGGGCAGAGGCGGGGATGCATCTGACGGTGACACTGCCGCAAGGCTGCCGCGACACGGAGATCTGCACGCGGGCGGCGGCGGAGCACCTGTGGCTGTGGCCGCTGTCGCCCTGCTATGCGGAGAGCCCGGCGCGGCAGGGGCTGATTCTTGGATTTGCGAATACGCCCGAGGAACAGATGCGGGAGGCGGTGAAGCGGCTGAAGACGGTGGTCGGGAGACAGTAGACAGGAGGCAGTGGGTAGTTGGCGGCGCGCTCGAGGCGGTGGGCGCCGATTCTGCTGTGCCGGAAGTGGCTATGGGGATGGGGCCGGACAGTGGCTATGGATGGCTGCCGGTGAAAAGGCGAAGACTCTCTGTGTACGGAGTTCGGCGGGAGGTTCCCCATGAAGCTGTGGCGGCCGGCCGTGACCGGCACATTGTCCCTTGCAGCGCTTCTTCTGATTCCCGGATCTGGAGGGAAGTGCCGAGCGGAAAGCTCGCTGCTGCAGAGCTCGAATTCGCTCTCCACACCTGCGATGACACGGCTGTCGGCGGAGGAGCGGGGCGATATCTATCTGGCGCGCGGGGAATACGTGCAGGCGATCGAAGCCTATCGGGATGCGCCGCGCAGCGCGGAAGTATGGGACAAGATGGGCGTGGCCTGGCATCATATGAACGCGATCGGGGAGGCGAGGCACGATTACCAGCGGGCGCTGCTGATCCGGCCGAATTATCCGGAGGCGCTGAACAATCTGGGAGCAACGTACTTTGCGAACCGTGACTACAAGAAGGCGATTCGCCTGTACCGGGACGCGCTGCGGCTGATGCCGAAGTCAGCGGTGATCGCGGCGAACCTGGGGACCGCATATTTTGCGCGGGGAAAGTTCCGGCAGGGGTTTGAAGCGTACCACCGGGCTTTCGAACTGGACCCGACGGTGTTCGACGAGCCCGATTCGCTGGCGAACGTGGCGGCGAACACAAGCCTTTCGTACCGGGCGCACGAGGATTATTGCCTGGCGGAGCTTTTTGCCGAGGCGGGTATGCAGAAGCAGGCGATCGAATATCTGACACGGGCGCTGAACGAGGGCTTCGACAACAAGCAGCAGATTATGCAGGACAGCGTATTCGTGCAGCTGCGCAAGACGCAGGAATTTGCGCAACTGATGGCGGGGCAGAAACTGCACTGACAGGAATCTGAGCGAAGACGCGAGAGATCTGGGTTTTATCGAAGAGAAGTATTTCCGGACCGGATTCGCGGCAATTATCCCTTCAGGGCAAGTAGAACAGCTTTTCGCCTGCCCCCAAATTTGTTACAGACGCACTCAAGCAGACGGGTCTATGATGCTTAGACCATGGAAAACAAGATAGTGAACGTGGCCGAGCTGCCGTTCGTCGGGGCAGATTCCGCCCCGACAATCTACAGCAACAATGCAGACATGGCGATCACCCCTTG
>JASHNS010000048.1 GCA_030041515.1 Acidobacteriaceae bacterium | reverse complement strand
CGGAATCGCTGATGGAGGGAAGGATCTGAGGGCGGACCCGAGTCAGAAAGCCCGGCTTTACGACTTGGTTTGAATGTCGTAAAGCCCATACTGCCGGGGCAGGGAAGTCGCCGATTGAGCCCGTCTGCCCCCGCGCTACGGGGCGCCCGAACCAACCGAACGGCTTTCCGTCTGCTCGTTTCCGCTGCCGGTCGTTGATTGTTCCGGGTACTGCGCGTTCACCCGCATATCGACAATGTTGCCCTGCATTTCCGGCGTCGCCGATATCGTATCCGTGTCGGTCCGTATGACGGTTAGATACGGGCTGTTCTGCGAAGCCACGTACACCTTCCCGTAGGGGTAGTTGTAGATGGATCCGATCGCGTGGGGGTTCGCGGTGAGCGGGATCGTCTTTTCAATGGTGTAGTTTTGCAAATTGACGACCGAAACGCTGCCTGGCACGACAGGCAAGCCGGTGGTGGGATCGGTGCCCGCCGAAGGGTCACCCTGATTGGCAACGTACACCCGGCTGCCATCCTGCAGTACAGAAACCTCCACTGGATGCATGCACATCGTGTCCGTCCCGGTGGGGCATCCGGGTCCATTTGCCAGATTTACAGTCGCCAGGACGGTCCCGAAGGTGGAGCTGTCGTTGCCATAAACGTCCAGGCTTACGTCGATGATACTGATCGAGTTGGAATCGTAATTAGCTGTAACCAGAATCTGCCCGTCGCGATAGTAGTCGGCATAAACTGGGCCGGCACCCACAGCAATGGTTGGGTGCAGGCTGTCAATTGCATTCAGCTGTGAGTTGATGACTGTCACCGTCCCGGCTGATACGCCTGGCGTGCCGCCGCGGTTCATGATGAACGTCCGCTGACTATCCGGAGACATGTAGCCGTATACCGGGCATACGCCCAACGGTAGCTGGGCCGAGATCGTGTTGGTGGCGGTCTCGATCGCATCGGCTTCACCGAGCGCTGTCACTGAGGAAGGATTGTCGCAGTCTCCCCACACTGGTTGCGCGCCCGTACCTGAATTGCCCTGGCTGATTGCGTAAATCCGGATGCTGGATCCGTTCCCCACCAGATTCTCCAGTGAGGGAGCCACCGGGATTTCCTGCTTGAGTGCCTGCGTGCCGCCTGCGCCGGCTGTGAATTGGCCCACGCAATTGGTCGCCGGACACCCCGTCGTTTTCCCTGTCTCGGTTACGTACAGGACGCTCTTATCCACCAGGGTATTCGTCGGATCCGCTCCCGCCAGCAGCGTGCTGGTCTGGATGTTCTTGGTCAGGATCGCCCCAGCGCTGTTATTCGATGTCGTGACGGTCCCATCGCAGTTCGGCGAGAAAACCTGAGCGCCGCTCGACTCCAGCGAGAATGTCAGTGGTCCGTAGCCGCCTTCCGCCTGGTCCACAATCGAATCCCCGGAAAAGTCCACAAGAGTGATCACGCTTGGTATGGTGTACGCAGCGCTGCCGCCTGCGGGACATGTCCCGACAATTCCCGCTATCCCGGGCTGCGAAAATACAGTGACGTACGCCGTCGGCTGCCCCGCTGGTCCAGTTGGATTGATGGGGGTGACGACGGGGCGATACTGATTCCCGCATCCAGCGGCCAGGCCTAAAACCGTTGCGCAAACGCCGGCCAGAATCGCTGCCGGAAGAGAAGCCACCCTGCCGGCCCTTTGCCGGGACCGAAACAACTTCTGGCTGCATTCGCCCAGAAAGCGATCCAGCCATGCCATGCTACGCACTCGCAAGTACCTGACTCCTGAGCCCGGCGCCCTGTGTGGCGCGGGTTTCCGTTTGTACTGGTAGAAAGATGATTGTACTGTACCAGGCGAACTTTGCGCCTGTGGTTGAAACATCCTATGAGCCTGACCAGAGAATATGGGCGCGCAGGGCCTGCCGCGCTGCGATGGCAGTCGCAGACGGTGCTGTTGGCCCTTGTGCCGGTGACTGCGACATGGGTCACCCTGGCTGCAGCCGACGCCTGGCAGACGCACAGCCGCATCGGGTGGATCGATGCGGCAATCAGTGTTGTCTTTGCAACGCTGGTCTGGCGTTTACGTGCGGCCACCCTGGGCGGCGCGCTCACCGGAGGAATTTTTGCCGCTGCGCTGTACCTGCGCACACCTGGCTGGCACACCGCGCTCTGGCCGCTGCTGGCTTTGGTCGTGCTCACCTTTGGCGCCACCCGATGCGGCAGGCGTCGAAAGGAAACGCTCGGCATCGCCGAAGACAGGCATGGCCGCAGAGCTTCACAGGTCGCAGCGAATCTTGGCGTTGCCGCCCTCGCCGGACTTCCGTTCGCCAGCGCATTTGGATTCGGTTCCGCGGTGCGCGATGATCGCGCGGCGCTCGCAGCCATGCTGGCTGCCATGGCTGAGGCCGCCGCCGATACCGTATCCTCCGAGCTTGGCCAGGTGCTGGGCGGTGAGCCGCGCCTGCTCACAACGTTCCAGCGTGTTTCTCCTGGAACCGACGGTGCGATCACGGTGGTGGGTACCCTCGCCGGCTGCCTGGCTGCCGCGGTCGTCGTCGCCGTCGGCCAGGCGGCGCTCATGCTCCCCCATACTGTGGCTTTGATCGCGCTCGGCGCCGCCCTTGCAGGCCTGTTCTTCGACAGCCTTCTCGGAGCGATCCCGGAGCGCCGCGGCTGGCTCAATAACGACGCCGTGAACGCGCTGTCCACTCTGCTGGCTGCGCTCGTGGCGGGATTCGCCTGCCGTTAGCGCTCGTTCAGTCGTTCGCCAGCCGATGCTGCAACTGTTCGAGGCTGGCGCCTTTGGTCTCCGGATAGATCATCAGCACCACAAAGAACTGCAGGACCATCATCCCGGAGAAGAACACAAATGGGGTAGCCGCGGAGTGCGCCGCGACCCACGGGAAAAACCCCGAGATCAGCGCATTCATGATCCAGTGTGACGAACTGCCCAGGCTCTGCCCCTTCGAGCGCACGCGGGTCGGAAAGACCTCGCTGATGTACACCCAAATCACCGCTCCCTGCGAAATCGAAAAGAAGAAGATGAACCCCACCAGCAGCCAGACCAGGTCAGCCTGATGGCTGCGTGTGTGGAAGATCGCGGCTACACCCGCCAGCGCCGCCGCTGTACCCACGGAACCGATTAGCAGCAGCGATTTGCGCCCCAGTTTGTCAATCACGGACATGGCCAGCAGCGTCGCCGCGAAATTCATCGCGCCCAGCAACACCGCCTGTTTATCCGCGGAGAGACTGCTGAAGCCGCCGAACCGAAAGATGTCATTCGCGTAATAGAGAATGGCATTGATTCCGGAGAGCTGATTGAACATGCCGATGCTGGCCGCAAGGAAAATCGGCAACCGGTACTTTCTGCGGAAAAGTGGTTCCGATCGCTGCGACCGCTCGAGGTGGATCGAGTCCACAATTTCCTTCAGCTCTGCCTCACTGTTCGGCGTTCCCATCAGTTCCAGCACCTGCCGGGCTTCTTCAATCCGGTTCTGCGTCACCAGCCAGCGAGAACTGCGCGGGATGCCGAAGAGGAAGACCAGAAAAAGAAAAGCCGGAATCGCCGCAACGCCGAATTGCCAGCGCCACGCCGCGCCGCCATCAATCAGCCTGGCGACTGCATAGTTCGAGGCGTAGGCCAACAGAATGCCGGCAACGATATTGATCTGAAACAGTCCAACCAGCCGTCCGCGCAACCGGGCAGGCGCCAATTCCGCGAGGTAAACTGGGCCGAGCACCGAGGATCCACCAATACCCAGGCCGCCGATCAGCCGAAAGGCCAGCAGGGTCGGCCAGCTCCACGCCAACGCGCACCCCACGGCCGAGATCAGATAGAGCAGGGCCATGATGCGCAGTGCTTCGCGGCCGCCTGTTTTCTGTCCCAGTGGCCCGGCCGCGATGGCTCCCACCACGGTGCCCCACAAGGCGATGGACACCGTGAGTCCCAGGGCGCCTGAACTGAGATGGAAGACCTGCGTCAGCTGGCCCGTTGTGCCGGCGATCACCGCCGTGTCAAAGCCGAAAAGAAGGCCGCCCAGCGCGCCAACCAGGGTGCTGCGGAGCAAAAGCGCATTCAGTCGCATAGAAGTGGCAAGGATACCATCCAGCAGGGACGGGATGCGGCAGGGCGGAAAGGTATGGAGCTGGCTCGAGATTTGAGCTACGCCGCGGGACAGGATCCGTTCGCGTCCGGCGGGGTAACTGTTGCAGCCCCGCGCGCCCGGGGCCCTGTTCCAGCTTTCCGCATGTTTCTCAGCCGCAGAAGCAGCTGCAGAGGATGCAGTGGCTTTTCCAGCAGTTCGAAATCGTACCCGCGGCGACGGGCGTCGCACAACAGATCCAGCGCCCCAGACTGGCCGGAGAACAAGAGGATGCGACCGTCGTGCCCAGCCCGCCGGAGCGCGATTGCGAGCTCGATGCCGGTCATGCCCGGCATCATCACGTCGGTGATCAGGATATCGGGGGGATGTTCCATCGATCGAACGAGAACCTGGTCCGGATTATGGAACGCCTGGGCATGAAATCCCTCTTTGCTCAGAATGGCCGCAAGAGTCTGAGCGATCAGCCATTCGTCGTCGACAATGTAGACCCGGCAGGGAGTGGGTTCAGGAGAGGTTGCAGGCGGCACGGCATGCTCCTTAAACGAACCATAGAACGAAGGAGAGGACGAGACTCAGCGGGTTTATCCCTTTTCCGAGGTAGCTCAGATGCGGCGAGTGCAATTTGAGTTGCGTCACCCCAGTTCCGTCCGTGAGGCATCCAATCACCCGCACGGCCCGAATGGACGCGGCATTTCCGCCGCTCCCGAAGCCGGAGAGCGTGGAAGTGACTTTAGTACCCTCCGCCCGGCAGAAGGATTGACGGGGAACGGCTCGGCTGTTACGGTTCAAACAAAAGCAAATAAAGAGGCGACAAGCCGGTAGCGTACCATTGAACGCCCTCACGAGGAGTATTCCGGGCCGATCCGGAGAAGGCATTGCGAAGACGTTACTACATTATTTTTGTGGCTCGGGAGAAAGACGGACCTCTCCGCAAGATCCCGGTGCCTCTCCACTACGCGGGAATTTTTCTTGCTGCCGCCGTTGTCGGCGCATTCACGATTACCGGGATGGCGGGTTCCTATACCCGCATGATGCTTAAAACCGCCAGTTTCAATCAGGTGCGCTCCCAGCAGGCAGCCTTGCGGCGTGACTATAACCGCCTCCAGCTGGTCGCCCATGAAAAGGACGTTCAGGCAGCCTCCCTGGGCTCTCTCGCCAGCGAAGTCAGCGCGCTTTACGGTTTGCGCCGAGGGCGCCTGGGCAAAGCGATCTCTCCTGCCGCCGCAGAGGCGGCAACGGATTCGGACAATTCCGGCGATTTTAGCCAGGAGGCGTACGTTCAGTCTCTGAATCAGTTCGCAGTTCTGCGCAATGATGCGCTGTCCGGGCACTTTGGCGCGGGTATGGAATCGGCGACTGCCACGAATTGGGCCGATGTTCCTGGAGCACCTGAGTTGTGGCCGGTGAACGGGCGGATTACCAGTTCCTTTGGAGAGCGCGAAGATCCGATCCTCACCGGCGAGGGCGAATTCCACACCGGCGTGGATATCGCCACCAATTTTGGCGCCCAGGTTCATGCCGCTGCGGATGGGACGGTCGAAAAGGCTGGATGGGAAACCGGCTATGGGCGCGTCATCATCCTGAGCCACGGAAACGGAATCGAAACCCTCTATGCTCATCTCTCCGGATTCGCCGTAACCGTGGGACAGCAGGTCCAGTGCGGTCAGGTCATCGGTTACGTCGGACTCAGCGGCCGTACCACCGGACCCAATCTGCACTATGAAGTGCGCATCCACAACACTCCGGTGAACCCGCATAAGTATCTTCGCGAAACCATGTCGCAACTCGCCAGCACCCGCTCTTCGTCCGGCATCTTCTCCGGCGTCGGAAACTGAGCTCCCGCAGAAAAATTGTTCTGCCTCTATCGTGAGTCTCGCCGTAGCTGTCGGCCTGTTTCCTCAACCTCGCGGAAGAAGCGCAAAAGATTCTCTCCCAGGATTTTCCGGCAACTCTCGGGCGAATAGCCCCTTTCCATCAGCGCCACAGTAATCTTCGGCAGGTCGGCTGCCGAGTCAAGACCCGCGGGCAGCGCGGGCATGCCATCAAAGTCCGAGCCGAGACCGACATGGTCGATTCCGGCCACCTGGACGGTGTGGTCGATGTGATCGACCAGATCGCCCAGCGGAGGGCGCGGTATCTTCGCGGCCGAGGCGCGGTCGCGCGCGTTAATGACTGCGTATGGGACCACTTGACCCTTCGCCCGCCAGCGCGCATCTTCTTCTTCCCGTTCGGCCTCCACTGCAGGCCGCAACGCCTGCCATGACTTGCGCCAGCCTTCGCTGATGAACGCGGAATAGAAATTCACCATCACGAGGCCACCCTCGCTGCCAGGACCCCCGCTGTGCGCGATGTCCCGCAGCATCTCGTCGGTCAAATTGCGGGGCGACTGCGTCAACGCGCGGGCCGACGAGTGTGACGCAAAGACCGGCGCACGCGACGCGTCCAGAATCCGGGCGAAAGTGCGGTCGGCAACGTGCGAGAGATCCACCATCATGCCGAGCCGGTTCATTTCCACGATCACGTCCTGGCCAAACTCCGTCAGCCCATCGTTGGTGTGCTGCACCTTTGCATCATCGATGTCGCCCGAGGAATCCGCCCAGCCGTTGGAATTCGCCCATGTGATGGTCATGTAGCGAGCGCCGCGGCGGTAATATTCGCGGAGCACATCAAGCGAGTTCTCGATCGCGTGGCCGCCTTCGATCGCGATCAGCGCCGCCAGCTTGCGCTCACGGTGCGCGCGTTCGATATCATCGGCGGAATACGCCATCATCATGCGGTCGGGATGCCTGGCGGCCGCCCGCTGCACCGCGTCGATCAACTCCAGCGAGCGTCGCGCGAACTGGCCCGGGAAGCGCCTGGGATCGGCCCAGCTCACAAAGAACTCCGCCCCCAGATTGCCCTCGCGCGCGGAAGGCAGGTTCAGGTGGCCGCCGTCGAGCGGCGCCTCCAGATCGTACCGTTCGTCCAGCAGGCGCTGTGGCGTGTCGGCATGGCCGTCGATTACCAGCGCGGATCGGTGTACGTCCGCCGCAATTTCAGAGATGGTTGCACGTTTCACAGGCAGCAGCCAGGGACCTGCGTCGAGAATAGAAGACAATCGCCTGACAAGTGGAAAGCTACTTCTTCGCGAAATCCCAGTCGCTGACCGGCGCAATCGTCGTGACGACGTTTTTCCGCTCCCGCCAGGCTCCGCCCAGATAATCGCGGTTCATCCGCGCAATAACTTCCAGCGGAATCTCCTTGGGGCAGACGCCGGTGCACTCGCCGATGTTCGTGCAGCTGCCGAAACCTTCCTCGTGCATCTGCGCCACCATGCGCACGGCGCGGCGATCGCGTTCCGGCTGGCCCTGAGGCAGGATCCCCAGGTGAGCGATCTTAGCGCCCGTGAACAGCGCAGCCGACCCGTTCGGACAAGCCGCCACGCACGCGCCGCAGCCGATGCAGGCTGCCGCATCCATCGCCCTGTCGGATTCTTCCTTACCGACCGGAATTGCATTGCCGTCCGGGGCATTGCCGGTGGAGACGGAAATGTAGCCGCCTGACTCAATGATGCGATCGAAGGCGCGCCGGTCAACAACAAGGTCCTTCACGAAGGGGAATGCGCGCGACCGCCAGGGCTCCAGCACCAGTTCCTCGCCGTCTTTGAAATGCCGCATCGTGAGCTGGCAAACGGTCGTCGCCGGCTGCGGCCCGTGCGCTACGCCGCTGATCATGAACCCGCAGGAACCGCAGATGCCTTCCCGGCAGTCGTGCTCGAACGCCACCGGCTCCTCGCCGCGCTCCGCCAGGCTCTCGTTGAGCACATCCAGGCATTCCAGCATCGACATTTCAGGATTGACGTTATCCATGGGATAACTGACGAACTTGCCTTTGGAGTCGGGCCCCTTCTGCCGCCAGATGGTCAGTGTCAGTTTCATTTATTTGTAGCTCCTCTGGCTCGGGTGGACGTAATGGAACTCCAGCGGCTCCTTGTTCAGCTCGGGCGGATTGCCCGGCCCCGTATAGCCCCAGGCCGCCGCGTAGCTGTAGTGCTCGTCATCGCGCTGTGCCTCCCCATCCGGCGTCTGATATTCCTCGCGGAAGTGCCCGCCGCACGATTCGTTGCGCTCCAGCGCGTCCAGGCACATCAGCTCGCCCAGCTCCAGAAAATCCGCAACCCGCCCCGCTTTCTCCAAACTCTGGTTCAGATCGTCGCTCGATCCCGGCACGTTCAGGTTCCGCCAGAATTCTTCCCGCAGCGCGCGAATCCTGCCGATGGCGTCCTTCAGCCCCGCGGCGTTGCGCGACATGCCGCAGTCGTCCCACATGATCTTGCCCAGCTCGCGATGGAACGAGTCCACCGTGCGCTTGCCCGGAATCGCCAGCAATTTCTCGACGCCCTGCTGCACCGAGCTCAGAACGGCCTGCGCATCGGCGCTGCTCTCGCTCACTTTTTCGAGCTTCGTCGAGGCCAGATAGTTCCCGACCGTGTAGGGAATGATGAAATAACCGTCCGAAAGTCCCTGCATCAGCGCGCTGGCGCCCAGCCGGTTCGCTCCATGGTCGGAAAAATTCGCCTCGCCCAGCACAAACAGCCCCGGAATCGTGCTCTGCAACTGGTAATCCACCCACAATCCGCCCATCGTGTAGTGGATCGCGGGATAGATGCGCATCGGCACCTTGTACGGGTTCTCGTCCGTGATGCGCTGATACATGTCGAACAGGTTCCCGTACCGTTCCCGGATCGTCTCCTCGCCCAGCCGCTGGATCGCCTCGGAGAAATCCAGGTAAACGCCCAGGCCGGTTTCGCCCACGCCGCGCCCTTCATCGCAAACAGCCTTGGCGTTGCGCGACGCCACGTCGCGCGGCACCAGGTTGCCGAAGCTCGGATAGCGCCGCTCCAGGTAGTAATCGCGCTCCGCCTCCGGAATCTGATCCGGCGGCCGCTTGTCGCCTTTTTGTTTCGGAACCCAGATCCGCCCGTCGTTGCGCAGCGATTCGCTCATCAGCGTCAGTTTCGACTGGTAATCGCCGGAAACCGGAATGCAGGTCGGGTGAATCTGCGTGAAGCACGGATTCGCGAACAGGGCCCCGCGCTTGTACGCCCGCCAGATCGCCGTGGCGTTCGATCCCTTCGCGTTCGTCGACAGATAATAGACGTTCCCGTAGCCGCCCGTCGCCAGAATCACGGCATCGGCGATGTGCACGCTCAGCTTGCCCGTGATCAGGTTGCGCACGATGATGCCGCGCGCCTTGCCGTCGATCACAATCAGGTCCAGCATTTCGCTGCGCGGGAACATCGTGACCTGACCCGTGTCTACCTGGCGCTCCAGCGCCTGATAGGCGCCGAGGAGGAGTTGCTGTCCTGTCTGTCCGCGCGCATAAAACGTACGCGAAACCTGCGCGCCGCCAAACGAGCGGTTCTCCAGCGAGCCACCGTACTCGCGCGCGAACGGCACGCCCTGCGCCACGCACTGGTCGATGATGTTCACGCTGTTCTGCGCCAGCCGGTACACGTTCGCCTCGCGCGCGCGGAAATCGCCGCCCTTCACCGTGTCATAAAAGAGCCGGTAGATGCTGTCGCCGTCGTTCTGGTAATTCTTCGCCGCGTTGATGCCACCCTGCGCGGCAATGGAGTGCGCCCGCCGCGGCGAATCCTGAAAGCAGAAGCACTTCACGTTGTAGCCCAGTTCGCCAAGAGTGGCAGCGGCCGACCCGCCCGCCAGTCCCGAGCCCACCACGATCAGGGTGTGCCGCCGCTTATTCGCCGGGTTGACCAGTTTCATGTCGAAACGTGCTTTGTCCCAGGCCTGTTCAATCGGTCCCGAAGGAATTCTTGCGTCCAGTTTCATCTATCGCACCCAGCCCGCCAAAACGCTCACCGGGATCGAAATGTATCCCGCGGTAATCAGAATCGCGATCCACAGCGCCGCCTGCTTCAGCACCGGCGTGTGCCGCGGATGATTCAGTCCCAGCGACTGGAACATGCTCCACAGTCCGTGCCGCAGGTGCATGCCCAGCAGGATCAGCGAGAAGATGTACCACGCCGAAACCCACCACACGCTGAACCCCGCCACCACGTTGTGATACACATCGCCGGGAATAAATCGCGACTCCGGGTGAATCGTGCCCGCCGTGAACTCCAGCAGGTGGAAGATCACGAACGCCAGCACGATCGGCCCGCTCCAGTACATCGTCCGGTCCGCGTAGCTGGAGGCAACGGACTTCTTCACCTTATAGCCAACCGGCCGCGCCTCGCGATTCCGCGACCACAACTGGAACGTGGCCCAGATGTGCAGCACCACGCAAAGCAGCAGAACGCCGCGAATAATCCACAGCAGTTCGCCCAGATTGTGCAGGAGGCGCCCATAGGCATTCAGCCTGGCTGCGCTTTCGAAGATCTGAAGATTGCCGAGCAGATGGCCGATGATGAACAGAAACAGGATGCATCCCGTTACCGCCATCACGGCTTTCTTGCCGTTCGTGGATCCCCAGAACCCCGGGGCCCGGTTGTCGCGCGGGCTCGCGACCGCACTGCTCATCGCTTGCACCCAACTCTATTGGTCTTGGTCACAATTCCTTCTCTGATGTTGATGGCCGGCGGTACCCGCCGGATTCTGAAACTTCGGCTGACGCGGGCGAACTGCCCATGGCGCGCAATCGCCCTGCAGGCGAATCTTTATTATTCGTGGGCGGTGGAAGCAGCGTCAACCTCGGCCCCGGCAGGACGCGGGCACCGAAGTACTCAGCGGTGCAGCCGCCATGTGATTCGGGCGATCTGCAGTTCCTCTTCCGCCGTCATCACGCGGACCTTGGCGCAGCGTTCCGGATCGCCGCCGGCGATGCCCAGGAAATCCAGTCCCCGGCATATCCGATCCCGCATTGGAGCGCTGTGCTCGCCAATGCCGCCAGTAAAAACCAGCAGATCCAGGCCGCCCAGCTCGGCCGCATAAGCGCCGATAAATTTGCGCGCCGCGAAAGCGAAGCTCTCAATCGCCAGCTTCGCCCGCACATGGCCCTCCGCCGCTGCCTTCTCCAGCAGCCGCATGTCCGACTCGCCCCCGGAGAGTGCCTTCAGGCCTGATTCGCGGTTCAGCAAATCCTCCACCTGATCCGCTGTCAGCTTCTCCGTGCGCAGCAGGAACAGCAGAATTCCAGGATCCAGATCTCCGCTGCGCGTCGCCATCGGAATGCCGCCCGTCGGCGTCATGCCCATGCTGGTGTCGATCGACCGCCCGCGATGCAGCGCCACCAGGCTGGCGCCCGAGCCCAGATGCGCACAGACCACTCGTTCCGGCAGATCGTCGCCCAGCCGCTCCACAATCGACTCATACGACAGCCCGTGAAACCCGAAGCGCTCCACGCCCATGTCGTACAAATGCTCGGGCAGCGCAAAGCGCCGCGAAGTCTCCGGCATAGTGCGATGAAACGCCGTATCGAAGCATGCATACTGCGCCACGCCCGGCAGCAGCTGCGCCGTCTCCTCAATCAGCTTCACCGCCGGAGGAATGTGCAGCGGCGCAAAATGCACCGCCTCGCGCAGCGTCTTCACCAGCCCCGGCGTAATCGCCTGATGCTCGCGCAAATGTGGTCCGCCATGGACGATGCGGTTGCCCACCGCAGCCGGCCGCGCTCCTGCGAAGCGCTCCACCGCCGCCAGAATCTCCTTGAGCGCCGCCCCCTGCGAATCCAGCGCATACTTCTCGTCCTGGAGCGTCTCGCCCTCGGCCGATTGGATCTGCAGCCGCCCATTCGAATGTCCAATGCCATCCGCCCCGCCGCTCAGCGCCAGCGGAGGATCGGAGTCGCGCGCAGGCCGCCCGTAGAGCCCGAACTTCAGCGATGACGACCCGCTGTTGACCGCCAGCACCAGTTCGTCGCCGCCCTTCACAGCGGCCATGTCCAGTTTCTGATCTCCGGTTTGTCGATGCCCCACGTGTGCGCGTAGTTCAGGCTCTCGGTGATCTGGTCGCGCAGCCAGTCCTGCGTATGCGATCCCACGTTGTGCAGGCGCGGCACGCGGTCGATCGTGTCCAGCGCCAGGTTGTACCGGCTCACGTTGTTCAGGATCGCCAGCTCCAGCGGCGTGTTGATGTTGCCCTTCTCCTTGTATCCGCGCACATGGATATTGTCATGATTCCGCCGCCGATACGTCAGCCGGTGAATCAGCAACGGATAGCCATGGAAGTTGAAGATCACCGGCTTATCCGTCGTGAACAGGGAATCGAATTCAGCCTCCGACAGCCCATGTGGGTGTTCCGCCTCCGGCTGCAGCCGGAACAAATCCACCACGTTCACGAAGCGCAGCTTCAGATCAGGGAAGTGCTCGCGCAGGATTGCCGCGGCGGCCAGCGCTTCCATCGTCGCGATATCTCCGGCACAGGCCAGCACCGCGTCCGGTTCGGCTCCGTCGTCGGTGCTGGCGAAGTCCCAGATCCCCGCGCCTTTCGTGCAATGTTTGATGGCCGCGTCCATGTCCAGATACTGCAGGTGCGGCTGCTTGTCCGCCACAATCACGTTGACGTAATCGACCGAGCGCAGGCAGTGGTCCGCCACGCTCAGCAGGCAATTGGCATCCGGCGGCAAATAGATGCGCACCACCTCCGCGCTCTTGTTCGCCACCACATCCAGAAATCCAGGATCCTGGTGCGAAAACCCGTTGTGATCCTGCCGCCAGACCACGGAAGTGATCAGCAGATTCAGCGATGATACGGCCGCCCGCCAGCGCAGCTCCGTTTTCGACTTCTCCAGCCATTTGGCGTGCTGGTTGAACATCGAGTCAATCACGTGCACGAACGCTTCGTACGTGGCGAAAAACCCATGCCGCCCCGTGAGCAGATAGCCTTCCAGCCAGCCCTCCAGCGTGTGTTCGCTCAGCATCTCCATCACGCGGCCATCCGGCGCGATCTCCGTCCCGTCGGCATCTTCCGGCAGGATTTTCTCCATCCAGGTCTTGGGGCTCGCCTCGTAAATCGCCTGCAGCCGATTCGACGCCGTCTCATCCGGCCCAAAGACGCGGAAGTTCGTCATGTTGTTCCGCATCACATCGCGCAAAAAGTGCGCCAGAACCTCCGTCGCGCCCACATATTCGCTCGCCGGCTTCTTCACCTTCACGGCGTAATCGCGGAAATCCGGCATGTGCAGCGGCTGCCGCAGCTTCCCGCCGTTGGCGTGCGGGTTGGCCGACATCCGCCGGTCTCCTTTGGGCGGCAGCGCCAGCAGCTCCGCAACCGGCGCGCCCGTTTCGTCGAACAGCTCCTCCGGCCGATAGCTGCGCAGCCAGCTCTCCAGCAGCTTCAGGTGTTTTGAATTGTCCGTCACGTCGAGAATCGGCACCTGATGCGCGCGCCAGAATCCTTCCACGCGGTGGCCGTCCACTTCCTTCGGCCCCGTCCAGCCTTTGGGCGAACGCAGCACGATCATCGGCCAGCGCGGCCATCCTGACCTGGCCCCGGCGAACCGGCCATGCTCCCGCGCCTCGCGCTGGATGCTGCGAATCTCCTCGATGCACCGCTCCAGGGTGGCCGCCATCGTCTGGTGCATCGTCTCCGGATCGTCGCCCTCGACGAAATGCGGCTTCCATCCATAGCCACGGAAGAGCGACTCCACTTCTTCGTGCGAAATTCGCGCCAGAATCGTCGGGTTTGCAATCTTGTATCCGTTCAGGTGCAGAATCGGCAACACCGCGCCGTCCCGTACAGGATTCAGAAACTTGTTGCTGTGCCACGACGTCGCCATCGGCCCGGTTTCCGCCTCGCCGTCGCCGACCACGCAGTTCACAATCAGATCGGGATTGTCGAACGCTGCGCCAAACGCGTGCGACAGGCTGTACCCCAGCTCTCCGCCTTCATGGATCGAGCCTGGCGTCTCCGGTGTGCAATGGCTGCCAATACCTCCAGGAAAGGAAAACTGCCCGAAGAAGCGCCTCAGCCCCTCCAGGTCCTGGCTCTTCTCGGGATAGATCTCCGAATACGTGCCTTCCATCCAGGCATTCGACAGCGTGGCTGGCGCTCCGTGTCCGGGTCCGGAAATGTAGATCATGTTCAGGTCGTACTTCCGGATCAGCCGGTTCAGATGCACCCAGACGAAAGTCTGGCCCGGGTCGGAACCCCAGTGCCCCAGCAGGCGCTTCTTGATCTGTTCGGCTTCGAGCGGCTTCCGCAGCAGCGGATTGTCGCGCAGGTAAATCATGCCCGCGCACAGATAATTGCAGGCGCGCCAGTAGGCATCCATCTGGCGAAGTTCCTCGGCAGACAGAACCTTTTCGGGGGCGGATATGGAAGCGCTCATAGCAGCTTCGATTCTCCTTTCCGGAGATGTCTCTGCTTTCACGGTAGGACTCGCGCAATGCAAAGTCCAGGCGGACAGCGGTTTCCTGTGTTGCGATGCTGTGAATTTGCCGGGCGTCAGGAGGACGCCGCTTCGATTCCCGCAATCTCCAGTTCCAGCCCCCCGAAATCCGGATGATCGTTGTGGCGCACCCGGTACGCAAGCTGCACTATCGATTCCGGCCCCACCTGGAGTTCGCGAACGCGTTTGGCAAGATTCCATCCCACCGCGGAGAAGCTTCGGCCCTGCGCCATGCGCAGCCGTACATGCTTCTCCTTCATGAACTGCGGCGGCGCGGTGACGCGCACGTTACGCGCCACGAAGATCGGCTCTTCATTTCCCATGCCGAAAGGCTCCATCCGCCGCAGCCACTCGAAGAGCACCGGTGTGATTTCGTCCAGCGCGAGCACGGCGTGGCATTCCAGCGGATTGCCCAGGTCCTCTTCGCGCAGATGCTCCGCAGCCCACGCCCCAAGCCGCTCGCGCAGTTCGGGCACGCGGTCCGATGGCAGCGAAAATCCAACCGCATGCGCATGGCCGCCGAAGCGAGTGAACAGCTCATGGCAGCTCTCAATCGCTTCCAGCAGATGAAAAGCCGGAATCGAGCGTCCTGACCCATACGCCTCGCCGTTTTCGCGCGTCACCACCACCGCCGGTTTGCCCGTCTGGTCCACGATGCGCGAGGCGAGAATCCCGATGACCCCTCGATGCCACCCATCCCCATCCATCACAATGCAGCGAGTCTCGCGAAAGCACGGCTCCTCGAGCCGGACGGCGATCTCTGCCAGTACCGCGGCCTCGGCAGAGCGGCGCTCCTGATTCAGCCGTTCCAGCTTCGCCGCCAGTTCGCTGGCCCGCGTCTCGTCGCGAGTCGTGAAGAGCTCGATGACCTCGCTGGCAATGTCCATCCGTCCCGCCGCGTTGATCCGCGGCGCCAGGCGAAAGGCGACATCCACCGCTGTCAGCGGGCGTCGCGCCGGATCGATCTGCGCTTCCCGCATCAGCGCGCGCAGGCCGAGTCCGACAGGCCGCCGCAGCTCCTCCAAACCCAGCGCCACGAAAACCCGATTCTCGCCCAGCAGCGGCACCGCGTCGGCGATCGTGGCAATCGCCAGCATCTTCAGGAACGAGGGCAGGATCTTCGTTCGCGCGCGCTCGCGGTCCCACGCCTCCAGCAGCGCCTGCGCCAGCTTGAACGCGACGCCCGCCCCACAGAGATGGCGGCAGCCATACTCGCAGCCGGCCTGGTTGGGATTCAGCACAGCCAGCGCTCGCGGCGTTCCCAGTTCCGTTTCGGGCAGATGATGATCGGTGACAATCAGATCCAGACCCAGTTCCGCTGCGGCCTCCGCAGCCGCAAAGGCGCGGATACCGGTGTCGACGCTGATCACGAGGCGAACGCCCTCTCGAGCGGCGATCTCCAGGATCTCGCGCTGCATGCCGTAGCCTTCGCGCAGACGATGCGGAATATGGAAGCGGATCGTGCCCCCAAGGCGCTCAATGGCGGTTTTCAGCAGGACTGTAGCCGTAGTGCCGTCCACATCGTAGTCGCCATAGATGAGAATCGGTTCCTGCGCAGCGATGGCCCGCCGAATCCGTTCTGCAGCGCGATCCATGCCCAGCATCGAGAACGGATCGAGCAAATCCTCAATGCGCGGATGGAGAAATCGCTCGGCATCGGCCGCGGTCGCGATTCCGCGTGCCACCAGCAGTTCGGCCACAAGCGGAGGAAGCTGCGCATCGCGACTCAGAGCGGCGCACGCTGCGGATTCTTCAGGAGAGGGTCCAGCCAGGGTCCAGCGTGACGGGAGCGGCGAAACCTGGCCCCTGGTCACGGCTCCTCGTCTTCATCCTCGTCTTCAAAAACCACGCTGCCCAGGTCGTCGACCGAGTCGAGAAGCTGCTGGTAGCGCTCGTACCACTCGGTGGAGAGCTCGTGGAGGAACATGATGCCCTGGTGCGCAAAGCCCAGCTGGATATGGCCGATCCGGCCAACCTGATTCACCAGCGACTGCGCCTCGTCCAGTTCGGAGGAGCTGGATTCCATGTCGAGCGAATAGCTCTGATCCTGCACTTCCTCAATCAGGATTTCCACGTCTTCCTTCTCGAGAACGGCTTCACTCATCGTGATGAATGTCGCGCCCGCAGCCTTGGCGGTTTCCACAAAATCCTTCCAGCTGTCCGGATTCTCGTCGTCATCCCACACGATCGAAGGCACGTCATCGCCCGCGTGGCCGGGAATGCGCTTCATCCCATGGCCCTCGATGAAGGCGATCATGTCATCCCGGGTGGATGCGAGATTGTCGGAATGCATGGAGAGGGGATTCATGGAGCAACTGCCAGTGTATCCGATGCAGACCCTGGCCGGTGAGAAGGTATCCACCGATTTTCCGTCTTCCTCGGAGGTTGCGTCTCGGCGGACCGCCGCGTTTACGCTTATCATCGTAGTCATCTGCGGATTTCCCCGTATGACGGAAACCAGCGAAGGTTTTGAACGTGAGCCCGAGCCCGCCCCAAAGGCTGCAAGGGACAGCGGGAACGGAACGCGAACGACCGCTCCGCCCGCCGGTGCCCTTGGTAGGCGCGAGCGTGAAGTCCTCTCTGTTCTGCTGGAACTCGGAAGTGCGACGGTCCAGCAGGTCGCCGATCGCCTGAGCGCGAGTCTTGCCTACACGACCGTGATGACGACCCTTGATCGCCTGTTTCGCAAGCGCCTCCTGCAGCGAACAAAACAGAACCGCGCATTTCTGTATACAGCGGCTTTTTCCGCAAGGGACTTTGAAGGACAGCGTGCCGCGCACCTGATCCAGCGGTTCTTTTCCGAATCCGATGCTCAGCCGGATGTTCTGGTCTCGTGCCTCGTGGATGCCGTGCATCACTACGACACGGGGCTCCTCGATCGCCTGGAATCCAGTATCAGGGAAGCGCGCGCCCAGTCTGATTCCTCGCCGGTCAGGCCGGAGAAGGAGATCATCCCTTGACGCTCTCTTATGGTCTGCGGGTGTTCTGTCTGCTTACGGTGGTCGGTGGCCTCGTGTATGCGTCCGTGCAGCTTGTTCTTGCCTGGATGTCGCCCCTCCTCCTGCACAAGCTTGATGACGCCGGCTCGCGATTGCGGGAGCGCTTGCTCTACCTGGCCCAGATCGCCCCGACGCTGGTAGCGGTCTTCATCGCCTGGATTCTCTGCCTTCCGGAGTATCTGTGGCATGAGCCCACGCAGGAAGCCGAAACGATCGGCTGGCTCACTCTTGTGTTGGTGGCCGCTGTGTGTATCTGGTTTGGTGCTGCACTCTGTCGCGGCCTCCGTATGACCATTTGTACAGTGCGGTTTGCCCGAGCCTGTCGGAATTCCGGCCGCGTCATGGACCACCCGGGCGCCACGCGAATTCTGGCACTGGCCGAACCGGTTCCTCCAGTTTGCCTCGTCGGGTTCGTCCGTCCCTTCATTCTTATCTCCGAGAAACTGCTCGAGCCGGGCGGCCTCAACCCGGGCGCTCTTCAGGCCGCCATCGAGCACGAACGCGCTCACATTTCGCAGTTCGACAACTGGAAGATGCTCTCCATCAGCTTCCTGCCGCGGCTTCTCGGCGACCCCTGGCGACGGAGCTGGCAACTTGCAGCCGATTGCGCTGCCGATGAAGACGCTGCCTGCGGCGACGCTGTCCGATCTCTGCTTCTGGCGGAAGCGCTCGTTCGCACCGCCCGGCTTGTCAAGCCTTCCCGTTCGAGTGCCATCTGCGCGGCGTTAACCCGCGGAGAAGCTGGACTCGCCGTTCGCGTTCAGCGCCTGCTGGATCCGCCGATGGATTCGCGTTCCTCGCGGAACTCGCTGCTCTTTGGCCTGGCGGGAGTCATCCTTTTTGCGGCGGCCGCTGCCGTGGCAATCTCGCCATGGGTATACAGCGCCTGCGAGATGGTCCTGCACCTCGGCGGGTTCTGAACTCGACTCTTAAAGCGCCGGCGCGGAAGCTCGAGGCGGTTCGCCGGCTGCGCCCATGAGCACAAGCGACCGCTGCGCAAACGGCGATCCCGCCAGCAGCGCGGTGCAGGCCAGCGCCAGTCCGAAATTGATGTGGTGAAGCAGCAGGAACGGCGAAAGCGCCCACATCTCGTCGAAGGGCAGCAGAAAAAACCACAGGCGAAGGAATTTTCCGCGAAAGCCAGGCGCGTGCAGCAACGCTCCCGTGAGCACAAAGGCCCGCACCGGGATCAGCAGCGCCGCGGTGAACGATGGGAATGGCGCTGCAATTGACCGTCCTCGCGGTCCTGAATCACTGGACCGGAGGTCATTATCTCCTTGCCACCCTGGCCGCGCTGGAATTGACCCTCCTGCATAACTTCGTTTGGCACCTGCACTATACGTGGCCCGACCGGAAGGAGTCCTCGCCTCTCATGACTCGATTTGCGAGATTTCAACTCTCAAACGGAATCGTCTCGCTGATCGGCAACCTTTGCCTGCTCCGCATCCTGGTGGGCGGAACGCGATTGCCGATCATCCTGTCTGACGCAATTGCCATTCTTATCTGCTCGCTGGCAAATTTCGGGTTGGGGCACGCCTGGGCCTTCGCGGCGGGGCATGCCTAAGAAAAATGGCTCGTTACGGATAGCCCCCTCGCGCTTTGGAGCTAAGTGCTGATAACATGCTCGGGCGGTGCGGTTAGAGGTTTGCATTTGATTAATCTTGTGGTTTAGTTAAGAGGACCGTGAGGGGACCCGGAACGACGGTCTGAGGCCTATGCAGCGTTTCATCTCCGATCTCAAGCTGGCTTGCCGGCAACTGGCGAAATCACCTGGATTTACGATCACGGCGATCCTCATGCTGGCTTTTGGCATCGGGGCCACGACCGCGATCTTCTCCGTGGTGAACGGCATCCTGCTGCGGCCGCTGCCTTTCCCCGCGCCGGAGCAGCTCGTGACCCTGGGTGATCAGATCGGTAAAGCCCATCTGGATTCGTACGAGCAGGGTCCCGTCAGCGCCAGGGATGCGATCGCCTATTCGCAGGGAACGCATTCGTTTGCGAATCTGGGCGCGTATCAGCTCGAAAATCTGGCGCTTTCGGGTGCTGGGCAGCCCGCGCAGATCGCGGTGGCGCGAATGACCCCCGGGGTCTTTGCGGCGCTGCAGGTGCCCCCCCTCCTGGGCAGGCTCTATACAGCACAGGAAGACGCGAACGGGGCGTCCGTCGCCGTGCTTAGTTACAGCATGTGGAAGACACGTTTTGCAGCCGACCCGAAAATCCTCGGCCGGAGAATTGAACTGGATCGCAAGCCTTACGTTGTGATTGGCGTCATGCCCCGGAATTTCGAGTTCCCGATAGCGGTGGGCATCGTGAGCCGGTGCGAGCTGTGGGTTCCCATGAGTTACACCGCCGTGGAACTCAATCCGGAAGAAGGCGCCGACTGGGCCTGGGCGATGGTGGGCCGGCTCAATCCGGGTGTGACCGTCGCTGCGGCGCAGAATGACGCCGAGCGAGTGGCGCAGGAGATTGTGCGCGAGCGCCCGGCAGATCTGGCAAGCTTACACATTCGGGCGATCGTGCGTCCCCTCGGGCAGGTCACCGTGGAGCAGGCCAGGCCGCTCCTGCAGTTGCTGCTGCTGGCCGTCGCGGTCGTGTTGCTGATCGCTTGTGCGAACCTCGCCGGGCTGCTGCTGGTCCGGGCCATCCAGCACCAGCGGGAGATCGCCGTTCGCCTGGCGCTGGGCGCGCCGGCCAGGGCGCTGTTGCGGCAGGCCCTGCTGGAATCCCTGACCCTGAGCCTGACCGGTGGCGTGCTCGGCATTGGACTCGCCGCATTGGCTGTTCGCCTCGGGCGGAGTTGGGTTCCCGCCAGTCTGCCGCGCATTGATGACATTCGGCTGAACTGGACCGTTTCTGCCTTTGCGGTCGGCTTGGCGCTGCTCACCGGCCTGCTGTGCGGAATGGCTCCTGCATTTGCCGCGCTGCGCACCAATGTGAATGCCACGCTGAAAGAGGGCGGCCGTAGCGGCTCGGCTGGCGGCAACCAGACATGGCTGCGTTCGGCTCTGGTCGTGGGGGAGGTGACCATCGCCCTCATGTTGCTGACGGCATCCGGTCTGCTCTTGCGCAGCTTTGCAAGGATGAGCGATGTGGACCTCGGATTTGACCCGGCTCACGCCGTTTCTGCACAGTATTCGCTCCCCCCGGGGCAGTACAGCGATCAGGCGAAAGTGGACGCGTTCGATAGGGAACTGCTTACCCGGTTGCGGGAAACCCCGGGCACGCAGTATGCCGCACTAACCACCGTGCTGCCAGGGGCAGATATGGCGCCAGAGGAGCCGATTGTCGCCGAAGGCAGCGCCGTAGGGACCAACGGCAGCGCCGCGGCTGCCCCATTTGATGTGGTGGGCGACTTCTTCCGCGCCGCCGGGATTCCCTTGTTACGAGGCCGGCTGCTGACCGAGCAAGATGACGCGAACGCTCCTTTGATCGTGGTCGTGAATCGCGAACTTGCCAGTCGTCTGTGGCCGGGCGAGAATCCCCTCGGCAAGCGAATGCGATTGGGCACCCCACAAATGCAGACCCCATGGCTGACGATCGTGGGAGAGGTGGCGGATGCCAAGATTGGGTCGCCAGATGAAGATGCGGGCGGCCAATTCTATCTCCCGCTGGCGCAGCAGGAGAAGGACATCGGCTCCTTTGCCACGCCGGGAGACATCAACGGCAACGCGGGGGCTATCCTGGTTCGTTCGGTTTTGCCCCCCCGGCAGACTGAGGCTGTCTTACGCAGGGTGGTCGGCTCAATCGATTCGCAATTGCCCCTGAGCCATCTTGAAACGATGGAGCAGGTAGTTTCGAAAAGCGAAGCTTCCCGGCGCTTCAATACCGTATTGGTATCGGCCTTTGCGTTGGCCGCCCTGCTGCTGGCGGTTCTGGGGATTTACAGTGTGATCGCCTTTTCCACTGCGGCACGCGTGCAGGAGATGGCGATCCGGATGGCTCTGGGTGCGGAGAGCTCAGACATTGTGCGGCTGGTTCTGCGCTCAGGGCTGACGCTCGCGGGAATCGGCTGTGTGCTGGGACTGGCGGGAGCCGTGGCAGCCTCCGGCCTTCTGCGTTCTTTCCTGTTCGGTGTCAGCCGCTTCGATCCCCTCACCATGCTCGGCGCAGCTCTCGCGGTTCTCCTGCTGGCCGTGGCAGCCTCCGCACTGCCCGCGCGGCGCGCCGCTTCCGTCGATCCGAACAAGGCGCTGCGAGGAGAGTAGCCGCTGCGCTTACTTGACTGACGCGACGGTCGAGTGGGGCAGCGCTCCCAGAGCCGCGATGACGATCCCGCGGGTGAGAACCTCGGGCAGCACCTGGGGCGGCGCCGATCGATCGGCAGGATAAATCACGTAGGTTGGGACGCCGCTGCGCCCCAGCGCCGCAAGCGTCTGTGTGATCACCGGGTTCTGATTCGTCCAGTCGGCGCGCAGCAGCGCAATGCCGGATTGGCGGAATCTCTCCTGAACTTCGGCATTATCAAGGATGAGCCGCTCATTCACCTGGCAGCTCAGGCACCAGCTTGCCGTGAAATCGACGAAGACAGCGCGGCCCTGTTCGCGATCCTGATCCAATAAAGCAGGACTGAAGGGCTGCCAGCTACCCGATCGAGCCAATTTGCCCTGCTGAATCGATGCGTCAACCTGTGTGGCGTCAGACGGCCCGAAACTGCGCACCGCCCACACCGGCACGGCAATCGCGGCAGCCAAAATTAGCACCGCTGCGGTAGCGGGCGCGCGTCGGCCAGGCCAGCGTCCCAGGAACCAACCGGCGATTGCCAGCAGCAGAAAGGACGCGAGCAGGCCCCCCAGTGCGGAAACTCCGGCCACCTGCGCAAAAACCCATACCAGCCAGATCACCGTAGCAAAAATGGGGATGGAAACAGCCTGTTTGAGGGTTTCCATCCAGCGTCCCGGCCTGGGCAACAGCCGCGCCCACGCGGGGAAGTACGCGAGCAGCACGTATGGTGCGGCGAGGCCCAGTCCGAGAGCGGTGAAGACGGCGAAGCTGACGGCGACGGAGTGCGCCAGGGCGTATCCAATCGCTGCGCCCATGAAGGGCGCGGTACACGGCGTTGCCACCAGCATGGCTAAGACGCCGGTGAAGAAACTGCCGGCGAATCCCTGTTTCTCCGCCAGTGAGCTGCCGGCTCCGGTCAGCGAGAGGCCGACTTCAAACTGCCCGGCCAGGGCGAGCCCAAGGAAGAAGAGCAGCATCGCCACCAGAGCCAGAAAGATTGGGGACTGGAACTGGAATCCCCAGCCCAGCTGCCGTCCTGCCGCTCGCAGGCTGACCAGGACGGCCACGACAGCCCAGAAGGAGACCAGAATTCCAAGCGTGTAGATCCACCCATGGATGCGCAGATGTCTGCGCTCCTCCTGCGAGGACTGCACCAGCGCCAGTGCCTTGATGAACAGAACCGGGAAGACGCACGGCATGAGGTTGAGAATCATGCCGCCGAGAAAGGCAAAGCCCAAAATTCCGGCCAAATGGCCGGAAGAACCCAGGATTCCGCCGGCTTGCGCCGTCGATCCGGGAGTGGCCTGGATGAGGTAGGCCGTGCCGCCCGGCAGCTCGATCAGCCCCTTCAAACGCTGGGGCGGCGATTGCAGACTTCCATCCTTAGCCAGGGTGAGCTGGACGCCCTTGGGCAGCGGTTTCGCGGCCTGCGGCGCAGCATTGGCAATCACCGACGGGTCGAGAGGGAAGAACTGAGCAGTCGGTTCCCGCGAACCGGTCCGCACGTCGAGCACAAACCCGCTTGCCGTCGAGCGAAAATGAGCGGCATCGCCCATGGGCAGCGGCTTGGGTAGTTTGCTTTCATATCGGGCAATGAGCGTTTGTGCTGCCGGGTCAGTCACCGCAACGGCAGGAGCGGCCCTCAGAGCCGTGCGGCTGACAGAAATGTCTCCCTTTTCCGGAATGCAGACCTCGCGGCAAACAAGCCAGCTGAGATGGCCGGCCATCCGCGTCTGCATCGCGGATGGATGGAAGTCCGCGGTAACACGTATGGGCACCGGAAAGACGACCTGGTTTTGATACCCGAAATCCATCAGTGGACCGAGGGGCAGCCGCTGCGGTGGCGGAAACTCCAGCGAGCCTGCAGTGATACCTGCGGGGAGCGTCCACTGCACCGCAGGCGGCTCCCCGGAATCGCCGGCATTGATCCAGTAGACGTGCCAGCCCGACTCCATCTGGAATTCGAGTCCCGCAGTGAACGATTGTCCCGGGTATAACTGCTGCGGCGGAACCAGCAGGGTCACACGCACGTGCTTCGCAGTGAGGACCGGATGTGAGGCGGCCTGCGGCGCAGCCTGGGCCATAGCCGCCACGGCCAACAGGAGCGCGCCGGGAATCGTAAAAGCAAAGCGAAGACGCATAGCAGGGGCTGGCTTTATTGTAGGCCGCCAGCGCGCCGCCGCGCCGGCTTCGGCCTGAAGTTTACAAAGCCGGAAGGAAATCCGCAGAGGTTTATAGGAGAATGAAGTGTACGCACGATAGAGAGGTTCTGCCTTGAGCGCTACTTCTTCCACGGCGGATATTCCCGCCGCTTCTGCCATTCGAGAGATCAGCATTGCCCATAGTCCGGACTCCGACGATGCCTTCATGTTTTATGGGTTGGCGACGAACAAGGTTCGCGTCAATGGATACAAGTTCAGCCACGTCCTTTGCGACATTGAGTCGCTCAATCAGCGCGCGATTCGGGAAGCTTTCTTCGATGTCACCGCCATCTCGTTCCACGCCTATCCGTATATGCAGGACAACTACGCTCTGATGACCTGCGGCGGGTCTGTGGGGGAAGGCTACGGTCCGATGATCGTCGCCACCAGGGCCTTCGATCTGGACGAAATCCGGAAAGTGCGGATCGCGGTGCCGGGAACGCTCACCACCGCTTATCTGGCGCTGAAGCTCTTTGCGCCGGAGATCGAGACTGCGGTCGTCCCCTTCGATCAGATCATTCCTCAGGTACTGGCGGGGAACTTCGTCGCAGGCCTCATTATTCACGAGGGGCAACTGACGTACCCGCAGAGCGGACTGCACCGGATTCTGGATTTGGGCGTGTGGTGGCGGGACCAGACAAAGTTGCCGCTGCCTCTGGGTGGGAATGCGATCCGGCGTTCCCTGGGCGAAGGACCCATGCAAATTTTGACCCAGGCGCTCCGGGACAGCATTCAGTATGGGCTGGATCACCGCGGCGAGGCTCTGGATTACGCCATGCAATTCGCTCGCGATCTGGATACGAGCCTTGCCGACAAGTTTGTCGGCATGTATGTGAATGAGCGTACTCTCAATTACGGCGAGGATGGCCGCGAAGCCATCCGGCGCCTTCTGGCGATGGGCCACGAGCGCGGCATCATTCCACACCCAGTCAGGGTCGATTTCGTGGGATGATCCTCAAGGTTCGGGCTTCTGCTTCAGCCTGTTCCTGCGCAGAGTGTAGTCGCGCCGAAGGTGGCGAGAGCTGTAAGGAGCATACCTCGGCAGGATTCAAGCATGCTCCTCACCGAGATTGAGCTTTTGACTCTGGCGCTTCCAGGCCAGCGATACCGGCCGGAACCACGGCACTCGCGGCGCTATTGCCGCGAAAGTTTCTTCACCACTTCGTCGCTGACGTGGGCCCAGGGCGACGAACTATCGCTCTCGCCATTCAGTAACTTCTTCTTCGAGCCAGTCTTCCGCAGAGTGTAGTCGAGGCGGGCGTCGTTCTGCTGGTCCATCGCCGCCTGGTTCATGTGGGGGCTGTCCCCTCCGTTGCCCATATTCCCGGCAACTCCGGCAGGGGCAGCAAGAATCACCGATCGCCGGAGGGTGAGGATATAGCCGCACTGATGGCTCTGGGCCGCGGCATCCTCCTGTTTCGGATCTACGCCTGAAACCGCAATCGCCTGAACCGTGGCTCCTCCGGACAGGGTCTTCCCGGAAAGTTCCGCGACGACGTTCTGCGGATCGGAGGCGTATTGCGACGCGATGTCGTGCGACTCCTTGCCCTGGAAGACGCAGACGGTGTCTCCCTGTGCCAGAAGCGGCGGGGCGAAGAGGCCGATAAGAGCGAGGGCGAACATAACTCTGCCAGACATAAGAGGCTCCTTACTGGGTTAAACCACAGATCAACAGTAATCGATAGACGCAGGCGGTCTGTCAAGGGGAGCTGCGAGGCCGGTGGCCCCGGCCGCCAAAAAACTCCCCGAGATCAGGGGTGCCGTTCGAGGTATCCCTCGAGATTCTTCATCTGCTGCGCCCAGCCTTGCTGGTGCATTGAATAGGCCTCGGCGCGCCGAGCGTCAGGCAGATCCTGAAACCCGGATTCTGTGACGCGAAGCGCGCAGCCCTGGGAAGGCGTGGGCGTGAGACGGAATTCGACCAGCGTCGGCACCTCCTCGGAATAATCGCGTGTGGAGTCAACGGCATAAGGATGCCACGTATAAGCGAAGTATTGTTCAGGCTCAATATCCTGAATGACAGCCCGCCAGGTGAGGTGCTCCATTCCCGGCGTAACCATCTGGCCTGTTGATTCGTGGCCCGGCTCAAAAGGGCTGTCAAACCGCACCCCGAACCAGGCGCCGAATTCCGCTGAGCGGGTCAGTGCTCTCCACACTCGGGAGACTGGAACACGCAACTCGATGCGATTTTCGATGCGATCAGTGTCCATCGGGAGCCCTCCCCGGAGCATGGTAGGCCGGTGGTGTCTCCGGCGCAAGTTCATCGCGCACCGGCTTCGCACGGTGCAGAGTCTGGCCCCGTTCCGTTACCGGGGAAGAGGGTGCGCTTGCGGCACAGAGGCCGGTGGCAGAGGGATGATCTTCGGCTGGTCCCCGGACGGGAGAGGCTTTTCGCTGGGCGCCTTGCCGTTCACAACCGGAGCTGCATAGTCCGCGAGCGAATCGGCTGTGGCCGAAACAGCGCGCCCATGGGCATCGAAGCCGATCGTCCATACCGTGTACCGATGGGCGGAATTCTGATCCGCAAACAGGACCGTGGTGGTGTGGTTCTCATCGGAGATGCGGAGCGTAGGCGCCGGCGCCCGCAGCAGGGCTGGATTTGTACCTGTTTCCGGAGGGACTCGCGGCTCGTCCCCTGCAATCTCCGCATAGCACAGGCCAAGCTGGAGCCAGGAACCACCGGATTGCAGTTCCCGTTCCGCTACATCCTGCGGAATAACTTTGTTGAATACTGAAAGACTGCGCTCGCTGCCTACCGCGGATTGGAATGGCGTAGCGTTGCGATAGAGCACCGGAACGACCTCGACGCGCCCTGATCGGCGCGGCACTACCGCCGTGAACAGCGACTCAGCTCCATTGCGTCCCGTGCGTCTGTAGTGGAGAAGCAGGTAGCCCGGGCTCTCCGGGCAAAACGCCTGCGTGGATTGCCATCCAGCCAGCAAAAGGTCATAGCCGAAGAACTCCGCCTGCGCGGCGATGGCGTTCCGTTGTGCGCGGACCCGCGCGGCATCGGCTGCACTCATGCCCGCGGCCGAAGACTGGCCCGCTGGAATCCACGACGGCACGGAAACCTGTTGTGCGTACCCCGGCCTGCCGGCTCCCAGGGCGCATGTGCCACAGAGAAGCGCAGCCGCCAGCATCGCGGCGCTGTTCCTGCGATTGGGGAGGGACATTTCTCCTTCAATGTAGCAGCAAAAAGGGCAGCCACGTGGGCTGCCCTGAGGTCCGAATACCGAAACGGCTTAGCGGCTGCGATGGTGCACCGTGCGCCGCACTGGGCGCGTCGGCGCGGGCGGTGTCCCATCTTTCATGATGATCATCAGCGGCTTCTGCGTGTAGGAGTCGAAGGTGGCAATGTAGGTCGCCTTGGCTCCCGCTGCAGGAATCTCCTTGCCCTTCAGTGCTGGCTTCATGTTGATCGTGAAGTCCGCCGTGTTGGAGTGCTGAGCATCTTCGGAGACCGCGAGCTGGACGGAGGTGCCATCCGGCGCCGCTGAAACCACGATACCAGGAACCTGGGCGGTAACACCGTTGATGATGCTCCAGATCAGCTGCTGGTCCTGGTCATCACCATTTGCAAGAATGAACTCCTCGTCCGACAGGCCGAGAGTCTTCTTGAGCGCGTCCGTGCAGGCAGCCGGGAAAGTACCTGGCGCAGCCGGAGCCGGCGCAGGTGTCGCTGCGGGAGCCGCAGTGGCCGCCGCCCCACCAGCAGCGCTATTCGCGGGAGCCGCCGGCGGAGGAGCGGGGGTAACGCCCTGGCAGCCGGCTGTGTTCACAATCGCCTGATGCGCCAGATCGGCCGGTGACGGCGGCGGAGGCGCCGGAGTCGGATTGTACGTTGCGGGCGGAAACACGTTTGCGGGCTGTGAAGCCAGCTGCTCAATGTCCGAAAATCCCGGCGGAGGGTTCCCGTTGATGCAGGTCGCATCCGTCACCGAGCAGTGATACTTCTTGTACCAGTACTCTGCAGCGGATTCGATCTGCGTTTTAGCCTGTGGGTAGAATTCTGCGGCACGGACAAGGAACCACACCGCGTTCTTCAGGTCACGAGGGTTCTCGTTCAGGTACGACTCTCCCAGATAATACGTGTCGATCGGAGCCGGCATCGCAGTGGTCTTGGTCGGGTCCTTATACGACTGCAGTTCCTTGGTGTAGGCCTGGATGGCGCCGGCATAGTCCTTCTTTGCGAAGTCGTCGGCACCGATGGCGCTGTAAAAGATGGGCGTTGCTACGTCCTTCTCCTTTTCATAATCTGCCTCCGAGACGCACTGGCCTTTCGGGGCACTCAGGCCCTTCTGGGCGTCTGCCGCGGCCTGGTCGAGCTGCTGCACATTCCCGTTTGCCTGCTGGTGTTCCAGATAAACCAATGCAATCAGGGCACGCAAATTCGTCGGGTCTGCGGCGATCAGTTGTTTCGCCGCATCCAGCGTCGCGGCCGGGCTGATCGACTCGTCCAGAATCATCAGCGTGTTGAGCAGATCCACCTTCACGACGCTGTTCGGATACTGCTTAAGAAACGCCTCAATCGCCTGTGCCTTCGCCTGCGGCGTTGACTGGCTGATCGCGTTCGTATAGGCGTTGTACTCGGCGGGATCCTTAATGGTGATACCCTGGCAGGGATTGGAAGGGGTTTGCGCGAGGGCGGACGAACCGGCCATCGCCAGGTAGCCAAGGCCGATCAGTGCAACCGTGGCAATCGCGAGCTTCTTCATTCAACGCTCCTGGGAGATCCTTAGTGATTCTGAAACCAAGCCTTCGAGGCAGTTCCGGCGGAATACCCCGCAACTTCAACGGCAGTCCGGTGCCTTATCCTCCATCCGGCCCGCTGCCCTGTGATGATGCCGGATTATAAAAAGCCGCGTTGGGCACTGACAACCTGAACGCAGGGCCCCCGAGGCTGCATGAGTGGGATGCTGTACCGGACGTACCGCGTTGACAAGGCCGTGCAAACAGCAAGATAACACGACCCGTCCCGGAAATGGAGGGGCGCCGGCCAATCTCCTGAATCGGCTGCCGGAGACTGCGAACTCAATGTGAATAGCCGCCCAGAGCCTATTTGGACGACTGGATCAGCCGAATCCTGGTGGTGAATGCCCGACCCAGGGGCTGCGCAAAGGTGAGAAACTGCGGCGAGTCAATATTGTTGTTCACCACGTACGGATCCAGGCTGTCGGTGGCGTTCTCAACCATCCCACGCAGCCCGAAGTACCTGCCACGGAAGTGAAAGCGCCATTCCAGCCCCGGGCTGAAGTCGAAAAAATCGGGGTACCGGTAAGCGCCTGGCGCTCCCACAAGGCTCTGGTTTACATCCACAGCGTCAAACGGAAACCCTGTGTTCCAGAGCATTGTGTAGACAAAATCCCAATTCTTGTGAACGGACGGAAAGAAAGGCGCCCAGGCAGGCAGCCAGCCCCACGAGATGACACGATTCGGCGTGTCCCAGGGCAATGGACCACCCTGCTGTAGCCCTGAATTTGAAGTCATCCCGCTCGTCGGTGGCCCCAGAGTCGTGCCTTCGGCCGGGGCGAAATCCAAATCCGCATTCGTAGTCGCTGAGGACCGGGTATACGCGGCAAAGAGCGTGTAGTCCCCGCGGAAGGTCTTCCGTGCTTCGACTTCGATGGAGTGGTACCGGTCTTCGCGGTTGTTCGTCAGCAGATAATTCCCCGGCTGCGCGCCCGTCCCGTCCTGATTGGCGTACACAAACAAATCCGACGTCCGCCGCTGCATGAAGTTCGCGCCCGCGTAAATATTCCACCGAAGCTTGTGCTGAGCGCCGATACTCCAGCTGATGGATCGAGGCTGGCGGAGCATGCCATCGTCGGCGCTGAAGGTGGTCTTTTCCGGTGGCCCAAGGGGTGTCACTCCATCCGCCGCGTAATTGGTGTCATAGCGCACGCCGGCCAAAGCGCGAGTCAGGTATTCGAGTTGCGTCCGCCCATAGTAGACGCCCACGCCTGCGCTCAGTTTGGTGGTGTTGGCCTGCCCCGGCGGGGAAAAATTGAACGCGATGCGAGGCGAAAACAGAGGTCGCCGGACGATCTCATCCCAGTCAAAGCGCAGGCCAGGCTCGACCAGCAGCCCTGAACGCGGTGTCCAGCGGTCTTCCACGTAGGACCCCACATCTGCGTTGTGCCGCGTGAAGGGTGCGAAGGCCGGAAAAACGCTGCGTCGGCTGAGGGTGTTGTCTCCCCGTAGGTAATTCACCGGTGCAAACAGCGTGAAATCGCTGAATCCGATGTGCGCGAGTTGAACGCCGGCGCGAATCTGGTGTGAACCAAGCCATTGGTGAGGAGGAAGAAAGGCATCGGCATAGGCCTGCCACCGCTGCGAGGCTGTAGTGAGAGTTTCAAAGCTGCTGCCTGTCGTCACATTGGGGGTCAGAACGTAAGGGGTTGTCCCGTGCGGCTCAAACCCTTCGCGGTAGCGCAGTTCGCCCAGGCCAAAGTCGGCCATCACTCCGTTCCTGAAGCTTTGCTGGTCTCGCACATACGGCAGCCACGCCAGGATGTCGTGGTTGTCGGTGCTCGCCTGCGGCTCAAGGTTCGAAAGCCCTTCGTAGGGGGAATGGTAATCGTTGGCGAGCAGGGCTGCCGTGAGGCTGTTGGCGGATCCGAGGTTCATCTGGAACTTGAGCAGGTCGCTGCCGCGGAGCAAATGGTTCGTATCCGCGTTGGAGGGCAGGCCGGTAAAGAACTGGTCGTTGTATTCGAGTTCGAAACCGTCAAAGAACCAGGCGCGATTGCGCACCAGCGGTCCCGAGACGGTAATGATCGGCTCAAAGGTGTCAAAACGAATGCCGTTCTGGTCGCGGAATGACGGAAGGAAGTTCGTGGCATCGTACCGAAACTTGTTATCTCCTGTGCCCGTGGTGAACGCGACCACTCCCGCAGTGCTCCGTCCGTATTGGACCGGATAACGAGTCGTCTCGGTGTCGATGGCGCGAACGGAATCCGGACTCACCAGCAGGTCGAACGTTCCGAAGATGGGATTGCGGATGTCGAAGCCGTCCAGTGTGTCCAGGGTCATCCAGGTATCGCCGCCCGCTGCATGGATCTGGCCTGTAAAATCTGCCACCATGCCAGGAATGAACGGAAGCAGATTGCGGATATCCCGGTATGTCGGGTAGGGAATATTAACAATTTCCGGCGTGTTCAGCGTCACCGTGTTGGCAATCTCCCGCGGATCGATGCCCGGCGTGGACGCGGTCACGTTCACCTGCTGCTGAATCAGCTGCTCGCGCCGGAGCGTGACCCTGATCGCCTGGTCCTGCGTGTCCAGGCCGCTGCTGGAGGTTTCGTAGTATCCGGGTCTGGAAACGGTTACGCTAAAGGTCGCCTGCTCCGCCGGGCTCCAGGAAACCTCCCCGGCGTAGTCGGTGGTGAGCCGCGCGACCGCTTGTCCGGACCGTGAGATCACCACTTCCGCACCAGCGACGGCGAGCCCGTTCTCATCAACCACTGTGATCTCAACGGCGCCCAATTGAGTGCGCGCCGCGGGCACAGGACGATGAGCGTTGGTTGGGTTTTGCTCCGCGGCAGCCCCGCAAAGCAGAGCGAGCGCGGCGATTCCTGCGATTCTCCAATGCAGCATGCTGTGCTTTTCCGGGGTCGTTGATTGGATGCCAGGTCTGCCGAAGCGTGAGCCGCCTTGCGCGACCGTCACCCGGGAGTCATTTTTAGAGGCAGGGAAGGCGAACCATGATGGGTACGGGTTGGGCCGCGTTTTCACTTGCCGAGGGGCAGCTACGAGCCTAGTGTAAGGGCTGTCTGGTGAGCTCCGCGAATTCCCCAAAATGCGCGGAATCCAATGCGATTTGCCCTTCCCGCCCAATACTGGGGTTTTGTACCCCTTATCCACAAGATGTTGGGGTGTGTCCGTTGACCCCGCCCGAAGGCGAAGGCTACAGTTTTCCTTAATGACCCGGCCCTTGCACGCACGCCGAACCCCCACCCCCGGCGGTTTCAGGGTGACTGTTTCCGGAAACCCCGTTGCTCAGGTCGACGCCACCGGCAGGGAGCGGCGACCCGGAACGCAATCAAAGGGGAAGCACGTAGCCTGGAACCGCCACGGGAGTGCTGTCTCATGCTGAAGCTGAAGAAGGTTCACATCCTCGGTTTTAAGTCGTTTGCCGACCGCACTGAAGTCTCGGTGCAGGGCCACGGAATCGCCATTGTGGTCGGCCCCAACGGCTGTGGGAAATCCAACATTCTGGACGCCGTAAGCTGGGTGCTCGGGGAGCAGAGCGCCAAAAGCCTGCGCGGCGGCAAGATGGAGGACGTCATCTTTGCCGGTACCCGCGAGCGCAAGCCACTGGGCATGGCGGAGGTGTCGCTCACTCTCGTCGACCCCGACGCCTGGGAGGGAGGTCCCCTCCTGGCTGACCCTGAAGTGGTCCTTGATGAGGCACTTCCGGAGTGGGATGAGGCGAAATTGCGCGCGGACCGCGCCGCCGAGGTCGAGGAGATCATCGCGGAGGCCCAGCCAGGTGTGGTTCTCGAAGGCGGCATTGCGGAACCGGCTCCCGCAGCCATGACCGCCGAGCCGCCGGCCGAGGACGCCGAGGCGGCCGCTCTTCCCGACGTTGTCCTCAGGATTCGCCGCAGAAAGTTCAGCCGCACCCCGCAAAAAGGCGAGATCGTCATCACCCGGCGGCTCTTTCGCACCGGCGACAGCGAATATTTGCTGAATGGCAAGCTCTGCCGCCTGCGCGACATCCAGGACATCTTCATGGGGACCGGCCTCGGCCCCGAGTCCTACGCCATCATCGGCCAGGAGCGGATCGGCCAACTGCTCAGCTCCCGCCCCCATGATCGCCGGGCTATCATCGAAGAGGCAGCCGGGATCACCCGCTTCAAAACGAAAAAGCGTCTGGCCGAGCTGCGCCTCGAGCAGGCGAAGCAAAATCTGGCCCGCGTGAACGACATCTTCGAGGAAGTGACTCGGCAGATGGCGTCCCTGAAGCGCCAGGCGGCCAGGGCCGAACGCTACTCGAAGCTGCGCGACGAGATGCGCGCCAGGCTGAAGGTTGTTCTGGCCAGCAAAATTGCTCAGATGGATGCTCAGCATGCCGCGCTGGAAGCTGAGATCGCGGAGTTGACCGCCCGGATCCACTCCGGCACAGAGCGTGTGACGGCGCTTGAGGCCGAACACGCAGCCATCACCGCCCGTGGCTATCTGCTCGAAGATGAAGCCAAGAACGCGGAGACCCGCGCCAACCAGCGGACTCTGGAAATGGAGCGCGCCGACGCCCGGCGCCAAACGAACGAGGAACGCATCGCGGAGCTCGAAGCGCGCAAAGCCGCCGCCCAGGCGGAGCTGGAGCAGGCAGCGGAAAATGTCCGGACCATGAGCGCCGAGCGTGAGACCCAGAAGAATTTTCTGGATACCGCGGCCCAGGAGGCGGCGGAGTTCCGCGATCGCGCGCGCGCAAAGCAGGAAGCCATGCGCGCAGCGGTCAGCTCGGTAGCGGCCGCTGAGCAGGAGTGGGAAGCCGCCCGCCGCCGCTCGGCACAGCTGCTGTCTGAGCTTGGACAAACCCGCAACCAGATCACCCAGGGCGAAGAAGCGCTGGCTGCGTTCGAGCGCGAAGCCGAGCGCCTCGCCGGGGAAATGGATGCCGCACGTCGCGACCTGGAAGCTTTGGGCGCGGAGCGCGGGCAGGTTTCGCTGACCTTTGAAAGCGTGACGGAAAAGCTGCGCCGCGTGGAGAACGAAATCACTGAACTTCGCAGTCAGATCGATGGCGGTCGTGTCGAAGAAGAGCAGGCGCGGCGCCATGCCGACCAGCTGCGCGCCGAACATGCAACCCTCACCGGACGTAAGAATTCGCTGGAATCCCTGATCCGCGAGCACAGCTACTCGACGGATACCGTGCGCAAGCTCTTCCAGCAGAATTCTCTCGGCGGCGGCCTCGCTCCTGTGGGTACTCTGGCCGATTTCCTGGAGGTGACCGGCGAATACGAGAGTGTCGTCGACGAGTTTCTGCGCGACGAGCTGAACTACATCGTCGTGAAAAGCTGGGACTCCGCCCACGAGGGCGTTCGACTGCTGAAGACTGGCGTGGATGGTCGCGCCACCTTCCTGGTCCATCCCGAAGATTCCCAGGCAAAGTTCTCATTCGCTACCGAGGATGCTCCCGCACCTCGGCATACTCCGCAGCCCATTGTGCCTTTGCGCAACTGCATCCGTGTGCTGGACGGATTCGGGCGCTCGCT
>JASHNS010000047.1 GCA_030041515.1 Acidobacteriaceae bacterium | reverse complement strand
AGACCTGGATCATTAAGGAAGGGTCGTTGTAGGAAACTGCGTACCAGAGGCCATCCGCTCCCATGATGAAGTAGACATCCTGCTGGTAGAACCATGCCGGATAGCTATCCGCATAGAACCAGTATCCGCCGTAAGAGTACTCGCGATGGCCGCCGTAGAATCGGCCGCCGCCCCGCACAAAGCGTGCATGATGGTCGGGTCCAAACCGGGATGGGCTATACACGTGGCCGTGACTGTCTCTCTGACCGCTGCGGGCCCACTGGTGCCCGGGGGGCAGCCCGTGCTGCTGGTGGCTGGCCGGTTGCTGATGCTGCCGAGTCTGTGTGTGGGTCGGCTGCGTCCTGGCCGGCCGCTGCTCATGCTGAGTTGAGGTCCTCGTCCGTTGCGGCTGTTGTTCTGGCCTTTGCTGGGTCTTAGCTGGCCGGTGTTCCTGTTTGGCAGGCCTGGCTGGTTTTTGTTTCTCAGGTTTCGCCTGCTGGTGTGTGTCGGGTTTTGCTCCCTGATCCTGCTGCGCGTACATGGGAGCGACGACTCCGAGCATGAGGGCCAAAGCGCCCACACTGATAATTCTGGTTGGTTTCATGCGGTATTCCTCCATGGACATGATCTGGTGGGCCACTCGCTCCTCGCGTCGCGCGTGGTAGTTGATTCCTGCTGTTGTCGGCCGTCGTTGACCGTCGAATCTCTTTCCCATCGCCCGCCGCGGTTCACTTCCTTCCCGATGCGTTTGCCTTAGGGCGCATGGAGTCACTTCTATTGCGAGAACGTGGGTTGAATTGGTTCGGTCGTCTGGGCGGCAAGGGCGCGTGGTGGCCGCGCAGCCCCGATGCTGGTCAGGATAGCTCAACCAGAGGAAATGGTTGCATGTGCTTTAGGGAAAATAACTTACCGGTGAACAATTGCGATTGTACAGGGGTGGAGGAGGGTTCAACTTCTACTTAATAACTCATGAAGAACCAAGCCGGGGGTCCGTCGCTGCGCGACTCCGCCTGGGCCTGGATGTGGGGCACCCGGTTCCTGCGCTGAACCCACCCTGTCCGCGATGAAGCTGCGGACACGGGTGGGGCACCCGGAATCCTAACTACCCGGAATGCCAAGGAGCTTCTACATATTGTTGAGGACGGAGCCGATGACGCCGCCGAGGACGCCGGCTTCGGCCGCCCGGCCTGACTGCTGGGGCATGTACTCGAAGATCTGCTGGGCGAGACGCGAGATGGGCAGCGTCTGCAGCCAGATGCGGCCAGGTCCGGTGAGCGCTGCGAGGAAGAGGCTGTCCGCGCCGAAGAGCAGATTGCGGATGCCGCGCACCATGGTGATCTGAAAATTGACGCTGGCCTGGAAAGCGCCGACGTGGCCGGGATGAACGAGGAGCGCCTGCCCGGGTGCGAGGTCGCGCACCACGACTTCGCCGGACAGCTCGAGCCATGCCTGGCCCTGGCCCGAGACCTTCTGGAGCAGGAATCCGGAGCCGCCGAAGATGCCCGCGCCGAGGGACTGCTGGAATCCGACGCTGAGCTGGACACCGTCCGTGCCGCAGAGGAATCCGTGACGGTGGACCATGTAGTCGTTGCCGGGGCCGATGTCGCAGGGCAGGATCTGGCCAGGGACGCGGGTGGCGAAGGCGAGCTCGCCGGCGCCGTTCATGGAGCGGTATTCGGTCATGAAGAGGCTGCCGCCGCCAGCCATGCGCTTGATGGCTCCGAAAACGCCGCCGCCACCGCCGAACTGGGTGTGGGTGGTCATCTGCACGTTGGGCGACATCCAGGAAAGCTCGCCGGCTTCGGAGATGATGGCGTCGTTTTGCTCGAGCTGGAACTCGAGCACGGGCATGGTGGTTCCGGTGATGCGATGGTTCATGGGACTAGGGTATAGCGTTTAGGGGCCAGGGTGCAGGGGAGAACGGCGAGGGGCGGGAATTTTCACAAAGTGCCGGCGGGCTGCGCGGCTCATGGAGCAGAGGCGGGAGATTGCGTCCCGGCGACCGGGGAAGCAGGAACCGGCGCGGCGGGCTGCGCGGCGCGGGCGCGGAGGCGGCGCTCGGCGACGACGATGGTTCCGGCTATGCGGTCGTGGACGGTACGGCCATTGGGATCGATGAAGTACTGGAAGAATCCGAAGAAGGCTTCGAGAGCCGAAGCGCCGTAGCCGAGGGCGCGTTCCAGCGAGTGCCAGAGCGAGAGGCGATGGTGGACGGTGGAGACGACGCGGATGCCGGCGATCTTCTTGCCGATCGTCGCGCCGTTGCCGATATAGTTGGAGGCCGCAATGAAGAGGACGAAGTAAACGACGCTCTGCCAGTGCTCGTGATGGAAGGGATCGAAGACGACGTGCACGTTGTGGCGGACCCAGCCGAGGCGCGCGGCGAGCAGGGCGCCGGCCATGGCGGGAATGGTGAAGCTGAGGGCGGCGAGCACCATATCGATGGCAAAAGCGAATGCGCGAGCAGAGAAGGAGGCGAGGGGAACGCCTTCCAATTCGGCCATGCGTCGGCTTTCGCGGCCGGAGTAGAGCCTGGGTTTGCGCGGCATTGCGAATCAATGTAGCAGAGAAACCGCAGGGCAAGGATGAGGTTTCTCCGCTGTTGCGGGACCAGGGCAGGATGTTATGGGTTTTTCTCCGGAGTGGCGAGGCTGGCTGAGGTAGCGCACGGGCGCAGCCGGCGGCTGAAGCTGAATGGGCGAGACGAGCGGGCAAGCCAGGGCTGACATTCTGCCTTGTTCATCGGCAGGCGCGAAGAAGCCAACAGCCGAAAACAGACGCGGTCAGGCGCCCGGAGCGATGCAGAGGCTGCCGATGATGCCATCGAAGAGGACAGCGTCGCTCGGCGTGGCGTGGTCGTAGGTGGCTTCCGAGCCGGTGGTGGCGAGGTGACGCCAGAGGCCGCCGTCGGCGAAAGTTCCGGAGCTGTCGATGCCGATGGAGCGGACAGGGGCGGAGGGACCGGGGCCGGCAATGACGACGGCGCGCTGCGCGAAGCTGGAAGACTCCAGAAAGAAGCGATCCGAGGGGGTGAGCTGGACAGCGTTTGCGCCGAACCAAAGTGTGAGCTGAGCGTGACTGTGGCGCGGTGTCAGGACATATTCGTGCAAATCGCCCTGCCCGAGCTGGCGCAGGTCCCATCCTTTGCGGGGGACTGTGAATTGCAGCCCGAGGTCTCCCGCGCCCAGGCGGTCCACGCTTCGGTCGTTATGGGGGATCGGTGCACAGACGGGCACGACGAGAACTCCGGTGAGGCTCGAGAGCGCGATGGGTTGAAGCTGGATGCGGAGATCGCGGACGGGCGGGTTAATGAGAAGCGTGATCGGCTGATAGCCATCGAGAGCCGCGTGCAGGACGTTGGTCGAGTTCGCCAGCTGAAAGCGGCCATCGGTGCCGGAGGTGGTGGTGTCGGGCCGTGAGCCGGTGCCGCTGGAGACGGTTGCGCCTTCGAGCGCCTGGCCCGAGGCATTGGTGACGATGCCGGAAACGGGCGCAGGCGTTTGAGCGAAGGATGGAGCGGCGGCCCTGAGCGCGGCAAGAATCAGCAGGGCTGGGAGAATCCGTCGAGGTGACCTGAAACGGGCCATGGCGTTCCGGCGGCAATGAATCGGCTGGATGGGACTGTATCTTACGCCGAATCGGTCGCCGGCTTTGCAGGAGGGGCGCGTCGGAAGAGAAGCTCCCGCGGGCGTTCGCCGTTAGTCGCGCCGGAAACGGTGGATGAGGCGGCGATCGCGTTTGGAAGGACGGCTGGCGGGCGCCGGCTCGAAGTAGAGTCCCGCTTTGCGCTGCTCGGCCAGGAGTGCGCGGGCGGCGCGGCTCTCGTCGGTCTCCCGGTAGAGCGTTTGCGCGACGGCGGCTGGGCCGCGGACTTCGCTCACTGCGAGGACGTCGACTTCAAAGAGGCCGCCTTCCGTCTGGATGGAGAGGCGATCGCCGACGCGGACTTCGCGTGAGGAGCGCAGAGGCTGACCGTGGGCCTGAACGCGATTCAGTTCGCAGGCCTTCGCCGCGAGGGTGCGGGTTTTGAAGAAGCGCGC
>JASHNS010000046.1 GCA_030041515.1 Acidobacteriaceae bacterium | reverse complement strand
CGGAAAGTCTGTTGACCCGGTTGCGCCGGTGACAAACGCGTCGCCGCTCGCATCCACCGCGATTCCCGTCCCGTAATCGCCCCCGTGGCCGCCCAGCAGGGTGGAGTAAACCAGGCTCGATCCGTCGGGGCTCAGTTTGGTGACCGTGGCTTCCGTGGTGCATCCTGTACTCCAACAGGAGGACTGGTATCCTCCGGTCGTGGTCGGGAAGCTGATCAGATTTGTAGAGGCAGCCACGTACGCGCTGCCACTGGAATCCACAGCGATCCCCATCCCTCCCAGGTTCTCATTGCTCGGATACGCCGACCCAATCTCGGCCGCATAGGCCAGTGTTGAACCGTCGGGACTCAGCTTAATCACGCCCAGAATACTGCCGGTGTAGCCACCAGTTGGTCCGAGATATGCACCTGGGGTTACGTCGACGCCGAAGTCGGCGGCTCCGCCCACGTAGGCCGAGCCATTCGAGTCGACCGCAATGCCCCAAACGGTGAAGTACTCCTGTAGAAACGAGGTGTAGAGCAGTGTCCCATCGGCTCCAAATTTGGCAACAAAGGCCTGCGGCGCGCCGCTTCCCCCCGTACCTCCACCTGGAGTGGGAAAGTCAGTCGCAGTCGCTCCGCCGGTCACATAGGCGTCTCCGGAAGAATCGACCGCTATTGCAATGCCATTTTGAGAATCGCTCGAACTGTTGCCTCCCAAATAGGTCGAGTAGCTGAGTGTCGGGTCGATCACCAGCGGCTGGGCGCGATCGTAGTCACCGAGCCGAAACCCGAGGCGATGTCGCCCGCGGAGGACGAATTTGCCTGGAATCGCATGACGTACACCGGCGATCTCCTGGAAGACGGCGGGCTTGCCCAGCGTGATGACGCCATCCCGGCCGGATCGGCCCACGCCAATCTTAATGTCGCCGTTATCGTCGAGGCGCAGCACCCGCCCGCCGGCAAAATCGAGCGCGATCTTCGAGGGGTCCGCACCGGGCCCCATGTCCAGGTCAAACTCCAGCCGCTGCGGGTTGCCGTGGAACACGGCGTTCACGCCGGGATAGACATTCCGATAAATCACTGCGGAGTAGCTGGGAATCCCGGTATGCCACGTCCTGCGGTCACCGGAAGGAAAATAGTTCGTTGTGCCGGGCTGTACATCCCTGCCGGCGATCTCAGCGCGGGGACTGGCATTCTCAAACCGCAGGCGCAAAGCGGCTGTGGCATTCGTCTTGCCGTTCCTCCCCGGCTGCGAGGGAAACGCGAAGACGGCTTCCTGGCCGGTGAGGAACAGCGTGTATCCCGGCCCGCGCGACAGAAATTTCACCTGAGCATCGGTCTGGCCGCGGTTCTCCTCGAAGCTCAGCGGCACTCTGGCAAAGTTATTCGCAGCTCGCGTCCTGGCCAGCGCGGCAGCCTTCGCGCTGGCGCTGTGCGTTCCGGAATTTGCGCTCTGTGCCCCGCTTGACTGCGCCTGCGCCGCGCACCCGAAGACGAAGAAGAGAGCGACGATGGAAATCCAGAGCAGGAGCACGCGCAGACCTGGGGAGGCCGCGTCCCTGGGTCCGGAACTCGCGTTTCGAATTGTATGAATCCGTCTGCGCATCTCGCATCCTCCTCGCAGAATCGAGGGGTAATCGCTCTGGGAGCGCTCGCGGATTACTGGAAGCTGATGGTGACGGTGGCAGTGATCGTCTGGCCGGCGGCGGTGACATCAATGGGCGACCCCGGGAACCCGGTCGCTTCGGTAAATGAGTTGATAAGGCCAGTGGTCCCTCCACTGCCGTGGTCACATGTGGCAGGGCTGACGGTGTTGCCACAGCTAATAATGTCGGACGAGGCTACATTGATGCTTCCCGCCTGGAGCGCAATGGTGGACCCCGTCAGGACAATGTCGCCTGCGCTCGCGCCGGATGCCGGGACCGTGACGGTGAGCCAGCACTCGAGGTTGCTGGCAGCAGGAGGAGTGGTGCAACTCCTATTGAAGAGACTTCCAGGCTCGACCAATCGGCAAACTGTCTGACCGCAAGGTGTCGAACCCAGGTTTGAGCCCAGATCTACTTCCCACGTTCCAGCCGAAGCTCCGCCGGTGAGAAGAACACTGAGGAAGCTGGGGTTTATGAGTTTATTTTCAAACGTCGTCCGAGAGACCACCGTTCCGTCCGGGTTCTTCACCTCGATCACCCAGTGCCCGTGCACCGTAAGTCCTTCGTGCATCCCTCCGCGGCTCCTGGGTTCGCCGGCGGCCTGGGCGGCAGCCGCAGCCGGCGCAGGAGCCGGAGCGGCTCCTGCCTTAGCCAAAGCTGCTGAGGGTGATGCATTTTGCCCCAGCGCATCCGGTGGGGCCAGGAACAGGACGGCGAGGGCTACAACGGCGAGAACCAGGGCGAGAAACGCAAACAGCTGGGCGATTCGGCGGCGGGGGCAAATCGCATCCGCGATCATTTCCATCGAATTTCTCCTCAACGGCGCGGCAACTTGGGGACTCCGCGCCAGTTCGAGCGAAATTACGGGCACTCCTGCGCCCAGGTCAATGGAC
>JASHNS010000045.1 GCA_030041515.1 Acidobacteriaceae bacterium | reverse complement strand
CCCGGCGACGATCGGGGCCGTTTCGGCACGACTGGAGTTTCATGTTCTCCCGCATCTGCCAACTTCGGGCAGGTGTGGGGCATCCGCAGGGGCTGAAGCCGGGGTCGTTTTGGGCGGTTGCGGCACGACTGACGTTGTGCCCTGATACAAAGCAACTGCAACCGCAGGTCCCCGTTCGACTCGTGTGCTGAAGCACCCTCGCTCAGGGCAGGCTTTCGACTTCGTAAGCCGCGTGAGCGCGGCTTACTTCGCTCAGGATGACAGGTTGTTTGTTTAGAGATTGCCTGGAGGGCGAGTCCTATGCTTCCACTTCCGCCAGGAGGCGTTTCCAGGTGCGCTGGTTGCGGCGGTGGGATTTTTTCAGGTCTTCGAGGATGCGCTCGAAGTCGGCATGCGTGCGCAGGCGGTTCCAGGCAGGATTGCGGCTGAACCAGGGGTAGTTCTCGTTTCCCAGATAGATGGCGCGGCGCAGCCAGTGGAGAGCTTCGGCTTCGTCGCCATCGACGGCGAAGTAGGTGGCGAGGCGGTAGGCCATCTCGCTGTCAGCTTCGGCGGCGGCCATCGACTCCTCGGTGATGAGCGCGGCGCCGCGGTCGCGGTCGCCCTGCTGGACGTAGCACATGGCGAGAGTGGGGACGGCGATGCGCATGGATTCGTCGTCGCGGATGACGGTCTCAAGCATCTGGATGGCCTGGGCGAGGTCGCCCTGGCGCATGCGCTGGTAGGCGAGCGAGGTGAGCAGGAGCGGATAGCGCGGCTCGAGGGTGAGGCCTTTCTGGAGCTCCTCTTCGGCGAGCTCGAGCTGGTTCTGGTACTGGTAGACGCGGGCGCGATGGTTGTAGACGGCGGCGGCGTTGGAGGGGTTGAGGGAGAGCGAGCGGTGGAATTGCTGCAGAGCCTCGTCGTACATGCCGTCGAGGCGGAGGGTGAGGCCGGCGACGAGATGGACGTTCCAGTCGTTGGCGGCGGTGCGGAGGAGGTGCTCGATGCCGTGGCGGGCGGACTCTTTTTCGCCGCGGGAGAGGAGCATGTAGATGCGGTAGAGGTTGGCCTCGACGGAGCCGGGGTCGAGCTCGAGGGCGCGGTCGAGGGCGCGGCGCGCGGCCATGACGTGCATGTGGCCGCCGAATCCGTAACGGATGTACTGGAGCTCGGCGATGCCGAGTCCGGCGAAGGCGGCGGCGAAGGAGGGATCGCGCTGGGTGACGGCTTCGAACGCGTCGCGGGCGCGGGCGAGGTCGGCACGGTTGCCGGTGCGCTGCATGAATCCGGAGAGCAGGGCGCGCGCCTGGAGATATTGTTCGCTGACCTGCTCGCCGATGCGCGCGGTACGCGGGGGCGCGGACTGCGGGGCGGGGACGTCGCGTCCAGGGAGCGCTGCGCGCACGGCGGACGCCCTTAGATCGCCAGGCCCTTCGAGGGAGGCGAAGACCTCGTTGCAGATTTCGGTCTGGACGGCAATGAGGTCGAAGGATGGGACGCTGATGGATCCGCCGCCGCGAACGCTTTGGCGGTCGACGTCGAGGAGCTGCCAGTTGAGGTCGAATCCGTCGGCGGAGCGGGCGAAGCTGCCGGTGAGGACCCAGTCGGTGAGGAGCTTTTTGCCGATGGCGAGGGGGTCGAGCTGGGCGAGGGGCAGGTTCATGAGGGCGGAGGAGGGGCGGACGACGAGCGAGGACATGCGGGCGATGCGTGTGGCGATGGCGTCAGCGAGGGCGGTGCCGTAGAGGGGGGCGACATCGGCGGCGCCGAGATTGCGGAAGGGGAGGACGAGGATGGAGTTCTGGCGGGCGCGCTCGGGTGCGGACTCGCGGAAGCGCTCGGCGAGCATGGAGAGGAGGCCGGTGGCGCGTTTTTCCTGCTCGGCGGTGGGCGGCGGCGTGGAGGGAGGCAGAACGGCGGCGGCATCGCCGGGGATGATGCCGGTTTCGATCTGGAGGGTTTTCATGATGGTCTTGAGGGCTTCGCGGACTTCAGCGGCGGAGGCGTAGCGGTCGGCGGGATTTTTCTTGAGGAGATTGAGGATGACGGAGCAGAGCTCGGGCGGGATGGCGCTGAGGGGCGAGGCTTCCTGGTACTGGATGGCGCGGATGGCCTGGAACTCTTCGAGATCGGCGCGGACGAAGGGATGGCGACCGCTGGCGAGCTCGTAGAGGATAACGCCGAGGGCCCAGAGGTCGGACTGGACGGAGCTTTGTCCTGTGACGAACTGCTCGGGGGCCATGTAGGCGACGGTGCCGCCGCGGGCGGTGTAGGTGGCGATGGGGGCGCCGGGCTTACGACGGCCGGCGGCGGCGGGGTCGAAGTCCATTTTTTCGGGCGGGAGGCGGCGGGCGAGGCCGAAGTCGAGGATCTTGGCGAGGCCTCCGTCAGTGAGCATGACGTTGGCGGGCTTGAGGTCGCGATGGAAGATGCCGAGGGCGTGGGCGGCGTGGAGTCCGTCGGCGATCTGGATGCCGACGGAGAGGAGCAGGGGGAGCGCGGCGGGACCGCGGGCGATGAGCTTGTCGAGGGACTGGCCGGGAACGTACTGCATGACGATGAAGGCTTCCTGGCCCTCTTCGCCGACCTCGTAGATGGCGCAGACGTTGGGGTGCTCGATGGCGGAGGCGAGGCGGGCCTCGCGCAGGACGGTGGAGCGCATCTGCTCGAGGGTGAGGGCGCCGCGGCGGAGGATCTTCATGACGACGGGGCGCATCAACTGCGTGTCGTTGGCGAGCCAGACGACGCCGCTGCCGCCGGCGCCGAGCTTGCGCTCCAGCTGATAGTGCTTGATGGTGCGCTTCATGCTGTTCTCAGTGTATCGGGCGGAGAAGAGCGCACCGGGCGCGGCGGTGATGCGGAGATCGGCTAAGGGAAAGAGCACGGGGGCAGGGTTTAGGGGTTAGGGGATAGGGGTTAGGAAGGACGCAACGTTGTTAGACGGATGAAGGGGCTGGTTGGTGAGAGACGGGGCCTTCAGGGGCTGAAGCCCCGAATCATTTGGATGCGACGTTCCCCGGCCTGAAGGCCGGGGCTTCTACCGTCGTCTCGCTGCGCGAGACCGCTTCGCGCAGGGGCTGAAGCCTTTTTTGTTTGGGTCGCTGTTCGGCACGACTGAAGTCGTGCCCGGATACAAAGCGCAGGGGCTGAAGCCCCGCATCATTTGGATGCGACGTTCCCCGGCCTGAAGGCCGGGGCTTCTACCGTCGTCTCGCTGCGCGAGACCGCTTCGCGCAGGGGCTAAAGCCCTTTTGTTTGGGTCGCTGTTCGGCACGACTGAAGTCGTGCCCTGATACAAAGCGCAGGGGCTAAAGCCCCGCATCATTTGGATGCGACGTTCCCCGGCCTGAAGGCCGGGGCTTCTGCCGTTGTCTCGCTACGCGAGACCGCTTCGCGCAGGGGCTAAAGCCCTTTTTGTTTGGGTCGCTGTTCGGCACGACTGAAGTCGTGCCCTGATACAAAGCGCAGGGGCCAAAGCCGCGATTTATTCACGCGGCGGACGGCACGACTGAAGTCGTGCCCTGATACAAAGCGCAGGGGCTGAAGCCCCGCATCATTTGGATGCGACGTTCCCCGGCCTGAAGGCAGGGGCTTCTACCGTCGTCTCGCTGCGCGAGACCGCTTCGCGCAGGGGCTAAAGCCCTTTTGGTTTGGGTCACTGTTCGGCACGACTGAAGTCGTGCCCTGATACACAGCGCAGGGGCCAAAACCGCGATTTATTCACGCGGCGGACGGCACGACTGAAGTCGTGCCCTGATACAAAGCGCAGGGGCTGAAGCCCCGCATCATTTGGATGCGATGTTCCCCGGCCTGAAGGCCGGGGCTTCTACCGTCGTCTCGCTGCGCGAGACCGCTTCGCGCAGGGGCTGAAGCCCTTTTTGTTTGGGTCGCTGTTCGGCACGACTGAAGTCGTGCCCTGATACAAAACGCAGGGGCTAAAGCCGCGATTTATTCACGCGGTGGGCGGCACGACTGAAGTCGTGCCCTGATACAAGGCCTCTCCCGCAGAGGATTTTTCGGAAGCAGAGGATTTTTCGGAAGGCTGTGCGATCACGCCCCGATACAAAGACTCTGACCTGAGCTTCGCGTCAGGCTTCGCGGGAGAGCATGTCGCGGACGCGAGCGCCCTGGCGGTTGAGCTCGTCGACGAAGCTTTCGGCGCGGGAGAGGAAATCCTGGCTGGAGTGGACGAGGTCGGGGATGGAATTCCAGAAATCGCGGACGGCCTGAGGATGCTCGAGGAGGCCGACAGCGGCTCCGGCAGCAGCGACGGCAAGGCCGGCGCGGCGGTATCCGGTGACGAGCAGAAGAGCGCCGGCGAGGAGCGATCCGGCGGCGACGCCGCGGGTCCAGTGCATGGCATTATCGTCTTCGATCGGGTCCGGAAAGGTCATCAGGTTTCTCTCGTCATCCATGAAGGTTCGCTGCTCCCTAAAAGAAAGTTAGATGCCTGCGATCAGTCCAGGTCGAATTCGCGGAGAGGCTTGCCGGAATCGGGGGTTTCCCGGGCCTTTTTCAGGGCCTCTTCAAAGCGCTTGTTGAAGACGTCTTCCTGATTCTTCTGGGCTTCGAGGGACTGGCGGAAAACGCTCTCCTTGCGCTCCTCGGCTTCTTTGAGGGCGCGGGTGGCCTGGTCGAAGTCCTCGAAGGTGCGCTTGCGGGGCGCGGGGGTGTGGGCGATGACGGCGCGGGTTTCAGGATCGATTTTGAGGAGAGCGCCGCAGTCGGGGCAGGCGACGTCGATGGTGGAGTGGGCTTTGGCCATGCTGCGTATCCGCTTACGAGGGTGAGTGTAGCGCAGGGGCGGGGTACAGGAGAAGCGGCCCGTTGCCAGCAGTCACTTGTCAGCGATCGGGGCGGTGCACATTGGGTACGGAGGCGTTCGGCGATGCGGCCGGACGGTCAACGGGGGATGAACGATGAATCGCCGGCGTTTTGTTGCCGGGACGGCGTGGCGGCGAGGGCAGTTGGACGTAGAGCCACCGTTGTGACTTACGTCACATTTTTCCGTTGTGCAGGACGTGGAGACTACAAGCGAAGCTGACTGGTCAGCCGGTTTATCCGGGGCTACTGGCCCGTTCATCGCTTCCCTTCCCGCTGGCTCGCTCTTGGGCCAGCGGGAATTTGCGATTGCTATGGCTGACAAAGACAAGCCGCCGGGACGTCTCGCGCGCTGGTTGTCGGAGCAGATCGTGGGCGATGTGCCTGCCGGCGACGAGATCTGCGCGTTCGATTGCAGGAAAGGCCAGTGCACGGCGGGAGAGTGGGAAACGTGCAGGCGGCGCCTGGATCGGGCAGCCGGCGAGTTGATGCCGGCGGAAGCGGAAGCCTCCGCACAGCTGGAGCTGTTCGATGCGGAGAACGGAACCGAATGAGGGAGCGGGTGAACGTAGCCGGTAGCCGGTCGTCGGCCGTCAGGGATCGGTGGCGTCAGGAATTCCAGATGTAGAGGAACTCTTCGTCGGCGGCGGTGGCGACAGGCTTGCCCATCTGGTGCGTGGCGCGGTTGAGCGCGGAACGGATGTTGATCTTGGTATCGGGCAGCTCGGAGAGGGGAATCTTGAGGCAGCGGCCGGATTCCAGCTGATCGAGATCGCTGAGGATTTTGGTGACGACATCTTTGTGCTTGCCCTTGCGCCCGGTGGGCACATCGGAGCGGTCAGCCGTTTTGTAGTTGCGAGGGACGCGCTTGCCGGCGGGCATGGATGGGACCTTTGGCTACCGAAACGTAAAACTATCGTAGCACTATCCTACGCTGGGTGTGCGAGAAGCTGTCCTGCCGCATTTGTTATCCGGAAGGTATTCAGCAGCAATGGGTTAGCAGACTGGCGGGCTAAGAAAAAGTCCCCGTATGGAGCCGGAGCGCGTAGGGTCGTGGATGGGGGCTGCTGCCGGTGAAAAAAACAACGCGATACTTTGCAACGGTCCCGCTGGCGCACGTGCTCCGCATAACGAGCGGGAAAGCCAGCCCAGGAGACGCAGAGAGCCCGCCGGTGAAGAACAGTCCGGCGGGGCCGACGAAGAAGACGGCAAGAGCACGAAAGCGCGTTCGATGAGCGAGCGCCGCGCACGGGCCCGCGGGCCAACATCCCATCGCGCGAGCGCGCTGGGGGGACCATGGGCCAGAGAGATGAAACACCATGCGTGAAGCGGAGGCCAGACGGATCGTTGTTGTGGATGACGATGTGTGCATCGCGGATTCGCTCGCGATCATTTTTTGCAATGCGGGATACGACGCGGTGGCCACCTACGACGGGCAAGCGGCTCTGGAGAGATGCATGGAGCGGGCTCCGGACCTGTTGCTGAGCGACGTGATGATGCCGGGAATGGACGGCATTGAGCTGGGGATCGTGGTGAAGAAGCAGTACCCGGGATGCAAAGTTCTGCTGATATCGGGAACGGGCAGCGCCTTCATTCTTCTGGAGCGGGCCGAGCGGCGGGGATTTCACTTTGAAATGCTGGAGAAGCCGATGCCCCCGGCGGAACTGCTGGAGAAGGTAGCAGCGCTGCTGGCGCGGGACGCAGTGCTGCCGTTTCCTGCACGAGCGGTGGCGATCCGGCGCGACCCAAGCGGGATGCGCCGCGGTTGAGGCTGCCGTCAGGGCGTCGGGAAAGCTGTTGATGGGCGGAGGTTTGGCGCACGGATATTACAGCCGCGTGAAGATATGCGTTGCGGCGGGGGCGCGGGAAAACCGGCGGAGGTATCCGGGCGTCCCACGGGGAAGAGAGCTTGAAATTCCATGAATCCTCGGACGGAGCGGTTCCCGTGACGCTGATGACATTTGGATTTGCCGCGATCACGCGGATGGTGGTTCTTGCGCTGATCGTGGCGGCGATCACCGCCGGAAGCCCGCGGAGCACGCTGAACGTGGGAGGGCCTTTGCTGACCGGAGCGCGGGTGCAGAGGGGCGTGGCGCGAACGATTCGGTGAATGAGGGGCTGGCTGCGGGGCTGGCTGGTCCGGAGCGGCGGGCGTGAACCTGCGGGCAGAGAAGAAAATCCTGCCGCCGAATTGCGCGCACGGGCGTGCCGTGGAGCGAGCGAAGGGCGGCAGGATGCCGGATGCGAGCTACCAGCGATAGACGGTGAGCTTATCCAGATAAATCGTGTCTGAGCCGGAGCCGAGGCCATCCACCTGGAAGTTGGTGACGAGGCTGGGCGCCCAGCCGAGGGCGAAGGCGGAGTAGACGGTGCCGTTGATTGGCTGCGCGACGCCGTCGAGCCAGACGGTGTGATAGGTGACATTGCCGGAGCCGTCGCGGGAGTAGCTGATCTGGACGTGATGCCAGGCGTTGCGGCTCCAGTTGCGGACATTGCAGGGCTGGGAAGAGCGAACCCAGGTGTCGTGATAAGCGCTGGCACTGCCGGCATTCTTTGTGTAATCCCAGACGCCGTTGTAGCCGTCGCACTGGAATCCGTAGATGACGGTTTGGCCATTGGGCATGACGGTATTCATGTCCATTTCGAGATTGGCGACGGAGGCGGCGGAGCTGGTGAGGTAGACCCAGGCGTCGTAGACGAAGTTCTGGGAGCTGGTGTCGTCGCCGAAGGAGACGTAGTAGCGCTCGCCGCCGCCGCCGGTGTATCCGGTGACGAAGCGGCGGGAATCGCCGGTGATGGTGGGCGAGCCGACGAGGGCCATGCTGCCGCTAGCGGTGCCGGAGGTGCCGGCATCGTCGACTTCGACCCAGGAAGCCAGGGTTTGGAGGCTGCTGACGCTGACCGCACTGGAGGGGATGGCTGGGCCGCTGGCACTGCTTCCGACATTGACGGAGAGGTTGGCGACGCAGGAGGCTCCGGAGTCACCCCAGGATTTGATATGGAGCGTGTGCGATCCGCTGGCGACCGAGGCGGAGGCGTTCATGGAGGCGCCGCTGACGGTGTTGGTGTCGGAGCTGTTGTCGACCGACCACCCCATGGCGGTGACGGACTGTCCATCGCAGCTGCCGGCCGCGGCGACGACATCGAAGGGCGAGGAGACGGTGGCGCCGTTGGCAGGGGCGCTGACGGTGATGCCGTCGTCGGAAGTGGCTGCGGCTGTGGAGGTGGTTGAGGATCCGCTGACGGTGATGGCGACGTCGGTGACGCAGGAAGCGCCCTTGTCGCCCCAGGATTTGACGTGGAGGGTGTGTGCGCCGGCGGAAGCGGAAACGGTGGCGTCGATGGAAGTGCTGTCGATGACGGTGGTGTCAGCGCTGTTGTCGAAGGAATAGCCCATGGCGCTGACGGGCTGACTGGAGCAGGAGGAGGAATCTGCGGTGAGGTGGAAGGGGGAGGTCACCGCGGCGCCGTTGGCTGGAGAGCTGACTGTGACGGTGGCGAATGCGGGAAGAGCGAGTGCGCAAAGCACAGGGAGGAGGAGAGTACGAGCTGATTTCATGCGCTTCGTCCTGGATCGGTTCTGGCCCAAGGTGCAGGGGCGTGGTTCCGCGTGGGCTTCCGGGCGGCCCGAAGGCGCGCCGGGGAGTCGTCGAGCATGGGCATGATGTGGGTGGTCTGAGGTTAGGACAACTTGCGCCTTACAACGATCTCGACAACCTCGTATTGCACACTACAGAGGGGCGGTGGCCAGGGCCACAGCACAAACCGCACAGAACGAGCGGAGCCGCAAGGAGCGAGAGCAGGGAGCTTCGTGCATCCTGGCCTGGGAAGGCCGGAAATAGTCCTGCAGCGTCGTGCCTTGAGGAGCACGCGTTCAGGCAGAAGAACTCAGTGAAATGCTGAGGGGATCATACTGAGTTTTGCTCGGGGCGCAAGGCCTTTTTTGCGGTGAATCGGGGAGGATTGGCACCGTTGGTAACTAAGTTTCCGGCGTCGAGTAAATAGTGCAGGAGGGGGAAGGAAGAAAGTTCTTCTGTGCCTGTGAGAATTACACTTGCGCGCGCGGACGGCGGAGGGGAGTTACAACTTCTGTGGCAGACGGGAAATGGGGCGGAAATACGATTTCCACAACGAGGCAGGTGCTTCCTCTTCGCCCTGTGGTCCAAAGCCGGCCGATGAGGGTGGGGCAGCCGGTTCGCGACTATTGCGCGGATTCGACGTAGCGACGGCCGATGATCTGATACCGGCCGGAGAGGACGCGGGCGATGGCTTCGGGGTAGGCCTGGTGCTCCTCGTGGAGGATGCGGCCGGCGAGGGTGTGAGCGTCGTCCGAGGGCAGGACGGGGATGGCCCGCTGGAGGATGATGACGCCGTGGTCGAGCTGCTCATCGACAAAATGGACGGTGCAGCCGGCGACCTGGACGCCGTCGTTGAAGGCCTGGGTTTGCGCGTCGAGGCCGGGGAAGGCCGGGAGCAGCGAGGGGTGGATGTTGAGGATGCGCTGCGGGAAGGCCTGGATGAATCCGGGCGAGAGCAGGCGCATGTAGCCGGCGAGGCAGACGAGTTCGACTTCGTATTGGCGGAGGGCGGCGATGACGTCGGCGTCGTGCTCGGCGCGCTTGCGGCCGCGGGAGTCGAGGGCGATGGCGGCGAGGCCGCGCTGGCGGGCGGCGGCGAGGCCGGGAACGTCGGGGACGTTCGAGATGACGACGGCAATGCGCGCGTTGGGGATGGCGCCCGCGCGGATCGCGTCGGCGATGGCGAGGAAGTTGGAGCCGCGGCCGGAGAGGAGGATACCGAGTTGGTGCATGATCTGATTTAGCGTACAGCGATCAGCGATCAGCGTTCAGAAAATGCAGGTCCTTCGACTCGTTCGCTCGCTAACGCGAACGAACTTCGCTCAGGATGACAACCGGGTGCATGATCTGATTTAGCGTACAGCGATCAGCGATCAGCGTTCGGAAAATGCAGGTCCTTCGACTTGTCCGTTCGCTGACGCGAACGGACTTCGCTCAGGATGACAACCGGATTTATGCATAGATCACGCGGCGGTCGCCTTTGACGATGCGGCCGATGACGTAGGCCTTCTCGCCGGCGCGGTCGAGCATGGATTTGCAGCGCTTGAAGCGCTCGGCGGGGATGACGGCGATGAGTCCGATGCCCATGTTGAAGGTGCGGAGCATCTCTTCCTGCTCGACGCGGCCGAGGTCGCGGAGGTGGTCGAAGATGGGCAGGACGGGCCAGGAGCCGAGCTCGACGTGGGCGGAGACGGACTTGGGCAGGATGCGGGGCAGGTTGCCGGTGATGCCGCCGCCGGTGATGTGCGCGAGGCCGACAGCGTAGTCGCTGGCCATGAGGCGGCGGATGAGGCTGAGATAGCTGCGGTGGGTCTTCATGAGGGCCGCGCCGGCTTTTTCCTTTAGCTCGTTGACGTACTGCTCGGGCTTGTACTTCGCGACGTCGAAGAAGAGGCGGCGGGCGAGCGAGTATCCATTGGTGTGCAGGCCGGTGGAGGGGAAGCCGAGGAGGACGTCGCCGGGACGGATTTTTTGGCCGGTGATGAGTTTGGCGCGCTCGACGACGCCGACAATGAAGCCGGCGAGATCGTATTCGCCATCCTGGTAGAAGCCGGGCATCTGGGCGGTTTCGCCGCCGATGAGGGCGCAGCCGTTGGCGCGGCAGGCGTCGGAGAGGCCGGAGACGATCTTCTCGGCAACTTCACCGTCGAGGCGTCCGGTAGCGAGGTAGTCGAGGAAGAAGAGGGGCGAGGCGCCCTGGACGGCAATGTCGTTGACGCAGTGGTTGACGAGGTCGGCGCCGACGGTGTGGTGGATGCCGAGCTGGAAGGCGACCTTGAGCTTGGTGCCGACGCCGTCAGCGGAGGAGACGAGGACGGGCTCCTGGAGCCTGGCGTCGAGACGGAAGAGACCGCCGAAGCTGCCAATTTCGCCGAGGACGTTGCGGGTGAAGGTGCGCTGGGCGAGGTACTTGATGCGCTGCTTGGCACGGTCGCCCGCGTCGAGGTCGACGCCGGCCTCGGCGTAGGTGAGACCACCCCGTCGAGCAGGGGCGGCGGAGGCGTCAGTGGCGGAGCGGCGGGACGCGTTGGAGGCAGGGGCAGCTTTGGGCGTTGGCTCAGGCAATGGGTGGGTGCCGCGGTGGGAGATTTCCCGGAAGGACAAGTGTAGCGAAAAAGCGGGCAGCGAAGAAGCGGGTAGCGGAGAAGCGGGTAGCGGAGATCCGGTCAGCGGAAAAGCGGGTAGCGCCCACCCTGTCGTCCAAAACCGGGACGACAAGGGTGGGGCACTCGTTTTTAACGGAAAGAAGTTGTTGCGCTTCGAGCCATCATAGCGTCCGGAGCGCAGGCAGCATCGTTTGAAAGCTCTTCCCGGAACCGCAGGGACAGAGATCGTTGCGCCCCAGTTTCTCGTGAAGCTCCTTATCGCCGTAAACGACGCGAAGGCCGCGTTTCACGCGGGTTTCTGAGGGATAGCCTTTGCGGCGCTTACTGCTGCGCTCGAAAGGAGGATTGCAGGTCATCAATCGTCTTCATGGCGCGCCTCCGATTTCGAGGAATGGGAATGTCCGCGCTCCGTTGGAACACGGGCTTCGATCATAGCAACGTGGCCGAATTGCGGAGCTTAGGCCGTGGCTTTTGGAGCGAGGGCGGCTTTGGCGGTGCCGACGAGGGCGGTGAATCCGGCAGCGTCGTGGACGGCAAGGTCGGCGAGCATCTTGCGGTCGAGCTCGACGCCTGCTTTTTTGAGGCCGCTGATGAGCTGCGAGTAGGAGATGCTGTTGGCCTTGGCGGCCGCGTTGATGCGGACGATCCAGAGGGAGCGGTACTGGCGCTTTTTGTTTTTGCGGCCGGAGTAGGCGAACTTGAGCCCGCGCTCGACGGCTTCCTGGGCGGCCTGGTAGAGCTTGGATTTGGTGAGGAAGTAGCCGCTGGCCCTTTTGAGGATTTTTTTGCGGCGGTCGCTGCGTTTGGTTCCACGTTTGACGCGTGGCATGGCGGTTCTCCTTTGGGTTGCGGTTGAGCGGCTGGAGGCGGGAGAGCCTCTTCACGCGCTTGTCGTACCGTGATCCACTCTCGGCGGGGCCGAGGGAGCCACTCTCGATGAGCGGCCCGGAAAGATCAGGCGTAGGGAATCATGCGGGCCACCTTCTTGTGGTCGGCGTCGGAGACCAGAACGCTGTGAGCGAGCTTGCGCTTGGTCTTCGTCTCCTTGGACGTGAGGATGTGCCGCATTTTGGACTGGCCGCGCTTGAATTTGCCCGTGCCGGTCTTTTTGAAGCGCTTGGCCGCGCCCCGATGCGTTTTGAGTTTGGGCATGTGGTCCTGCTCTGAATGTGGTGCTGACTACCTGTATGAGTATACGGGGTTTGAGGGGTGGGGTAAAGCGCGGGGCGGCTGCACGGGAGCGCCGTGAGGAAACTTTTCGCGTACCTCGCCGGAAGAAATGCAGGTCCTTCGACTGCGCATCCGGCGAAGACGCGGCGGGATGCTCCGCTCAGGATGACGGATTTTTCGGGGTGGGGCCGGTGCAGGGGCACGGATCCCGCCCTGTCGCAAAAGCGGCGACAAGGGTGGGGCAGCCGGCGATCGGCTATTCCTGGCGGAGGGCGCGGGAGGGATCGACGGCAGCGGCTCTGCGGCCGGGGAGCCAGCAGGCTGCCAGGGCGGCGAGGGTGAGGACCAGGGCGGCGGCAGCAAACGAACGCCAATCCGTCGCTTTGACCTGGAAGAGAAGCGAGGCGAGGACGCGGCCGGCGGCGAGTGCGCCGAGAAGGCCGAGGAGGATTCCGAGGGCGGTCAATTTCATGCCGTGGCCGACGATGTTGGCGAGGACGGATCTGCGATCCGCGCCGAGGGCCATGCGGATGCCGATCTCGCGGGTGCGCTGGGTGACGAGATAGGACATGACGCCGTAAATTCCGGCGGCGGCGAGGACGAGCGCCAGGGCGGCAAAGATGCCGATGAGCCAACTGAGGAAGCGCTGCGAGACGGTCATGCGGCCAATGATCTGCTGCATGGTGTGCGCGCCGTAGAGGACGAGATCGGGGTCGACCTGGGCGAGCGCGTGGCGCACCGGTGCGACGAGAGTTTGGGGCGGGACGGAGGCGTGCAGCACCAGGATGGGCCCGGCAAGGGAGCCATCCCACGCCTGGAATTCCTCGGGACGAGGGGTCATGGCCAGGCCCCACTGCCGGGTGTTGCCGACGACGCCGACGACCTGCCACCAGGGACCGTGCGCTCCCCAGTACGAGAACTTCTGCCCGATGGGATTTTTGCCGGGCCAGAACATCTGGGCCATGCGCTGGTTGATGTCGCAGGCAACGACCATCGAGTCGGTTTGCGCCTGGTATTTCGGAGCGCCGGGATCGACGCCGGCGGCCTGCCATGCGGCGGTGGTGCTGTCGACGCGCAGTTCGTTGGCAGCGTCCTCGGCGTTCAGTTCCCTTCCCGCGAGGAGGGGGATTTGAAAGGTGCGGAGATAGCCGGAGGTGATCTCGTGCATCTCGACCCAGGCGTTGCTGTTGCTGTCATTGGTATTGGCCGGCTGCCCGTAGAGGGTGATGGTTCCGTTTTCGCCGCCCTCGAGCGGCAGTTTGGAAGTGAGGGCGGCGCTCTGGACGCCGGGGAGGGCGCGCACCCTGTCCAGCCACTGCTGGCCAAAAGCCGCAGTTTGGCGCGGGGTTTTGTAGCGTGTTGAGGGCAGCTCCACCTGGGCTGTCAGCACACCGCGCTCCCGCGCCCCGATATTGACCGACTGGAGGCTGATGAGGCTGCGCAGCAGGAGGCCCGCCGCGATGAGGAGCGCGACGGAAACCGCGGCTTCGCCGACGACGAGGGCGTCGCTGAGCCAGCGGCGATGGCGTCCGGCGCTGACGGTGGCTCCGGCACCACCTTTCAGTTCGTCACTGGCGTGGGCGCGCGACTGATACCAGGCGGGGGCCAGGCCGAAGACCATCGCGGTGAGGATCGCGAGAGCCACGGTGAAGGCGAGGACGGCCCAGTGGATGCCGATGGGGTTGGGCTGGGGGACGGCGGACTTCATGGCCACCAACGCGCGGATGCCCGCGGCGGCGAGTCCGAGGCCGGCGACGCCGCCGGCGAGGCTGAGGAGCACGCTTTCGGTGAGGAGCTGGCGGACGAGGCGACCGCGGCTGGCGCCGAGAGCTGCGCGGACGGCCATTTCCTTTTGCCGGGCGGCGGCGCGGGCCAGCAGCAGATTGGCTACGTTGCCGCAGGCGATGAGCAGGACGAGGCCGACGGCACCGAGGGCGAACAGGAGACCTTCACGAGCCGACTGGCCGACGAGCCAGTCGTGGAGCGGGGCGAGCCAGGCCTGAAGCCCCTGGTCGTTGCCGGGATATTCCTTATCGAGGCGCGCCTGCACCACCTGGAGGTCGGCCAGTCCTTCTTTCGGTGTCACGCCAGGCCGGAGGCGGCCGATGGCGAGGAAGTTGTGGCTGCCGCGCGAGCCGAGGCCGTTGGCGCTCATATCCTGGGGCGTCCAGAGCTCGGCGTCGGCGGGAAAGGCGAAGGAGCGGGGCATGATGCCGATGACGGTGAACTGCTGTCCGTCGAGCTCGACGGTGTGACCCACGATGCCTGAGCGAGCGGCGAAGGCGGTGCGCCAGAGGCCGTAACTGAGGACCGCGACGTTGTTGCGGCCGGGCTGATCTTCACCGGCGGCGAAGGTTCTGCCGAGAAGCGGCGCGACTCCGAGGACCTGGAAGAAATTCGCCTGGGTATTGACGACGGCGACGTATTCGGGGCGGCCTGTGCCGGTGAGGTTCATGCCGCCGGTGAAGGTATAGAGCGCCATGGACTGGAAGTCGTGGTTCTGGCGCTGCATGTCGAGAAAGTTGGGGCCGGTGAGGGGAAATCCCGGGCCATTTTTAATTTCCACCAACTGGTTGGGGTGGGGAAAGCGCAGGGGTTTGAGGAGGACGGCGTCGATGACGCTGAAGATGGCGGTATTAGCGCCGATGCCGAGGGCAAGGACTGCGACGGCGATGGCCGCGAAGCCGGGACTGCGCTGCAGTTGACGGAGAGCGTAGCGCAGATCGCGCATCAGGTTTTCCAGCCAGGTGTTCATTGCCAGATCTCCCCGCGAAAGTTCCCGGAATCTCCAGACGCACCTACGATAAAACATTTCGCGGGTGTGCGCCTGAGGCGGGGAGGGGCGCAAGAGCCGAACTTAGGCCTGGCGCAAAGATTTAAGCAGGCGAAGCGACTGCAGCGAAAGCGACGGTGAGGACGGTGATGTCGTCCTGCTGGCCGTATTGCTGGGCGACGTGGGCGATGTCTTCGGCAGATTGCCGCGAGATTTCGCGGGTGCGGTCGAAGCCGAAGAGTTCGCCGGCGGGATTGCGGGCTTCGACGACGCCGTCGGAGAGGAGGGTGAGCGTGTCGCCGGGGGCGAGGTGGAGGGTGGTCACGTTGTAGTTTGCGGCGGGGAGGATGCCGAGCGGGAGCCCGGAGGCGAGCGGGACTTCTTCGCCGTTGCGCCAGGGCGGGAGATGGCCGGCATTGCTGATGGTGCAGGAGCCGTCGGCGTGGAGCTGGGCGGCAAGGCAGGTGACGAAGCCGCCGGGGACGTTGCCGCAGAGGCTGTCGTTCAGGCGGCGGAGGATTTCGGCGGGACCGCAGGCGGACATCATGCGGAGGGAGCCGATGATGGCGGAGACAGTCATGGCGGCGGCGAGTCCTTTGCCGCTGACGTCGCCGAGGACGATGAGGGTGCCGTCGCTTCCCTGCTCGATGAGCTGATAGAAATCGCCGCCGACTTCTTCGGCGGGGATATAGGCGGCAGCGAGCGCGTATCCGGCAACGCGGGGCAGCGAGGCGGGGACGAGGGTCTGCTGAATCTCGCGCGCTGCCAGGAACTCGGCGGCGGCGCGCGCTTTTTCGCGGCTGACGCGGGTGAAGCGGAAGAACATGACGAGGGCGATGGCGAGGACGAAGAGGAGATCGCCGAGGTCCGACACCTGCAGCGATACCGGACCGAACGGAATCGGATTGTCGAGAAAGGTGAGGCGGTTCCATCCGACAAGAATGGCGATGAAGCCCACGTCGAAGAGCACCTGCGTGGCCACCGGCAGCAGGCTGGGGAGAATCAGCCATGCCGCCTCGCGATTGCCGCGGCGGTACCAGATAAAGAGGAGGATGGGGAGCAGGATGCCGGCGGGGAGGATGATGGCGGCTTCCGCCAGCGTGTAGGGATCACCGGGAAGCCAGCCGATGCGCATCAGGACCTGGAGGATGAGCGGCGCAGGGAGGAGCCACTCGTACACCCGCCAGGCGCGGTTGACGCGTTGTCCGGCGAAGCTGAAGGTGAACTCGATCTGGAGGATGGTGAATGCGTAAATAAGGGGATCGCCGAGACAATCGTTGCAGGCAATCGGAAGCACTCCGGCCCCCTGCGCGAAGGTGAGGCCGTTCGACAGACCGAGGAAGAGCAGATAGAGGCCCAGCCAGCGGTATTCCGGATGGTCCCTCTGCGCGAAGTGCAGGGCGAGCGCGGCGAGACCCGCGAGGATGACCAGCAGATTGATGGCCAGCGAGGGCAGCGCCTGGTACAGCCGCTGGCTCTGCAGCGCCTCGCGCTCGTTCTCGATGGCGCCCGGGGTGCCGAGGGCGGCGGTGAGGAACAAGGGCAGACTGTAATTCCGATACATCGCGGTGGGGTGGGTGCGCAGCGCGAGGACGAGATTCGTGGCGTCGTCCGGGACGGGAATCACCTGCTCTGTTGGCCGCGTGAGCTCATAGAACGGCAGGATCTTCGGCCCATCGGCCTTGTGGCCGTCGATGTACAGCTGGTAGGTGCCGTAGCCGCCGGCAAAGAGCAGGTGCACGTGCGGATGTCCGGGCGCGAGCTTCACGTGCAGGCGGAACCAGTGCCAGCCGGGCGTGGCGGCACCAAGGTCGTCGAGTTCGACGGAGGGCCACTGGCTGTCATTGAAGGTGGGCTGCGCCCACTGGAGGTTGTCGCCGTCGTGCTGTTTCCATCCCTGGTCGATGTCGACGGTGCCGTACTGCCAGCGGGTGGCATCAACCTGCGCGTGGGCGAATACGGAGACGAACAGGAGCAACAAGAGGGCGAGACAACTTCTACGCATGCGCGACCTCGGCGGGGGCGAAGGCGACGGTGAGGACGGTGATGTCGTCCTGCTGGCCGAATTG
>JASHNS010000044.1 GCA_030041515.1 Acidobacteriaceae bacterium | reverse complement strand
GCCCAGGTTGCAAACACGTCCCTGCGCGGGACGGTCACGGATCCGAGCGGGGCCGTCATCCCGGGTGCGAAGGTCACCATCTCCAATGCCGCGAACGGACAGAAATTCACGGCCAGCGCGGATGCCGCCGGAGGGTACGTCTTTGCCGCGATCCCGCCGGCGCGATACACCATCACCGCGGCAGCCACGGGATTCTCGAGTCAAAGCAAGATTGCACAACTGCTGGTGAATCAGCCGGCGACCGTGAACTTCACGATGACGGTGAAGGCGATCTCCCAGGTGGTGAATGTCAGCGCCGAGGCGCAGACGCTGAACACGACGGACGACTCCCTTGGCAATTCCATGGGGAATACGCTCATTCAGGCGCTGCCGAGCGAAACGCGCAACGTTCCGGACTTGCTCTCGCTGCAGCCTGGCGTGCTTTATATGCCCAGCAATCCCGGGGGCCCGGGGGCGTCGGAACTGAACCCCATGGGCGACAGCCGCAGCGGCGCGGTGAATGGCGTGCGGTCTGATCAGGGCAACGTGACCGACGACGGCGTGGACGACAACGACCAGGTGTACGGGTACGCGTTTACCGGCGTTCTGCGCGAGACCCAGGATTCCACGGACGAATTCCGCGTGGCAACCTCCAACACGAACGTGGATGAAGGGCGATCGGCCGGAGCCCAGGTGAGTCTGATCACGAAATCCGGAACGAACCAGTTTCACGGAGCGGCGTATGAATATAACCGCCCAACGCTCACCGTATCGAACGACTACTTTGTGAAGCAGGCAGAACTGGGCAGCGGAGAGGCCAATGTGCCGCCCAAGCTCATCCGGAACATTTTCGGCGCGGATGTGGGCGGACCCATTAAGAAGGACAAGCTGTTCTTCTTCGGCAACTACGAGGCGACGCGTCAGGCGGAGGACGCCACGGTGAGCCGGACGGTGGCGACGCAGTCCTATCTGAACGGGAACCTGATTTACCTTCCATCGGGCGGAGGCGCGCCGATCACGCTCTCGCGTGCTCAGGTGACGACGCTGGATCAGGGATGCATCAGCGAGGGCGGCTGCGAGAGCTCCCAGTATCCGCTCGGTCCGGGGCCGGATCCAAACGCGACCAGCTACTTCAAATCTGAGCCGGTGGCCAACGGCACCCTGCTCGGCGACGGTTTGAACACGGGCTCGTTTACGTTTGCTTCGCCCGATCCGCTCAGCCTGAATACGAGTATTATCCGGCTGGATTACACGCCGACTGAGAAGCATCGTATCTTCGTGCGGGGCGGCCTGCAGAAGGACACCAGCTATGGTGTGGAGCAATTTCCCGGGCAGCCGCCGTCCTACGTGCTCGAGGACAACACGAAGGGCATCATCGGGGGCGATACCTGGTCGATTTCGCCGAATCTGGTGAATGATATCCGATACGGCTATATCCGCCAGGGATATGGGAACGTCGGGATTGGGCAGGGCGATTATGTCGATTTTCGCTTCATGGATACGCCGACGGCGGAAACCCGGACCACCATCTCATCCGTGCCGGTGAACAACATCGTCGACAACTTCAACTGGAATCACGGCAAGCATGATTTTCAGTTTGGAGCGAACTGGCGGCTGATCGATCAGAATCGAGTTTCGAACGCCGCATCCTTCAACAGCGGCAGCACGAATCCTTACTGGCTGGGGGGAAGTCCGCCGGATCCAGCCACCCTCGCAGGGTATCCCACCTACGACTCAGGCTTCGCGAATTCCTATGTGATTGCCTATGCCAACCTGGTAGGGACGGTGCCGTCAGTGACGAATCAGTACAACTACCAGCTGACCAGCGCGACGTCCGGCACATTGCTGGCCGACGGAGCGCCGCTCACCCGCCGCTTCCGGGCGTGGAACTTTGAGTACTACCTGCAGGACGCGTGGAAGCCGCTGCCGAATCTCACGATCACGGTGGGTATGCGGCACACGCTGCTGGAAACGCCGTATGAGACCGATGGCCAGGAAGTGACGCCGACGATCGACACGCATACCTGGTACAAACAGCGGGAAGCGGCCGCGTTGCAGGGCCAGATCTACGAGCCGTTGCTCACCTTCGCTCCGGCGGGCAACTATTACGGGAAGCCCGGCTTTTATCCGATGTCGAAGGACGCGATCGCGCCGCGCCTCGCGATTGCTTACGCTCCGACGTCCCACACGACGATCCGGGCGGGCGCCGGCATCTACTACGACAATTTCGGCGAAGGCCTGGTGAATATCTTCGACCAGAATGGGTCTTATGGGCTGAGCGGCGCCGTCACCAACGCTGCGAGCACCTACGATTCCGAGAGTTCGCCACGCTACACAGCCCGGAACGTGCTGCCCTTTACAAATGGTGCGGGCGCTTCTCCGCAGACCTATCCGTATACGCCGCCGTTCGATCCAGTCATGGGATTCGCGATCACCTGGGGTCTGGACAGCCAGATCAAGACGCCGTACACGGAGGCTTTCAACCTTTCGATACAGCATCAGTTTGGCGGCTGGACGCTGGAAACGGATTATGTCGGCACCCTGGGCCGGCATCTGCTGCAGCAACTCGATCTCGCCGAGCCAACGGACTATGTGGATCCGCAGGGCGGGGGCGATTATTTCCATGCCGGATCGAAACTCTCAAGAGAAGTGGATCTCAACGACGGAAGCTGCCACTGCATTTACAGCAACACGAGCCCGCCGTACGTTGTTGGCAACACGCAGACCATCCAGCCGATTCAGTACTTTGAGGATGTGTTTCCCTGGATGGCGAATTACGACTATTCCGGCGAGAGCGCGACCCAGGCCATCTTCAACAACGAGTGGGTTCCCTACCGCTCAAACCTTGGTGCGACCTCGGCGCTGGCGGACCTCGACTTCTTCGGACCCGCGTCCTCCGGATTTGGTTTCTATCCCGCGCCCGCCAACTGGGTGCCGCACTTCTGGCAATCCCAGTTCTCGTCGCTGTATTCGCTGGCGGCGATGGGCATGAGCTACTACAACGCGATGCAGTTTACCCTGAGCCATCCCTTCACGCATGGTCTGGATCTGACCGTCAGCTATACGTTCTCGAAATCGGAGGATGAAGGTTCCGATGCGGAGCGCAGCATCGAGTTCAGCACCAGCAGAGCGCTGAGCAGCATCATCAACACGTGGAAGCCGCAATTGAATCGCGGGCCCTCCGACTTCGATGCGCGCAGCCTGATCACGGTGGACGGGTTGTGGGACCTGCCGTTTGGACATGGGCGGCAGCTCCTGGCGAACGACAATCGTTTCGAGAACTTTTTCGTTGGGGGCTGGCAGCTGTCCGGCCTGAGCCGTGTCAGCAGCGGTTTGCCGTTCTCATTATTCGAGCCCGGCTTTACCACCAACTGGCAGCAGGAAGGCTTTGGAATTGTGACCAATCCTGGCGAGGTCAGAGTGCACAAACACTTCGATTCCTTTGGGGATCCCCTGTATTTTGACGACGCGGCGGCCATCAATACCAGCCTCACCTGCGGCGGCCGACTCTGTCCTGGTCAATCCGGTCCTGCCGGCGGCATCCGGCTGCCCTATCCTGGCGAGACAGGGGAGCGGAACAACTTCCGTGGCGATGGGTTGATGGACATCGACTCGGGGTTGAACAAATCGTGGAAGATCTCCGCCGGAAGCGGATTCCTGGAGGACGGCACCCTGAAATTTGATTGGGAGATCTATAACGTCACCAATACGGTGCGCTTTGATCCCCAGTCCATAGGATCGGGGCTCACGGACAACAACCTTGGCATCGCCAGCTCCGAGATGAGCCAGCCCCGGCGGATGCAGTTTGCCCTGCGGTACGACTTCTAAACTGCGCCGCCAAACTGAAAGGCTCTGCCCGCGGGCAGAGCCTTTTTCCTTGAACTTTGGAGCACCGGGCGGGAATTGAACCCGCGAATACTGGTTTTGCAGACCAGCGCGTTAGCCGCTTCGCCACCGGTGCCCTTGTTCCGCCTCTGCGAGCGCAGAGGCGGATTTGGAACTCATGACATTTTCGTTTACTGCGGTTGAGGCGCTGTGCGCAGATACGGCTTCACCGTCTTGTAGCCGGGGAAGAGCTTATCGGCCTCCTCATTGGAAACCGCTCCGCCGATGATGATGTCATCGCCCTGCTTCCAGTTGGCAGGAGTGGAGACCTTGTGCTTTGCGGTGAGCTGCATGGAGTCAAGCACGCGCAGGATCTCATCGAAATTACGGCCGGTACTCATGGGATAGGACAAGTGGAGTTTGATGCGCTTATCGGGTCCGATCACGAATACTGTGCGGACAGTGGCATTGTGCGCCGGAGTGCGGCCTTCGGATGTGTCGCCGGCATCAGCGGGCAGCATGTCGTAGAGTTTCGCCACCTTGAGCTCCGGATCACCAATCATGGGGTAATTGACCGTGTGGCCGGTGACGTCGCGAATGTCGCCTTCCCACTTCCTGTGACTGTCGACGGGATCGACGGAGAGGCCGATGACTTTCGCGCCGCGTTTCGCGAATTCCTTCTCGAGGCCGGCGACGGCGCCCAGTTCGGTGGTGCACACCGGCGTAAAGTCCTTGGGGTGGGAAAAGAGGACGGCCCAATGACCATCGATCCAGTCGTGAAAATGGATGGTACCGTGGGTTGTCTCGGCGGTGAAATTCGGCGCAATATCGTTGATGCGAAGAGACATGATACTGATTCCTCCTGAGGCGATGCGTTTGAGCTGCGCCCGGGGGCGAAAAAACCCACCCGGTTAAAGCAGCGGGTGGGTTCTGAGGATGCTCGAAACTTGTCGAATCGTCTCTCTCAGGTGTGCACCCGCATGGCGCAGCCGCAACAGCAGCACATACACATGCAGGTTGGGTAGAGAGGTTTCATCTGCATATCAGGGTAGGTTGTCGCGGCCGGCGATGTCAAATGGCGGGAGTGAAAGTTACCCGGATCCGACATTTGGCCAGAAGGCGAAGGGCAGGACGGGCTGGCCGGTCCAGAAGGCGTTGCTGCGGCGCGCGAGCCATCCGGGACCATGGCCAGCCAGTCTCGCCTGGGCTTCAAAGTACGGACCGACGAAACGAATCGACGACGGAATTGCCCGATAGACGCGAGGAAGCCAGCGGCAAGCGCAGGCGGCGGCTTGCTGTTCCGCAGCGCCCCAGCTAAGGGCGAATTCTTCCTGAAACCGGAGGGGGAGCCATGAAGTCGTGAGGGCACGGTACCAGTGCGGTGGGTGTATCCAGGAGCCCGCCCCGGCAAGGATGGCCCGTGCCATGGATTGAGCCGGGGGACTGACGCCAAGTTCCCCGGAATCGGTCATGCGGCCGACGTACTCCTGAAAGGCCGCCCAGTCAGGGGGTAGAGCCGAGGGGGGAAGACCGAAAAGCGCAGCCATCGTACGACTTTCGCGGTAATACGCCTCGCGGTCTGCACGGCTGAACGGCATCACCGATTCGCAGGCGAGGACAGCACTTTCGACGAGGGTCGCGTAAACCCATCGGAGGGCGGGGATCTCATTCGCTTCGTAATGAGCGCCGCGTGGCCACGCAGCTGCCGGCTCAGTCAATTCGCCCTGAATGTGGGTATGGAGCGTGTGCAGGTGGCGCGCGGCGGCCGAAGCCTGCTGCAGCGAGCCGAAGATCATCGTGAAGACGATGCGAAACGTATTGTGAAACCTGGCAATGGGATCGTTGAGCAGCGATGAATGTTGGGCGAGCGCGGTTGCCACCCAGGGATGCGCGAGCTGGAGAAGAGCAGCGCGGCCGGCGCCAAGGAAAACGGCGGACTCGCGGCTGAGCCTCCAGGTGGCGGAGTCAGGGCCGAATATGCCGGCGCGCGGATCAGGGCAGGCACGCTCGATGGAGGCGAGAAGGCTTTCCAGATCGTTACGAGAGACAAGGCGCGCCATGTCTCCATTATCGGAGACATGGCATTTCAGTCTGCGAGAATGGGACTGCATGAGCTTCGTCAGGGCTGAGGGCGGGGGTGCTGCATTGCGCGTGGCAGCTGGGCTGCTGGTCCTCGCCCTGATCGTAGTGCTCGCGGCATTCGGATGCGGATGGTGGTTGATGCACGCCATGCGTGCGTCCCTGCCTCAACTGGACGGGACGGTTTATCTGAGCGGGTTGAAGGCGGCGGTGACCGTGCGGCGCGACCAGCACGGGGTACCGCACATCCAGGCTGCCAATCTGGATGATCTCCTCTTTGCGCAAGGCTATGTGACCGCTCAGGACCGGTTGTGGGAACTCGATATGGCGCGGCGCATGACTGCGGGCGATGCAGCGGAAATCCTGGGACCAAAACTGCTGGAGCACGATCGGATCCAGCGGATGTTAGCCCTTCGCGCGACGGCAGAGCGGATGACGGCGCAGCTGGACGACCAGGATCGCCAGCATATGGAAGACTACGCTCGGGGCGTCAATGCGTACATCCAGTCGCATCAGGACCGGCTGCCGGCGGAGATCCGCCTTCTGATGTACCGGCCTCGAGCCTGGACTCCCGCCGATTCCATCACAGTGGCGCTGGGGATGGTGCAGATGCTCGACGAGCATTGGCCGGAGAAGATCGAGCGTGAACGGATCACAGCCAAACTGGGACCAACATTGGCGGCAGATCTCTACCCTTCAACAACGTGGCGAGATCATCCGGTGATTTCAAGCCAGCCTTCGATCTCAACACCGAATCAGGTGATTCCGGATGTTCCCCTCGACAAGAGCCAGACAGGATTTGAAGCGAGGGCCTGGGAGGGAGGCCTTACAGCGGCGGACGCAGAGAGCCGGCCGGAGAGCAGTCCGGATACGTTTCCGTTGCCGGCTCGCCTCGCGGCGAACCGGTTTGGATCGCGCGACTCCGGCACATTGTGGTCGGAGGTGCTGAAAAGCAGCGCGTCCGACTGTCCCGGGTGCGATCCGGGTTCGAATCAGTGGGTCGTTTCCGGGGCGAAGACCGCCAGCGGACACGCGATGCTCTCGAATGACATGCACCTGGCGCACCAGATTCCGAACATCTGGTACGAGATCGACATGGAAGCGCCAGGATTTCATGCGGCTGGTCTGAGCGTGCCGGGACTTCCATTTGTTGTTGCCGGCCACAACGGGCATATTGCGTGGGGATTTACGGCGCTTTATGGCGACACGCAGGACATTTACGTGGAAAAAACCAACGAGCAGGGTGAGTATCTGGGAACTGACGGCGTGTGGCATCCGCTGCAGCACGACCTGCAAACGATCCGGATCCGTGGCAAACACGATGTGACGGTGGATGTGGAGCGCACCGATCATGGCGTGGTGATTACGCCGCTGATTCCCGGCGAAAAGCGAACTCTCGCGCTGGACTGGACGATTTACAGCGCAGCTGCGCACGGATTTCCGTTGCAGGCGCTGGATACAGCGGCTAATTGGGCGGATTTTCGCCGGGCTCTCAGCCAGTGGTGGGCTCCGACGCAGAATGTGGTGTACGCCGATGATCAGGGAAATATCGGCTATCAGGCCGTGGGCCTCATCCCGATGCGTCCGAATGGTCTGGAAGGCATGCCGATCACGGACGATACGCACCAGTGGCAGGGATTCATTCCCGTGGACGAGCTTCCCTGGTCGTACGATCCGCCGGGTGGCCTGCTCGCGACTGCCAACTCGCGAGTCACCCCGAAGGGCGACATCTATCCTCCGACGCTGGAGTGGGGAGATCCATACCGCAACGAGCGAATCTGGAAATGGCTGGGCCCGAAGACAGGATTGACGCCAAAAGACATGCTGATCCTGCAATCGGACGTGTATTCGGAAGTGGATCAGGAGATCGCGCAGCGGCTGGCGTATGGTATCGACCATGCCGACCACGCTGGCAAACAACTGCGACAGGCGGCGGACCTGCTGCGAACCTGGGATGGGGTGGTCAGCATCGACTCAGCGCCGGCGGCAATCGTCGCGGCGGCGAAGCAGGCTTTCTACCCGATGTTGCTCCAGCCAAAATTGGGCAATATGTGGAAGGACTATCGGTGGGGAGAGAGCATCTACGCCGGTGAGCAAATCATGATGAAAGAAGATCCGGCATGGCTGCCACCAAAGTATCCAGGATGGGATGATTTTCTCGCAGACTGCGTGCGGCAGGGTCTCATGATGGACGGCGCCCCTCCCGACCTGAGCAAGTGGCGGTATGGGTACGCGCATCCTGTAGACGTCGAGCATCCGATCTATGGGCTGCTGCCATGGTTCAGGAGCTGGACGGGGACCGGGTCCCAGCCCCAGTCCGGCGACACGACGACCGTGAAGCAGGTGGCGCGCACCTTCGGCCCTTCGCAGCGGTTCACGATCGACTGGGGAAACGTGGACTCGGCAACGGAGAACATCGTAATGGGCGAGTCGGGCGATCCGCTGAGCTCGTATTACCGCGATCAATGGTCTTACTGGTACCACGGCCGCACTTTTGCGCTGCCCTTTACGGATCAGGCAGTGATGGCGGCCACGGTTCACACACTGCGGCTGGAGCCGTAGGCCCTTTGCGCCCGCAGTAACGATGTGCCCCAACGTTCCTCACCTCGTATCCGCGATTGCCAGTTAAACTGGAAGCGGATTTCTATGGCAACTGCATCAGAAAGCAAGACCACCCTGCCGGCGGATGTGAAAGCAATTTTGCGGGAGGGTGCGGAGCGAACCGACGCGGCGCTGGAGCGGCTGCTGCCTTCGGTGTCGCAGGTTCCGATCTCGATCCACGGAGCGATGCGGCACAGCGTCTTTGCGGGAGGCAAGCGCCTGCGGCCGGTCCTGGTGATGGAGGCGGCGCGGACGATCGCTTCATCTCACGGTGGCCGCGCTACCCCTGATGGCGTCGAGGATGTGGGAGCAGCCATCGAAATGCTGCACACGTACTCGCTGATCCATGACGACCTGCCGGCACTCGATAATGACGATTTGAGACGCGGCAAGCCTACCTGCCACGTGGCCTTTGGCGAAGCAATTGCGATACTCGCAGGAGATGCGCTGCAAACTTTGGCGTACCAAACGCTGGCGAACCTGAAGTGTGAGCCGGAGCGCACGGTCGAGATCGTGGGTCTGGTCGCAGCCGCTACTGGCACCGTGGAAGGTATGATCGGCGGGCAGGTTCTGGACCTCGAAGGAGAACACACGAAGCCGACGGCGGAGAGTGTGGCGGCGATCCATCGGGCAAAAACCGGCGCGCTGATCCGGGTGAGCATCGTGGCAGGCGGTGTGTATGCTGGCGCCCGTGCCGAGGACACGCAGCGGCTGACAGAGTTCGGAACAAAGGCGGGCCTGGCGTTTCAAATTGTGGACGATGTGCTGGACATGACACAGGACTCCGAGCACCTGGGCAAGACAGCGGGCAAGGATGTGGCCAGCGACAAAGCGACGTGGCCGGCGGTCTTCGGCATTGAGCGATCGAGACAGGACGCGGCGCGGCTGATCGCAGAGGCATTTACGGTTCTGGAGCCGTATGGGGCGGCCGCGGAAGGGCTAAAGGGTGTCGCGAGGTATCTTGTGGACCGGACTCACTGAGGCATTTTCAGAGAGCCTGTGCGCTTTGAGCTCGCGGATCGCCGCTTCCTGCGGGTCGCGTCGACTCGATATCTCGGCGCCGGGATAGATCAACACCGGAAATGCTTTTCGAGGCGGAGATGAGCCGGTGATGCTCAGGGTGCAGAGTTTCACCCCAGGTATCGCCTAAACGCCCATTCCGAATTCGGTGTTAAAGTCTTCCCCTGCGTGGGAGAAGAAGTCAGAGGGTGTGCGGTGCCGGATTAGGTAGCGGAGGCGGAGTTCCCGCCCGACGAACAGGCCGAGCGCGGCGACTCCAACAGCGACAGAGGTCCAGCCGATAGCACGCAGAGCGCCGCAGGATCCGCAGGCGGATTCCGCCTGATCCAGTTGATCTTCCGCGGTATTGCGGCACTTCCAGCGGCAAACGGACATACGTTCTCTCCAGGACGCCCTCGGAACCATCATAGCGTAGGCTAGAGCGGTCCCCATCGTTCCTGCCTCTCTATATCGGCCAGGGCGCGGCGAAGTACATACCTCATTCGAGGGATTCGAGCCGCCGAAGGATTTCCACCTTCCGTTCGGGCGGCAGAAAGCTCGCCTCGATGGAGTTGGACGCCAATTCGCGTAGATGCTCCTGCGTGAATCCAAAGCTTTCCTGGGCGAGCCGGTATTCGTCCTCCAGATTGCTGAGGAACAAGGCTGGATCATCGGAGTTGAGCGTGATCATCAGGCCTGCGTCGAAATAGCGGCGTACCGGATGCTCCTGCGGGAGCAGGCAACAGCCGGTGCGGAGATTGGACGAGATACAAATTTCCAGTGGGACCTGTCGTTCGGCAAGAACGCCCATCAGTTCTGGGTCCTGGATTGCGGAAAGGGCATGGCCCAGGCGCTCCGCGCCGATGTTGAGCGCTCCCCAGATCCCTTCAGGACCAATGGTTTCGCCGGCATGAGCCGTAAGGCGGAGACCGGCGTCACGGGCTTCCATGTACAGGTTGCGGAATGGCTCCGCGCCGGTGCGGCGCTCATCCCCGCCGATGCCGATGCCGATCACAGAGGGGAACTGCGGCCGCAGTTCTGCGGCTTTACGGAAGACGCGGGCAGCCTCCCGGGGTCCGAAGTGGCGCACAGCGTCGAAGATCCAAAGGATGGAGAGGCCCAGTTCGGATTCGGCTCGGAGCCGCGCCCGCTCCATGCCCAGGAAGAGCGGCTCAAACTCGCATCGTCGCCAGTAATAAACGACCCCGACGGAGACGTAGACCTCGGCGTGAACCACACCCTGATCCGCGAGGCGTTGGGCCATGCGCCACGTGACCAGTTCATAGTCATCCGCGGAACGCAGCTGTTCTGTAATGGCCTTAAAGGCAAGGAGGAACCCCGAAAAGTCGGTGTACTGAAACAGTGCTTGCGCCTGGGCCGGATGGAGCGGGGTGGAATCGTGCCGGGCGCTGAGTTCGACCAGGGTTTCCGGAGTGACCGTGCCCTCAAGGTGCAGGTGGAGCTCGGCTTTGGGGAGATGCCGGATGAAGGAATTAGAGTCCACTGACCAGAGTACAAGGGGATGCGAAAGGACGCAGACTGCAGCAGCCCGACTCCAGGGAAACCGGTGCATGGGGGGCAAACCACACGAGAGTGGGAGAGACAGGCGGAAATGGCCAGGTACAATCCGGGCATGGGAAGCGGAGTGGCGGAGTTTCGACGCGGATTGCTGAAGTGGTTCGATGAGTGTGCACGGGACTTGCCGTGGCGACGCACCCGCGATCCTTATGCCATCTGGGTATCCGAAGCGATGCTGCAGCAGACGCGTGCCGCTGTGGTGATTGGGTACTATGAGCGATTCCTGGAGAAATTTCCGGACCTGGCGACGCTCGCGCAAGCCAGCGAAACCGAAGTGCTTGCCGCATGGAGCGGGCTTGGCTATTACCGGCGGGCGCGTGCGCTGCATGAGTCGGCGCGTGCGGTGATGGCCGAATATGGGGGAAAAATTCCGCATACAGCGTCGGAACTGAACCGGCTGCCAGGGGTGGGGGTGTACACGGCCGCCGCCGTGGCGAGCATCGCCTTCGGCGAGCCCGTTGCGGCGGTTGATGGAAATGTGGAGCGAGTGCTGACGCGCTATCTCGGACATGAACCGGTACCGGGTGCCGCACGGAGCGGTCAGCTGCGGCAGGAAGCTCTTCGCATCGTGGATCCCAAACGCCCTGGTGACTTCAACCAGGCCATGATGGAACTGGGTGCGACCGTATGCCTGCCGAAAGGACCGGTGTGCCTGAACTGCCCGCTGCACGAGGGGTGCAAAACTCGCGGCGAGCACCCCATCGCTCCCGCGCGCAAGATGCTGAGCCGAAAGGCCGCACTGGCGGTGATGCAGCGGCGAGAGTGGCCGAAATCGGAGGTGTTGCTGGAGCGGCGTCCGGAAAGCTCCTCGCAAATGCCTGGTATGTGGGAATTGCCCCAGGTAAAGGAAGGCCGGCAAAACGCGGATGCCCTGTTGTTGACGGTTCGGCACTCCATTACGAACACGAATTATTACGTGACGGTCTACGGTGTGGATGTCAGCGAACGCAATCGCCTGATACGAGCTGATGGTGAACGCAAATGGGTACTGCTGCAGGAACTGCATGACTTTCCACTAACCGGGCTCACGAGGAAGATCCTGAAGCGATTGAAGGTGATGCCGGGTTATAACGGGACCGGGCCTGCCGTCCTCATTGGTGAGACGGTGCGGGACGCTGAGAAGGAATTCGACAGCGCGGTATTCGGAGATTGACTTCTCTCTGCCGGGCACGGCAGATCTGCGCGACATGCGCCGGCAGCGTTAGTATGGGAAGGCCATGCCCGAGACCGAGATCCAGGCGGCGCTGCCGCTGACCCATCTGAATGAAGAAGAAGCGATGCTGCGCGGCACAGTTCGCCAGTTTGCGCAGCAGGAAATAGCACCGCGCGTGCGCGCAATGGACGAAGCGCAAAAGCTCGACTCCGACATTCTCCGCCAACTTTTCGAACTGGGGCTGATGGCCATTGAGGCTCCGCTGGAACTGGGCGGGGCGGGCGCATCGTTTTTCAGCGCGGTGCTGGCCGTGGAGGAGATTGCGCGCGTGGATCCGGCGGTGGCTGTAATGGTGGACGTGCAGAACACCCTGGCGGTGAATGCGCTGCTGCGTTGGGGTTCAACGGAACAGCAACGGCTCTATTTGCCGCGGATGGCGCAGCAGACGGTGTGCGCGTATGCGCTGAGCGAGGCGGGATCTGGGTCGGATGCATTTTCGCTGACAACCCAGGCGCGTGCTGACGGCGATCGCTATGTGCTGAACGGTAGAAAGCTGTGGATCAGCAATGCCATGGAGGCCGACCTGTTTCTGGTCTTCGCGACCGTGAACGCCGAGGCTGGATATAAGGGCATCACGGCGTTTCTTGTGGAGCGCGGGACGTCTGGGTTCACGGTCGGCCATAAGGAAGACAAGATGGGAATCCGCGCGTCTTCGACGTGCGAGCTGCTGTTTGACGACTGTAAAGTTCCGGCAGGGAACGTGATCGGGGAAGTGGGGAAGGGCTATAAGATCGCCATTGAGACGCTGAATGAGGGGCGGATCGGCATTGCGGCGCAAATGCTGGGCTTGGCAGAGGGCGCGTGGGGATTTGCCGTGAAATACAGCCAGGAGCGGAAACAGTTCGGTAAACCGATTGCGGAGTTCCAGGCGGTGCAGTTCACGCTGGCCGAGATGGCGACGGAGATTGAAGCGGCGCGGATGCTGGTCTACAACGCGGCGCGACTGAAGGGCGCGGGGATGCCGTTCCTGAAAGAGGCGGCGATGGCGAAGCTGTATGCGTCGCGGGTGGCGGAGAGCGTAGCCAGCCGCGCGATCGAAATCTACGGCGGCTATGGGTTCGTGAAGGATTACCCGGTGGAAAAGTTTTATCGCGATGCGAAGATCGGGGCGATCTACGAGGGCACGTCGAACATGCAGCTGGCCACGATTGGAAAAGCGATACTCAGCTAAGAGGCGGATGGCTCAAAGCCGGATAGCTGAAGACCGGATAGCTGAAAGCCGGTTGGCTGCAAGGCGGGCTGCGAAAGGCGGCGAGCGCGATGACGATTGAGGAGTTTCGGGCGTCGCTCCGGGCCGATGAGCCGCCTGCCGCGCTGAGCGCGCCTCTGCAGGCCCTGTGGTGGGATGGGCGCGGCCAATGGTCGCGCGGCCACGATCTGATCAACGATGTGGAGTCGCCGGACGCGATGGCCGTCCATGCGTATTTGCACCGCAAGGAAGGCTCAGACTGGAACGCCGATTACTGGTATGGCCGCGCGGGCCGAACATTCCACCGGGCGAAGCTCGATGAGGAATGGACGGCGCTGGTGGAAGGGCTCCTCCGTCACAACGGATAACGTTCGGCGGCGATGACGGCCTCCGCCACGGTGCGGCCGAGCGCGACGGCATTGATGGGGTCGTGTTTGGAGAGGCGGCGATAGATCGCCATCTGGGTGCGGAGCATGTCGCCTTCTGCAATCGCGCCCAGAATGCGCTCGGCCGAGTTCTGCACGATGCGAAATGACCGCGCCGCGGCCAGCTGCGCCAGCGCGGCATGAAGATTCGCCGGTCCACTTCCGGAGGCCTTCTCCGCGCGCAGCAGGGCCGACTCCATCACCAGAATTTCGATGAGGATATCGGCCAGTGCGCCCATGATTTCCTGCTGATCCTGCAGGTTTGTCGGGTATTTCTGGCTGGCAGCGCCTGCGCAGAAGAGGCCGATTTTTTTCGCGGAAGCGAGCAGAACCTTTTCGGCGGCCAGCGGACGACTGAGCTCGGCGGGCGGGGCGGAACTGGAAGATGTGCCGGCCATGACCTCGTCCATGATTTTGCCGATGGCGGGCAACAGCGGCAGGCGGCCCTGCATGGCGCGCTTCAGCAGGAAGCCGGTGATGATGAGGCGGTTGATTTCGTTGGTGCCTTCGAAGATGCGGTTGATGCGGGCGTCGCGGTAAGCGCGTTCGGCGGGATATTCCTCCACGTAGCCGTAGCCGCCATGGATCTGCACGGAGCGGTCGACGGCGCGCTCCAGCATCTCCGAGCACCATACCTTCACGATGGAGCACTCGACGGCGTGCTCCTCGATGCGCTTCTGCACTTCGGCGGCGGGTGCGTCAGCGGGCAGCGTGGAAAGCGCCGCGTCGATGGCGCCGACCACGCGGTAGACGAGCGCTTCGCCCGCGAAGATATCGGCGGCCATGCCGGCCAGCTTTTCCTGCACGAGTCCGAAAGAAGAGATTGGTTTGCCGAAGGCCATGCGCTGGTTGGCGTAGCGGACGGCGGTGCGGAGGGTAGTACGGGCTCCGCCGAGCGCCGCCGCGCCTAATTTGTAACGGCCGACATTCAGAATGTTGAAGGCGATGTGGTGGCCTTTACCGGCTTCGCCGAGCAGATTGCCGGCGGGAATCGTGCAGTCGGAGAGGACCAGGGGGCACGTCGACGAGCCGCGGATGCCCAGCTTGTGCTCCTCCGCGCCGATGGCGAGGCCGGGCGTGCCGCGCTCGATGAGGAAGGCCGAGAACTGGGGCGGGTGGCCGTTATCGCCGACGATTTTTACAAAGACGATGAAGAGATCGGCGAAGCCGGCGTTGGTGATCCACATCTTCTCGCCGTTGAGGATGTACTGCGTGCCATCGGGCGCGAGGCGCGCCTGGGCGCGGATGTTCATCGCGTCGGAGCCCGAGGAGGCTTCAGAGAGCGCGTAGGCCGCGACCCATTCGCCGGTGGCGAGCCGGGGCAGGTATTTTTCTTTTTGCTCCGGCGTGCCGTACCAGATGACAGGCAGAGTGCCGATGCCGGTGTGCGCGCTGATGCTGACGGAAAAGCTGGCGGAGACAGCGATGCGGTCGGCGATGAGCGCGGAGGTGACCTTGTCGAGCGCGAGGCCGCCGTACTGCTCCGGGATGTCGACAGCGAGCAGGCCGAGCTTGCCGGCTTCGAGCAGCAGGTCGCGCGTGACCTGGAAGTTCTTGGCTTCGATCTCGGGGACACGGGGCAGGATGGACTTCTCGGCGAATTCGGCGGTGGTGCGAGCGATCTCCTGCTGCTCTTCGGTCAGATCTTCGGGTGTGAAGACGCCGTCGGGGGCGGCGTTGGTGAGCAGAAAGCTGCCGCCGGCGGCGGCCTGAGGCGTGGTGGTTATGGCCATGGAAGACTCCGAAAGGGAATCGTACGCCGGTTGGACGAGTTTTGGGCAAATCGGGTGGTACGGAGTTTACGCGAGGTTCTCGAAGATCCCGGCGGCTCCCATGCCGCCGCCGACGCACATTGTCACGAGGCCATAGCGGGCCTTGCGGCGGGGCATTTCGTGCAGGAGCGTGGCAGTTAGCCTGGCCCCCGTGCAGCCGAGAGGATGGCCGAGCGCGATGGCTCCTCCATGCACGTTGACCTTAGTGGGATCGAGCGAAAGCTGGCGGATGACGGCGAGGGCCTGGCAGGCGAAGGCTTCGTTGAGTTCGATCAGGTCGATCTGGTCGAGCGTGAGGCCGGCGAGTTGGAGCGCTTTCGGCACGGCAAAGACGGGGCCGAGGCCCATCTCTTCGGGATCGCAGCCGGCGTAGGCGTACGCGACGAAGCGGGCGAGCGGGCGGAGGCCGAGGGCTGCGGCGCGCTCAGAGGACATGACGACAGCCGCGGCGGCGCCGTCGGAGGTTTGCGAAGCGTTGCCGGCGGTTACGGTTCCTTTGGCATGGAAGACAGCGGGGAGTTTGGCGAGAGCTTCGATCGTGGTGTCGGCACGAGGGCCTTCGTCGAGGCGGAACCCGGTGTTTGCCGTTTGAGCCTTTGCGCCGGAATCCGGAGTCGTATGAGTGACTGTGAACGGCACAATTTCGGCGTCGAATGCGCCGGACCGCTGCGCGGCGATGGCCTTCTGGTGGCTGGCGAGGGCAAAGGCGTCGGCGTCTTCGCGCGAGATGCGGCACTTCTTTGCCACGCGCTCGGCTGTGAGGCCCATGGTGAGATAAGAGCCGGGGTGATTCTCGACCAGCCAGGAATTAGGGGCGATTTTGTGGCCGCCCATGGGGATCATGGACATGGATTCGGCGCCGCCGGCGAGGATCGCGTCCGCGCCGCCGCCACGAATACGCTCTGCGGCGAGCGCAATGGCCTGCAGGCCGGAAGCACAGAAGCGATTGATAGTCATCGCGCCGGCAGAAACGGGTAGGCCTGCGCGGAGGCTGGCGATGCGCGCCAGGTTCATGCCCTGCTCGGCCTCGGGCATGGCGCAGCCCACGATCACGTCATCGATTTCGGCGGCGTCGAGCGCGGGCACACGGTCGAGCGCGCCCTTCATGGCTGCAGCGGCGAGATCGTCGGGGCGAGTGTTGCGCAGGGCTCCGCGGGGAGCCTTGCCGACGGCGGTGCGGACGGCGCTGACGAGGACGGCGTCTGTCATGGGTACTCCTAATTGCGCAGCGGCTTGCCGCTTTTCAGGGTGTAGGCGATGCGCTCCTGGGATTTGCGCTCGCCGCAGAGAGAGAGAAAATGCTCGCGCTCGAGATCGAGGAGGTATTGCTCGGTGACGAGCGTGCCGGGTGTGATGTTGCCGCCGCAGAGAATGGTCGCGAGGTGGGTGGCGACGGTGACGTCGTGGTCGCTGGCGTACTCGCCTTCGCGCATCATGTGGACGCCGAGGCGCAGCGCGGCGAGGAGCGGCTCGCCGGGAGCGGGGATGTCGGTGCGAGCCAGCGGCGGCGCGTAGCCGGCCTCGGCGAAGGCGAGAGCCTTCTGTTTAGCGTCGTGGAGCACGCGGTCGCGGTTCATGGTGATGGCGTCAGAGGGACGGAGCAGGCGCAGGTCGCGGGCCTCGACGGCGGAGGTGGAGACCCTGGCGAGAGCGATGTTCTCGAAGATCGTGCGCATGGTGTGGTGCAACTCTACTGAATCGCTGCGCACGGCGGAGCCAGATGCTGCGTTGGCGAGCTCGAGCGCGCGGAGGGTCATCTCCTTGCAGCCGCCGCCGGCGGGGATGAGGCCGACGCCGGTTTCGACCAGGCCCATGTAGAGTTCCAGATGCGGCTGGCGGGCCACGCCGTGCAGCGAGACCTCGCAGCCGCCGCCGAGGGTGAGGCCGAAGGGCGCGACGACCACGGGAGCGGGGCAGAATTTGATGGCCTGTGTCATCTGCTGGAAGGCGGCGATGTAGGTGTCGATCTCGTCCCACTCCTCGTCCTGCGCGGCGAGCAGGAGCTGGACCAGATTCGCACCGGCAGAAAAATTCGCGGCGTCATTCGTGATGACGAAGGCGCGGAAATTGCGGACGGGATCGGCGTTGGGCGCGAGGTTCTGGCGGACGAAGTTCACGATGTCGCCGCCGAGGGCATTCATTTTCGTGTGGAACTCGATGCAGGCGACGCCATCTCCGACATCGATAAGCGACGCGCCGGGGTTTTCGGTGACGACGCCGTTGGAGCGCTTCGCGCGTGCGAGGGTGACGACGGCGGAGGACGGTTCGACGGGATGGTACTCGCGGGTACGCGGATCGAAGTATTCGGCGCCGGAGTGGCGATACCAGGATTTCTCGTTGGTCTGCAGCAGCCCTTCGAGAGCATCGGGCACGGTGTGGCCCTGGGCGCGGAGCTTCTCCGCGGTCTCGGCCACGCCGGCGGCGTCCCACATCTCAAACGGGCCCAGTTCCCAGTTGAATCCGGCGCGCATGGCGCGGTCGATGTCGGCGAGGCTGTCGCCGATTTCGCCGATGCGGTGCGCGGCGTAGAGCCAGAGGTCGGGCAGGATTTGCCAGTAGAAGGCCGCAGCCCTGTCCTTTTCAGGATTGCCGGAGAGGAGGGCGCGGATACGCTCGGGGAGGGACTCGATGGGCTTGGCCATGTCCAGCGCGGCGAGACGCGGCTTCTGCGGGGCGCGGTAGTCGAGCGTGGCGAGATCGAGCACGAGGCGCTCTTCGCCTTCGGTGCCCTTTTGTTTCTTGTAAAAGCCCTGGCCGGTTTTGTCACCGAACCATTTGCGGTTCAGCATTTCTTCGAGAAATGTGGGCAGCTGAACGTCGGCGCGCTCGTCGCGGGTGTTGGCGGCGAAGTTGCGGACGACGGAACCAAGGACGTCGAGGCCGACCATATCGGCGAGGCGGAAGGTTCCGGTTTTGGGCCAGCCGAGCGGCTTGCCGGTGAGCGCGTCGACTTCCTCGATGGTGAGGCCCTGGGCCTGCATGATGCGAATGGTGTTCAGCAGGGAAAACGCGCCGATGCGGTTGGCGATGAAGTTAGGCCGGTCGTTGGCGGGGACAACGGTTTTGCCGAGGTGGACTTCGGCGAAGCGCGAGAGGGCGGCGACTGCGGAGGGGTCGGAGTCCGGAGTGGCGATGATTTCGACCAACTGCATGTAGCGCGGCGGATTGAAGAAATGCGTACCGAAGAAGCGGCGGCGGAGATCGTTCGGCAGCATTTGGGCGATGGCGGCGACAGGAAGGCCGCTGGTGTTAGTCGTCAGCAGGGCGTAGGGTCGCAGATGCGAGGCGACGCGGGCGAGCAGATCGTGCTTGATGTCGAGGTTTTCGGCAACGGCTTCGATGACCCAGTCGCATTCGGTGAGTTGGGCGAGATCGTTTTTGAAATTGCCGATGCCGATCCGGCTGAGGAACTCAGGAGATGCGAGAGCCGCGGGTTTCGATTTCTTCAGGCCTTCGAGCGCCTTTGCCACCAGCGCATTGTCCAGGTCAAGGAGCAGGACTGGGAAGCCGGCATTTGCCAGGTGAGCGGCGATGCGCGAGCCCATCGTACCTGCGCCGAGCACGGCGACGCGGCGGATGGGCCAGCCGGTGGCGCGCTGCGCAGGCGCGCCGGCTTCGGCAAGGGAAGCGGACATGGGAAGACCTCCGAGGAGGGAAATGTGCCAACTTATCACCCTACCCGATTCAGGGCAGCTCTGGCATTTCAGCAGGCAGGCTTCGTGAGGAAAGGCTACGCTTTGGGGATGACGATCTCGGCGATGGTAGTTTTGCGAGCCAGTGCCAGGCGGGCAGCGGCGCCGCTGGTGCTGACGGTGTCTTTTCTGGCTGGAATGACAGTGAGCCCAGCGCGGGCGCAGCAGCACGACCCGAGCGGACGCTATTCAGCTCCGAAGGCGGGGCAGCCCCTGTGTACGCTCAGGATTCACGTGACGGGATTCCGCAACCAAAAGGGGCAGGCTGGGGGCGCAGTGTACGCCTCGCCGCAGGGATGGCCGGAGGACACGAAGCTGGCGGTCGTGCATGGCGGGTTTCCGATTGGAAACGGTGAGGCGACGGAGATTTTTCAGATGCCCCCGGGCCAGTACGCCGTCGTGGTGATTCATGATGAAAACCGGAACCACAAGCTGGACCGGAATCTGTTTGGAATTCCGAAGGAGGGTTTTGGGTTCGCCAACAATCCGCACGTCCTGCTCGCGGCGCCATCATTCCAGACGGCTGCAATCCACGTAGGCTGCCCGGTGACGGCGATCAATATCCACCTGATCTACAAATGACGCCTGGAAGTGACACTTGGCCGGTCAGGCGGAGCGCCGCCATATCAGCGGGGAGAACGATCCGCTGAAGGTGCCGAAGGCTCAGGCAGCGGAGTCGGCGCTGCCCGTCTCCGGGGGCACAGGAGATTTTCCGCCTGGGTTGACCAGATCGCGCAGTTCCTTGCTGGGCTTGAAGTAAGGAACCTTCTTGGCAGGGACTTCGACCTTCGCGCCGGTTTTGGGGTTGCGGCCAATGCGCGGCTTGCGCTGGCGGATACGGAAGCTACCGAAGCCACGGATTTCGATCTTGTCGCCGGAGCGCAGAGCGCCAATGACGGAATCGAAAATCGTCTCTACGATGACTTCGCTGTCGCGGCGGGTGAGGTCGCCGAGTTTGGTTACTTCCTCCACGAGATCCGCTTTTGTCATGGCAAGGTCGCTCCCTGTCGAAATCAGGTCCCGCTAACCATATTAGATGCAATTGGTTCGGCTTGCATAGTTGGGGCGGTCCGGCGGCCGCCCTGCAGGGGTCTTAAGCCGGTGCGAGGGCCGGCGCCAGCATATGCATCCGTGCTTCTTCCCCAATTTCCAGGCGCGTGAGGGTGAGGACGGTGATGTCGTCCTGCTGGCCGAAGCGGACGGCCGCGTCGATGGAAAGGGCGGCATCGGGGCGGGCTGAGACCAGGTCGCGCAGGCGGTCGAATCCGAACAGCTCGCCGGCGGCATTGCGCGCTTCCAGCAAGCCATCGGTGTAGAGAACGAAATGGTCGCCGGGGCGGAGGCGAACCGTGGTTTCCTCGTAGGCCGTTCCCGGCGCCACGCCGAGGGGCAGCTCTCCCGGCGCGGCAACTTCTTCACCATTCAGGAACGGGGACGGATGTCCAGCATTCGCCAGGGTGCACGAGCCATTGGCGTCGAGCTTCACGGCGACGCAGGTTGCGAATCCGCCGTGCAGGCGTCCGCAGAGGCGGCGATTCAGGCCAGCGAGGATTTCCGAGGGATGAGAGGTGGTTTCCGCCAGGGTGCGCAGCGTGCCCACGATCAGCGATACGGTCATGGCCGCGCGGAGGCCTTTGCCGCTGACGTCGCCGAGCACGATCAGCGCGGAGCCTGGCGTCTCGCTCTCCAGCGGAACGATCTGGAAGAAATCGCCGCCCACCTCCAGCGCGGGGCGGTAGCCGCTGGTGACGGCGAAGCCCGGCAGCGACGGCAGCTCTTCGGGGATGAGCACCTGCTGGAGCTCCTGCGCGCTCTTCAATTCCTGCTCGATGATCTGCCTTCGGGCCATGGCTTCGCGCGAGTAGCTGAATACGCCATAGATGATGGCCAGCAGCAGGCCCGTGCTGGCGAGCGTTGGCGCCGTGAAGGCGACGCCCCCTGCCGTGAAGATGGGCAGTTCGAGGGTTTGCCCGATTGTCCAGTGAGTGAAGCGGCTGCCCTGTGCGAGCATGATGGGCACAATGAAGGCCAGCTCAGAGATGAAGGCGAAAACCGCGACCACCCAGCGCGGCCAGTCCAAGCGGCTGCGAACCGCGAGGATGACAACGACGAGGGGCCACAATTCCACCGTGGTCCAGACGACCGTGAGGAGCCCATCCGTCACCTGAGCGGCCACAGTCAGGCCGGGGCGGCTCCAATCCAGCAGGCAGGTGGCTCCATCCAGGCACTGAGCGAGGACGTCGACGATGACCAGAATGCGCGTCCAACGATAGATGCGCTCATTGTTGCGCAACCCGAGCAACCAAAGGAGGAGGAACCAGAGGCTCACGTCCTGGAGGGCCAGCAGGGGATCGTCCAACCCCTGGACAAAACGAAACGAGAGCGGGGTGTGCAAAGTCGCGGTCAGCGCATTGGCGATTTGCGCAAAACAGAACAGCGCCGTCCAGAAAAGAACTTTCTGTGAACGATCGCGCCACCAGAAGAGGAAGCTGAGCAGCAGGACGAGAGCTTCGAGCGAGTCGATGGCATAAGCGAACTGGTGCTGCCGGAGCCAGAAGTAGTCGCTCTCGGATTTTTCCCGCGAGATCGCATGGATGCTGCCAAGGAGCGGAGGCGCATAGAGGCCGCCCTGCAGGCCGTTCTGATAGGAGCCGAGCGGGTATTTGTAGACGCGGATGGCGAGCACGCCCTTGCGCATGGGGCCCAGATGAAAGGTCTGAGCGCCTTCCAGCCAGCGCCACGAAGGATCCGGAGGGAACCTGCCGTGGGTGGCAATAAGCTTTCCGTTCCAGTAGATCGCGTAGACGTCGTCGATCTCGCCGAGGAGAATCGACCAGTCCGGCGCTGCGGCGGATGCGGGGGTGATGTCCAGATGCTTCCGGTACCAGGCGTAGCCGACGTAGGAGCGATAGCCCTGCGCGCCCCACGGCATGTCGGCGGTGATCTGAGTCCAGCCATTGTAGCCGGTGGCGTCGTCCAGATCGGGGCTCGCCCACGCGAGGTCATCCCCCAGATGAAACTGCCACGGCCCATCGAGGGTTGCCGTGCCCCTGCCGAGGTCCTGAATGGACAAAGTCGGCGCAGAGGTTTGTGCCTGGATTGCGAATGTTGCGCCCGCGAGCGCGAGCAGAAGCACGAGCGCCCGGTGGAAGCCCCGTTGCGAACGGCTCATCGGCTCCTCACATGGCGGCCAGGGCCGCGACCTCGTCCTTGTGCAGGGCCGCATACTTGTTGATCCCCACCATGGTAAAGACTTTGTTGAAGTGCGACGTGAGGCCGAAGATGCCAATGGTCTGTGTGCCCGCCTTGCCTGCCTCCAGCAGCATCTGGATGATGATGGCGATACCCGACGAGTTGATGTAATCCACCCCCGTGAAATCCAGCAATACCTGCGACGCGGTGCCGTTCAGGCCGTGATAGGCGCCCAGTACTATGTCTTTCGATGCCGAGGAAATATCTCCGCCGAATCCGAGAATGGTGACGGTGTTGCCGGATGCAGCAGTGGCAGTGCGTTGGGTGACCCTGGTTGCGGTCTGCATTACTGATTCTCCTTGTCGAGGCGGATGACGAGACGGACGAAGCTCTTGCCGGGAGGACCCTTGTACCACTCCGCTTCGTCGACAAGAGCCTGGATAAGAAACATGCCCATGCCGCGTGGGTCCTCTTCGCCGTGCATCTTGCGGTCAATGTCCGGAGCGTGGGGTGCGTTATTCACGCCGGCACCGTCGTCGATGACCTTGATTTCGAGACGATCCTCGGTGGTGGAGAGGACCACGCCCACCGTGAGCCCGCTATTGAGCTGATTGCCGTGTTCAATGGCGTTGATGCACGCTTCGGCGACGGCCGTTTTCAGGTCTTCTATGCGGTCCTCGGTGAAGCCCATGAGCGCGGCCATGCTCGCGGCGGTACTCATGGCAACTTTCTCAAAGCCGAGTTCCGAAGGAAGTCGAACCTGCACGGAACTTCCATTCTTCATGAGTGGATCTCCTGCTGGGAAGAATCCAGATGGCAGATCGCCAGCGCGGTCATGTCATCGGTTTGCGGTGCATGCAGAGCAAAGGTGCCGAGAGTATCCCAGAGAACGTCAAGGATCGGCTCGGCATCGGCGGAGTGCGCGGCGCGGAAGGTGTTGATGAGGCGTTCGGTGCCGAATTCCTCGTCATCTCTGAAAACTTCAGTGAGCCCATCCGTATACAGCAGGAGCCGCGAACCAGGGGGGAAGTCGAGAGTTTCGTCCGAATACACCAGATCGGGGAGCATGCCCAGCGGCGGCCCGGAGGCTTCGATCATGCGCACGCTGTGGTCAGGGAGCAGGAGCGCCGCGGGATTATGCCCGGCGTTGACGATTTGCAGTTTGCCGGTTGCGGGTTGCAGGCGAAGGAAGAGAGCCGTCATGTAGCGGCGGCGCGCTTCGGGACCCTCTTCCCAATGCTGCTGGCCAATGCGAGCCGCAAGGTCCGCGAGGGGCAGAGGCTGGCCCGCCAGAGAGCGAAGCGCCGTGCGGAAACTTGTGGCGACGATCGCCGAGGCGAGGCCTTTACCAGCCACATCGGCGACCACCATCAGGTGCGTTCCATCAGGCAGGGGGAGGACGTCGAGATAGTCGCCACCCACTTCGTAGCAGGTAGTCGATCGTCCGGCCAGAGAATAACCCGGTATGTCCGGCATGCTCTTCGGCAGCAGAGAGCGCTGCAGAGAGCGGGCGGCGTGCAGATCCTGTTGCACGCGCGCCCACTCGATGTCGCGTTCGTGAAGGTGGGCATTCTCCAGCGCTACAGCGGTCTGCAGGACGAGACCCTCGACGAAATCCTGCTCGTAGAGTGTCAGTTCGGCGCAATCGGCCGTCGCCACGACGAGTTCCGCAAGCTTCTGGTTTTCGCGCGAAAGCAACGGGAAGCGATGGCAACCGGTGTATGGGGCGGCAGGCAGTTCGCCACGGGCAACCAAAGGCTGCTGACTGACTGGATCCACAAACACCGCGCCAGGAAGCTCCAGTTCGCGCACCAGAATGTCGGCCGTCTTGAGCAATACATCGTGGACGCGGATCGTCGAGTGCACATGCCGCGTAGCTTCCAGCAGGGCCTGGAGCCGTGCCACCTGCTGCTCGAATCGGTCCTGACGCAAAAACGATTCAGCCGTATCCATAAAACTCAGAACTCGCTCCGGTTCGGATGAGCGCAAATTGCGGACCGAACGGCTCACTCAACCGCAGCAGGCCTGAGTTCGGGAACACGCCTGCGACGCCTCGGTCCCTGGGGAGAGCGCCAGTGTCGCGCATCCGTGGCAGGAATTGCAAGCGGAATTGATACCTCGCGAGGTTCCGGCGCGGTCAGGCCTGGGAGTCGGCTTCGGAAGCGGTGCTGCCCGTGTTCGGGGTGGGCAGAGCTGCGGCTCGCAGCGTGGGTTGAGGCATCGGCTGGTGCATCGTCACGATGAGGGCGACCGCCGGCATTTGGCCGGAACAACGGTAAGAATGCGGAGTGCCCGCATCGAAATAGACACTGTCACCGGTTTCGAGAGAGTGGGTGCGGTCCCCGTGGCGAATTTCGAGCTCGCCTTCGAGCACATAGAGGAACTCGTAGCCAGGATGCACATGGGGACGGATATCGGACGGATTGCGAACGGGCAGGAACTCCGCGTAATACGGATCGAGCTGGCGTTCGGGAACCATCCAGGCCAGACTCTCGAAGAAGTAGGTGGGCGCATCCACGCCGGATTGGGGCAGGCGCACGCGATCCGTGTGACGGTGCAGCCGAAAAAGCGGATGCGGCTCCGGCTCGAAGAAATACGAAAGATCGCGTCCGAAAACCATCGCAATGCGAGCCAGGTTACGCAGGGTCGGAACGACGCGCCCGGTCTCGAGCTGAGATAGAAAGCTCGCGGACAGACCGGTCTGCCGGCCCAGTTCCACGAGCCCCATGGAGCGCTTGAGACGCAGGCGCCGGATGCGCTCGCCGATACGCTTTTCCGCGATGCAGCACTCGGCGGAATGAATGTTGTCGGGAGGAGTTTCTGACGGCTGCGATGCTGGTTCCAAAGGGCTTTGCATGGATTCGCTCCGCGGAGACGCCGCTGCCACTCTGCGATGAATGAAGGTATCAAAATGTTTTCAGAATCACAAGGATTTTCATAATGTGAAGTCAGATCGGCGCGGGATGGCGCCCAGGGATCGGGGAATCCGCACTTTCAGGACTGCGCCCTCGGGAAGGTACAGGCAGTCGACCGCAGGCGGATAAGTAACAGCCTCACCCGGCATATCCGGTCCATCGCGAGCTTTTGCTAGGCTGAAGATGCATGAAATCCGCCGCGCTCGCCGCAACCGGATGGCTCGTCTTGCTTGCGGGCTGCGGGTTGGCCTCGAATCCCCAGCCGCCGACGCTCTGGCTCCCCAGGCCGGTGCGCGATCTGCAGGCGTCCCGCGCAGGCAACGAGGTTCGGCTGCGCTGGAAGATGCCACGCCATACAACTGACAATGTCGAGTTGCGCGGGCCGCAGCGCGCACATATTTGCTGGATGCGAACGGAGGGGCAGAGTGTCCATTTCAATGAGAAGCTGTGCCAGAGAGCAGGCGATGGGGCTTTCGCGCCCGACCAGGCAGCCGAATTTGCCGCGAGCTTGCCGCCGCAGTTGCAGGAGGGAACCCGCGAGGCTGTCGCCTTCTATGTAGAACTGCAAAGCCCTGCAGGGAAGACGGCGGGCCCGTCCAATCCGGCATGGGTGGCTACGGGGGCTGCGCCGCCGGCAGTAACAGGGCTCGCATTGCAGACGGTTCCGGCTGGCGTGGTGCTTCACTGGAATCAAGCAACAAGCGAGCCGGCACTCACGATGCGCATCCAGCGGAGCCTGATGAATCCGCCAAAGGCTTCAAAGCCGACCCGGAAAAACGAAGCGCCACCAGTCCAGGAGCAAACCCTGGAAGTGGATTTAAGCCACGGTGACCCGGGTGGGGCAATCGATCAGGATGCATCGCTGGATCATCTGTACCGCTACACGGCGGAACGCGTGCTGCGCGTTGCTCTGGATGGGCGGACTCTGGAGATCACGGGTTTGCCGTCCGAGGCAGTGACGATTGAGGCAAAAGACGTATTTCCGCCGGCGGTTCCGGAGGGACTGGCAGTCGTCGCGGACGAGCAGGCGCACGCGATTGATTTATCGTGGCGGCCGGATACGGATCCCGACCTGGCCGGCTATATGGTCTACCGCAGGACGGGCACGGGTTGGGAGTGCATCTCGGGCCGGAGGCCGGTGGTGCCGCCGTCGTTTGAAGATAAGGATGTGACCCCTGGCCATCGCTATGCGTACGCGGTGAGCGCCGTCGATCAGGATGGCAACGAAAGCATGCGGTCTGCGGCGGTGATCGAGGCGCTGCCGCAACCATGAAGGAGAGATCTCGATGAGATATTGCCGGTTCCAAACCGAGGCTGGCGCGCATTATGGCGAAGTGGTGGATCGCGATGGTGAGCCGTGGATTCAGTGCGTGGTCGCGCCGTGGCCGGAAGATCCATGGGCCAGGCCCGCGGCTGGCAGCTTTGAGCCTATCCCGCTGCAAGGGGCAAACCTGCTGGCACCGGTGGTCCCGTCGAAGATCGTGTGCATCGGGCGCAATTATCGCGAGCACGCCGCGGAATTGGGCAATGAAGTTCCAAAGGAGCCGCTGCTCTTTCTCAAGGCGCCCTCGGCGGTAATTGCCCCTGGCGACGCAATCCGCATTCCAGCGCTTTCCAAACGCGTGGATTTTGAGGGTGAACTGGCAATCGTAATAGGAAAGCGCGCGACCCGAATCGCGGCCAACGAAGATGTGCGCTCGTATATCCGCGGCTACACGATTGTGAATGACGTGACTGCGCGCGATCTGCAGAAGTCCGACGGGCAATGGTCGCGCGCGAAAGGGTTCGATACTTTCTGCCCGATGGGGCCGCTGGTCACGGATGAGATCGACCCGGACGCCGGATTGACGGTCACAACTCGACTGAATGGGGCAGTAAAGCAGCAGGGCACCACCCAGGACTTGATCTTCAGCATTGCCACGCTGTTACGGCACGTTTCCGCGGCGATGACTCTGGTGCCCGGGGACGTCGTTCCCACAGGAACGCCGGCGGGCGTGGGACCCATGAAATCGGGCGACGTGGTCGAGGTTTCTGTGGAGGGCATTGGGACACTTCGAAATCCAGTGGACGTCTGACGAAACTGCGCCCCGCCCCGGTGTGCCGGCATCTAACCGGGCAGAGGCTCAGAGTGTTTTCCGGTGAGGTTTCAGCGCATGTTCGCTGCAACCATCGAATGCCGGATAATAGAGGTAACCAGGGAGGATTCATGGCGAAGTCATTGCTTGCACAGCTTCGGGAAATGACCACGGTGGTTGCCGATACCGGCGACATCGACGCGATCGAACAAGTGCGGCCGCAGGATGCGACCACTAACCCGTCGCTGCTGGCGGCTGCGGCCCAGATGCCCCAGTACAGCAAAATTGTAGACGAAACGCTGCTCGATGCGAAAAAACAGCTCGGCGACAACGCTGAGGACGCGAAGGTGACGAAGCTTGCCTTCGAGAATCTGGCGGTCGCCTTCGGCAGGAAGATCCTCCAGATCATTCCTGGACGGGTTTCAACTGAGGTGGACGCCCGTCTGTCCTATGACACACAGGGCACGATGGTGCAGGCGCATTCGATCATTCAGAAATACGAGAAGGCGGGCGTGTCGCGGCAGCGCATCCTCATCAAGATCGCCTCGACGTGGGAAGGAATTCGCGCGGCCGAGCAACTGGAGCGCGAGGGAATTCACTGCAATTTGACGCTGCTTTTCGGGCTGCACCAGGCGATCGCCTGTGCCGAGGCGAAGGTGACCCTGGTTTCGCCGTTCGTGGGGCGCATTCTGGACTGGTACAAGAAGGACACGGGAAAGGACTATCAGGGTGCCGACGATCCGGGCGTGCAGTCGGTGACGCGCATTTACAACTACTTCAAGAAATTTCAATATTCAACCCAGGTGATGGGTGCGAGCTTCCGCAATATCGGCGAGCTGATAGAGCTGGCAGGCTGCGATCTGCTGACGATTTCGCCGCAACTGCTGGAGGAACTGGACTCCGCGCAAGGCACACTGGAGCGGAAGCTGGATCCGCGGCGAGCGATGGCCATGGTCAGCATCGAAAGGATCGCGATGGACAAGGCGACGTTTGACCGTATGCATGCCGCCGACCGCATGGCCAGCGACAAGCTGTCGGAAGGCATTGAGGGATTCACCAAAGCGCTGGTGCAGCTGGAACAGTTGCTGGCAAGGCGGCTGCGGGAACTGGAGTCCAACGCGCCGAATCCTGTTGGCGCGCGATAGCCTCGGGGAGCGGGGAGAGTAATCAGGGCAGCCGACAGGCTGCCCTTTCCGTTGCGGCCGGTCCGTTGTGTGGAGGGTTTGGGCTGGATGTTACGAGACGCTGTACGTTGCGAGCTGGACCGTGACCACATCGTCCGGGGTTTTGGTCCTCGCCCCGTCGTGTTGCGGGTGAAACTCAATCCGAAGAGTCTTTGCGTTGGCGATGAGGCGAAGGTAGCCGTAATCCGTGTCGTCGTAGCTTTCCAGCGTGAGTGAGCTGTCGATGGGGTAGGGCGTCCGGTACGTGCCGCGCATTTTGGCCAGAGGAGAATGGCCTCCGCACCCCGCGACGATGAACGGAATGGACATGCCGCTGATCGTTCGCGTGTAGCGCTGATAATTGTGCGCATGGCCGGAGAGGACAGCATGCGGCCAGACTCCGGCAGTTTTGCAGGCCGAATCAATGTCAGCCAGCATGCCGGGACTGCCCCCGTGATCGGAGCCGCCGGTGAACGGCGGGTGATGCGTGGCAAGGATGATTGCTCCCGTGAACTTCTCGTGTTTGATTCGCTGCAGCGCAGCGATGAGAAAGTTCACCTGGCGCTGGTCGAGCGCCGCATAGGTTCCATTCTGATCGGAGATGACCCCGGGGTCTTCGAGCACATTGCTGTAGAGCCCCAGGAATCGCACGAAAGGAGCCTCGAAGGTGAAATAGACCCCCGGCTGCGTCATCGTGGTGCGCAGCAGGCCCCCGGCATCCGGCGACGGGGCCGGCGAGGCGGTGCAGAAGTTGCGCAGGAAAGCAGCCAGTGACGGAGCCGGATCGCCCTTCCAGACCACGCCGTCGTGGTTGCCGGGAATGGCGACGATCGGCGCGGGATAGTCGCGGAACGGCTCGTAAAACTGATCGTAGTAATAGGCGGCCTCGCCGAAGTAATAGACAACGTCGCCGAGGTGGTAGAAGAACGAAGGCACGTCGGCCGGATTCGCCTCGTCAAAATCCGCAACCATCTTGTCGGAGACAAGGTTCTGCGTTTCCGGACCCCTGGCGCTGCCGGTGTCACCGGCGCAGTGCAGAACGATTTGCCCCGAGGATGTAATCGCCTGCGTCTTTGCGACGCCCTGACTTCCGTAAACCTGCGCAAGAGTGAGCACCGGTTCGACGGCGCTGCCGCGCGGCTGCGGCACGGGCTCGATCATCAGAAGTTCACGGTCGCTCTGATCGGTGACAGGGTCGCGAAAACTGGTGGGATCGGGTGTCGGTGCTGGTTGCGCAAAGACGGGATTTCCGCCGGAAGCCAACGGTCCGGGCTGGGGAGCCCTGCGCTGGGACGTGCGCCTGGGGAACGTGCGCCTGGGCATGACGAGTCTCCTGATGCGAGGATACCGCCGTCCCCGACGGTGAGATGACGGTCATTCAGCAACCTCGCAGTTTATCCGCGAGAGTGCCAGGAAACTTGCCAAGGAATGTCGAAAGGTACTTGAATAGCGCAACAAATGCCATAGAGTAACGGTTCATAAATACAGGGAGCTTCTTCAGTCGGATGCGCGAGAAGCCGTGAAGGCAATCTCCTGCTCGACGTAAAGGAAGAAGCGCGGAGGACGAATGATTCCCGAACGCCACCCGTTGCGCCAGTTGTTTCAGGAAGTGGTTGCCGAATGCTATGCGTCAGACGGCATTGCGGATTTGTCCGGCTACGTGGGGAATCTGCTGACCGAATTCTCCGCAACAGACAAGCTCTATCGAATCCGCAACGCGCAAGGGAAGCCGGTGCAGGGCATACACGACATGATCGCAGCTGCGGACCCGGTCTTTGGGGCAGCCGCTTCTTTTGACGAGGAACGCGCAGTGCGGCGGCACATCGGCGACTATGCGCTGTTTGCAACCGGCATGTACCCGGAATCGATGCAGCTCTGGCGCCACAGCGGCGAATCCGGCTTTCTGGAGATGGTGCGCACCGGCAAGGAAAGCTACTACATCGTGTCGCAATTCGACTTGTTCGAGTATCAGCAGGAGGCGCCACTGTTTGCGCGGCTCTCTGAGGAATTCGAACACTGCATGCACGGGCTCACGCGGGTGCGCGAAGAACTCACGCGCATCGGAAGACTGGCGATGTAAGGCGGAGCCGCCTACAGGAGCTTGTCGTAGTCGGCGATTTGCTGCTGGGTGTACTTCAGCATGTCCTCGCCCGCGGCAAAGGCCCGGTACCAGGCGATGGTCCAGCGCAGCGCCTCATCGACTTTGAATTGGGGTTTCCATCCCAGGACCTCGCCGGCTTTGCTTGAGTCGAGTTTCAGCAGCCCCGCCTCATGAACATCTGGACGTGCGTCGTGGATCCACCCGGCTCCCACTCCCCAGGCTGTCGCCAGGCGATCGGCGATTCGGTGCACCGGCCACGCATCCTCCGGATCGGGGCCGAAGTTGAAGGGCCCGGCAGCCCGCGCGTCGCCCGCCAGGAGCCGCTCGGCCAGCATGACGTATCCCAGTGCCGGCTCCAGGACATGCTGCCAGGGGCGAATCGCATTGGGACGACGAATACGGACAGGAGCGCCGGTTTCAAAACCGCGGATCAAATCGGGCACCAAACGATCCTCCGACCAGTCCCCGCCGCCGATGACGTTGCCCGCACGCGCGGTGGCGAGTGCGACCCGGTGTTCTCCGGGACGATCCACGGAGAAGAAGGAGCTTCGATATGCCGCGCTCACAATCTCCGCGCAGGCTTTGCTGGAGGAATATGGGTCATAGCCGCCCAGAGCGTCTGATTCCCGATAGGGCTTGTCGAGCTCGTGGTTCACATAGCATTTGTCGGTCGTGACGCAAACGACGGCGCGCACGGATCGCGTGCTGCGGACCGCCTCGAGGACGGCTGCCGTTCCAAGAACATTTGTGGCATAGGTCGCCAGCGGATCGGCATAGGAACGGCGCACAAGCGGCTGGGCTGCCAGGTGGAATACAACTTCCGGCGCAAAATCCCGCATGGATTGCTCGAGCCGCCGCCGGTCAAGCAGGTCACCGCGGACATCGTCAATTACCGTGCCGACCCTGGCCGCAGTGAACAGATTGGGCTCGGTTTCCGGGTCGAGCGCATAGCCGCGCAGCTCAGCGCCCAATCGGGAAAGCCACAGAGCCAGCCATCCCCCTTTGAAGCCGGTATGTCCGGTGACAAAGACGCGCCGTCCGCGCCAGGAATTCACCAGGCTTTCCATGGAGCGTTTCCGCTGGCCCAGAGTTCTTCCAGCCGCTGCTTGTCCCGGAGTGTGTCCACGGCATGCCAGAAGCCCTTGTGCCGATAGGCGCGGACCTGGTGCTGAGCTGTGAGATGTTCGAGAGGCTCGCGTTCAAACATCCATGCGTCCTGGTGAATCTCATCCAGCACAGCCGGCGAGAGAATGAAGAAGCCTCCGTTGATCCATCCGCCTTCGTCCTGCGGCTTCTCCTGAAAGGAAGTGATGCCGTCCCCTTCCAGCTTCAGCGCGCCGAACCGAGCGGGCGGCTGTACTGCAGTCAGCGTCACTTGTTTTCCATGCTGCTTATGGAAGGCGATGGTGGCTGCGATGTCAATATCGGCCACGCCGTCGCCATAGGTCATGCAAAAGGCGTCCTCGCCCTTCAAATACGATCCAACCTTCTTCAGGCGACCTCCGGTTCCGGCAGTGTCTCCGGTATCAACCAGGGTCACCCGCCAGGGCTCAGCGACACTCTGGTGGACCTGCATGCGGTTCTCACGCAGATCGAAGGTCACGTCCGACATGTGAAGGAAGTAGTTTGCGAAGTACTCCTTGATCATGTACCCCTTGTATCCGCAGCAGATAATGAAATCGTTGATCTGATACTGCGAATAAATCTTGAGGATGTGCCAGAGGATCGGCTTTCCACCGATTTCCACCAGGGGCTTCGGACGCACGCCGGTTTCCTCGCTGAGGCGAGTGCCCAGACCGCCCGCCAGAATGACCGCTTTCATTGATCCTTATCCGCTCTTTCCCGGAAGTGATCCGGCGAGTGCATCACTTCCGTCATCAATACAGTACACTGCGGGTTTCCGATTGTGTATTCTGACCTCGGCAACCCCCATGACAGACAACGCGGCCCAGCTTCGGCAGCACATCCTCGAGCTGTGCTCGCAGTATTTTCAACAGGCTTTTCCTTCAGCAGAGTTCAGGCCCGGCGAGTCCTCTGTTCCGGTTTCCGGCAAGGTTATCGCCGCGGAAGATCTGGCCTCGGTTGTCGACGCCGCTCTGGATTGCTGGTTCACCACGGGGCGCTTTGCCAGGGTTTTTGAGCGCAAACTGGCGCGCTTTGTCGGAGTCCGCTGCGCTTCCCTGGTGAATTCGGGGTCTTCCGCCAATCTGCTGGCGGTCAGCGCGCTGACGTCGCCAAGGCTCGGGGATCGCCGGCTGAAGCCAGGAGATGAAGTGATCACCGTTGCTGCGGGTTTCCCGACCACGGTCAATCCGATCCTCCAGAACCGGCTGGTTCCGGTTTTCGTCGATGTCACCCTTCCCGGCTACGAAATCGACGCGAGCGAGCTGGAGGCCGCGCGCAGCGAGAAGACCCGGGCGGTCATGGTGGCGCACACCCTGGGGAATGTCTTCGATCTCGATGCGGTTACGGCGTTTACTAAGAAGTACAATCTCTGGCTCATCGAGGACTGCTGTGACGCGCTCGGATCGACCTGGAAAGGCCGCGGGGTCGGCACCTTCGGCGATATCGCTACGGTCAGCTTTTATCCGGCGCACCACATCACGATGGGCGAGGGCGGCGCGGTCCTGACTGACCAGCCAAGCCTGCAGACGCTGATCGAATCCTTCCGCGACTGGGGACGAGATTGCTGGTGCGACCCCGGCAAAGAGAACACCTGCGGCAAGCGCTTCCAGTGGCAGCAGGGCAGCCTGCCCTGCGGATACGACCACAAATACATCTATTCGCACATCGGCTACAACCTGAAAACGACAGACTTGCAGGCTGCGCTCGGCGCCTCGCAAATCGAAAAGCTGCCTGCGTTCATCGAGCGCCGCAAAGCAAACTTCAGCTACCTCAGGGCTGGACTGCAGCCGCTGGAGGAGTACCTGATTCTGCCTGAAGCTACGCCCGGCTCCGATCCCGCCTGGTTTGGATTTCCGATCGCCGTGCGGCAGAATGCTCCGTTCAGCCGCGAGGAGTTAATCCACGCGCTGGACGCGAACCGCATCGGAACGCGACTGCTATTCGGAGGGAATCTGCTCCGTCAACCCGCCTGGCAGGAGTATGAGCACCGCGCGATTGGCGATCTGCCGAACACCGATTTTGTGATGAATCAGGTCTTCTGGCTCGGGGTTTACCCGGGATTGACCCAGCCGATGCTCGACTATGTCATCTCGACCCTGTCGGAATTCATCATGAACCAGAAAACGTCCGGCGGGCATGTTCAGATCCGCGTCGATCTCGCGCCATGAAACTCTCCGATTACATCTTTGACCGGTTGCGCGCATGGGGCGCTCGTCACGTTTTTCTGGTGACCGGCGGCGGAGCGATGCACCTGAACGACTCGATTGGCGTCAGCGGACTCTCATGGATCTGCACACATCACGAGCAGGCTGCCGCCATGGCCGCGGAAGGCTATGCCCGCATCACGAGGACACCTGGCCTGCTGAACGTGACGTCCGGCCCTGGCGGCATTAATGCCCTCAACGGCGTTTTTGGTGCCTGGACCGATTCGATTCCGATGCTGGTCCTGTCAGGGCAGGTGAAGCGCGAGACCTGCATGTCGACCTATGGACTGACAGATCTGCGCCAGCTCGGAGATCAGGAAGTCGATATCGTCCGGATGGTCAAAGGGATCACCAAGTACGCGGTCCAGATCACCGAGCCTGAGTCGATCGCGTGGCATCTGGAGCGCGCATGGTTCCTGGCGCAGCACGCTCGTCCCGGTCCGTGCTGGCTCGATATCCCGGTGGACGTGCAGTCGGCCGCCATCGATCCGGGGAGCCTGCGCCATTACGATCCATCGGAGGACGCTCTGGTTTTCGATCCCGCGACCGTGACCGCTCAGGTCGCCGATGTCCTGGATCGCATCCGCAAAGGGAAGCGGCCTGTGGTGTTTGCCGGCAGCGGCGTCCGCATCTCCGGCAGCCTCCCGGAATTCGAGCGTGTCATCCGAGCGCTGCGCAGCCCGGTGGTCACGGCGTGGACCCACGATCTGATCGCCAGCGATGACGAGCTCTTCTGCGGGCGCCCCGGCACCATCGGCGAGCGCGCCGGCAATTTCACCGTCCAGAATTCTGACATACTGCTGGTGCTCGGTTCGCGCCTCAACATTCGCCAGACAAGCTACAACTGGGCGTCCTTCGCGCGCTTCGCCACCAAAATCCAGGTGGATGTCGATGCTGCCGAACTGCGAAAGCCCCTGCATCAGCCGGATGTCCCGATCCATTGCGACCTGAAGGTCTTTCTGACGGAGATGGCGCGGCAACTGGAGAGCGGTCCCGCCGCGCACCATGACGAGTGGCTGGAGTTGGCCCGCCAGTGGAAGGCGAAATATCCAACGGTGCAGGATCGGCAGCGCACCGCGGGACCACCGCTGAACCCCTACGACTTCGTCGACCGGCTCTTTGAAATCCTTCGTCCCGATGACGCCGTCGTTTGCGGCAATGCCACAGCCTGCATCGTGCCCTACCAGGCCGCTCGACTGAAGAAGGGTCAACGTCTCATCTCCAACTCGGGCTCCGCTTCCATGGGCTATGATCTTCCGGCTGCCATTGGGGTCGCTATTGCCCGCGGTGCACGCACCATCTGCCTTGCCGGCGATGGTTCGCTGCAGATGAACGTTCAGGAACTCCAGACACTCGTTGGATATCGGGTGCCGGTGAAGCTCTTTGTGCTGAATAACTGCGGCTATCTCTCAATCCGGCAGACACAAAGTGGATTCTTCCAGGGCCGCCGCATCGGCGAGGGCCCGCAGAGCGGCGTTACGTTCCCGGATATGCTCAGGGTCGGAACGGCCTATGGCATTCCCTCCTTCAGAATCGAGAAAATCGCCGACCTCGACATTGTTCGCCGTGAGCTCGACAATCCGGGGCCGGCGCTCTTCGATGTCCTTCTCGACGAGACGCAGGAGTTTGAACCTCGCCTTCGTTCGCGCATTCTCCCCGACGGCCGGATCATGACGCCGAATCTCGAAGATATGTACCCGTTCCTTTCTCCGGAGGAGCTGGCGGCCAACATGCTGGTGAAGGAGCCGGAGTGAGCCTCCTGCTGTTCCTGGGCCCCTTTCATTTCGAGGAACGCTGGTCCATTCGTCGTATAGACAGCGCCTGAACGGGCGATACAATGAAGGACGCACCTGCAGCGAAAAGCCCCGGTTTTCTGATTGGACCCTGCATGGCCCACGGTCGCAGATCGACGCCGAGTCTTTTCGCCGTCCCTCGTCCGGTTGCTGCCGACTCCTCGATTCGGGCGTGAAAACAAAGGAGCCTGCTCGTGATTGATCAGGATATTTTCGAAGAATTATTCGTACTGGAGATGGCCAACAACCACCTCGGGAGCCTCGATCGTGGCCTGAAGATCGTCCAGGCATTTGCTCAGGTAGTTCGCTTTAATAACGTTCGAGCCACCATCAAGCTTCAGTTTCGCGACGTCGACTCCTTCATCCACCATTCTTTCGTGGACCGACAGGATCTGCGATACATCAAGAAGACCGTAGACACGCGGCTTACCGACGAAGATTATGCGACCCTCGTTCGCGCGATTCGCCAGGCCGGTTTTACCGCAACCGCAACACCGTTTGACGAGCACTCTGTCGATCTGTGCGTTGCCCTGGGAATTCCCATTATCAAGGTCGCGAGTTCCGATCTGAACGACTGGATTCTGATCGAGAGGATTGCAAGGACCAAAAAACCGGTGATCGTCTCGACTGGCGGATCCTCGCTCAAGGACATGGACGACATCGTCACGTTCTTTGGGAACCGAAACATCCCGCTGGGCATTAACCACTGCGTTTCGATCTACCCCTCAGAAGACTCGGAGCTGGAGCTCAATCAGATCGATTTTCTGCGCGCTCGCTATCCGAACAACACCATCGGTTTTTCCACCCACGAACACACGGACTGGAGGAACTCGATGCTGATCGCGTATGCCAAGGGCGCGCGCATGTTCGAGAGGCATATCGATATCCAGGCTGATGGGGTCAAAGTGGCGCCCTATTGCAGTCTCCCTCACCAGATCGACGAGTGGTTTCGCGCCTTTCACAAGGCCAAGGAGATGTGCGGCGCTCCCGGCACGCAGAAACGTATACCTCCCAAAAAAGAAGTCGAGTATCTGGATGCGCTGGTGCGCGGCGTCTATGCGAAGGAAGACCTCCCGGAAGGGCACCTGCTGACGGACGACGATGTCTATCTTGCGATCCCTCTGCAGAAAGGGCAGCTATCCTGCCGGGAACTGATGCGCGGAGAGATGCTGCTCCATCCGGTCAGGAAGAACGCTCCGATCCGGATCGACGATATTGAGAGCCCCTACTCCCAGATTCCGTCGCTGCGTCAAACCATTTACCAGCGCGGTCTGGATGTGGACAACTAAATGAGGGACGCGGCTCGGCCTTCCGCGCTGATCTTCGAAGCGGGCCTATGAGATTAGCTGCCTCAGACCTGAACCTGATCCTGGAGAATACCTCCGCCCTTTGGGACGAGCTCCGGGGCCAGCGCATCTTCCTGACCGGTGGCACTGGGTTCTTCGGTTGCTGGCTTGTCGAAAGCTTCTGTCATTGCAATCGGGAGCTGGGCCTCCATGCGGAGATCGTCGTCCTGTCTCGCGATCCCGCGGCTTTCGCAGGGAAATGCCCGCATCTCGCGGCGGACCCCTCGGTCGTCCTGCATTCCGGCGACGTGCGGGACTTCGACTATCCCGAGGGCGACTTCGCATTCGTTCTGCATGCGGCCACCGACACTTACCCGCGCCTCGCGCCTCGCGATCCTTCCGCACTGTTCTCCACCATCGTGGGTGGAACGAAGCGGGTCCTCGAATTCGCAGCGGCGTGTGGCGCTCGCAAATTCCTGCTGACAAGCTCGGGAGCCGTGTATGGGCAGCAGCCGTCTGCGATGACGCATGTGCCTGAGACCTTCGCTGGCGCTCCGAATCCGGTCGATCCGGCCAGTGCCTACGGTGAAGGCAAACGGGCCGCGGAACTTCTGTGCGCTCTGCATCAGTCCGCGAACCTCGAATGCAAGATCGCGCGCTGCTGGGCGTTCTGCGGGCCGCATCTGCCCCTCGATCAGCATTTCGCCATCGGTAATTTCATGGGAGACGTTCTGGCCGGCCGCGCGATTCATATTCAGGGCGATGGCACTCCGCGCCGTTCCTATCTGTATGCGGCCGACCTCGCCATCTGGCTGTGGACCATGCTGTTCCGCGCGCCGGGACTGACGCCAATCAACGTCGGCTCCAGCCACGATGTCAACATTCTGGAACTGGCGCAGATCGTTGCGGCGACGCTGCGTCCGGAAACAGAAATCCAGGTCGCGCAGGAGCCAGTTTCCGGTGCGCCTGTGCTCCGCTATGTCCCCTCGGTCGAGCGAGCGAGGGAAATCCTCGGCCTGCGCGAAACGATCAGTCTCGAAGAGGCGATCCGCCGCACAGGGGCCTGGCATCGCCGCTGATGCGTTAACCATCCTGATTCCCATCGCCTGTCTGGATGGGTTCGATGGGGCAGGGAATTGAACTCCAGGGCAGAATTGGTTGGGTTCCATACCTCGTAGATGGCATTGATTTGCGCTCCGGTTGGTGTAACGTGAGCCTGAACCTGCATGGATTCCAGTTTCCTGAACATCACAGGGAAGCAGCTTGCGCTCGCCGGTGCGGCGATTCCCGCGTTTGTCCCCGCATTGATCGCTCCCGGATACGTGGCCGCGTGGTTTGCGAACTTCCATAACTTTCGGGATCGGACGCTCGTGGGTCGGCTGGTATGGAGCCTCCCGATTTCACTGGCACTTTCGACGATCCTCTCGGATCTGCTCGGACACTTCTTGTCTCTCGGAGCGGTAGCCACCCTATTTGCAGCCGCCACTCTGACAGCAGCGGCTCTGGTTTTCCGCGAGGCGATGCAATCTGACCCCGCCGGCCGGCTTCCTGTGGGGTGGCGGCCCTACGGGACGATTGTTGCCGTTCTCGGCGCAATCTGGATTGCGGTCGCTCTGCTTTCGCTGGTGGATTGGGCGAGGCACCATCAGCTCTTCCTGAGCGTGATCTGCCAGGACGAAGGTGCTCGGGTCAACTGGACAGGCTCTGTGGTGCGCACAGGTGTGCCGCCGGCAAACTCCCTGTATTTTTTCCACCATGCCGAAGGGCTGCGCCAATATTACTTCTGGTATGTGCTGTGCGCGGCCGTCGTGCAGCTCAGCCGATTGCCGGTGCGCGCGGTCTACATGGCAAGTTCCGTCTGGTCCGGCTTCGGCTTGGCGGCGCTGATTGGCTTATATCTGCAGAATTTCCTTCGCGCCGGTGGGCGCCTGCGCCGCCAGTTCGTGATCGCCATCTGCCTGCTTTCAGTGGCTGGATTCGATCTGCTGGGCGTGGCCTGGATCACGATCCACCTGCATAAGGGAATGCCCCTGGATTTCGCATGGTGGGCCCGAGACCAGATCACGAGCTGGATGGATTCGCTTCTCTGGGTGCCGCACCACATTGCCGGCCTGATCTGCTGCATGTTCTCTTTTCTGCTGGCCTGGATCGCGCCCCAGGAGTCGCTCCGGCTCCGCGCTTTCCGTGTGGTTCTGATGGCCGCCGCTATGGCCAGCGGTTTCGGGCTCTCGATCTTTGTCGCATTTGGTTTTTTTCTGATCATGCTCGCCTGGGGTATCTGGCACCTGGCGACGAAGCAGGGAGGACGCCCGGTCGCCGTCATGGCAATCTCCGGCGTCGCGGCGATAGTGCTGCTTTCGCCTTACCTGTGGGAACTGACGCACACGCCTTCGTATTTGCCGGGCGGGCACCTGTTTGCTTTTACTGTGCGGCAAATGATCCCACCGGAAGGCTTATTGTCCACGGCGGTCTTCCGCCATATGGCTGGCGCCCATCCACTCATGGCTCGGCGTTTCGCCAATCTGATTCTGTTGGTGCCCGGCTATCTGCTCGAGCTGGGCTTCTATCTCGTCGTCCTCCTCATTTTTCTCGTGCCGTCGTGGCGGCGGCGAGTGCCGCTTACCCAGGCTCAGCGCGCGCTGCTGTTTCTGTGCATCGCCACCCTGCCGCTGATTTCGTTTCTGCGTTCCGCAGTTCTTACCACCAATGACTTTGGTTGGCGAGCTGCGCTGCTTTTGCAGTTTCCGCTGCTACTGCTCGGCGCTCAGGTTGTCGACGCATGGGCGGGACGCGACGGCCGCTCAGGTCTGGAGGCGCCGGTCTGGATCCGGCGGCTGGCATTTTTGGCAATCGCGATCGGGCTGATCAGCGCTGAGGCGCAGCTGTTCACACTTCGCTTCGGACTTCCGGAACTGCAAAAGCATTTGCTTGCGCTGCACGATCCAGGAGGCGAACAGCTCTCGCGCGTACCCTACATCTCCATTACGGGCTACACGCAGCTCAACCGGCGAATTCCTCGGAGCGCTGTTGTGCAGTTCAATCCGATGGAACCCAACATGTTGCTGGGTGCTATGGATCAAATGTACGTCAACCGGCAGATTGCCATCGCCGGAGACAAGAGCGGCTGCGGCGCCACGCTGGGTGGTGACCCGCGCGGCTGTCCCATCATGGCCGCTGCGATCGACGCGCTCTATCGTGGCGCTGATGGTGCCCAGGCCCGTCGCGTCTGCCGTTCATTGGGCATTCAGGTGCTCATCGCGCGCCTCTACGATCCTGTCTGGAAGGATGGCGGCAGCTGGGTCTGGACATTGCCGCCGATCGTGGCGCAGAAAGACTTCCGGGCGCTGAACTGCCGTTAGACTCCGTTCGGCAATCTCGATACTGCCGGCAGGGGGACTGCCGGACGTCCGAGGAACCGAGTGCAGGTTTCGGCCTGAGATGAGGCATTGGCCAAATGGATACCTGGCGCAGTCGAGGCGATCCACGCGACTTGCGCTGCCTGTAAGTTGATGTTCAGGGAACGAAGGATGAACGGCAAACGGATCACGATTGTCTCGCCCTGCTACAACGAGGAGCCGAACGTGCGCGAGCTGCACCGGCGGCTGAGCGCCGTCGCCATGCAACTGCCTCAATACGATTTCAACTTTCTCTTTGTCGACAATGCTTCCCAGGACAGAACCGTGGCCGTGCTGCGGGAGTTGGCTGCCGAGGATCCACGCGTGAAGGTGATCGTCAACGCGCGAAATTTCGGACATCTGCGCTCACCGATGCATGGCTTCCTGCAGGCTGAGGGCGATGCCGTCGGCTTTGTTGCCTCCGACTTACAGGAGCCGCCGGAACTCTTCATAGAAATGATCCGGGAATGGGAGAAAGGCTTTCCCATCGTCGCGGCGGTGAAAAACACGAGCGATGAGAATCCTCTGATGTATCGCATTCGCACGGCCTACTATCGGCTCGTCGCCCGACTGGCTAACGTGCAGGTGATCGAACACTACACGGGATTTGGTCTTTACGACCGTAGCGTCGTCGAGCATCTGAGAACGGGCTATCGCGATCCCTACCCGTATTTCCGTGGCATGATTGCGGAACTGGGGCTGCCCTATGCCACCGTCTTCTACAACCAGGCGCGGCGAGAGCGAGGCATTACCAAGAACAACTGGTACACGCTTTACGACATCGCTATGCTGGGCATTACGAATCTCTCCAGAGTGCCGCTACGGGTCGTCATTTTTGCCGGATTCATTTCCGCGATGCTGAGCTTTCTTGCCGGGATGTTCTATCTGATCTACAAGCTTATCTTCTGGAGCAGCTTCAACGTGGGCGTTGCGCCGTTGGTCCTTGGCTTGTTCTTCATGGGATCCATACAGCTGATCGCAATTGGCATTATCGGGGAATACGTTGGGTCCATCCACACTTTCGCCCAGAATCGTCCCCTCGTGACAGAGCGTGAGCGTATCAATTGGTGATCCGTTTGCGACACGATCGGCCGTACTTACCGGTTTCGTTCGAACAACGCTGCTGAATTCCGATCCGCCTACCCAACCGAGAGAAAGATCGCACCGTCCTCAACGAACAATTCCAGGCCCGCTGCCCTGGCAGCATCCTGCAATGCCGCATCGAGCATCACGGCTGGGTCGCGGCTGACGTCGAGCCTGCGCATCAGGCCTTCGCCCTTGCGGCCGCCCGCCGAAAGCGTGATCTTAAGGCCGCGGCGCTTACAGCGGACCGCAGTGCCGTCTTCGAGTTTCGTGTTCATCGGCTTGATATACGCGTCCACATAATGCACGCCGATTCCGGACTTATCGTCGAACTGAGGAGGCAGTTTCTCCCGGGCTGCCGCATTTACGTCACAGAGTTTGACCTTCACGCAGAACTCCCGTTCCTTTGGATTCCAGAAACTCGTCCATCACGCCCCGGAAGGCGCGGATGTGCTCCGGCGTGCTGCCGCAGCAGGCTCCGACGATATTGGCTCCGGCTTCCAGGAGCGGCCGCAATCCTCGCACCATCTGCTCCGGGATCTCGTCATAGACGACCTTCATGTTTTCAAGCCGCGGCTGGCCGGCGTTCGGCTGCACCATCACGGGGAGACTGGAGACCGCTTTGTAGCGTTCCACGGCTGCGAGGGCGCGTTGCATATCCATGCGCGTACCGCAATTGAGCGCGACGATGTGCGCGCCGTTTTCCTGCATAAACTCCGCGGCGCGCTCGGGCTCAACACCCATCATGGTGCGGAAGGTCGAGCCGTCCAGGGTGACGTCGTAGGCCATGGAGCCGATGATGCACTTTGCGCCGGCGGCCTGCGCGGCGCGAATGCCGAGCAGCAACTCCTCCAGCGAGGTTTGCGTTTCGATGATGATGGCGTCGGCGCCGCCTTCCACCAGCGCCACGGCCTGCTCCTCGAATGCGCTGCCGACCTGGGCCTGAGTGAACTCGCCAAATGGCTCGAGCAGGCCGCCGAAGGGGCCGATATCGCCGAGAACATAGCCGTCACGAGCGCCGAAGGCCTGGCGGGCAATCTGAACGCCCGCCTGGTTGACGGCGGCGACGTGTTCGGCCTCGCCGTGCCGGTTCAGCATGATCCGCGATCCGCCGAAGGTATTCGTAATGATGCAGTCGGAGCCCGCTTCGACATAGCGGCGCTGAATGGCCAGCACGCGGTCGGGATGGATCAGGTTCCACGCTTCCCCGCAGTTGCCCTGCTCGAGACCGGCGAGCATGAGCTGCGTTCCCATCGCTCCGTCACCGAGCAGCGGCCGCTCTCGGATCACATCCTGCAGAAGTGGTTTCATGCGATATCGGGGTCCTGTGCTGATTCCTGTTGTACCAAAGCATAGTGAATGGTTTCGAGCACCAGGGCCCACTTGCGCGCGCGGCTGGCAGGTTCGCAGAAACATCCGGCGGCGCTGAGCGGCGGATGCCATTCGGGCACCGCGTTGAGGCGCTGACCATGGAGCGGTTTCTCCCGGCCGATTGCTGCCATCAACGACTCAGCGTCGGCGATGTACTCGCACATGGATGTGTGTCCCGTATCTCCTGGCGCGGGTACGCATTGCTGTTCGCGAATGGGATAGCCTTCACCGCGCGGGCCGAGCTTCACGTGGTAATCAAAGGCCAGCGGACGGCCCATGTTTGTACAGGTAGTACCTTCGTAGCGGAAGACGGCGTGGAGGGAGCCGTCGGCGGCCGTGCGGAGCGCGAGACGCTCCGCAGCCCAGCGCGCCAGCGCTTTGGGGTTCACGCTGTAGCGCGCGTTGGCGTCGAACACTGCCTGGCGCCTGGCGACCTGCTCGCCAAAGGCGTGTGGGGCGCGGCGATACGGCGCGCGCCGGTACTGGCACGGGCCGAAGGCGCAGCTTTCGCAGGGAATCAGACTGGTGAGCGGGCGCAGATGCTCCGTGTGGCGCGTGAGGCCGAAGACCGCCAGCAGCGTTTTCTTCGGTCGCAGCATGCCGGAACGCAGGACCTCGACGCGGGAGGGGAAGGCGGCGCCGCGCGTGCGCTCGATCAGTTCCAGCAGCTGCGGCTGCTCGGCCACATCCCATTCCGGATAGCCGGGGCTGTAATGGGGCAGCACCGCCATCCGGTGCTGCTCGGCCCAGCCGCAGAGGCGTGCGCCCGTGTGCGTGGTCAGGTGCTCCACGATCGCCGATCCGTACATCTCCAGGAAGAAATACTCGTCTGGTTTTTCCTCTTCCCAACGCGTGCGCGCCTCGTCCTCGGCCTCGGGCCCCGCACCCACGGCAACCAAGATTACGGTGTGCGCGCCC
>JASHNS010000043.1 GCA_030041515.1 Acidobacteriaceae bacterium | reverse complement strand
CCGCCATTCGCCGAGGGGATTCCGGTCGACGAGTCGCTGTTCCGCGCCGTTACCCGCATTTCCGTATTCGCGGACCAGCTCCAGCCCAGATTCGTCACCGTCGTGGCGTCGTGGTACTCGTCCAGCGGAATGCTGTTGCCCGCGTACAGGCTCGAGAACCCGCCGTAATAATCCAGCCGCCGCTTCATCCCGCCCAGCTGCACCTGATTCTGGTACGTCCCGAAATTTCCCGCGCTGCCCTGATACAGCAGCGACGGGAACTGTGTGCTCCCCCGCGGAGTCGTCAGCGCCACCACCCCGGCGGCCGCATCCGCGCCGTACAGCGTGCTGTCCGGACCCCGATATATCTCCACATGCGCCAGGCCGGTTGTCGAAAGATTGCCAAAGTCGAATTGTCCCCCGATGTCTTCAATCGGCACGCCGTCCAGCAGCACGCGGTTCGCATCCGAACTGCCCCCGCGGATGAACAGCGAGCTTTCGCCGCCGCGCTCGCCGGTCTGCACCACGTTCACGCCCGGCTCCATGCGCAGCGCGTCGACAAGCGTCGACCGATCCTCCAGTTGCAGCGCACCGATGCTGCTGATCGAACCCGTGGCCTGCGCCTCTGGCTCCGGACGCCCCGTGTCGGTCACCACCACCGACTGCCGTACCCACTCCGGCTCGAGCACCACGTTCTCCACCACCGCGCTCACCGTCCCGCCGTAAAAGCTGTGCGTCTCCAGTTGCCGGAACGAACGTCCCGAAGCCAGAACGTAGAAGCGTCCGGAACGTCCGCTGATCAGCGTATAGCCCCCGTCCGGTCCAGTCCGCGCCGCCACCACAACCTTCCCGTTCTGCACCAGCGCCACCACGGCATTGGCGATCGGATAGCCCAGGGGATCGGTGACGGTTCCGGACACGCTCACCGCATGCACCGCCGCCGCACAGGCAAAGAGCACAACGATCGACAGGAGGCGGCGCAGGGGCCGCAAAAAAAGCGTCATAGAATCCTCCGTTCCCCTCGGAACGCGGTGAGCGAGCCCGCGCGATGCGCGAGCTCCGACATACGGGACCGGTCTCCTGACTTGCGCCTGGGCCGAACCGCCTTCCCGGAGCCAGGGCTCCAGTGGCTTTCTGGTTCGAGCCGTTTCCTGTGCCGTTATCAACGTGACGCAGAAAGCTGCGCTTACAGTTGCGGGGCAGTGGCGGATTTTCACCGCCTTCCCGATCATCCCGTAGCAGTGATGGTGATTCAGGAGCCATACCGCGCTCCCGAAGGAAAGCCCGCATCCTCAGAATGGGCTGGAAAGGTCGTTTATAGCCGTTCCACGCCGGCAAGTCAAAAGCGCACCGCGTACGGCCTGTCCACGGTTGGCAAATGTCAAATCGTGCCAATTCGAATTTTTATACCCTTTGCGCCCAGACGGCGTTTACACTCAGGTACAGATTTCACATCTGACGTTAACTTGCTGATCATGAAGGGCTCTATGGGCGGCCAATCCCCATCTGGCGGTCGACCCAGGGTACTCGTGGCTGATGATGAGCTTGTCATCGCCGATACCCTGCGCATCATCCTCGGCCAGAACGGTTACGACGCTACGGCGGTTTACTGTGGCGCCCAGGCGATTGAGACAGCCAAAACATGGCTTCCCGACGTGCTGCTGGCCGACGTCGTAATGCCCGACATGAGCGGCATCGAAGCCGCCATTCGCATCCGCGCCCTGCTGCCCCAATGCCGCATCGTTCTCCTCTCAGGCCAGGCGGCCACCACCGACCTCATGCGCGATGCGCGGCGTGACGGCCACCAGTTCGAGGTCCTCCTCAAGCCGATCCACCCTACGCAGTTGCTGGCGAAGCTCAGGAGAGCCTAGCTCTGGAACTCGGCCGCCCTGTCCCGGATCCGCTGCCATAACTCCTTCAGCCCCGCCCCGGTTTTTGCCGAGCAAAGCAGCAGTTCATGCGCGCCAAAGGCCTCGCGCAGAGCTCCCAGCGCCTTCGCGCGGCCGTTGCCGCTGAGCCGATCCGCCTTCGTGCCCACGATAACGAAGTCGCGCTGCGCGTGCTCCAGAAACCCGAACAGTTGAGCGTCGCTTTCCTTCGGCGGGATGTTCGCGTCCACCAAACACACGCACAGCGCCAGCGTCGCGCGATCCCGCAGATAGGGCTCGATGAACTTCGGCCACTCCGCCGAGATCGATTTTGAAAGCTTCGCATACCCGTACCCAGGCAGATCGGCAAACAGCATTTGCGCCGGGCGCTGAGGCCCCTCGGCCAGCGCGAAGAAATTGATTGCGCGCGTGCGCCCCGGCGTCGAGGAAACCCGCGCCTGCTTCGAGCCCAGGAGTGCGTTAATCAGGCTCGATTTCCCGACATTCGAGCGCCCCAGAAATGCAATCTCCGGCACTCCCGGCGCTGGAAAATGCGATGCGTCCATCGCCGAGCGCAGAAATTGAGGATGCAGTGTTTTCATGCCCGCGAAACCCAGATTACAGGAGTGGTCGCTTGACAGCCTGTCCCACGCGGAAGAACTTCGGGAGAGAGGATCGACCGATGAGCTCATCGCAACCCACCTGTACTTCGCTGTTCCTCCACTTTTCGCGCACCAAACTCATGACCCAGTACTGGCCTCGCCTGAGAACCTGTGTCGAATCGCTCACCGACGAACAGGTATGGTGGCGGCCCAATCCGTCCAGCAACAGCATCGGCAATCTCGTGCTGCACCTCGACGGCAACATGCGCCAATGGATCGTCGCCGCCTTCAACCGCCAGCAGGATCGCCGCAACCGCCCCGCCGAATTCGCGGAGCATGGCCCGCTGCCCTGCGCCGAGCTCCTCGGAAAATTAGGCGCAACCGTCCGCGAAGCCGAGCATGTTCTGCTGCGCCTCTCCGAGGCCGATCTCCTCGCAGAGTACGAAATTCAGGGCTACCACGTGCGTGGCCTCGATGCCGTCTATCAGGTCATCGAGCACTTCGGCCTGCACTACGGCCAGATCGCGTACGTCACCAAGATGCTCCGCGATGCCGACCTGGGCTTCTACAGGGAGCTGGACAAAACCGGCCGCGCTTGAGGAGCGCCGACCTCACGACGAGAAGTCGTTTTCTACCCCCTACACCGTGTCCCCTGTTTTTCAGTCCAGCCGCACCAGCCACGCTTCGCCTTCGCTCGGGTGCAGACTATCCACGATCGCCACGGCCTGCGTGCGATTGCCTTCGTAGGGGCGGATGCGCACCCAGTATCCCGTCGGCCCCTGAAACTCGATCACATTCGCCGTGCGGTATTCCCGCTGCAGGCGCTCTTCCAGCCGCACTGCCGCGCGCTGACGCGAGAAAGCGCCCACCTGCACGCACCAGCGTCCGCCCGAATCCAGCGGCTCGGGCGCGCTGTACACTTCAATCCGCACCTCGCCGATGCCCGCCCGGTACAGGCCGATCGCTTTGGCCGCTCCTTCTGACAGATCCAGAATGCGGCCGGCCACGAACGGCCCCCGATCCGTAATCCGCATCACCGCCGACTCGCCCGTCCGCAGATACGTTACGCGGATCAGCGAACCCATCGGCAGCGTGCGGTTCGCCGCCGAAATCATGTCTTCGTTGTAAATCTCGCCATTTGCGCCGGCGCGCCGGTTGTAGGGAGGGCCGTACCAGCTGGCCACGCCCGTTTCCGTGTAGATGGGCGCATGGTTCTCGACATACTCCTCGTCCGCGCTCAGCGCAGAGCCGCCCGGCGGGACTGGATTGGCCGCCTCCCGCGAGGTTTCCGTCGCCGAGGGCGCCGATTCCACAGCCGGCGGAGGCCCGAGCGTGGGTGGGGGAGGGGTATACGCAGTCTG
>JASHNS010000042.1 GCA_030041515.1 Acidobacteriaceae bacterium | reverse complement strand
ACGCGCTGCAGGTGATGATCGAGGCGAAGAAGCTGGCCTACGCGGACCTGGCGCGCTATGTCGGCGACCCGCGCTTCAGCAGGATTCCTGTTGCCGGCCTGCTGTCGCCGGCATACGCCCAGGAGCGCGCAAAGCTGATTGACATGAACCATGCCAACTGCAACGTCTCGCCCGGCCTGCCGCCTGCCGGCGACACGACGTATCTCACCGCCGTCGACGCCGAGGGCAACATGGTGTCGCTGATCCAATCGAATTTCGAGGAGTTTGGCTCGCGCCTCGTGCCGCCCGGCGCCGGCTTCGTGCTGCAGGACCGCGGCGCGCTCTTCAACCTGACGCCTGGCTCGCCCGACGTGCTGGCCGGCCGCAAGCGGCCGCTGCACACCATCATTCCCGCCTTCATGACGCACGGGCAGACGCGCATCGCCTTCGGCATCATGGGCGGATTCAACCAGGCCCAGGCGCACGCCCAGTTCGTGTCGAATGTTGTCGATTTCGGGATGGACATCCAGGCTGCGCTGGAAGCCGCGCGCTTCGACAAGATCGACTTCGGCGGCTGCGATGTGGATATGGAGGATAGGATTCCGGCTTCGGTGCGCGCGAACCTGACGGCCCGCGGCCATCTGATCCGCGTGGATGGCGACTACGCCGCGATCATGGGTGGCGGCCAGGCCGTCGAGCGCAACTTTGCGACAGGCGTCAACTTCGGCGCGTCGGATCCGCGCAAGGATGGGGAAGCGATTCCGGAGCCGCTGCCGAGGGAGTAGGCCGCGGCTCAAGCCGCACCTCTCCCGGGCCGGCTATTCCATGGCCTGAAGGTCATGGCTTCTACCGCAGCCTCGCTTTGCGAGGCCATGGTGCATACTCTTTGGGAACGCGCATCGCTGCGCGGGCATATTGACTCCGCATACAGATGGTCATGCCCCTCAGGTTCCTCGCGCAGCGAGGAAGACGGTAGAAGCGCCTGGCTTTCGCCTGGCGAAAAGGCGATTGCTCTTCGCGCGCCTTCAGGCGCGGCCGCGGCTAGAGCGGCACCTCTCCTGGGCCGGCTGTTCCATGGCCTGAAGGCCATGGCTTCTACCGCAGCCTCGCGTCGCGAGGCTTTATGCGCGCCCTTCGATATGCAAGATCTTTTCGCGCGGAACATGTTCGACAGTTCTAACCTGCTTGTTTACGCCCGTGTCGCCTTCGTCTCGAACAACGCTTCGATCTCTTCGAGCGTTTTGCCTTTTGTCTCCGGCAGGAAGAAGACCGCGGTGATGAAGTAGATCACCGTGAATCCGGCGAACAGATAGAACATGGACGAGTAGCCGTACTTGCCGACATAGGGCAGGAAGATCCCGGCTAATATCGTCGAGACCAGTTGATTGATGACCAGCGCGATGCTCATGCCGTTGGAGCGGATGCGCGTGGGCATGAGCTCAGACAGCGCCACCCAGATGACGGCGCCCGGTCCCATGGCGAAGAAGGCGACGAAGGCGTAGAGGCCGAGCGCGAGCATCCATCCGTGGCGGGGGCTGGGCACCGGCGCGATCATCGCCTTCACGATGCGCAGCGGTGCGGTGCGCGCGGCCTGCAAATTGCCAAAAGGATTCTGGAAGAAGGCCTCGACGCTATTGGCCGGCACGCACGAGGCGCGCGTGACGTGGAGGGCCGGCGCGCCGGGGTTGTCGGAGCGCACGTAATCCGTGGTGGCCGTATAGCTGCCGTAGGCATAGATGACGCTGAGCGAAGCGCGGTCGCCGCGAATCCCCGCAGCCGCCGGGCCCTGCGCCGCCAGCAGGCGCGCGGCTTCCGCGGGATCGAAGCGCAGCGACAGTTCCTGTCCGGGCGTGACCTGCTTCTGCAGTTGCGCGGCGACGTTGACGCTCTCGTGTTCCGTGCGCAGGAACATGGTCCCCACCGTCACCATGGAGAGGATGACGCCGGTGGTGCCCAGCGTGAGCAGGAATTTCCTGCCTTTCCGGTCGACGAGCATCACGCCGACGATCGTCATGAGGAAGTTGACCGCGGTAAAGAGGACGTAGCCCCAGTGCGCCTGCAAGTCCGACAGGCCGCCCTGCAGCAGGATCGCCGTGTTGTAGCCGATGACGGAGTTGATGCCGGTGGCGGTGTTGCAGAAGAGGAGCACACAGGCGAGCAGGAACGGCACGACGTATTTGCGCGCCAGCAGCGAGTCCTTCACCTTGCCCGCAGTCGATTTGGACGCCTGGGTGTGCGCGGTTTCTTCCATCTCGCGCAACTCCAGCGCCGCCTGTTCTTCGCTGCGCGAACGCAGCAGCGCCGCATGGGCGGCTTCGCGCCTGCCGCGGCGAAAGAGCCAGCGCGGAGATTCCGACACTCCAAGCACGCCAAAGGCAAACAGCAGGCCCGGCGGCAGAGAGACCCAGAAGATGCTGCGCCAGGCCTGGTTCTCGACCTTCAGCAGCCCCGCCGTGCTGAGCATGCGCGCGGCCGCCTGCACGTGATAGCTGAAGTACATGCCGGTGAGCGCGGCGGCCAGAATGCCGAGCGTGAGCAGCCACTGGAAAATGCCTGTTCCTTTGCCGCGATTCGAAGCAGCGAGGCACTCCGCCAGATACAGCGGCACGACGATGCCGATGAAGCCGCCGCTCATGCCCTGCAAGAGCCGCCCGAAGAACAGCGGCGCGTAGCCGTGCGAGAGGGCGATGATGGGAATGCTGAGCACGAACGCCAGCCCGCTCAGGATCATGAGCGGCTTACGGCCCATCCAGTCGGCCAGCATGCCGGCGAAGAGTGTGGAGAAGACGCTGCCCAGAAGCACAGCCGCGACGATCACCGAGAGCTGCGACGCCGTCAGGCCGGAGGTGGCCTCCAGATATGGCAGCGCGCCGCCGATGATGCCGACGTCGATGCCGTAGAGCAGGCCGCCAAGGCCGGCGACGAGCAGAAGGAAGCGGTTGTAGCCGCGGCGGCTCCCGTTGGGAGCGGACAGCGTAACGGCAGAAGGGGCAGCGTTCGGCGCAGGTGGTTTCACGGGCTTAGCAGGACTTGCTGTGTCCGTTTATACCTGACCGGAGGCGGTGAGGGCCACGAACCCCCGCGCCGGCACGATTACGAGAACATCTCCTTGACCTTGTCGAGCAGGCTACGTGAGGTGGGCGTGTTCTCGATCTTTAGGGTTTCGCCCAGCTCCTTCAACTTCTCTTTCTGCGCTTTCGTCAGCTTCGTCGGGATTTTCACGACGACCTGAGCCAGCAGGTCGCCGCGGCCGTAGGCGTTCAGGTGCGGCACGCCCTTGCCGCGGATGCGGAACGTCTGCCCGCTCTGCGTTCCCTCGGGAACCTTCAGCTTCGTCTCGCCATCCAGCGTGGTGATCTGGATTTCCGTGCCCAAAGCGGCCTGCGGGAACGAAATCGGGATCACGCAGTGCAGGTCGTTGCCGTCCCGTTCAAAGAACTTGTGCGCGCGGACGTGGAGCACGATGTACAGGTCGCCCGAGGGCCCGCCGAAGCGCCCGGCATCGCCCTCGCCCTGGTAGCGGATGCGAGTTCCATCTTCGACGCCCGCCGGAATGTTCACGAGGATCTCATGCTGGCGCTCGCGGCGTCCATCGCCGCGGCAATTCGGGCAGGGATCGTTGATCACGGAGCCCGTGCCGCCGCACGCGCTGCACGTCCGCGCCACGGAGAAGAATCCCTGCTGATAGCGCACCTGGCCGCGGCCCTGGCAGTGCGCGCACGTCGTCGGCCCGCGTCCCGTAGCCGTTCCTGTGCCGCGGCAATCCGGGCACGCTTCGCGCCGCTTGACCGTCACCGGCACTTCCTTGCCGAAGACAGCTTCCTCAAACTCGATGGTGATATCGTGGCGGACGTCATGGCCCTTCTGCGTGCGCGACGCTCGCTGGCGGCCGCCGCCCATGTTAAACATCTCGCCGAACAGGTCGCCGAAGATGTCCCCGATGTCCTGCCCGCCGAAAGGATTGCCGTTGAAGCCACCGGCCCCGCTCACGCCGGCGTGGCCGAAGCGGTCGTAGGCGGCGCGCTTGTCGGGATCGCTGAGCACCTGGTAGGCTTCGCTGCACTCCTTAAAGCGCTCTTCGGCTTTGTGGTCGCCGGGGTTGCGGTCGGGATGGTGCTGCATCGCCAGCTTGCGATAAGCGGCTTTCAGCTCCTGGTCGCTCGCGGTCCTTGCAACCCCGAGCACTTCGTAATAATCGGCTTTGGTCACGTTGTCGGTTCTGCTCATGCCTCTTTTTGCTGCGGATTGCTGGCGACCCGGACCAGTGCCGGCCGCAACAGGCGCTCCCGAATCTTATACCCGCGGCGTACTTCCTCGAATACCTGATGATCGGGCAGGTCGTTACGCTCCACCATCTCGAGCGCTTCGTGCACGCGCGGATCGAAGGTCGTGCCCAGCGCTGCCACGGGCTGCACGTTCAGCCCGCGCAGCGCCTCCTCCATCTGCTTCACGATCAGTTCCACGCCGGTGCGGAGCTGCTCGGGCGAGCCCTGCGACTTCACCGCGAGCTGGAAATTGTCCAGCACGGGCAGGAATTGCTCCACGGCGTTGCCCACGGCGTAGTCGCGGAACTCCGCCCGCTCCTTTGTCTCGCGCTTGCGGGCGTTGTCGAACTCCGCCTGCAAGCGGGCCAGCCGGTCGAACAACAAATCGCGCTCAGCCTTCAGCCGGTCGTATTCCTCGTGAGGCACCGTGGCCGTTGCCACGGGAACCAGCTCTTCCTCCGCAGTTGTCGCTGCGCCGTTCTCTGAGGCTTTCGCCGGTGCGGCCTCGGCCTGTTCGCGCGCGTGGCGCTTCTCTTCTGGTGTGTGTTTACTCATAAAAGTCCTGGGCGAACGCGCCTCTCGCGCCCGCTTCCTCTCTCTATTTTACCGTTGACGCTGTCGCCGCCCTGAATTGCCTGCAACTCGCCGATGGCTGCTACTGGGGTGGCTGCAGCAACCTTCCGGAGAGTTGCGCGATGTACTCGACGGCCTGGATCGTCTCCTGGTAACGGATGCGCGTGGGCCCGATCACGGCGACCGTCCCCAGGTGGTCCTGGCCCAGCCGCGCCGTCGTGCCGATCAGGACAAAATCCCGCAATTCCGGAATGGCGTCTTCGAGGCCGACGACCACGCGAACCGTCCGCTGGCGCGCGTCCACGTAGGCATTCAGCAGCTCGATGAGGCGCTCCTTCGCCTCCAGCGCGTGCAGCATGGCCGCGAGCCGCTCGCGGTCCGTTTCCGCGGCGAGCAGATTGGCCACGCCTTCCATGAATAACGTGGGGGCGGCTCCGCCTTCGGATTCGAGCGCGCCCTTCCGGTACAACTCTTCGAGCGAGTGCATCAGGCGGTTGTACTCGCTGCGTTCGGCTTCCAGGCGCCGCGCCAGCTCCGTGCGAATCCGCTCAATCGACCAGCCATGGAAGTTCTCGTTCAGATAGCGCGCCGCTGTCTCCAGCTCCGCGCCTTTCAGGTCATGATCGAGCAGGAGCACCCGATCCAGCACCGTTCCAGCGCGGGTAATCACCACCGCGAGCACGCGCCCTGCGCTGAGACGCGTGAAGTGGACGTGTTCCAGCATGTGGACTTCCTGGGTGGCGCCGAGGCCCACGCCCAGGCCCGACGAGACCAGGGCCAGCACATGCGAGGTGCGCTCCAGAAACTGCTGACTCGAGCCGATTCCGGCGAAGCTGCCGTCGATTTCCTCGAGGCGCGCGGGGGCGAGGGCGAGAGCGGTGCCGCCGGTCAGGTGCTCCACGTAAAAGCGAAAGGCCGGGGCGGTAGGAATGCGCCCGGCGGAGGTGTGGGGCTGATCCAGCAGGCCCAGCTCGCCGAGCGACGCCATGACGTTACGCAGCGTGGCGGGGCTCATGCCGTCTTTGTTGCCGAAATGGCGGGCCAGCGCCTGCGACGCGACCGGTTCGCCGGTGGCGATGTAGTTCTCGACGATGGCCGAAAGCACCGCCCGCTCGCGCGGGCTCAAACGCAGATCCGAACCCATTCCCGTAGCAACCCCACTTCCCATTTCGACCTGGAAATGGTGGAAAAACTCAATTTCATTGTATTCGGATTCGAGGAGAGGACCAAAGGTGGGTTTGAGGAAGGGGGATGTGCCGCTTTTTGCTCGACTTGCCGGCCGATCCCGTATGATCGAGGGCGGATTCCAGCCCTCATGATTCCCGACTCCAGGTCCCAGTTACGCAAGACCATGGGCTTCTGGGACGTGCTGCTGTTCAACATCGCCACGGTCCTCGGCCCGCGCTGGATCGCCGCCGCCGGCCACAACGGAGCCTCCTCCATCAGTCTGTGGGCCATCGCCGCCATCTTCTTCTTCATCCCCGGCGCGCTGGTCATCAACGAGCTGTCGTCGCGATTCCCCGAGGAAGGCGGGCTCTATATCTGGGCCAAGGAGGCCTTCGGCGATTTCCACGGCTTTATCGCCGGCTGGACCTACTGGATTTACACCTTCTTCTATTTCCCCGGCCTGCTGCTGGCCAGCGCTTCCATGGCCGCATACATCCTTGGACCCAGCGGCGGCGCGTTCGCCGCTGACCGGGCCTTCCAGCTCTGGGTGTCGATGGGCCTGCTCGCCGTCGCCGTGGGCATGAACCTGATCGGGCTGCACATCGGCAAGTGGCTGCAGAACGCGGGAGGCGTGGGCACCTACGCCCCGCTGCTGATCCTGATTGCCGTCGCGGCGGTGGTGGCCTTGCATCATGGCTCCGTCACGCACTTCACCGTGCACGCCATGCTGCCGGCCTGGAACTGGGACACGGTCAATTTCTGGTCGCAGATCGCCTTTGCGTTCACCGGGCTCGAGCTGGTCTCGGCCATGAGCGAAGAAGTCCGCGACCCGCGCCGCACGCTGCCCCGTGCTGTCTTCGGCGCCGGCGCCATGATCGCGTTCATCTATATCGCGGGAACCTTCGCCGTGCTGGCGCTGCAGCCGGCCGCGTCCATCAATCCGCAGAGTGGCGTCTTCAGCGCGATCACCGCCGGGTCGGTCGCGCTGAAGATCGGCTTCCTCGGCATTCTCGCCGCGGTGCTGGTGACGGTGGGCAACGCGGGCGGTGTTGGCTCGACGGTCGCCGGCATTGCGCGCGTGCCCTTTGTGGTCGGCGTGGATCGCTATTTGCCCGCGGCCTTTGGGAAAATCCATCCCAAATGGAAAACGCCCTGGGTTGCGATTCTGGTGCAGGGCGTCATCTCGGCGGCGATTCTTCTTGCCAGCCAGATCAGCCAGACCGTCATGGCCGCGTATCAGTTTCTGGTGGACGCGGCCGTGATCCTCTACTTCATTCCCTTCCTCTATATGTTCGCCGCCGTCATCAAGCTGTACGGGCGCCGCGATCGAGTCGAGAATCGGCACGCCATCCTCGTTCCCGGCGGGCGCGCCGGCGTGTGGATCTGCGGCGGCCTCGGCTTTGTCGTGGTCCTGATCGGCATCGCGGTTTCGCTGGTACCGCCGGGCGAGTCGACGAACAAGTTCGGCTTCGAGGCGCAGTTGCTCGTAGGCACTCTCCTCTCGATCCTGCTCGGGCTCATTCTGTACTGGCGCGGCGCGCGAACGAAAACCACGCGATAAATGTGTTCCGACCTGTTTGGGGTAACGGCCCGCGGCTCAAGCCGCTTCTTTACTGAGCCCTCGGTTCCACGGCCTGGAGGCCGTGGCTTCTACCGTCGCCTCGCTGCGCGAGGCATGATGCGTCAGGCACGGAAACCTCCTCTATCAGCCACACTTTAAAAGACCCGCTACACTAGGAAATCGAATGAAGCGTCTCCTGGATGGCTACGTCAAATTTCGCCGCGACGTCTTCCCGCAGTGGAAGGATCGCTTTCATCTCCTTGCGGAGCTGCAGAAGCCAGACTTCCTCTTCATCACCTGCGCCGACTCGCGCGTGGTGCCGACGATGATCTGCCAAACCGAGCCGGGCGATATGTTCCTGTGCCGCACCGTCGGCAACGTCGTCCCTCCCCAGGGATACATGCCCGGCGGCGTCTCTTCCACGGTTGAATACGCGGTCGAGGTGCTGCATGTCGGCCACATCATCGTCTGCGGCCACTCCGACTGCGGGGCGGTCAAGGCCGTGTTCGAGCAGCGCGATCTCAGTCGCCTGCCGCTCACCGCCAAATGGCTGGGGCTGGTTGAGCCGGCCTGGAAATATCTGGATCCCAGCTGCGGCTCGGACGGCCCTGCGCGCTACAAAGGCCTCATCTACGCCAACGTTCTCGCCCAGTTGGAGCACCTGAAGACCCATCCTGAAGTCGCGCGGCGCGTCGCGGAAGGGAGACTCGCCCTGCATGGCTGGTATTACGACATCTTCAACGGCACGGTCGAGGAGTACGACGAAACCCAGCGCCGCTTCGTGCCGCTGGAATCGCTGGCCAGTGAAGGAGCGTAAGCGCCAGCCACTGCCGAGATGGCGGGTCCCCCGCTGGCGGCTTGGTTGCTGCCGTTAATGCGCCGCTACCGGCCTGCGTCCCGGCTTGGCCTTCTTGAAGAACCAGACGAGGCCGACGCACAAGAAGCAGATCAGCGACATCCATCGGAAGACATCCACGAACGACCACAGGAGCGCCTGCTGTCCGAGTTGCTGGTACATGGTCTGCTCCGCCGCCTGCCGGGCGCTCTGCGGCGAGGTGAGATGGGTGAAATATCCGGTGAGAGCGCTCAGATGCCGCTCAAACCAGATCTGCGTTTGCGGAACGTACCCGATTATTTCCGACTGATGCAGGTCGCTGCGGCGCACCAGCAGCGTCTGGGTGACGGAAATCCCCACCGACCCGCCAATGTTGCGCACCAGATTGAAAATCCCGCTGGCGTTGCCGATCTCCTCGTTGCGCAGGGTGCTGTAGGCCTGCGTCGCGATGGGCACAAACACAAAGCTGAGGGCAAACCCGGTCAGCACAATCGGCATAATCAGGGTCCAGGGGCTGATGCCGAGATTCACGTCGCCGAAGACCAGGGACATGATGCCGAATCCGAGGAAGCCAAAGGTCAACAGGTAGCGCGTGTCGACCTTGTTGCCGAGGTAGCCGATGACCGGCATCCCGATAATCGATCCGATGCCGCGCGGGCCCACCACCAGGCCGGCCGCGAACGCCGTGTATCCCAGCAACTCCTGGTAGAAGAGCGGCAGGATCGTAATCATCGAGTAGATGGCGAGTCCCAGCAGCACCATCAGCAGGCAGCCGAGCCCGAAATTGCGATCCTTCAGGGTTCGCAGATTGACCAGCGGCCGTTTGCTTGTCCAGGAGTGATAGATGAACCAGACGAGCGCGATTGCCAGAATGATCACCGCCCAGCGGATCCAGCTCGCGCCGAACCAGTCGTCTTCCTGGCCCTTGTCGAGCACGACCTGCAGCAGGCCGGTCCACACAATCAGCAGGCCAAATCCGAGATTGTCGAACTTCGGCGCCTTCGCGTTCCTGATGTACGGCGGATCCTGGATGAACCGCGAGATCATGAACACGGCCAGCGCGCCCACTGGGATATTGATGTAGAAGGCGTAGCGCCAGCTGTAGGTGTCGGTTAGCCAGCCGCCCAGGGTCGGGCCCAACACCGGCGCCACCACCACACCGAAGGCAAACAGCGCCATGGCCGCGCTGCGCCTTTCGGGAGGAAAACTCTCCATCAGGATCGACTGCGAGAGCGGCTGCAGCGCGCCGCCGCCCGCGCCCTGGATGACGCGCGCGATCAGGATGAACCCGAGGGTTGGCGCCGCTCCGCAGAAGAACGAGGCGACGGTAAAGATGATGACGCAGGTGATGAGAAAGCGCTTGCGCCCAAAGCGCAGCGAGAACCAGTTGCTGGCCGGCAGAATCACGGCATTCGCCACCAGATAGCTGGTCAGGACCCACGTGGCTTCGTCGGTGGTTGCGGAGAGCGAACCGGCAATGTAGGGCAGCGCGACGGACGCGATGGCCGTGTCCAGCACCTCCATGAAGGTGGCCAGCATCACGGACACCGCGATCAGCCAGGGGTTGACCCCAAAGTTCTGTGGTTGCTGACTGCTGTCGTCGGCCATGCGCCTCTGCCTGCGTTGATAGTACGGGGATAGAGAAAGACAGGGCAGAGCTGCCGGGCTGATTCATCGGTCCGGCAACTCTGCCCTGCCTCTTAGATACCACCCTCCCGCCTCAGGATGCAGAGAAGCGGTGGTGCCGAAACCTGCCACTCTCCTGTATTTGCTGTCTGTGTTCTTTGTGGTAAGACATCGGAGTTTCAAACCGCAATCCCATCCACCCCCTGTGGTAGTGTGGGCTTAGTCGTCCCGGGGCGTGTGCGCGCGTCCCCGCGCTCTGCGCCTTGCTATGCAGCCGTCTCCCAACCTGGCCTCTTCCCAGCCGCCGCCCGTTGCTCCCGCCAGCCTTCCGCCGCACCAGGGCCGCTGGCTTCTACGCGCCGACCTTTTTCTGCGGGTCATGGTTCGGCTCTATCTGGGGCTTGTTCTGGTCTTTTTGCCCTGGACGCACATGTGGACCTACAACCGCTTCCTGCTTTACTTCGCGCCCGTCGCGCGCCTGTCTGCCACGGGGGCCGTCCGCGGACTCGTGTCCGGGCTGGGCCTGCTGAATCTGTGGATCGCAATTTTCGATGCCATCCAATACAAAGAGAGCTGATATGTCACCACGCAAGCCGCCTGCGCCCCTCGAAAGCGCCTCTCTCGCCTACGAAAACGACACCTTTCTGAACGGGCCCGACGGCCGCATCATCCGTATCCTCGCTGAGTATTCTGAGCCGCTGGCACGTTTTCGCCGCGAGCGCATCCAGGACACGGTGGTATTCTTCGGCTCGGCCCGTTTCCGGGCCCTTGACGAAGCCAACGCCGACCTGGAGTTGCTGGAAAACACCGGCTCGCAGCAGCCGGCGCCCGAAGAGGAGCAGCCGGCCCGCGAGCCCGAACAGGAAACCAGCGAGCTCCGCCGGAGCCGCGCCCAGGCCGCCGTCGAGATGGCGCGCTACTACGAAGACGCGCGCAAACTCTCCTTCCTGCTCACCCGTTGGGCAAAAGATCTGAAATCGCGGCGAAGCCGCTTTGTCGTCACCTCCGGCGGAGGGCCCGGCATTATGGAGGCGGCCAATCGCGGCGCCTGGGAAGCCGGCGGCAAAACCATCGGCCTCAACATCAAGCTGCCTTTCGAACAGATGCCCAACCGTTACATCACACCCGCGCTCAACTTCGAGTTCCACTACTTCTTCATGCGCAAGTACTGGTTCGCCTATCTGGCGAAAGCCCTGGTGGTTTTTCCGGGCGGCTTCGGCACCCTCGACGAAATGTTTGAGATCCTCACTCTCTCTCAGACCCAAAAGCTGGCCAAGAAAATTACCGTGGTGTTATATGGAAGCTCCTATTGGGAAAAGGTGATTAATCTCGACATCCTGGTGGACAAGGGCGCAATCTCACCAAGAGACCGCGATCTATTTCAGATCGCTGACACTCCGGAGGACGCCTTTGAGATTCTCCGCGACGGACTTACCCGCAACCACCTGGGCCCGGAAGCAACTGCCCAGGACAGTGATTTGCCCGATATCGCCCAAACCCGGCGCTAACTCTCCGGCGATTTTTGGGTGGGGACGTCCGCGCGCCGGGAGTGGCGACTCCTCACCCTGCCTGCCCCTTACAAATAAGTCTCGTACTTTCAATCCAACATTCACGATCAATCGCCGGGACGGTGTGATTGCCACCGGAGGTACCTTGCGGCAATTGATCCAGCTTTTTTTGCCCCGTAATGCACTATTCACGGTGCACCTGGGACACTGGAATCGCAAGTGATCCCATGGGAGGGACCATGGCCGGCATGCGACGCATTTCCTACCTGTGGCAGCAAGGAGACGCCGCTCGAGAATATTCCACCGCCGTCTCTCTGCACAGCCATACCAATCAATCGAAAGAGACGCTGGATTTCCTGGCCAACCTCGGCAACCAGTTTCCGCTGATCCGGCCGATGCTGGCGCGGTATGAGCGGCGATCGCGCGACTATGGCGTTCCGCTGAACTATGCCGCCGCCTACTGGACGCCGCCCCTGACCCCAAAGCTGGCCTTCGACCTCGAACGAGGACAGATCGAGGACCAGCTCGGGGTGCGTCCGCTCGTCTCCATCACCGACCACGACACGATTGCCGCACCCATGCTGCTGCGCACCGTGGCTTCGGCGCGGCACATTCCGGTATCAGTCGAGTGGAGCGCGCCCTTCGGGGGCGACCAGGCCTTCCACCTTGGCATCCATAATCTACCCAGCGATTCCGGCGCGGCGTGGATGAAGACGTTCGAAGAATACACGGCCCATCCCGACAAGAGGCGCCTGACGGAGATTCTGGCCGCGCTGCATGAGCTGCCCAATGTCCTTGTCGTTTTCAACCATCCCTGCTGGGATCTCTATCTGATTGGCAGGGATAAGGCGGCGCAACGGGTGCGCGACTTCCTCACGGCGAATCACTTTTTCCTGCACGCCTTTGAACTGAATGGCCTGCGGCCGTGGCGCGAAAACCGCGCGACCAAACGACTGGCGCAGCAGTGGGGCAAGCTCCTCATCTCCGGCGGCGACCGCCACGGCCGCGAGCCGAATGGCAACGTCAACCTGTCCAACGCGGGCACATTTACGGAATTCGTGCACGAGATCCGCTACGAAGGCCGCAGCCATGTTCTCTTCATGCCGCAGTGCGCGCAGCCGTGGAAGCACCGGATCCTGCAGTCGACTCTCGATGCCATTCGCGAATATCCCGATTTCCCGCTCGGATCGCGGTGCTGGGACGATCGTGTCTGGCATCCCGATGCGGACGGCGTTCTGCGCCCAGCCAGCCAGCTCTGGCCTTCGGGACAGGCTCCGAGGCTCTTCGATTTGATCATCCAATCCGTCCTGCTCATGGGCACGCGCCCAGTTTCCGACGGACTGCGTCTCGCCTGGAGCGACTCGCGTGAGCTGCGCTTCGCTCTGGGTAAGGACACGATTGGCTGAACCGGCCGCACAGGATGCAGCGCCTTCTCAGGAGCGCCCGGCATGGAGCGCAGAATCGACGCGCGTCGCCTATTTTCCCGATTCCTTTCCCGAAGTCAATGCGCATACGTCGCGCCATTTCGAGAAGTTCGCCAGGAGCCGCGGCTTGCCGTTCCTCTGCGCTCCGCGATGAGCACCCGGTCGCGCAGCGACGCTCTCGCTGCTTCCTGGGATGCGGTCTTTAAAAGTGTTTATGCCGCTTATCGTCCCCTGCGGTCTGCGAAGATCCGAAACTAAGCGGCTGAGTTCTGGTCCGAACGGAGCGAAACGCCGCGGAATTCCGCCACCACCCACGCCGCTCCCGCCACCAGCAAACTCTCCGCGCATTCGGACCACATGAAGTGGTTCCCCGGCAGCAGGATCACCCGCGGAATCCACGCCAGCACGGCGAAGAGGCCGACCATGAGCGCCATCAGGCGCATGGCCAGCCGCGCATGGAGATTGAGGAGAATGGCCAGGGCTGCCAGCGCGAAGGCAATCGTCGTGAGGATTGCCCAGAACATCGGACTGAACGGAATCCAGCTGGGAACCCCCTGCGCCGTCCCGCGCAGCTGAAGCGCCTGGCCCAGTGTGAAGGAGATGGCGCAGACGCCGAGTCCGATGCGCGCCACGCGGCCGAGCGCAATCGCCCGCACCCCGTTGATTTCCGTCGTCGCGTACACCGCCAATGCGCCCCAAACGAGGGAAAGAAACAGGAAGAAGCTCCCGCCAAATTGGTCGTAGATGTTTGTTGCGGCGATGATGTCCGGGACGCACGCCAGCGAGAAGCACAAAAACACAAAGCCCAGGAGGAGCGAAGCCGGGCGCGCCGTTCGTGGATAGATGATCCCAATCCCACCCGCGATCTGCGCGGCCATGAGGCATGCACCGATGGCCGTTCCGAACGGCAGGCTCCAGAGATGGTGTACGTTCTGCCACGTGTCAGCGTCGTGCCACAGCAAGGCGATCACGCCAAACAAGACCGCCGACGCGCCAAAGACGATCCGGCCGCACACCGCCGCTTTCATGCAGACAAAACTAGCAGAAATTTCGCGCGACGGGCCCTGGGTGCCCCGCTTCTGCCCGGTTTTGGCAGAAGTGGGAGAGTACAAACCTCAATGGGTCCCTTCCACCGCGAACGCCGCATAACTGTGCGGGAGCACCGTCAGCGTGAAGCTGCTCTGCGGCGGTCCCGGCGGGGCGGAATTGTGGAAACCTCTGATCTTCGTCTCGGGCGGCGCGCTCGCAGTGACCACATCGCCTGTTACCAGGTTGCGAATCCGCTTGCCCGCGCCCGCCATCGACACCCGAATCTGCACCGGCGCGTCGCGAAACGACTGCACCACAAATGTCCCGTTGTCGTACTCCATCAGGCTCACCTGGCTCGGGCCCTGAAGCTGCACCGGCAGGTCCGCGCCCAGGTAGTGCCGCACCGCATTCAGCACCCCCTGCGGCAGCGCATACAGGTCGTTGAAGTTGTCAGGGATCGTGAGCGCGTACAGCGCGCCCTTGCCGTAGCTGTCCATCAGGAGCAGCGGAGCCGCGCCGCCGTTGGCCGTCCCGCGGATCAGCGGCCATGCATCGTTCGTGAAGAAGTGAATCTCCGGCATCAGCAGCGGCGCGGACGCGCCGAGATTCGCGCCATTGCCCGCGCCAAACGCGCCCCAGTACTGCGTCGGCGTCATCTCGCGTCCCGTATCGCGCAGCTCGCAGATCTGCGCAATCTGCGCCTGCATCGCATGCAGCAGACCCGAGGTGATGACCACATTGCCGCCGGCCATCAGATGCGCTTTGATCTCCGCCATGATCTGCGGATCGTATCGCGCGGCTTTCGTCAGCACCACGGTCTTCGCGTTCGCCGGAAACTGCGGGTACATCTCCACCGGCAGCCCCGCTTCGCCGAGGTAGTCCGGCAGAAAATCCTCGCCCGTCGAGTTCAGCGGACGATAGACGGCCACGCCCAGCGGCTTGCCCAGCTTGCCCACCACCGGATCGATGCCCTCCAGCGCCTGGCCCGCAACCGCGGCGTAATCCGGCGTGTTTCCGCCAAAGAGCTTGTCGTAGTCGAAGCTCGTCGGCAGGTCAGCCCACGCGGTGCGGTTGCCTGGGGGAGCCGGCTCCAGCAGCAGCGTGTACTCGAAGAGCATGATCTGCGGCGCCTTTGCCAGCATCGTGTCCCACAGTTGCTCCGGATAGCGATCGACATAGCGGGTGCTGAACGTGTCCACCCATCCGCCGCCGTTGTGGCCGGGGTCGACGTTGTCGAAGTAGCGGATGATCTCGTAGCTCTCGTATTGCTGGAGCGCCTGGTCGGTGATCACAGGATCGCGGGTTTCCGTCCCCGTGTAAATCCCGCTGAAGACCCTCGGCTCAACCGCCAGGTCGTATCCGTTGGCCTGGAACGACGGATACCAGTTGGGAAACTTGATGATGATCTTCACCTTTGGATTGACGGCGCGCGCCGGGCCCACGATCAGGTCGCGCGCCACTCCATCCATCAGCTTCAGCCGAAAGGCCGACCAGCTCTGATCGCCCTTTGCGGCGATATCGGAAGCCTTCTTCGTATTGTTGAAGAAGAAATCGTCGAGGATGATCTCGTCAAAGTGCCGCGCGGTCAGTTCCGCCACATGTTTCACATACGCGCGATCGGCAGGATTTGTGTAGCAGAAAGATGTGAACTGGCCGTTGTCGACGTCGCTGTAGGCGATGCCGCCTGCCACCTGCACGCCCTCGTCCTGGAAAAATTTCTTTACCGCGTCAATGGCGGCGTCCGGCGCGATGTTCCGGCTGCGGTACGTCTCGATGTAGACCTTGTCGATGTGCACGCCCAGGTTGATCTGCGCCCACGAGGATCGCATCCACGCAGGATCGTTGGCCATCCGCTCGACAATGTTGACCGGAATGTAGACCGCAACGCGGAAGTTATGGTTCGGCGGTGCAGCTTCCTGGGCGCGAGCGCCGGTTCCCATCGCCGCCGCTGCAAGCAAACACCACACAAACGCCATCCGCACACCAGCGCGCATACACGAACCCCCTCTGCTCAATCGATTCAGCATACTCCCGCAGGGAAGGAGGGGAAAAGCGGAGATGGGCTACGAGGCGGGCGGCGCAAAATCCAGCCCCGCCTGCTGCGCGGCTTTCTCGGTAGCGCTCAGATTCAGGCTGGCCAGAGGAATGTGGGTCACGCGACCTGCGTCAGCCCGATCCAGATCGAGCAGAGCATCCTGGGTGAGCGCGTAGTTGCGGACCTGCTGCGTGTGGCCGTCTTTGAAGATCAACGTCAGCTGCGGCTCCGGTGCAATCGGCGCCGGCTGGCTCGCCGGAGCTGCCTCGTAGGGCGGCGGGGGTGCGTAGTCCTGGCGGTAGCCATCGCCCGGCATTCCGGAATCGGACTGGTAACCGGACTCGTATTCCGGCTCCTGCTCACTTTGCGCAGCCGATTGCGAGTCGCCGGAGCTGGTGTCGTCATCCATGAAATCCGATCCATTCAAATCCCAGGGCAGCAGCTCCCAGGAGTTGATAAACGGATAAGAATCGCCGTATCCATATCCGGCCTCGTTGCGGCCATACCAGCCACGGCCGCGGTGATCCCAGCCCCGATGATCGGCCCCGGCCCCTGATCGGTATTCGGAACGGTATGCGGGGCGGTACACGGTCATTCTGCCAGGCGCGAAATTGTACCGGGGAGCCATGGGTACGCCGCGCGATTCTCCACCATAAAAACGCGGCGCGGCAAACCGGCCATAGGACCCCGGCGCAGCGTAGCCACGGTGGAACCCGCCGGAACTCCCGAATCCGCCGTGAAATCCGCCAAACCCGGCATGACCGCCCGAAAATCCGCCACCGTGGAATCCGCCGCCCGCGTGGCCTGCGGCTCCGCCGTGCTGCGCCAACGCCGCCGGAGTGACGGCCAGCAGAGCACTCAGTATCGCGACTGGAAAAACCCGCCGCATGGCATCCATCCTACGCCCTATTAGACGCGGCGGATCGCTCAAAAGCTCCAATCTGCCGGCTCCGGCAGGTCTCAGATCAGTTCCGTCCGCCACAGGTCGTGCAGGTGCAGGACGCCTTCGATCCGCCCCTCCGCATCGACCACAATCAGCGACGTGATCTTCCTCTCTTCCATGGTGTGTAAACCGCGCACCGCCATCTCTCCGGCAGCGATGATTTTGGGCGAAGGGTTCATCACCTCGTCGGCGGTCTTCCGCAGCCCTTCCGGGCCATCACGCTCCAGCAAACGACGCAAATCGCCATCGCTGATGATTCCCACCAGGCGCCCGCCACTTTCTACGGTGGTCATCCCAAGCTTTTTCCGCGACATTTCGTAGATGACGTCCTTCATGGGCGTGCCGGGCGCGACGCGCGGGATCTCGTCGCCCGAACGCATGAGCTGGCGGACGCTTGAGAGCTGCTTGCCCAGCTTCCCGCCGGGATGGAGCGCGGCAAAGTCCTCAGCGCGGAAGCCCTTGCGCAGCGAAACCGCGATCGCCAGGGCATCGCCCAGAGCCAGCATGGCGGTGGTCGAAGCCGTCGGCGCCAGCCCCAGCCCGCACGCCTCCGCCGGAACCGAGCAGTCCAGTGTGACGTCGCTGGCGCCGGCCAGAGTCGACTTCATATCGCAAACAAAAGAAATCAGAGTATTGCCCATGCGCTTGAGGGTCGCCAGCAGGCGCAGGATCTCTTCGGTTTCACCGCTCGAGGAAAGCGCAATCACCAGGTCACCCTCGACGATCATGCCCAGGTCCCCGTGCACGGCCTCCGCGGGATGCAGGAACAGTGCCGGGCTCCCGGTCGAGGAGAGAGTCGCTGCAACTTTCTGCGCCACGATGCCGCTTTTGCCCATGCCAGTGACGACGATCCGGCCGCGCGCCTGCCCGCACGCGAGCACCCGCTCCACAGCGCGTTCAAAATCAACCGCCATGGGGCCCTCCAGCCGCTCGGCCAGGGCCAGCAGCGCGTCGGCCTCCATGCGGACCAGCCGCGAGGGTGTGTGTTCGGTGCTCATCGTCTGAAACTCCTGATCGTACCACCCAACCGCGGCAGCAAATCCCGCTCCCCGCTAGAATAAGGGCAGGAACAGGCAGGGAGCCTTGCGTCGCAATCTATTTGTTCTCTCAGCCATGGTGGTCGCCCTCTCGCTGATGATCGCAGCGGGCGTGATCAACTACGCCCATCGCCGCCTGGGAGATCGCCAGCGCATGCAGGGCGAGCAGATGCAGCTCGTCCCCGCCAACGCCGCGCCGGGCGCCGATACCACCCCCGGCGCTGCCGACGTGGCCGACGCGGACGATCCCTACACCACACCCCTCAACGGCAGCCAGGCCCCCAACTTCACCCTGCAGGATCTGAAAGGACAGAAGGTATCCCTCGCCAGCTACAAAGGCCGTCCGCTGGTGGTCGATTTTTGGGCCACCTGGTGCGGCCCCTGCAAGCTGGAGATCCCCTGGCTCGAGCAGCTCCAGCAGCAATACGCCAGCCAGGGCTTGCAGATCATTGGCATCTCCGCCGACGATCTGGATAAGGGCGACCCCGCGAAGCTCTTCACTGAAAAGCGCGAGATCAGCGACTTTGCGACTCAGATGCACATCAACTACCCCGTGCTCCTCGATGCCGATGCCATCGCCGACGCCTGGGGCGGCGTCGATGACCTGCCCACTACGTTCTTCATCGACCGCAACGGCAAAATTGTCGCTTCGACCGTCGGTCTCGCCTCGCGCGACGAAATCGTCAGCGACATCCAGAAGGCTATGAGCAGCGGAGCAAAATCATGAAGCTTCTGATCGTGGCCGTAGCCGCCACGGCCCTCGGCTTCGGCGGCTTCGGCTCTCCTGCGCAAAAGCTCCCGTGGCAGACCTCCGGGTCGCCGAATGCGCCCATGGTTCGCTTTCTGTATCCGCAGCAGGTGCAGGTGCAGGCCGGCAAGCCCGCGCTCGTCGAAATGCACTTCCGCATCGCGAAGGGGCTGCACATCAATTCGCACACGCCGCTGCAGAAGAGCCTGATCCGCACCGACCTGAATGCCGCGGCTCCCGCCGGCGTCAAAATCAGCGCTGTGCGCTTTCCCGCCGGTACGCCCTTTGCGCTGGCCGCTTTTCCTTCGGAGAAGCTCAGCGTCTACACCGGCGAAATTGTAGTGGGCATGCAGATCGTCGCGCAGCGCGGGAACCATCTCGTCCAGGGGGCGCTGCGCTATCAGGCCTGCGACATGAACACCTGTTTTCCCCCGCACAATGTTCCCGTCGCCGTGGACGTCATCGCCCAATAGGCGTTACGCCATTGCGGCCTTCGCCGTCGAATGCCGTTTCACAAACGTGGGCGCCACCAGAATCGCCGGCTGCTGCGCCTCGCCTGCGCCGTCGCGGATCAGCCGCAGCAGGCTCGCGGCCGCCGTCTGCCCCATCTCGCGCAGAGGCTGGTGCACCGTCGTCAGCCCCGGATGCATTGTCGCGGCGCTGGGAATGTCGTCGAATCCCACCACGGAAACATCGCGCGGCACATGGAGTCCCTTCTCGTGCAGCGCCGTAATCGCGCCCATGGCGGAGGCATCGTTGAACGCAAATACCGCCGTGAACCGATGTCCGCCGGCCAGCAGACGCTGCATGGCGCCGTAGCCCGGCCCGGATCCCGGCTCCATCCCTTCCAGCTGCACCACCAGTTCCGGATGGATGGGCAGCTCCAAAGTTGAGCAGACCCTGCGAATCGCATCCCAGCGCGGCCGCGTATCCGAGCTGAAGCTCTGGCCTTTGATGAACGCGATGCGCCGGTGCCCCAGCTCGCGCAGGTGCGACAGTGCAAACTGCGCAGCGGTCACATGATCCAGTTCGATGGCCAGCAATCTGCGCCCGTGGCGATGTCCGGACACCGAAACCACCGGCACCGGCAGAGCCTCCTCGACCGGTGTATCGACAGCGATGATCCCCTCGACCGACCGCGCAAGCAGCAATCGCGGATAGCCCTCCAGCAACTCCGGCCGATGCCGGTGGCTCACCACGAAGTAGAAGAACTCCCCCTGGAGCAGCGTGTCTTCGATTCCGCCCAGCACCATCGCGGAGTAGCCTTCGCTGATTTCCGGCACCATCACGCCCACGGTGTAGCTGCGCTTGTTCCGAAGGCCGCGCGCAAACGAATTGGGCTCATAATTCAGCAGGCCGGCAGCTTTCAAAACCCGCTGCTGGGTCTCCGCGGCAATCCGGAATTCGCCCGCCGAGCCGTTCATCACGCGCGAGACCGTCGTCTGGGACAGTCCCAGATGCGCCGCGAGTTCCTTCAGCCCGACGCTGCGGCGGCCGAGCGCGCCATCGCGTGGGGTCACAGGCCTGTCGCTGCGCGCTCCTTTCATACAGTTAGCTCCCTGCGAGGAAGGAAATCAGCCCTCATCGTACAGCCCACCCCGAAAATTCCGGGCAATTCCCCCAACGGCAGGTGCTACTTGAATAGCGTGGGACCGCCCGAGTTATCTTTCTGGTAACTCTTTGCATTCCAACAGCTTGACAGCCGAACTTTCGGAGTGGTACCCATCTTAAACGGAGCGCAACCGTTTGCGCAAAAGTGCGCAACCGATTGTGCGCGGCTGGCGGATTCGTCCTCAGTTCTTCGAGCTTCCGCAGTCCATAACATTCCCCCCACGCAGGCGGGAGGATCAGCAAGCGATTGGAAAGGCTTTTCAGGAGACCAGCATGAACACACGATTCTCAGGATTCGTCCGCATTCATCGGAGGGCAGTCGGGACCCGGACCGGAACGCGCCTTCACCTGGCGGTTCTCTTCGCGTTGTTCGCGGCGGTGTTGGTTGCATTCACCCCCGCGCTGCACGCGCAGTTCCGCACCTCGATCCAGGGCACAGTCACCGATACCTCCGGCGCTGTCGTGCCCGGCGCCACCCTCACCCTGACCGACATCGAAAACAATCAGAAGCAGGTGCAGACCAGCGACGCGCAGGGCGTCTACACCTTCAACGCCCTGCCGCCTGATACGTTCACTCTGGTGGTCGATGCGAAGGGATTTCAGCAGAAAGTGATTGCCAATCTCCACGTTATTCCAGAGCAGCCCAACTCCGTCGACGTCCAGCTGACAGTCGGCTCGGTGGCTCAGACCGTGACCGTGAACGGCGCCACACAACCGGCGCTCGATACCGAAACGGCGAACAGCGGCGTGACAGTTTCGTCCGATCAGATTCAGCACACGCCGCTCTATGAGCGCGACGTGACCAGCCTCATGCAGCTCGCCCCAGGGGTTCTGGATGACGGATCGCAGAACGCCGGCGGCGGAGGATTCATGTCGCCGGGCACGCAGACCGGAGCGTCTTCCGGCGGCGGCGGCAATCTGGGGCACTCCAGCAGCATCTTCGCTACCGAGAACGGCGCATCGGCCAACGCCAATGGCGGCCAGTTCCAGACCAACGGCTACTCCATCGACGGCATCAGCACGGAGAGCGCAGTATGGGGCGGCGCCACCATCATCACTCCCAGCGAGGACTCCATCGCCGACGTCCGCGTCCTCACCAACGATTACGACGCTGAATATGGCCGCTTCTCGGGCGCGATCATGCAGGTCACATCGAAGAGCGGAACCAACAACGTGCACGGCAGCTTCTTCACGGAGATTGTTCGGCCGGGACTGAACGCCTACCAAAGGTGGAACGGCCCCTCTTCAGTGGCGGCCTACGGTTCAAACGGAACCAAGCTGACCCCGGCCCAGCGCGGTCTGCTGCGCGATGAGGACCGCTATAACCAGTTTGGCGGAAGCATCGGCGGCCCGTTCTGGAGGAACCGGCTCTTTGGCTTCTTCGACTACGAAGGACAAAGCGAAAACACGCCCCAGACCAGCGTGCAGTGGTTTCCGACCTCGCAATTCGCCGGCCTGGCGCCCACGGGCAGTATCTCCAACACGTATCTGCATTTCCCGAACGCCGCGGTCAACGGCACTGTCATCGCCTCCGCGAACTGTACAGACGCAGGGCTCACCGAGGGCGTCAATTGCGTGACGATTGCTGGGCAGGGACTGAATATCGGTTCCCCTCTGACCACGGGGCTCGGCACCCAGGATCTGACTTACGTCAGCAACGCCCAGCCGGGCGTGGGCAGCGGCTTATCCAATGTCGCGGATATCACGCAGTACAGCATCAGCAGTCCGCAGAGCAGCGACTTCAAGCAATACAACGGCCGCTTTGACGCGGACATCACGAGCAAAGACAAGGCAACGTTTGCCATCTACTGGGTGCCGTCCACGCTGACCTTTTATAACGGTGGGCTGGGCTACGATATTTACCATCATTCTCAAGTCAATAACGCCGTCTCCGGCATCTGGAATCACATCTTCTCCCCGACCTTCCTGAATGAAGCGCGCGCGAATGCGGCGGGTTGGCGATGGAATGAGCTGGCCACCAATCCTCAGGCGCCCTTCGGCTTGCCTCAGGATTCTGTCCTCCAGATTGGCTCCATTAACATCGGAAGCCTCGGTGTATCAGCGCCGTCGCATCTCGATCAGTGGACCTACGACTACCGCGACGTGGCCACCAAGGTGTTGCGCGCGCACAACATCAAATTCGGCTTCGATCTAACCCGGCTCTATTACCTGAACGATCCAATCGGAGCGCCGAATTACACCTTTTTCAACATCTGGGATTTCCTGAATGACGCCCCGGAAGCGGAAGGCGGTCCCTTCCAGGCCTCAACCGGCCTCCCCGGCGGCTATCGCAACGACAACCGTGAGAATCTCTGGGCCGGCTTTGTCCAGGATTACTGGAAAATGCGTCCGAATCTGACTCTGAGCGCCGGCCTGCGCTACTCCTACTTCGGGCCCATCACGGACAAGGACAACAACATGGGCGTGCTGCTTTTCGGCAGCGGCTCCAGCTACCTGACGGACATCAGCCTGCGCCACAGTGGTGGCGAGTGGAACGCGCAGAAGGGCAACTTCGGTCCCGACCTGGGCTTCAACTGGAGCCCTGGCATGTTCCACAGCAAGGTGGTCGTTCGGGGCGGCTACGGGATCGCCTACAACGAATTCCAGATCGCCAACTCCAACAACGACGATAACAATCCTCCGGGCACGAATTACATTTCCAACTCAAGCACCAGTCCGGCCCACATCAATCCGGACGTTGTCTACGCCATTTCCAGTAGCCCGACCAACATCAATGGCTATCCGCCAAACCCCCATGCGATCATTTCCTTCAACTCCGCAGGTCTGCCGACCGCGGGCGGAGCCAACCTGAGCGCGGTGCAGAACACTCTGCCTACCGAGTATGAGCAGCACTACTCTCTCGAAGTGGAGCAGGAACTGGCGCAGGGCTGGGTGTGGAACCTGGGCTACATGGGCAGCGTCGGCCGCAATCTGGTATGGGATTACGATGCCAATGGCTGGGGCGTCGTGACGCAGGGAGCAGCGCTGAATCCTCTGGTGAACAGCGTCAACACCTTTGGCGACCTGGGCAAATCGCACAACAACATGATGCTCGCCGGGGTGAAGCACCAGTTCACCCAGAGCTTCAGCCTGGACGCGCAGTATACCTGGGCGCACAGCTTCGATATGAACTCGGGGCCGTATTTCCGCAGCCCCTACATCTTCGACACGAACTACTCCTACGGCACCTCCGACTTCGACATCCGGAACTACTTCAAACTGTATGGGGTCTGGCAGCCGGTGCTCTTCCATGGTGGGCACCCGTTTATGGAAAAGGTCGCGGGCGGCTGGGCGCTCAGCGGCATCATGACGCTCCATTCCGGTTATGGATGGACGCCCTCCTACACGGCGCCGCATCAAATCTATTGCAACGTGTGTAATTACGGCTATCCGAGCCTGCGTCCGATCTACCTGGGCGGAGGCGGAACCGACACCAGCAACAAGGCCTTTGAAAACGGCACCAACTTCACCAATCCGGGGACTGCAACCACCGGCACCGATAACAACATGTTCAAAAACAATTACTTTGAGGTCCCGGATTACTCCAGTGCGATCGCCGACAATCCGGGGCAAGTCGCCGGGCTTTCTCTGCCCGCGCCGGGCATCGGCCGGAATAACTTCCACGGCCCGAGTTATCGGGACATCGACCTGAATCTTGCGAAATCTTTCGGGTTGCCGGAGACTCGGCTGCTCGGCGATGCCGCGCAGTTCACGATCAAGGCCAACATGTTCAACGCCTTCAACCTGTTGAACATCAACCCAAGCAGTCTTTCCACGAATATTCAGAGTTCGAATCTGGGCCAGGCGGGCAGTGCGCTCGGATCCAGAATGATCGATTTTCAGGCTCGCTTCAGCTTCTAACGTTTTCACGTCGCCTCCTGACGTTTTCTAACCGGAGGGCCTTCTTCACCGAATGCCCTCCGAATTTTTTCCGGAGAAGACACAGGTCTCGGTTCTTCCGTACGCTGGAAGAATGACTCTTTTTGGAGATCCGCAATGAGACGCACCTATTTCGCTCTGGCCGCCGCAGCCGCGCTGGCAGCCTGCGCTGTGCCCGCGCCCGCGCAACAGCCTGCGGCCGCGCAGGAAACCATCCGCGTCGATGCTGCTGGCCCCGGCACGCCCTTCCCCCATTTCTGGGAGCAGATGTTCGGCTCCGGCCGCGCCAACCTCGCCCTCCGCGCCCAGTATCAGTCCGACCTCCGCCTCGTGAAGAAGGCCGCCGACTTCCGCTATGTCCGGTTTCACGCCATCCTCGACGACGAGAACGGTGTCTACAGCGTCGACGCGCAGGGCAACCCCGTCTACAACTGGACCGATGTCGACCACATCTACGACGCACTGCTCGCCCAGGGCATCCGTCCCTTCGTCGAGATCAGCTTCATGCCGAAGGCGATCGCTGGCGCCCACCCCGTCTACCAGGGGTTCTGGTACCACCCCATCATCTCCCCGCCTGACGACTACGCCCGCTGGGACGCGCTCATCCGCGCCTTCGCCCAGCATCTCGTCGATCGCTACGGCATCGAAGAAGTCTCGCAGTGGTACTTCGAAGTCTGGAACGAGCCCAATATCGGCTTCTGGGCCGGCACGCCCGCGCAGCAGTCCTACTTCAAGCTCTACGACCACACCGCGCGCGATCTGAAATCCGTCAGCCCGCGTCTGCGGGTCGGCGGACCGGCCACGGCGCAGGCGGCGTGGATCCCCGACATGATCCAGCACGCCGTCCAGGACCACGTCCCCCTCGACTTCGTCTCCACGCATGTCTACGGCAACGACACCGCGCAAAACGTCTTCCACTCCGATCGCTCCATCGCCCCCTACCAGATGGTGACAGCCGCGGTCGCGAAGGTCCACGAGGAGATCCTCCACTCCGCGCGGCCCCACATTCCGCTCATCTGGAGCGAGTTCAACGCCGTCTACGACAACGAGCAGAAAATCACCGATTCCATCTTTATGGGGCCGTGGCTCGCCGATACCATCAGCCAGTGCGACGGCATGACGCAGATGATGTCCTACTGGTCCTTCTCTGACGTCTTCGAGGAGCAGGGCGTGAAGAAAACGCCCTTCTATGGCGGATTCGGCATCGTCGCGGAGGACGGCATCCCCAAGCCGGCGTACGACGCCTTCAAATTGCTGCATGAACTGGGCGACACGCGTCTGCCTGCGCCGAAGAACGAGGCTCTGGTGACGCGGCGCGCGGACGGCACGCTGGTGATAGCGGCGTGGAACCTGGTCGATCCCGGCCAGGACGCCGCGCCGAAAACCGTCACCTTCGACCTGACCGGCGTGCCCGACGGCGCCTGGGCCGAGGTCCAGCGCGTCGATGCGCAACACGGCGACACCCTCGCTGCATGGAAGCAAATGGGCAGCCCCAACGATCCCACGCCCGCCCAGGTCTCCGCGCTCCGCAAAGCTTCCCAGATCGGATCGCCCGAGGGGATTGAAGTCCGCGAGCACGAACTGACACTGACCATTCCGCCCATGGGTTTGGCGGTGATTCGGGTGCGGTAAGCCCGCGCGCACGGCAGGAAAAGAAAAGACCCGGCAAGTTCGCCGGGTCTCTTCTTCTGTTCCGTGGCCAACAACTACGGAAGCGGCTGCACAGGCTGGGAGCGGCTCAAAGAATCTTCTTCCCGAAGGCCGACGAGATCAGTTCCACCGCCAAATCGGCGGTGCGGTTGTGCTCGTCGATCACCGGGTTGACCTCGACCACTTCGAGCGCCAACATGCGGCCGTGGTCGGCGATGATTTCCATGGCGAGATGCGCCTCGCGATACGTGGCGCCGCCACGGACGGGCGTGCCCACGCCCGGCGCGTCCTCGGGATCGATCCAGTCCATGTCGAGCGAGACGTGATAGCCCGCGGTGCCGCGGCCGGCCGCGCGCAGAGCTTCTTCCATCACGGTGCGCATGCCGCGCTCGTCGATGTCGCGCATGGTGTACACCTCGGAGATGCCGGCGCGCCGGATGTTCTCCTTTTCCGCGGGATCGATGTCGCGGACGCCGACGATGACGACGTTTCCCGGGTCGACTTTGGGCGAGTAATCGAAGATGTTGGCCAGCGGCTCTGGACCGAGGCCGAGCAGCGCAGCCACCGGCATGCCGTGCACATTGCCGCTGGGCGAAGTCTGCGGCGTGTTGATGTCGGCGTGGGCGTCAATCCAGATCAGGCCGATCTTCTGGTTCTGGCGACGGTAATATTCCGAAACGCCCGACACGCTGCCCGCGGCAACGGAATGATCGCCGCCGAGGATGACGGGCGTCATGCCTTCGGCGAGGGTCTTCTCGACGACGTCGGCGGTGCGCGCGCAGGTTTCGGTGATTTCTTTCAAATAATGCGCGCTCTGGTGGCCGGAGCGCTTGGTTTCAGCCAGCGGAACCGAGATGTTGCCGCCGTCGCGGACGACGTGGCCGAGGGCCTCCAGACGCGGCTCGAGGCCGGCGACGCGCACCGCAGAGGGTCCCATGTCAACGCCGCGGCGCGAGGCGCCGAGATCGAGGGGGACGCCGATGATTTTGATTTTGCGCGGCGGGATGGTCTGCACGCCGCCGGCGGGCGCGGGAATGCTGCCGGGATGCGCCGTTGCGGGCTGGATCGGAGTGACTTTGGGCATAACAACCTGGTTATGGCCGGCTAGGGATAGATGCGGTTCAGGGTCCGGGCAAAGGGAATGGTCTCACGCACGTGGTCCAGCCCGCAAATCCACGCGACGGCGCGCTCGATCCCCATGCCGAAGCCGGAGTGGGGAACCGAGCCGTATCGCCGGAGATCGAGATACCACTGAAACGCATCCATCGGCAACTGGTGATCTTCGATGCGCTTCTTCAGCAGTTCGAAAGAACTGATGCGCTGCGAGCCGCCGATCACTTCGCCGTAGCCTTCGGGCGCGAGCACGTCGACGCAGAGCGCGTATTTCGGGTCGGCGGGGTCCGGCTCCATGTAGAAGGCTTTCACCGCGGCGGGATAGCGATGCACCATCACGGGACGGTCGAACTGCGAAGAAATGTAGGTTTCGTCCGGGGATCCGAAGTCGTTGCCGTATTCGAAAGGCTGTTCGAGCAGGCCCTTCGCATGCGCCTCGTTCAGCATGGTGGCGGCTTCGTCGTAGCGCAGGCGCGGGAAGGGCGGCTTGATGCCTTCGAGCTTCGTGATGTCGCGGCCGATCGTTTTCAGCTCCGCAGCGCGGCGAGTGAGGACGCGGTCGACGATGAAGCTGATGAAGTTTTCGGCGAGGCCCATGAGGTCGTCAAGATCGGCAAAGGCCCATTCCGGCTCGACCATCCAGAACTCGGTGAGGTGGCGGCGGGTCTTGGATTTTTCGGCGCGGAAGGTGGGGCCGAACGAGTAGACCTTGCCGAGCGCCAGCGCGGTGCTCTCAATGTAGAGCTGGCCGCTTTGTGTCAGGTAGGCTTCGTCGCCAAAGTACTCGACGGGAAAGAGCGTGCTGGTGCCCTCGCAGGCAGCGGGCGTGAGGATGGGCGGATCGGTGAGGATGAAGCCGTTGTCGTCGAGGAAGTCGCGGGCGGCCTTGATGATTTCGGCGCGAATGCGCAGAATCGCGGCCTGGCGCGGGGTGCGAATCCATAGATGGCGGTGCTCCATCAGGAAATCGGTGCCGTGTTCCTTGAGCGAGATCGGATAGGGAGCGTCTTCAGGCACGCGCTGCAGTGCCCGGACATTCTCGACGTCTACTTCGTAACCGCCGGGCGCACGTTTGTCGGCGCGGACCTTGCCTGTGACGATGACGGAGGATTCCTGCGTGAGCCCTTTGATGGTGTCGAAGACTTCGGGCGGGACCGCGGCCTTCGGGACGATGCCCTGGATGGTCCCGGTGCCGTCGCGAAAGATGGGAAAGAGAAGCTTGCCGCTCTCGCGCAGGTTATAGAGCCAGGCGTGCAGCGTGACGGACTGGCCGTCGTGCTCCCCGATGCGGGCAATGGTGGAGAGGGGAGCTTCTGTCGCAGCAGCAGTTACAGTTGGGTCGGTCATTGGGATTCTTCTGCTTCCTGAGGGACGATGGGACGCGCCTGATCCATCGTCTCGAAGGCTTTATAGGCTTTTTCCGCGACAGAGTCGGGCGTTTCGCCGATGCTGTACGAGATTTCGAGGACGCCGGCCGGTGTATGGGGAGCAGCTTTCAGGCCGCCGAGAGCCGAATCCCAGTCGATGGTACCGTCTCCGGGCCAGAGATGAGCGTCCTTGTCGCCGCGGTTGTCGTGCAGATGCGAGGAGCGCAGGCGGTCGCGCAGGGTTTCGAGCGCGGCGGAGACGCCCTCGCCGAGATGGGCGTGGCCGACGTCGAGGCAGACGCCGAGATCGGTGAAGTGGCCGCTGTTCAGGATCTCGATGAGGTGCGCGGGCGTAGCGACTTCGCCTTCGAGATTTTCGACGAGCAGGCGGACGCCGAGCGGAGCGGCGAAGGCGCGGAGGTGCTCGATGGCAGTGATGGAGTGCTCGAGCGCGCGCAGGCCCCAGGTGTCGTCGCGCTCGCCGAGATGCAGGATGAGAAAGCGCAGCGGGATCTGCTCGGCCACTTCGAGGGCGCGCTTGATCTCGTCCATCGCGTCGATGCGGCGAGCCTTCTCCGGATGGATGACGTTGACGGCGGGCGCGCCGCCGCGGCCCATCTCGTTGTCGGGGAACATTGGGGCGTGTATGGAGAATGGCTCGATGGGATTGGAGCGAAACCACTCGGCCAGCTCGCGGATGTCCGGGCGGCTGGTGTAGTCGAAGTGCTGGCGCGCTGCGAAGAGTTCGACGCCCTGGGCGCCGGTGCGGGCGAAGACGTCGAGCAGCCCGGGATGCAGCCGGTGAGTGAGGAAAACGTGACTGGAGATGACCTTCAGCATAGGAGAAAACCTGAGGCAAGCCTGTTTCTATCTTCTCACCCATTACAAATTGTGAAACCTGCAGGGGAGTGGGCCGTCTATGCAGACGGCAGGCGAACGGGAGTGTGATGCCATGCAGGGCCTCCGGGGCAAGCGGCTGGGGCAGTTGCGGCGGAACTTCATTGCGGCTCAGCGGCTGAGAGCAGTTCAAAGATGGGGCAGCCGGGCGGGCATTCAAAGCATATTTTGCGGCGGGCCGGCTGCGATCGCAGGCCTGGCCATAGCAGCGGGACTGCTGGGATGCGGGGGAGTGGGCAGCGTGAGCATCACGCCGCCTCCGCCCAACCCGGTTTCTGTCATCTTTGTCAGCACTCCGCCCTCCACGCTGGCGGTAAACGCATCGGCCACGATCTATGCAGCGACCACGTATTCTGCGCCTGGGTCCGGGGAAAACGGCGCGGTCACCTACGCGATCAGCTGTGGCAGCCCGAATGCCTGCGGCACGCTGGGACCCAATGATGAGGTGGGCGCGGTCACCTACACGGCTCCGGCGGCGGTGCCTTCCGGCGGGACGGTGACGGTGACGGCGACGTCGGTGGCAGATACGTCGCTGTCGAGGACGGCGACCATCACGATTGTTCCGCCCATTCCGATTTCGGTTGCATTCGCCAGCACGCTGCCGGCTTCGGTCGAGGTGGGCTCGACAATCGGGATCGTGGCGACGGTGGCAAACGACGTGTCGGCCAACCCGCAGATCCAGTGGTCGGTAAGCTGCGGGGCGGCGAGCTGCGGATCGTTCAACCCGGTGACGACGGACGATGACGCGCAAACGCAGTACACGGCGCCCGCGGCGATCCCGCCGGGCGGCACGGTCACGCTGACGGCGACGTCTGTCACGGATCCGACGAAATTCGTATCAGGCAGCGTTACGATTACAGCCGAGGCGCCGAATCTGGCGAATGGCACCTACGTGTTCCAGGTGGTCGAGCCGGATTTGGCCGAGTACGTGACCGGCGTGCTGACGGCCGAGAACGGAGCCATTACCGGGGGCGAACAGGACTCTGTCTCGGACGATGGCACCTATGGCGCGTACTCGACGACGCAGACATTCAGCTCCGGGAGCTACAGCACGACGCCCAGCGGCAATGTGCAGATCACGATCAATGTGGAACCGGACAACCCGGAAACGCTGACGGGGACGCTGGGCCCAGGCCAGGAGGGATTCATCTCCGGAATCAATGGAACTCTCGGGAGCGGCACCCTGGAGCTGCAGACTGCTACCACCGCCCCTGCGGGAGGGTATGCGTTTTCGCTGGATGCGGGGAACTATTACGATGGGCAGCCATGGATCACCGGGATTGTGAATATTGACAGCCCGGGAGGAATCTCAGGAAACGGCAGCGAGCTGGATGTGCAGGGAGAAGGCTTCAGCGGGGGCGGGACGCAGACCCTGAGCGCCAGCACGGTTTCCGCTCCGGATGCTTATGGGCGCGTGCTGTTCACGCTGAACCTGAATGCAAACTCGTACCTCGGACCGCAGTATGTAGCGGGGTACATCGTGAGCGGGTCGCGCCTCCGCCTGATCGACGTCGGCGATCCGTATAACAGCTACGCAGTGACTGGACCGATGGAGGGCGTGGCGCTGGGGCAGGGTGCGAACACCGGGAAATTCAGCGGTGGGTCCGTCGCGGGTACCAGCTACGTCTTCGGCGCGGAAGGAGAAGACGGGCAGGGACCACTGCAACTGGCGGGCGTGATCACGCTGAACCCCGGAGGCACGGTAAGCGGCACGCTGAACTGGAATGACCTGAGCCAAAGCTCGCCCCAGAACCCTCTGGCCGTAACGGGGACCTATACGGTCGATCCGACAGGGAGGGTCACGCTGACGAACCTGACCGACGGCGCCACATTCACGTACTCGATGCACCTCGATTTGGACGGAAGCGGAGGCGGTCTGATTCTTTCCGACGATGCCGACGATGTGTTTTCCGGAGAGGCATTCCAGCAGCAGACGGGGAGCTTCAGCGCGGCTTCGCTCAGCGGAAACTACGGATTGAACACGAGCCTGTATGGGCTGGCCTATGCCGGGGAGCCGGGGTTTGGGAACGCTGTGGGATCCGTGCTGGCGGCCGCTGACTCGGGCGCGGACGACCTGGCCGGGTTTGCGGATGCAAATGGCGCGCAGGCTGACTTTGCGGTGGGAGGATCGTTTACCCCGGCGGCGAACGGGGTCTTCACGGGAACGCTGACCGGGTTCAACCAGAGCGCGCCCGCGACCACCGGCAACTTCACGCTCTACCTGGTCGACAACACGCAGGGCATCGCCATCGAGACGGACAATGGGCAGCTGACGCTGATGCGGGTGGCGGTGGGGCCGTAAGCGCGCCCACCCCGTCGCCAAAAGCAGGCGGCAAGGGTGGGGCACCCGGGGCGCTATTCCGATTTGAGAGAAGCCATGTCGATGGAGAAGCGGTATTTGACGTCGGACTTCAGCAGCCGATCATAGGCTTCGTTCACTTTCTGAATGGGAATCACCTCCACGTCGGAGGTGATCTTGTGCTGCCCGCAGAAGTCGAGCATCTCCTGGGTCTCGGCAATGCCGCCGATGATCGAGCCTGAGAGGCTGCGGCGCCCCATGATCAGGCCGAACGCGGAGAGGGCCAGGGGTTTCTCAGGAGCCCCGACGAGGGTGAGATTGCCATCGCGGCGGAGGAGACCGATGTAGGCGTTGATGTCGTGATCCGCGGAAACGGCGTCGAGGATGAAATCGAAGCTGCCCGCGTGTTTGCTCATCTCGCCGGCATCGCGGGAGATGACGACTTCATCGGCACCGAGGCGCAGGGCATCGTCCTTCTTGGAAGGCGACGTGCTGAAAACCACCACGTGGGCGCCAAGGGCATGAGCAAATTTGACGGCCATATGGCCGAGTCCGCCCAGGCCCACGACGCCGACTTTCTTCCCCTTGCTTACTCCCCAGTGGCGCATGGGCGAATAGGTGGTGATGCCGGCGCAGAGCAGCGGAGCGGTTCCTGCGAGGTCGAGGTTCGACGGAACGCGCAGCACGAAGCGCTGATCGACCACGATGCTGTCGGAGTACCCGCCGTAGGTCACCTTGCCGGTGTGCTTGTCGGGGAAGTTGTAGGTGAGCGTGAGGTTGGGGCAGAACTGTTCCAGACCGGCCTTGCATTCGGGGCAGGTGCCGTCGGAGTCGACCATGCAGCCGACCGCGGCCAAGTCGCCGGCCCGAAATTTGGTGACGGCGGAACCGACGCGGGTGACGCGGCCTACGATCTCGTGGCCAGGGACGCAGGGATAGACGGTGGGCATGACGCCGCTCCACTCGTTGCGGACCTGATGCAGATCGGAGTGGCAGACGCCGCAGAAGAGGATTTCGATCTGAACGTCGTGCTCGGTGGGATCGCGCCTCGCGATTGAGGTGGAAGACAGCGGCGACGTGGCGCCGGCAGCGGAGTACGCCTTTGCGTTATACATACGTCTCTTTCAGCCATTGCGGCGGTTGTTGGGGGGAGGTGGACCAATGGAACAAGCTCTACATCCGAAACAGATGAACGAATGCGCGCGGTGGATGCGGAATTGTCGGGAGCCGGGGCGGCGAACGGGTCTGGCGCGAACCGCTGCGAAGAAGAAATGAGCTGCGGCGCCCGATGCTGCGTGCGGGGTGAGATGGGGTCCTCCCACATCTGCCCACTGCGGGCAGATGTGGGACACCCGGGAGTTACTCGGCGGGGACTTCCTCGCCTTTGACGGTAACGCTGACGTGCGCGGTGACTTCGCGGTGCAGCTTCACAGGGACGTGGAACTCGCCGGTGGACTTCAGCGGCTCATCGAGCTGCACCTTGCGGCGGTCGATCGTGAAGCCTTTGGCGGCCAGCTCCTGCGCGATGTCGGAGGAGGTGACGGAGCCGAAGAGGTGCTCGTTCTCGCCGACGCGGCGGGTAAAGGTGAGTGCGAGGGTGTTGAGCTGCGTGACCAGCTGCTCGGCCTCGGCCTTCTCTTTCGCGGAGCGGCGGACGGCGGCAGCCTTCATCTGCTCAATGACGGCCTTGTTGGCGGCGGTGGCCTCCAGGGCGAGCTTGCGCGGCAGGAGGTAGTTGCGGCCGTAGCCGTCGGCAACTTTGACGACGTCGCCGCGGTGGCCGAGGTTCGAGATATCTTCCTTGAGGATGACTTCCATGACAATCTCCCAGCTAAAAAGCGGTCAGCTAAAAGCCGGTCAGCTAAAAACCGGCCAGCGATGAAACGGTCAGCGGCAGGGCGGCCAGCAGCCAGCGCTTAAAACCCGGCAGCGAAGGGCAGCAGGGCGATGTTGCGAGCCTGTTTGATGGCTCGGCTGAGACGCCGCTGATGCTCGGGGCAAACGCCGGTGAGACGGCGAGGCACGATCTTGCCGCGCTCAGCTACGAAGCCCTGCAGAAGACGGACGTCGCGATAGGAGATGGCGTCGATCTTCTCAGTGCAGAACTTGCAGACCTTCTTGCGGCGGAAGAACTTGCGGCCGCCAGGGCCCCCGGGTCCGCCGGGACGGCCCCCCGGACCAGCAGGACGGCCTCCGGGACCTTCAGACCGTGCTTCAGAACGAGGTGCAGAAGTGGTGGTTTCGTCAGGCATTTCTTTTTTTCCTTCCGGCCGGCAGCGCCGGCCTTCAAACTTTTTTTGCGGGAACCCCGGGGACTCACGCCCCCTGTCTTCCTGCGGCTGTTGAGCGGACTGAAGCCCGCTGCTTCTACCGTCGTCCCGCTGTGCGGAAACTTCGGCTAAAAACTCGATCTTCTCGCCAGTGCTACGCGCTGGCGGGAGCGGCGGTTTCCGCGGGAGCCGATTCTGCAGCCGCTGGAGCGGGATGCGCGGGCGCCGGTTCGGGGGAGGCGGCGGGCATGGCGCTCAGCTTCTTGCGCGTGGCGCGGATCGCCTTGATCTTCGAGAGGCGCTTGTCCTCCTCGTCCATGCGCACGGTGATGAACTTGATCACCGGCTCGGAGACGCGGAGACGGCGCTCCAGCTCGGCCACCAAAGCGCCGTTGGCGTCGATGGTGAGCAGGATGTAGTTGCCCTCGCTGAACTTGCGGACGACGTAAGCGAGCTTGCGGCGGCCCATTTTTTCGGTGGAGCGGACCTGCCCGCCTCCGCTGGTGACGGTTTGCTCGAAGCCGGCGATCAGCTTATCGAGGTCTTCGTCGGCCACATCGGGGCGGACGATGAACATGACTTCGTAGAAACGCTGCTGCATGGTTTGCTTCTCTTTCCCTCCGGCCTCGTGGGCCGGCAAAATTCGCTTCCGAACTTGCTATTTCCCGCCGGGCTCGGTTTCGTCCCGGCGGTTGAACTCATTCATGGCGGCGCCGATACCCTGAGCGACCACCACTTCCACGGCGCGAGCGACACGGTCGAGGACCGGATCGATCGCCGCCAAATCCCGTTTGCCCATGGGCGTGAGCAGGTAATCCTTCCCGCGCCGCATGCCTTCCGGAGCGCCCGCTTCCGGCCCAACTCCGATGCGGATGCGCGCCCAGTCGTCGGTTCCGAGAACTCCGGAAACCGAACGCGCTCCGTTATGTCCGGCCGGGCTGCCCCGCTCGCGAACGCGCAGCGTGCCAAGAGGCAAGTCCAGCTCGTCGTACAAAACCAGCAGGTTGCGCGGGGAGTTGTCGACGAATTCCAGTTCGAGCTCGTCGACGAGCGCCCCCACGGAAATCCCGCTGAGGTTCATAAAGGTCTCCGGCTTGGCGAGGATGACATCCCGGCCGGCCATGCGAACCTTTGCCGTCAAGGCGCGGCAGCGGCGGTTGGCCACGGTCGCGCCCAAATTGTCGGCGATGCGGTCGATCGCCAAAAACCCCGCGTTGTGGGGCGTGAACTGGTACTCGATGCCGGGGTTGCCGAGACCGACCACCAGAAACGCGCCCACTTACTTCTTGCCGCCCTTGTCGCCCGCGCCCTTTTCTGCGGCGGGAGCGGCGCCTGCTTCGGCGGTTTCCTGCTTGCCCTTCTTCACCACTTCCGGCTCTGCCGGCGCCGCGGTTGCGGCAGCCGCTTCGGCTTCCGGCGTCGCCACCACTTCTTCCTTGACAGAGGTAATGTGCGCTACCGGCGTGTCCTCCGGAGTGAGGAACCGCAGGCTGCCGGAGTGCGGCAAACCGGAAACACGCAGCACCATGCCAAACGTCAGCTCGGAGACATCCACGACGATGTGCGCGGGGATGTCGGCCGGCAGGCACTCCAGCTCGATTTCGCGCAGCATCTGGTCGAGAATGCCGCCCTGCGTCTTCACGCCGACCGGAACGCCGCTGAGCTGAATGGGCACTTCGACGCGAATCGGCTTATCGAGCGCGATGCGCTTCAGATCGATGTGGATGAGTTTGCCCTTGATCGGCTCGTACTGCCAGTCGACGATCATGGCCTTGGCGGTGTCGCTGCCGACCTGAAGATCGAAGATGGAGTTGTGTCCGGACTCGGAATGCAGGATGCGCTGGATCTGTTTCGGGTCGACCTCGACGGCAACGGCCGGCTGCGCGGCTCCATAGACGACGGCGGGGATTTTCCCCTGCACGCGCACGCGGCGCGCCGCATTCTTGTTGAACTTGCCCTCGCGGGCGACGGCTGTAACGGTTTCCTGAGTGATCATTTCGTTTTTCCTTCGGGCATGAAAGGCAGGAGACAGTAGTCAGGAGCCAGTAATCAGTAAGTACGGCTGACGCTGTCGAATGCTTCTTCCACTCCCTTTGCGGCGAGGTCTTTTAGAGCGACGTCGCGGTTGATGTTGTGCTGGCAGCGCGCGGCTGACAGCTGGTTGCTGCTTCCGGTCAGCTGAACAGCGCGCTGACGCTGGTTTCCATGTGAATGTTCTCGATGGTTGCGGCCATCAGGCCGGCCACGGATCGAACTTTAATCTTGCTGAGCGCCCGAGCCTCTTCGCGCAGCGGAATCGAATCGGTCACGACCAGCTGCTCGAGGCGGGAGTTGGCGATGCGCTCAATGGCCGGGCCGGACAGCACCGCATGCGAGGCGCAGGCGTAGACTCCGAGCGCGCCCTGCTCGAGCAGCGCGTCGGCTGTTTTCACCAGCGTGCTGGCCGTGTCCACGATGTCGTCGACGATGATGCAGGTCTGGCCCTCGACTTCACCGATGATGTGCATCACTTCGGTGACGTTGATGTCGGTGCGGCGCTTGTCGACGATGGCCATGGGGCAGCCGAGCTTCGTCGCCGTATGACGGGCGCGCTCCACGCCTCCGGCGTCCGGCGACACAACCGTGAGGTTGGGCAGATTCAGCTCGCGGAAATGGCTGACGAGCACCGGGCTCGCGAACATGTGATCGACGGGAATGTTGAAGAAGCCCTGAATCTGCGCGGCGTGCAGGTCCATGAAGAGCGCGCGGTGCGCGCCGGCGGTGGTGATGAGGTCGGCGACCAGCTTCGACGAGATGGCGACGCGGGGACGGTCTTTGCGGTCCTGGCGGGCGTAGCCGTAATACGGCATGACCACCGTGATGCGGCCGGCCGAGGCGCGCTTGAGGGCGTCGATCATGATGAGCAGCTCAACCAGATGCTGATCGACAGGGAAGCAGGTGGGCTGGACGACAAAGACGTCCGCGCCACGCACGTTCTCGAGGAGCTGGAAATAAACCTCGCCGTCGGCAAAACGCTGGATTTTAGTCTCGCCCAGCTTGACGCCGATGTGCTCGCAGATGGCTTCGGCGAGGGGACGATTGGCGGTGCCGGAAAAAATCTTGAAACGGCGGTCTTCATTGGAAACGCGGGAGCGGCGAGCGGCCGGCTTGGTCTTTCCGTCGCCTTCCTTTGGGCGGTTGGGCCCGCCGCTCTGGCCCGTGCGGAGATCGTCGCTGTGGCTCTCGTCGGCTGCATTGCCGTTGGTCGAGGCCGCGATTGGCTTCTGTTCCGTCGTGCTCACAAGATCCTCCAGCTGGTTGGCTATGATCCTTGCGGTTGACCGACGCGGTTGGCGCCGGCGTGGACTGCTGCAAAGTTTGGCTGGGCGACCAGGATTCGAACCTGGACAAAGTGCTCCAAAGGCACTTGACCTACCATTAGTCGATCGCCCAGTGAATCTGCCCTTGGCCTACAGGGGCTAAAGCCCTCTTGTTTTGAGCCCTTTTCGGCACGACTGAAGTCGTGCCCTGATACAAAGCCTTTCCAGGGCTAAAGCCCGGAACTCCTCCGACTTCCATTCACCGGGCTGAAGCCCGGTGCTTCTACCGCAGCCCTGCTTCGCAGGGCGTCGGCTGAAAAATCTATCTGTTACCGTCCAACTGCTTCCAGTATTCGTCGCGGGGTAGGGTTTGGGTCCGCAGCGAGCGAATGCCAGATTCCGTGAGCCTTACTTGCGCAGCCGCCGCGGCTTCCGCGGATCCGTACAGGCCGAACAGGGCCGATCCGGAGCCGGAGAGCGCCGCGCAGATCGCCTCCTGGGTGCCGGAGCCCGCCAGAATGCGCTTGATTGTTCCGAGAGAGGGATGAGCAGGGAAGACGACCTCTTCGAAGTCGTTTTCCATCCCGGTTCGGACAAGCGCGAGAAGTGGGCTCTCGTACTGGTCTCCGCCCGAAGCGGAGACACCGGAGGAGTGCGCAGCTGCCATTGGCCCGGCAACAAATGCCGAGGCCAGAGCTCGACTCAACGGAATCAGTTTATCAGAGCGGCTTTTGCGGGTAAACCCCGCAGTTGCGTCGGGATCGGCCGCAGTCGGGCCCGTTGCGCCTGCTGAGTTCTGAGCTCTGCGCTCCGTGCTCTGTCGTTCATCCCAGTCGCGGAAGGCCTGGGGCGTGGAGACGCCGACGTCCGGCAGGGCGAGAACGCACTCCGTCGGCGGCAGGTCGGGGAGGGGGTAGACCTCCTCGCCGCGTCCGACACCCAGAACCGATCCGCCGAGGAGGAAGAGCGGCACATCGGAGCCGACCTGGGCGGCGATGCGGAGCCTTTCCGGGCCGGGCAGCGGCTCGATGCCGTGGCGGCCCAGTTCGGCTTCGAGCGCGAGCAGCGCAGCGACGGCATTGGCCGATCCGGCGCCCAGGCCCCCCTGGACGGGCAAGCGCTTCTCGATATGAATATGGACCTGCGCGGTGACGCCCAGCGAGCGGAGGGCAAGGTCGGCAATCTTCCAGGCCGTGTTGGACGAGTCGCAGGGGACGCGTGGATCCGAGCAGCGAATCTCAAGCGCGGTCTGCGCCGCCGGCGCCGCCTCGACGGTGACCAGATCGTGCGCGGCAAGGGTCTGGTAGCAGGTGGTGAGCGAGTGGAAGCCGTCCGCGCGGGCCGGGCCGATGGCGAGGCCGAGATTGATCTTACAAAACGACTTGACGGTGGTGGACATGATGAATCCGAAATGCGGGTGCCTTCGACTGCTCAGGCCAGGCTCTTCGACCCGTTTGTCACGCTCCCGCGCGGCAAAGTTCGCTCAGGATCACAGTCTATCTCCTGTACTCTGGAGCGCATGGCGCGCTGGCAGGAACGCGACTGGCTCGACGGTCACTACGAGCTCTTCATGCAGTTCGACAACGGCTTCGACTGGGTGGAGGCAGCGCAGACGCTGTGGGCGCTGCCGCAGGTGACCGGCGTGTGGACGGAGCGGGAGTTCGACCCCGAGGCGGACCCGGCGCTCGACCCGTTCGACATCCTGGTGACCACAGATCTGCTGACGAAGCATCTGTACGGCGTGGCGCATCTGCCCGACGGGAAGAACGCCCCGTGCGGCTGCGCGGTTAACCTGGAGCGGGGCTGGTTCATCTTCTTCCTCCCGATTGCGGGACTGGGCCGCTGCTACGACGTCGGAACGTATCCGTTTGGCGACACCGGGCGGCCGTGGACGCAGGAAGTGGATGAGTGGCTGGCGGGGCTGGCCCAGGGCATCTACCGCGAGGTTCCGTTCCGCGTGGCGGCGATTGGGCCGGAGATGTTGACGCTGGACATGATCGAGGAGCCCGATCCGGGGATGCTGAAAAGCCGGAGCTGCGGGGTGATGCTCCCGTTCGGGAACGAGCTGCTGTGGCTGCCAAGGACGGGAGCGGGGGAGACGGAGTGACTCCAGTTGTCCTGGGCTTGCTGACGACGAACCAATAACGCGGGATTCTGTGCGAAGTGGGGATAGAATCGCGCCATGGCTGGATTCGCGGTTTTCATGACCTTGGTGACTCTGGCATTTGCGGGCTTGCTAGCCGCATCCCTTTTAGCGGCTATTCTCTATGTCGCGGCGAAGCGGCGGGTACGACGCGGGCTGAGTACCCGTAAGGCGATATTTGTCGGAGTCGTCGCACCGTTCCTCGGTCTGCTCTGGATCGCCGCCGCGTTTCTAATACACGTCCAGATATCTAACAAGTTAGCGCATCAGGACTGTGGGCTGAGTGGGGACCCCTACGTCACCCTGCCAAATGGTTATGTTCTGGGCAGCCATAATACGTATGACGGCTACATAAGAGCCCCAGGCGCGCAAACCGATGTCCCCATCGCGGGCCCGGGCTATGTCCGCTCAATCATGGATCTGCAATTCGTCGACGGGAAATTTGTCGGGACCCAGTTCGACTTCAAGACTTCCAGCGTCCTTCAGTTCGTATTTGATACTCGCACCCAGGCTTACCAGTCTTTTCCAGAAGGGCCGCTTACGTGGGATGCCTCCAACGATGAAGCCCAGCGAGGCGCGCAATCTTACTGGAAGCTCTACGCGGAGTACAGACATCACTGGCCGAATTACATTTTTCTCGCATTGATCCTGGGCGGCGAAGGCGGCATCGGATTCCTGGTCTGGAAGAGTTGGACCGCCGCGAGCCCGGAGCCAGCTAACGCCTCATAGAGCAGCTGGCCATGGGCCGCGTATCGCCGGCTGCACGGACGCTTCGAGCAGCCGGTTGCGCGGCTTACAAAATGTACCGCGACAAATCCTGGTTCTTCACAATCCCCGCAACCATCTGGCGCACGTAGTCAGGGTCGATGACGACGACCTTTTCCGACCCGCTCGCAGTTTCGCGCTCGATCACCGGCAGCGGCGCCGTGGTGCCTTCGCCGACGGCGGCCAGCTCGACCAGTGTGCCTCCGTTTTTCTGCTCGCCGGCCTGATCTTTCCTGGCCTGGGCGCGGGTCAGATCGGGAGCGAGGAAGCTGATCTCGTCGAGGACGCGCTCCATGATGGTGTGCAGGCGGCGCGCACCGATGTTTTCCGTCGACTCGTTGACGCGGAAGGCGAACTCGGCCATCTCCGCGATGGCTTCCGGCGTGAACTCGAGCTTCAGGCCTTCGGTTTCAAGCAGCGCGGTGTACTGGCGGACGAGCGAGGACTTGGGCTCGGTGAGGATCTTGACGAAGTCCTCGACGGTGAGCGACTGCAGCTCGACGCGGATGGGGAAGCGGCCCTGCAGCTCGGGGATGAGGTCGCTGGGCTTGGAGACGTGGAACGCGCCGGCGGCGATGAAGAGGATGAAGTCGGTGCGCACCATGCCGTAGCGCGTGTTGACCGTTGTGCCTTCGACGATGGGGAGGATGTCGCGCTGGACGCCCTCGCGGGAGACGTCGGGGCCGTGGCCGCCTTCGCGGCCGGCGATCTTGTCGATTTCGTCGAGGAAGACGATGCCGGAGGTTTCGACGCGCTCGACGGCGAGGCGCGTGACCTGATCCATGTCGATCAGGCGGCCTTCTTCTTCCTGGACGAGGTAGTCGAAGGCGTCCGAGACCTTCATCTTCCGCTTCCTGGTGCGCTGGCCGAAGATGTTGGGCAGCATGTCGCGGATGTTGACGTCCATCTCCTCGACGCCCTGATTGGAGATGATCTCGAAGGACGGGGTGTTCTTCTCGCGAACGTCGATCTCCACCTGGCGATCGTCGAGCTTGCCCTCGCGAAACTGCTGGCGGAGCTTCTCGCGGGTGCGGTGGTGCGAGTCGTTCGCCGCGCCGGATGCTGATCCGCCAGGAGCGGGCAGCGTGATGGTGTTTCCGTCGACCTGCATGGGCGAAGGGGTGGTTCCGGGGGCGGGCTGCGCGGGTGCTGCGGGAGGAGGCAGCAGCAGATCCAGCAGCCGCTCCTCGGCGTTCATCTCGGCGCGGTCTTCGACTTCCTCGAGCTTCTCTTCGCGGACCATGTCGATGGCGATCTCAACCAGGTCTCGGACGATGGAGTCGACGTCGCGGCCGACGTAGCCGACCTCAGTGAATTTCGACGCTTCGATCTTGAGGAACGGCGAGTTGGTGAGCTTCGCGAGCCGGCGCGCGATCTCGGTTTTGCCCACGCCCGTGGGGCCGATCATGATGATGTTCTTGGGCATGATCTCGTCGGCGAGATCGGGGGTGAGCTTCTGGCGGCGCATGCGGTTGCGCAGGGCGATGGCCACGGCGCGCTTGGCGGCCTTCTGCCCGACGACGTACTTGTCCAGCTCGGCGACGATTTCGCGCGGCGTGAGCTCTTCGAGCGAGAGCTCCTGGTCTTCGGCAGTTCCGGGAAGATAAATGGCCATACTCTAATGATCCATCTCAGGGGCTAAAGCCCCAGAATATTTGCGGCCTGTACGGCACGACTCAAGTCGTGCCCTGATACAAAGCACAGAGGCTGAAACCGGTGAGTGTCTTCGGTGGCTGGCGTCGGACTCTGATGCTGGATCACTTTCATCGGCCTAGGCGTGCAGCTCTTCGATCGTAATTTTGTCGTTCGTATAAATGCAGATCTGGCCGGCGATGCGCAGGGCCTTCTCGGCAATATCGCGGGCGCCGAGTTCGGTGTTATCCATGAGCGCGCGCGCGGCGGCGAGAGCGTACGAGCCTCCGCTGCCAATGGCGGCGATGCCCTCGTCCGGCTCGATCACGTCGCCGGAGCCGCTGATGAGGAAGGTCTGCGAGACATCGGAGACGACGAGCAGGGCCTCGAGAGAGCGCAGCATCTTATCGGTGCGCCAGTCCTTGGCCAGCTCGACGGCGGAGCGGCCCAGATTGCCGGCGTATTGTTCCAGCTTGCTCTCGAAGCGGCTGAAGAGCGAGAACGCGTCGGCGGTGGAACCTGCGAATCCGGCGAGGATTTTGTCCTGATAGAGGCGCCGGATCTTCTTCGCGGTGTGCTTGAAGACGGCCTCGCCCATGGTGACCTGGCCGTCGGCCGCCATCACAACGGAGCTATTGCGTCGGACGCAGATGACGGTCGTGGAGCGGACGCGCGGGCGGCTGGAAACCTCGGGGGAAGCTTTCGCGCTGAAGGAAAAACGACCGCTCTGCGCGGCCGTCTGGGAAAGTCTGCGAGCCAACATGTCTGTTTTGAGTATAGCGCAGGGATCGATCGAGGCATGCCCCGATCCCACCCTGCGTGGCGCGGTTCATACCCCGGTGCGAAACGGGGTTACCTGCAACGAAAAGGGGATCGAACCCAGCCGCCGAAGGGGCAAAACTGAGCTATTCTTCAGGTAATCCTGCTGTTTTTTCGGATGCTCCTCATGCTTTCTCTGCCTCGCCGCATGTCTCTGCCGCTTGTTTCCGCTCAACATGAGCTGCACGTATTTCCTCTGCGGCACCCGGGCTGGACAGGAACCGCGGTTCTGGGACTGGTGTGCGTGGCGGGAGCGGTGGCGTGGAAGAGGTTCCGGCGCCGGCCCAGCGAAGAAGAACTGGAGCGGGAACGCCGCGCGCTGCTGGTGCGGAGCGGGCGGATCATCGACGGGACGATCCTCGATATTACCGCGCAGGCCGAGGGTGCCGGGCAACCGGCAGATGTCCGTTTCGTTCTCTACCAATATGAGATTGGCGGGGTGGAATACGAGTGCTCGCAGGACGTATCCGCTCTGCGCGATGTGGTGAAGGCGGAGGACCTGCGGTTCGGATTCCCCTGCTCGGTGCGTTACGACATCCGGCGTCCGGAGAACAGCATTGTCGTGGCGGAGAACTGGAGCGGACTGCGCAGGTTCGAGAATGCGGGGCCTTCGACGCGGACGCCGCCCCCCCGCACGCCGGCGTTGGCAGCTCCGTAATTTTTAAGGGCGGCTCCTCTGGACTGAATCCGGCTGCGGCTCCAGACTGAATATCGATATGCATGTTCATGGCGCGAATACGCGAGCGATGCAACGGGTTCTGCGCCTTTCTCTGATTGCGACCATCGGGTACGTGGTTTTGACGCTGCTCGCCGGACTGCGCGCGCACTCGCTGGCGCTGATGTCCGAAGCCGGGCATAACGCCTCGGATGCGCTGGCGATCGTCCTTTCGTTCGTGGCCGTGTGGTTCCAGACGAGGCCGGCGACGGAGCAAAAGACCTTTGGGTACCAGCGCGCCGGCGTTCTTGCGGCGTTCCTGAATGCGGTCACGCTGATTGGAATCGCCGTCTGGATCGCATGGGACGCGGTGGAACGGCTCAGCCGGCCCGAAGCGGTGGAACCGCGCACCATGATCTACGTGGCCGCGGCCGGCGTGGTCATGAATGGGGCAATCGCCGCAGCGCTGTGGAAGGTCAGCCACGACGTCAACATTCGCAGCGTGTTCATCCACATGCTGGGCGACACGCTGTCGACAGCGGCGGTGATTGCGGGCGGCGCCGCGATTCTGATCACCGGCGCGACCTGGGTCGATCCGGCCCTGTCGCTGGCGATCGCGGCGCTGATCCTGTGGTCCTCGGCGGGAATCGTGCGCGAGACGCTGAATATCCTGCTGGAAGGCACGCCGCGCGGGCTTTCGCTGGGCGATATTCGCGAGACGCTCGAGAATATCGACGGCGTGGAGGACGTGCACGATCTGCACGTGTGGAGTCTGGGATCGCACAGTCACGCGCTCGCCAGCCACGTCACCATCGCGGACATCCCTCCATCGGAAAGCAATCGGATCCTGGACCGCATCAACGAAGTACTGCGAGAGAAGTTCCGAATCCATCACACGACGCTGCAGTTCGAGCACGTCGTGTGCGAGACGGCCCACGGCTGCCTGATCTCGGTGGAGGAGGAGCAGCACCACCATGCGCACGGGCACCCGCACGGCCACCATGCGCATTGAGCCCTGCCAGGCCAGCTCTCGTGGTTCACAGTTCGGATCCTGAAAATCAGCCTTCCTGCCGCTACTCCGCGGAGGGCGCCTTGCGCGAGGGCCTGGGCAGCTCGGGCGCGACCCGCTCGGGCAGTCGAACCCCGGCCAGCGAGGCGACCTTGCGCAGCAGGTCGGCGGGACCGTCGAGGCGAACTTCCTGGTGAGGCGCGCGCAAAAACAGCCGCGGGTTGCCTTCCTCAAGGGCCAGGATCCGTGACTCGGGGTTGAGCGTATGCGCCAATTCCAGGGCAGAGCGCGCGTCGTCCAGGTCGAGAGTCTGACAAAGAAGGATGACGCGGAAACGGCGCTCCTGCAGCCAGGATGCCACTTCAGACAGTGTGGAGGCCACGCAGACGTCAAAGGCAGGCTGGAGGATCAGGCGCCGGGTCCGGTTGAGGACGGGGTCAGCGCCGAAACAGAGGATTTCCGGGCGAGCATGCATTCAACAAACTCCCTGCGTGGCCCGGCAACCCCCAGGTTCCGATGGCCGCAACCGCGCAAAATTACGCGTGAGCCGCCAATCCGCGCCTGTCCGGCGAAAGTTGTCCATGTCAGTCTGTTAATTCCATGGCTCGCAGACGTCACAGCTGTCAGCGGAGTTGCCAGGCGGAAGCGCGCAAACGCCTGAGTCCTGGCTAAAAAAGGGTCGTGAGGCGATATTTTTTGATTGCGTGAACAAGGCTTCGATTCAGAATGGAGAATTACTGCCGGGGGCCCGGGTTTGGTGCCTCGCCTGCATCAAAAAATGGCAGGTGGGACAAGCGGAAAGATAGACGCTATCCGGTGACGCAGTCGGTCTAATACCGAACATTACTGTTTGATAGCGAACATAAAAATTCGGCACGACTCCCTATAATCCGCAAAGTCGCAATCCACCGCAATCAGCACGTATCTTCTGCGGCAATGACTTTTTGCTGGGGTTCAGCATTGTCCTTGCTCATGAGGGGCAAGGGAGGATATGGGTCAGCATCGGATTGAAAACCTCCTGCTGGAAAAACTTCCGCAGCCGTATCGGGATTCGTTGTTATCCCGGATGGAAGAGGTAGCGGTTCCGACGGGTACCGTGCTGTACGAAGCCGAGGAAGCGCCGCGGTATGCATGGTTCATCACCTCGGGACTGGTATCGAAGATCGTATCGATGTCGGACGGGCGAAGCGCCGAAGTGGGCATGTGCGGCAACGAAGGCGTGGTGCCGGCGTGGCACCTGCTGGGCGGCAGGTCGCAGGGCCCGGCGCGCTGCGTGGTGCAGGTGGAGTTGAAGGCGCTGCGGATGCCGTTCCCGGAACTGAAAACGGAGATGGAAGTGGTTCCGGCGCTCCGGCAGCTGATCCAGCGATGCGTTCACCGGCGCAGCATGATCCTCTCGCAGATTGCGGCCTGCAACCGGCTCCACGGGGCGGAGGAGCGGCTGGCACGATGGCTGCTCACGGCGCAGGACCTGACCGGCAATAACAGCGTGATGCTGAGCCAGGGATTCCTGGCGGACATGCTGGGATCGCGGCGCACCACCGTGACGCTGGCAGCGGGAGCGCTGCGCCGCCGCAAGCTGATCTCGTACCGGCGCGGGCAGATCCAGATTCTCGACCACCGGCGCCTGGAAGACGCGGCCTGCGAATGCTACGGGACAGTCAGCCAGCTCTTCGAGAATTTCTACGCATAACAGCAGCCCGCGGCGATCGAGCCGCGGAATGCTCCTCTGGGCGTCCGCCTCCGAATTAACAGAACATTTGCATTCTGTTTGCCTGGCTGCGATAGGCTGAAGCCGGATGATTCCGGCATGGCCGGGAACACCGGAAAGGAATCACTCGCTTGAGCCAGACCGTCTTTGTGCTTGAGGACGATGCCGATATCGCGAGGCTGATCCAGCATCATCTGGAGGCGGCCGGATTCCAGGCGCGGATGTACCCCGCGCCGGGCACCATCATTCCCGATGCGGAGAGGCAGGCTCCGGCCCTGTTTCTGCTGGACATCATGGTCCCAGGAGGCGACGGGCTGGATTTGTGCCGCCGGCTGCGGAACCACTCGACGCTCAGCACCGTGCCCATCATCTTCGTCACGGCGCGGGCCAGTGAGAACGACCGCGTACTGGGCCTGGAACTGGGTGCGGACGATTACGTAACCAAGCCCTTTGCGCCCCGGGAACTCCTGGCGCGGGTGAAGGCGGTGCTGCGGCGGTTCGAGCGGCCGGCACAGCCGACGGCGGTGGCATTCGAGGACGTCGAGATCGACGCCGGCGCCATGCAGCTGAAGGTGAAGGGCGAGCTGACGACCACGACGGCGACGGAATTCCGGCTGCTGGATTATCTGGCGCGGCACCCTGGGCGCGTTTTCAGCCGCGACCACCTTCTCGATGCCGTTTGGGGCGATGCGCGCTTTGTGACGCCGCGATCGGTCGACGTGTACGTTCGGCGGATTCGCGAGAAAATCGAATCAGACCCGGAAAATCCGCGTTATTTGAAAACCGTGCGCGGGGCTGGTTATCGATTCGAGATTCCGAGGGTGATGGAGCGCGCCGCAGCCAGTTGATTGCTGGCAGCCGGGTCCGGAGGAATCATGACAATTCAGGACCTGTTGCTGCAGGAGTTCGACGAGGAAATGGCCGGCACCCGGCGCATGCTGGAGCGCGTGCCGGACTCGAGCCTGGGCTGGAAGCCGCATGAAAGGTCGATGACGCTCGGCCGGCTTGCGTCCCATGTGGCCGACCTGCCGAACCGCTGCGTGTCGATTGCCACCACGGATGTTTTTGTACGCCCCGCCAACGCGGTGCCCTTCGTTGCCGCCTCGGCGAACGAGCTCCTCGCGCACTTCGACAAGGCCCGCGCCGATGCGCAACAGGCAATCGTCGGGCTGGGGGAGCAGCACCTGTCGGGAACCTGGACGCTCAAGTTCGGCGATCGCACCATGGTCGAGCTGCCGCGAGCCATGGCCCTGCGTCGAGTCTTCATGGACCATCTGATCCACCATCGCGGGCAGTTGAGCGTTTACCTCAGGCTCCTCGACGTGCCGGTCCCGGGCATGTACGGGCCCTCGGCGGACGACGCGCGATAATGGCGTCATCCGGAACCGGGATGGTCGCGTGACGGGCAGATTCTTCACCAAACTGCTGTTGTCGTTTGTCCTGGTGCTGTGCCTCGGCACGGCCGTGCTCGACCTTTCTTTCCGCAATATTGTGGGCCACTCCCTGCACGAGGAGGCGCGGGTGGCCCAGATGACGCCGGGCCAGCAGGAGCGAGCGCTGCACGTTCTGCGGGGCGATCTGCTGCTGGCGTCACTGCTGTCCCTCGCGCTGGCAACGCTCGTCTCAGCCTGGGTCGCGAGACGAATGTCCCGGCGCCTGCAGCGCATCGTTGAATTCTCCGGACGCATTGCCGGCGGCGATTTCCAGGCGCGCATCGCCGAAGAGAGCGGCGACGAGCTGGGCGACGTGGCCAAGGCCCTGGACGCGACGGCATCGCGGCTGGAGCGCTCCTTTGAAGCACTCCAGAGTAAACAGAGAGAGCTGGCGGCCCTGCTGGATTCCATGCAGGAAGCCGTGGTCGCCGTGGACCGCAACGGCCAGGTGAGCTGGAGCAACTCCGTGATGCAGCGCATCGCGCCGGGCGTGGATCGAGCCGGGCGCGCGCTGGTGATGAGCCTGCGCGATCCCGAGGTGTTGAAGTGCGTGGAAGCTGCACTCCGGGAGCGGCGGATCCGCGGCGGCCGCGCGCTGTCGACCGTTCCGGGCAGAGTCTTCGAAGTGAGTGCGGCCCCGACCCCGGACGGCGGCGCCGTGGCTGTCCTGCACGATGTGACGGAGATCGAGCGTGCCGAGAAAATGCGGCGGGACTTTATCGCCAACGTTTCCCATGAGCTCCGGACACCCCTGACCTCCATTTCCGGCTACGTGGAGACGCTGCTCGAGGATGAAGACCATCTGTCGGAACACGGGCGCGAGTTCATGGCCATCATCCTCAAGAATGCGCGGCGCGTGAACCGCCTTACGGAAGACCTGCTGGCGCTGGCTCAGGTGGAATCGGGAGAGCACAAGCTGACGGTGCAGCCGGTGCGAGCCTCGGCGCTGGTGGAAGATGCCATCGAGTCCCTGGCGGGGATGGTGGTGGAGTCAGGCGTCTCCCTCGAGGCCGGAGAGACGACGCCGGAACTGGTGCTGGCGGACGTGGACGCGATGACGCAGGTGTTTGGGAATCTGATCGAGAACGCGATGAAGTACGGCGCAGGCGGCCGGCGCGTGCTGGTGGCTGCGCGGGCACAGGACGGGATGGTCGAGTTTTCCGTCCAGGATTTTGGGCAGGGCATCGCCAGCGAGCATCTGGATCGGATTTTCGAGCGGTTCTATCGCGTGGATAAGGCGCGGTCGCGGGAATCGGGTGGGACCGGGCTGGGGCTGGCGATTGTGAAGCACATTGTGCTGGCGCACGGCGGGACGATTCGGGCAGAGAGCGAGATGGGAGCAGGAACGACGTTTTTGTTCACGCTGCCCGTGGCGGGGGCGGCTGCCGGGCCGGAAAAAGCCGCGATGCGGGCCGCGCAGGGGTGAGGAGACGAGCGATGGACGCGGTGAGCACGTTGAGCGCGGATCACTACCTCTGGGGTGGCCTGTGCGATGGCTGGCACCTGGTGCGCACAGAGAGATTGAGCGTGATCGAGGAGCGCATGCCTCCTGGCTCTCAGGAGCAGCGGCATCACCATCGCCGGGCGCGGCAGTTCTTTTACGTGCTCGAAGGTGAGCTCACGATGGAGATCGAAGGCGCGGTCTGTCGGGTCGCCGCTCGGCATGGGATCGAGATTCCACCGGAAGTGGTGCACCAGGCGCGCAACGACAGTGGTGATGAGATTCGGTTTCTGGTGATCTCGGCGCCATCGACGCAGCGGGACCGCGTCCCGGAATAATGGTCCCTGCTGGCCCGTCACGATTCCAGAAAGTTCTCGTACGATCCAACCTATAATCGCGATATGCCCCCGAAGACTGTGCATGCTGTCTGCTCGCATGACTGTCCCGACTCCTGCGCAGTGCTGGTGACGGTGGATGAGCTGGGGCGGGCGACGCGCGTGCGCGGCGACGCGAGCCATCCGGTCACGCGCGGGTTTCTCTGCGGAAAAGTGGCGAAGTATCTTGACCGGGTGTACGCGCCGGACCGGCTCCTCTATCCGATGCGGCGACGTGCGGGCGTGGCCAAAGGGCCGCTGGCGCAGGGACGCGAGGCGGAAGCTTTCGAGCGCATCAGCTGGGACGAAGCGCTGCACACGATTGCGGAGCGGTTGAAGACGATTGCCGAGAAGTGCGGACCGGAATCGATCCTGCCGTACTCGTATGCGGGGACGATCGGCAAGCTCGGCTATGGATCGATGGACCGCCGGTTTTTCCATCGGCTGGGCGCCTCGCAACTGGACCGGACCATCTGCTCGGAAACCGGTGGCCAGGCGCTGGTTTCCGTCTACGGACGGAAGCTGGGAACGGATACCGAGGCGTTTCGCCACGCGAAACTGATCCTCGCCTGGGCGGCGAATATCCACGGCAACAATATTCACCTGTGGCCATTTGTCGAGGAGGCGCGGCGCAACGCGGCGAAGCTCGTCGTGATCGATCCGTATCCGACGCGTACCGCGCGCGCGGCGGACTGGTACATCGCGATCCGGCCCGGGACGGATTCCGCGCTGGCGCTTGGAATGATGCACATCCTGGTGCGCGATCGGCTGTACGACGGCGACTACGTGGAGCGCTGGACGCACGGATTCGAGAAGCTGCGGGAGCGCGCAGCGGAGTATCCGCCGGAGCGAGTCGCGGCGCTGACCGGAATCGCTGTCGGGGACGTGGAGCGGCTGGCGCGGGATTACGCGACGACGCAGCCGGCGGTGATCCGCCTGAACTACGGAGTGCAGCGCAGCGACAACGGCGGCGCCGCGGTGCGGGCCATCGCGATGCTGCCGGCGCTGACCGGAGCGTGGAAGCATGGTGGCGGAGGCTTGCAGCTTTCCACCAGCGGGGCATTCCGCTTTGACGGCGAGGCGCTGGAGCGGCCGGACCTCATGCTGGCGAGTCCGCTGCGGCGTCCCTCGCGCGTGGTGAACATGATCCTGCTCGGCCAGGCGCTGACGGAGCTGCGCGATCCCGCAGTCAAGGCGCTGTTCGTCTACAACTCGAACCCCGCAGCCGTGGCGCCGGATCAGGCTGCGGTGCTGCGCGGGCTGCAGCGCGAGGACCTCTTCACGGTCGTGCACGAGCAATTCTTCACCGACACCGCGGATTACGCGGATATCGTGCTGCCCGCAACCACGTTTCTCGAGCACAAAGACATTCAGGGTGCGTACGGGCACTATTACGTGCAGCTTTCCGAGCAGGCAATTGCACCCCTGGGCGAGGCGCGATCGAATGTCTGGCTCTTCGGGCAGCTGGCGCAGCGAATGGGATTCGAGGAAGCCTGCTTCCGGGAATCGGAGGACGATCTGATCGCGCAGGCGTTGCGGGCGAACGCCCCGGAGAAGCAGCATCCGTGGATGAAAGGAATCACCGCGGAGACGCTGCGGGCGGCGGGTGGCGCGCAGCGGCTGCAATTCGACCAGGAACAACCGGGCGCGCACTTCCAGCCGTTTGCAGAGGGACCCTTCGATACACCCAGCGGAAAGATCGAGTTCTATTCGGAGGCGCTGGCCGCGCAGGGGATCGATCCGCTGCCGGCGTTTCGTCCCGCGGCCGAATCGCGGCACGTTGCCGCCAGTCAGCGCTATCCGCTGGAGTTCCTGCCGCGCAAAGCGGACAACTATATGAATTCGACCTTCGCGAATCTGGAAGTCCATCAGGAGATGGAAGCCAGGCACCGGGATGCGCTGGAAATGAACAGCGCGGACGCGGCGTCGCGCGGCATCGCGGACGGTGACGCGATCGAGGTCTTCAACGATCGCGGCCGCCTGAGGCTGAAGGCCATGGTCGTCACCGGCGCGGCGAGTGTCCCGCAGGGCGTGGTGGCGGCGAGGCTGAACTGGAATAAGCTTTCCGTGGGCGGACACAACGTGAATTTGCTCACTTCCCAGCGGGTGAGCGACCTCGCCGGCGGTCCGGTCTTTTACTCCGTTCTGGTAGAGGTTCGCAGGGTGGACTGATCCACACCCGAACCACCAGCGATTCCGATAGACTAAAACCAATTTCAGAGATGCCGTGCCTCGACGAAACAGAGTCCGGGCTGTGAGCGCGGGCAGGACCTGGATGGATTGGATTCGCGGTTTTGCGGCAAGTAATTCGGGTGCGGACCGGTCAGGAGCAGTTCCGGTGCGTGTGGTTGGAGTGGGGAATGGAGCTGCCTTTGGGCGCCGGGGCTGGCGCAGCGGTTGGAACGGACGGTTGGACGGGCATCCCCACGATTTGCGCTGATATAATCGCCTTTTCCCAAAGATTGGCTGGATCTTGAGCAGTGAGGGTGTGCCTATTTTTTCCGTGAACTTCTGGAGCCCAGGCTCCCCGCACGTTGCAGGCTGGAAGATGCGCCGTCTTTTGGGGCAGGCCCTGGTGTTGGCCGTGGTCATTGCCGGTGGATTCGGGGCTACCCCGCTCACCGCGCAGGCGGCGCCGGATGCGGGCGCTCAGGCAGCAGCCAGCTCGCCGAATACCATTATCGAAATCCGAGTCATCGGCACACGCCGCATCCCCCAGGAAGCGGTCAAGGCCCGCATGTTCAGCCATGTGGGTGAGCCGTACGATCCGCTGACCGTGGAGCGTGACTTCAACTCGCTGTGGAACACGGGTTATTTCGAGGATGTGCGGATCGAGAAGGAAGATACGCCCCAGGGCGTGATCCTGGATGTTTACGTACGGGAAAAGCCCCTGATTCGCGACATCAGCTACAAAGGCCTGAACTCCATTACCGAGTCCGACATCATGGACCGGTACAAGAAGGAGAAGGTGGGCCTGACTCCGGAGAGCCAGTACGACCCGGCACGCATTGCGCACGCGGTGACCGTGATCGAGCAGATGGAGGCCGAGCACGGCCACCAGTTCGCGACGGTCCGCCCGGAGGTGAAGGACATTCCCCCGGCTACGGTCGACCTGGTGTTCCAGGTGAAAGAAGGGCCCACCGTCAAGGTCGGCAAAATTACCTTCAGCGGAAACCAGCACGTGAGCTCGCGAGTCCTGCGGCGGGCGATGGTGAACCTGCGGCCGATCGGGATTCCGCACTCCATCTTCCTCGAGAACCTCTTCGCGCGCACCTACGATGCCAGCAAGCTGGAAGAGGACTCGGAGCGGGTGCGGGCGGCGTATGAAGATCGCGGGTATCTGCGCGGCGGCCCGGTCGGCGCCCCCACCACGCATCTGCGCAACGAGTCGGGGCTGTCGCTGCTGACTTTCCGTCCGCGCAAGGGTAAGCGCATCGACATCCACATGGATATCGAAGAGGGCGAGCGCTACCGCCTCGCGGGGATCACTTTCGTCGGCAACAAGCAGGTCACGAACACGAAGGCTCTGCGCGCTATCTTCAACATGAAAGATGGCGACTGGTTTAACATGACCGCCTTCCGCAAGGGGCTGGACAACCTGCGCAAGGCCTACGGCCAGCTCGGCTACATCAACATGACGCCCGTGCCCAACCCCACCTTCGACGAGGCGAACCACACCGTGAAGTGGGAGATCGACATCGATGAAGGCAAGCAGTTCACCGTCTCGCGCATCGAGTTCCAGGGCAACACCATCACCCGCGATTTCGTGATTCGCCGCGAGCTGCTGCTCCAGGAAGGCCAGGTCTACAACAGTCACCTGTGGGAGCTCAGCCTGCTGCGGCTGAATCAGCTGGATTATTTCAATCCGCTGAAGGTGGATCAGGATTCCGAGACCCACCAGGATACGGAAAACGGCACCGTCGACCTGCTGCTCAAGGTGCAGGAAAAGGGCAAGAACGAGATCGGCCTGAACGGCGGCGTCAGCGGCTATTCCGGAGCCTTTCTCGGTCTCAACTATTCAACCAATAACTTCCTCGGACTGGGTGAGACGCTGAGCGTGCAGGCGAACGCCGGCAGCCTCGCGAAAAACCTCGGCTTCTCCTTCGACGAGCCCTACATCCGCAACAAGCCGCTCAACCTCGGCTTCCAGATCTTCGACCAGAAAACCGATTACAACGCCTCCAAGAGCTACTCGCTCACCGGCAGCGCGAATCCGAATCTGAGCGCCGCGGAAACGTCGCTGCTGCAGAACTACAACCAGTCGCGAAAAGGCTTCACCATGTCGATCAGCTATCCGCTGCGGCATTTCAACCTCTTCGGCTTTTCGCGCGTGGGCGGCACCTACTCCTGGGACAGCTCGTCGGTGCGGGCGTTCAACGCAGCCTCCACCAACCTCTTCCAGACCCTGGCCTTCCGCAGCGGCATTCAGGGGCAGAACTCGCTGGAAGGGATCATCAACAGCTCAGTGCTCTTCAGCTACAGTTCCAGCAATGTGGACAGCACCTTCCTGCCCCATACCGGGCAGTCCCTGGCCGCGAGCGTGCAGCTGGCCGGCATCTGGGGCAGCGTGCGCTACGTGCGGCCGGTGGTGGAATACAAGCGCTACGCGCCCGTCAAGGGCTTCTGGTTCAACAAGCAGGGCCGAAACACCTTCGGCATTCGCATGCAGCTGACCTATATCGCCGGATTCAGCGGCGACGTGGCGCCGCCCTTCGACCGGCCGGTTGCCGGTGGCGAGGCCGATCTCCGCGGATTCGACGATCGCACCGTCTCTCCTTACGGGTATGTGCCCACGCGGGTGATGTTCACTCTCGTCAATCCCGACGGCAGCCCAGTGCCCCGCGATCCTACCAACCCAACCCTCGGAGATATCCAGGTACCCATTCCGGTGTACGGCATTGCCACCATCGGCGGTGACACAAACTTCACCAACAACATGGAGTATGTGATCCCGATCTACGGCCGCACCGTCGCCTTCAACCTGTTCAACGATTTCGGCATGAACATGGCGGTCGACAGGAATCAGCTGCTCGAGAGTCCGGAAGGAATCGACGCGCTGAACGCGCCGCTCTATGGCTGCCCCAACTACGTGAACGGAACCTGCCAGGGCGGCCAGCAGATCCACTTCGACCACATCATCGAGCCCATCGGCGGGACCAATTACGTGCCTCGTGATTCGGTCGGCGGCGAGCTCGACGTGATGATGCCGATCATTCGCGCGCCCTTCCGGATCTACTACGCCGTCAATCCCCTGAAGCTGTACGACTCCATCACGCGCCCCAACCTCATCACGCGCAGCATGTTCCCCGGAACCGGAGCCGGTACCTTCTCCTACCAGGAAGCTGAGCAGTTGTACAACGGCCTGTACGTCCTCCGCGAGCCGAGCAAGACATTCCGCCTGACGGTGAGTACCACATTCTGATGTTGCGTATTGCCATGGCGAAGGCTGGAGGGCGGCTTTTGCAGAGCGCGGGAGACCCCACAGGGCTGATTGACGGCCCTGCACGCGCGCCCTATAATTCGCTCAAGTTCCTGAACGCTACTACCGTTCCGCCGAATTTGCCTTCCCGGCCGGGACAATCGATGCCGGAAGCCTGCTCCGGTGATTTTCGGGGAGCAGGAGTGAGGCTACCAGGAAAACTGAAGGAGTTTGCGAAATCCATGAAGCGTATGTTGTCTCTCGTTTGCGTGCTTGCGTCCGGCCTGGGCGTCAGCGCGTTTGCTCAGGCTGCCCCGGCTAAGCCTGCACCCGCCACCGGCACCACCAGAGTGGCGATCATCAATTTCCAGCAGGCGGTCGCTCAGACCAACGAGTTCCAGCGCGATTTCGCCGACCTCCAGAAAAAGTACGCGCCCCGCGAGCAGACGCTGCAACAGCTCAACGACAAGATCGAGGCCCTGAAGAAGCAGTTGCAGGGTTCCGGCGCCACCCTCACCGATGCCGAGCGCCAATCGAAGCTGAAGGAAATCGACGACGACACGAAGAACCTGCAGCGCGGCGCCGAGGATCTCCGTAACGACGAGCAGTCGGATGGGCAGGAGACTTTCCAGCAGGTGGGCCAGAAGGTCTTCAACACGATGTCGACCTTCGCCAAGCAGAAGGGCTTTGGACTGGTGCTCGATGCCAGCCAGCAGAACAGCCCGGTCTTTTGGTTCCAGCCCACGACGGACATCACCTCCGACGTGACTGCGGCGTACAACGCACAGTCCGGCGTCCCGGCTCCTGTGCCCTCGGCTCCAGCGCCGAATCCGGCGGCCAGAAAGCCAGCCCCCACCACCCACTGAAACCACGCCGCTGACCAGGAGAAAGCGCCCGCCGGCGGCCGTTAGGGCCGTCGGTTCCGGGCGCTTTTTCGCGCCGTCTCTCACTGTGGAAAAAAATGTGGAAGATGTTTGCGCTGCCGGATGTTGATGGCTTGTTCAACCCATCTTGATTGATGTCCAATCGGCAGAAACTAAACATCCCTTGCGTTTTCAATAACTAGTCAGCTTATGGGCACCCCCGGCGCCCGGTTGCTGTAGCAGGGGTTACCCCCGGCAACCTTTTGCTTTTTCCACACTTTCGTTTAAAGCGGCCGTGAATTCGGTCTATCGAATGATCCCTCGCTCCGACCCCGCGATGAAATCCACCAGATACTGAACGTCCGGCGAATCGATGCCTTCCGAGCGCAGCGTTTCCAGCGCCTGAGCGACGTTCATCTTCGAGGCCAGCAGCAGACGATAGGCATGGTGGATGGCGCGTACCCTCTGCCGGTCGAAACCCCGCCTCTCCAGGCCAACTTTGTTCACGCTGTACGCGTGAACTTCGCGTTTTGCAGAGGTCAGCGAGAAAGGCAGCACATCCTGGGTAATCGTTGTGCCTCCGCCGATATAGGCGTAACGGCCGATTCGGCAAAACTGATGGACCGGGCAAAGGGCCCCCACCGTTGCGTAATCCTCAACCGTGACATGCCCCGCCAGCGTCGCAGCATTGGCCAGGATGCAGTGATCGCCAATCACGCTGTCATGGCCGATGTGCGTGTAGGCCATGATGAGGCAATGGCTTCCCACCCGCGTCATGCCGCCGCCGCCTTCGGTGCCTCGCGAGATGGTGACGGATTCGCGGATCGTATTATCGTCGCCCAGGGCGACACCCGTGGGCTCGCCGCGATACTTCAGATCCTGCGGCGAGACGCCCACGCATGAAAACGAATAAAAGCGATTGCGTGCGCCCGCGGTCAGATGGCCGTCCAGGACGACATGCGAAACCAGCTCGCAGTCCTCACCCAGCACCACATGCGGGCCAACGGTGCACCATGGCCCCACCGAACAGGAGCCTGGAACGACGGCGCCCGGAGCAACAATGGCCGTGGGATGAATGCTCACTCCTGCGCCACCGCCTGAGGCGCGGATTCGGCCGGACCGCCGGGCCGCGGAACGAGCTGGCACATCACGATCGCTTCGCAGGCCAGCTGGCCCTGGACGGTCACCCTGCCCTCCATCTTGACCGCGCGCGACCGCCAGTTCAGGACGTTGATCTCGATGCGAAGCTGATCGCCGGGCAAGACGGGCCGGCGAAATTTGGCGCGCTCGATCGACGTAAAGACCATCAGCTTGTTCTGCCGGTCTGGAACCTCGGGAAGCAGCAGCGTGCCACCGGCCTGCGCGATCGACTCCACGACCAGCGCGCCCGGCATGATCGGAAAGCCAGGGAAATGTCCCTGAAAGAACGGCTCGTTGATCGAGACATTCTTGATGGCCACGATGCGCTTCTTTCGCTCGACTTCCAGAATCCGGTCGATGAACAGAAAAGGGTAGCGATGCGGCAGAATGCCCATGATGTCGGTGACTTCGAGCACCTGCTGGCCGTTCAGGATCGGGTTCGAGTTCTCCATAGCGCGCAGGGGCGATTATAAACGCAGGCCTAACGAAGAACGAGAAGCGCGAGCGCGAGAGCGGCCGGCATCACCAGGAGGCCGACTTTCAGGAATTGCCCCGCCGTGATCTCCGCCTTCTCGCGGCGCAGCGCGATGAGCCACAGGATCGTGGCCAGAGAACCGGTCACCGAGAGGTTGGGACCCAGATCCACCCCAATCAGCACCGCCCGCGCCAGCAATCCCGCGTGGCCCGCGTGACGAAGCGCTGCGCCCGCCGCAAGGCCGACCGGCAGATTGTTCATGAGGTTCGAAAGCAGAGCCACGGCGAAGGCACCCGCGAATTTCGCAGCCTGGTGTGGCTCCCCTCCCATCCATGCCATTGCGGCCTCAGCGCCGTGCATCATGCCTGCCTGATTCAGGGCCGCCACCAGCACAAACAGGGCCGCCACCAGCGGCAGAACGCTCCACGAGGCGTGCCGGACCGCGGTGAGCGGGGCGGATCGATCCTGGGTGGCTACCAGGACCATTGCAACCCCGGCAGCGGCGAACGTCGGCCATCCCAGAGGAATGCCGAGTCCCGAGGCGACAAGCATGGCCGCCCCCGCCAGAAGAATTCCCGCCAGGGCGAACCGGCCGGCGCGCGTGAGCCTGCGGACTTCGTCGATGGCTGTGACAGGCTGGGCCAGGCGTCGGCGCGATACCACACGCAGCACAAGGAACGTAACGACGATCGAAACCAGCGACGGCAGCAACTGGCCACGCAGCCACGCGCCGAGCGCCGGCAGATGCGAGGCAAAGACCACGAGGTTGGCGGGATTCGAGATCGGCAGCAGAAAGCTTGCCGCATTTGCGACCAGCGCGCAGGCCAGAAGATGCGGGCGTGCATCGACGCGGGCGCGGCGCACGGCGGCCAGTACTGCCGGGGTAAGCACGACTGCGGTTGCGTCGTTCGAAAGCAGCGCCGTGACCACCACCCCCGACGCATAGACCCAGAAGAAAAGCCGGGAAGCTGAGCCGCGTGAGTGCGCGACGGCGATCTCCGCAACCCAGTCGAAAACGCCTTCCCCGCGCGCCAGCTCGGCCAGGATCATCATCCCGGCCAGGAACAGGCAGACATCCAGCCCCTCGTGCACGGCGCGAAGGGCTGTGCCGGGGGAGATTAGCCGGAGCGCCAGGAGCAACACAGCGCCGGAGCCGGCCCAGATGGATTCGGCGAGGTCGCGGGGGCGCACCAGCATCAGAGCGATGCTCGCCAGCGAGATGATCCAGATCAGTGCAGTGTCCATGTCGGGAGGGGCCCGGGAGGCCGGAAGCGAAACTCCGGAGTACACCTTCGCGTATTTTGCCCTGCGGCGGAAACGTGGTCTCGAACTACACTATATCCAGTCCTTCCCCGGGGCAGTCCACCCCGACGTGTCACGGGATCATCCGTGCCCGTTGGCGAAATCTGAGGCATTTATGTCCGAGCGTCTGTACTATGCAGATTCATTTCTGACTGCATTCGATGCCGTTGTGACGGATGTGCGCGAAGTCTCCCGGCGTGACGGCGAATCCGTGTGGCAACTGGCCCTGAACCGGACAGCCTTCTATCCGACCAGCGGCGGCCAGCCCATGGACCAGGGCACGCTCACCGCCGTCGCGCGGGGTGGGGCGGCCCTGGAGGTTCCGGTCGAGCAAGTGGAAGAGGACGACCAGGGCCAGGTCTGGCACTTTGTCCGCAAGCCGCTGACGGCAGGGACGGAGGTGCGGGGGCAGATCGACTGGGAGCGCCGCTTCGACCACATGCAGCAGCACACCGGGCAGCATCTGCTGTCCGCCGTGTTCCAGAAAGAGCTGCAGCTGCCGACGGTGTCGTTTCACCTCGGCGAGAGCGTCTCCACGATCGATCTCGCGGGCAGCGTGCCCGCGCGCCACAGCCTGGAACGCGTGGAGCGCGTGGTGAACCAGATCATTGCGGAGGATCGCCCGGTGACCGTCAGCCACGTTGCCCGCGCCGAGGCGGAAACCATGTTGGCGGCCGGCGTCCTGCGCAAGCTGCCGGAGCGTGAAGGAGAGATTCGTCTCGTCACTATCGCCGACTGCGACCGGAATGCCTGCGGAGGGACACATGTTCGTTCCACCGGCCAAATTGGCGGACTGCACGTGCGCAGCGTCGAGAAGGTGAGTCGCGGCGCACGCGTGGAATTTGTCTGCGGGCTGCGCGCAGTGCGATCGGCGCGGGCCGATCTGGCGTTGCTCTCGGAGGCCGCAGGCGCCCTGTCCGTGGGCGCCGTGGACGTTCCCGCGGCGATTGCGCGGTTGCTGGCGGAAAGCAAAAGCGGAGCCAAAGAGCGGCAGCACCTGCGGGAGGAGCTGGCTTCGTACCATGCCTCGCGCCTGGCGGTTGAAGTGCCGATTGAAGAGGGGTTGCGCCTCGTCGTGCGCTCGTGGAAAGACCGCGACCGGGAATACGTGAAAATGCTGGCGGCGCGAACCGCGATGGCTGCCCCGGAGACCGTGGTGATCCTTTGCGCGGAGGAGGCCAATCCGGCGCGGGTGGTGATGTCGCGCAGCCTCAGCCTGGAGCTCGACTGCGGCCGGATGCTGCGGGAGGCGCTGGCGGAAATGGGCCTGCGCGGCGGCGGATCGCCGGACCTCGCCCAGGGCGAAGTGCCGATCGACCAGGTGGCAACGCTCTGCTCGAAGCTCAGGGAAAGCGTACGCCGGACCATTGCCGGCACCCCGGCCGTGTGAGGGCCCCGGGCAGCAGCTGGCAGGTGCGATCCACCTCCGAATACCGTAAAATCAAAGAGGTCTGTTCCCGCCTTGTGGGGCTATAGCTCAGCTGGGAGAGCGCATCGTTCGCAACGATGAGGTCGTCGGTTCGATCCCGACTAGCTCCACCAAACCACCTGCCTGGAGAGCCGGGCAGCGTTCAGACCCTCAGCCGCGCATTCACCATCCCATTCGGGACCTCTGTCATCCGCGGCGCGAGCCTTTTCAGTTCACCCCATCCTTCGTCCGGCCCGGCGCTGCGACTACCTGGACAAATCCCGAATCTGAATGCTCCAGGGAGACAGATTGTCGCCGGTCGCCCAATTGAGTGAGGCGAGCGCGACCTGGTAGCTCACTTCCGTCTGCAGCAGCACGGATTCTGCCTGCGCGAGCCGCGACTGCGAGTCCAGCACGAAGAAAATCGTCTCCGCCCCGAGCTCATATTTCTGCTGGTCCGCCTGCAGAGATTTCTGGGCCAGGCCGTAGCTGGACTTGGCAGCTTCCAGAGCCAGTTTTGCCTGGTTGAGCTGCACGACCGCATCGGCGACGTCTCGCGTGATCTGCTCCCGGATCTGGCGGGAGGAGTAGCGATCGTGGGATTGCGCCACCAGCGCATTGCCCAGCGCCGCTTCGGCCTGGTGATTCCTGAAGGGGAACTGCAGATTCAGCGTCGCGCCGTAGCCCGGAAAGTCGAAACCGAATACCTGCCCGAAGGACGAATTGAATCCGCCCGTGGAAATCAGCTGCCCCGTCGTCAGGTTGTATTGGTTCCCGCCGAGACCGCTGGTCTGATAGAAGCCCTGCAGCGAAAGGTTGGGCCGGAGTTGATTGTGGGCAAGACGGATGCTCAGATGGTCGGCTTCGAGAGCATCCTCATACATGGCGATTTCCGGACGGCGGGCCAGCGCCTCAGCGAGCTCCGCATCGGCGTTCACGCTTTCGAGTTCACCCTGCGGCACAGGGTTTTCGGTGAGAACCAGCGGAAGGGAGCGCCACTGCGCATCCTGGTCAGCGCCGATGATCAGCCGCAGTGCGTCGTCCGCCTGCACCAGATTCGACTGCGCCTGAATGATGTCCACGCGTCTGGCCGCCAGCTCTGATTCCGAGCGGTAAATATCCAAAGGCGGCAGAGCGCCGAGCGAAAGCGCCTTCTTATCCCGATCGTAGCTGGATTGCGCCAGCTTCATGGACTGCCGGCTCACATCCAGATTGCCCTGCGCCTGCACCGCCCCCCAGTACTGCTGCACGACCTGAAGGATGGTGTTGCTGACCTCCGCCTGAAAGCTCTCCTCCGACTCGGAGAGCTCGCGGCGCGCAATGATAATCGGGGCCAGGTTGGCGAAGCGGCCCGCTCCACGAAGAAGCGGCTGCGTGAACTGAAGTTCGATGTCGGAACTGTAAAAAGGATTGTAGAAAAGGAAGGAGCTGTTGGTGGAGTTCTTGTTGCTCGAAACCGTCGCCTGAAAATTCGTCCCCGTGGAGAAGGTCTGAGAATAGCTGATCTGCCCAATTTGGCTCAGGGAATTCAGCGTCGATGCGCTGGACTGGCCCACACCCTGCAAGGCCGTATACCCTGGCGTTGAGTATCGATTGACGTTCAGCATCCCCTGCAGCAGGGCGTCGAACGGCGCATAGGCGCCGAGCACGGACATCCGCTGGTTCTCGATCTGAGTCTCTTCCACACGCACATTGCTGTTGTTCTCCAGCGCAAGAAGGATGGCATCCCGGAGCCCCAGAGTGAGCTTGCCGTTCACCACGTAATCGCCCAGATGATGCGAATCAGCGAGCTTGCCGGACAGCACGTCCTGGGGAAGCGCCCTGCGATAATTCTTCAGCGACTGCGCATGCAGCGGCAGAAGCAGCGTGAGAAACGCGAGAGAAAGCACACCGGGACGACCAACTTTCATGCGCAGGCTCCAGAAACATGGCGATCGAACGCGAGCGGGGTAGAGCAGGTTGTGAGAAGGGCAGACCATTATTCATAACGGATTGCCTCCACGGGATCGAGGCGCGCGGCCTTTCTGGCGGGATAAATGCCAAAGATGAGTCCGACTGAAATAGAGACCATAAAACCGAGCGCCACCGATGCAGGCGTGACGATCGTCGACCATCCGGCGAGCCACGCGATGAGGCGGGAAACAATGAAGCCCAGAATGACTCCGATCGTTCCGCCGGCGATGGAGATGATCGTGGCTTCGACCACGAACTGGCGGACGATATCCGACTGGCGAGCGCCGACAGCGCGGCGCAGCCCGATTTCGCGGGTGCGCTCAAGGATGCTGGCCAGCATGATGTTCATGATCCCGATGCCGCCCACGATGAGCGAAACCGAGGCAATCGCGACCATCACTGCATTAAAGAGCTGCTCCGTCCGCTTTTGTTCTGCCAGCAACTCCGCTGGCACGATGACGCTGTAGTCGTCGGCCCCGTGATGCGTGGAGCGGAGAACAGCCCGCACCACTTGCTCCGCCTGGGGAATGTCGGCATTGGCGTCCATGTGCAGGTAAATCCCGTCGATCTCATCGCGGACATCGCTGTACGTGTCTTCCAGTCGAAACAGTGCGGCATTCAGCGGCATATAGATAATGTTGTTCACGTCGGTCTCGGGAAGGCCCGCGATCTCCGTTCCCGCAGCCAGCTGAGAGCCCGCGATGCCGATCACCCGGAACCACTGCTGGTTGACTTTGACATATTGCCCCACGGCATTCGCCGCTCCGAAGAGGTTCCATCGGGCCGCCGCTCCCAGCACGCACACCGGAGCCGCGCGCTTTTCCTCCTCCTCCGTGAAAAACCTGCCCTGGAGAACGCGCAGTCCGGCGATCGTCTGATAATCAGGATCGACCCCATAGACCTCCGGCATGTCCTGCTGGGATTTCGGAATCAGAGTGGACGGTGTCATGCTCTTCCGCGGCGTTGCCGCGCCGATGCCGGAGACATCGTCCTCGAGAATGCGAAAGTCCCGCAGGGTCAGGCCCGGCGATGTGCGGCGGATTTTCGCGTGTGCCTGCCACTCCAGCGTCTGCTTTGCTTCGACGATCAGATTCCGGACGCCCATCTGTTCGATGAACGCCATCACTTTCTGCCGGGCGCCGGCCCCGATCGACAGCATGGCCACGACCGCCGCAACGCCGAAGATCATCCCCAGCATGGTCAGGAAAGATCGCAGCCCGTGCACCATCAGGTTCTGGATGCCCAGCTGCGCATCCCGTGTCCACTGCCGGTAAATCGACCCCAGGCGCGACGGAATCACGGTTTCCAGAGTGGGCATCAGAAAGTCCCTCCGGTCGCGGAGCTTCCCCCGGAAGGGTTGTTCCGGATGGGCGCAGTGGGATCGATCAGTGCGACGGTATCGCCTTCCCTCAATCCCTCCACCGCTGCCCGGCTTTCGTTTTCGTACAGGATCTTCACCGGCTGCGGATCGTAATCGCTCTCCCTCCTGACATAGACGATCTGCTTCCCGTCCTTCACGAAGATTGCGATACGCGGAATGTAGAGCAGGTTTTTCCGGCTTTGTCCCAGAAAGAGCACATCTCCGGTGAGGCCCGGGCGCAGCCGCGGATCCAGATCAGCGACCTGAATGGACACCGCAAACGTGCCCTCCGAACTGGCCGCGGAGAAGATTCCCTGCGACGACATGCCCGCAACGTTGCTCACTTTGCCCCGGAACGTCTTGTCCGGCATCGCATAGAAGTTGATCTCCACGGCCTGGCCAGGGTGCACGTTGCTGCGATCCGACTCGTTCACCTGGCAGACCAGGTTCATCTCCATGGGGTCGATAACCTGCGCGATGGGCGTTCCCGGATAGGTGACATCTCCGGGACGGAAATCCGGCAGTGTCATGCCTGTGAAGTAGATCCCGCCCGCGGCTTGCCAGTTTTTCTGGATCGACACCAGCCCGTCCATCGGCGCGGCGACCTTCATCTTGCCGAGGTTCTGCTGCGCCTCGTCCATCTCCAGCTTCGCCTTGTCGTATTTTTGCTGTGCGAGGTAGACGGACGCTTTGCCTGAATCGGCATGCGACTGGATGTCTTTTTCCTCTTCGGCAAGCACACGGTTTGCCTGCTCCAGAGCAAGCTGGTTTTTCTCCCCGTCGATTTGGCTGAGCAGCGGGTCTTTCTGGACATCCAGCTCCGCCTTGCGCACGTCGTAGTGCGCCTTGAGCAGATCGACTTTGTCCTGGGCGGTGAGCACTGCGGCGTCGGCTCTGGCCTTGATAATCTCCTGTTGCGCCTCCTCGAGTTCCGAACGGCTCTGCTCCAGCTTGTACTGCTGTTCCGTCGGGTCGAACTCGATGACCACGTCGCCCTTGTGCACCGGTTTGCCGGTGTTTGCCAGTTGCGTGATCTGCAGGCTGTCTCCGCCCAGGGTTGGAGCCGTGAGCACCACCACGCGGCTGGCCTGCAACTCCCCGGTCGAGTGCACCTGCAGATTGATTTCGCCGCGCTGCACCACCGCCAGGGGGATCTCACTGCCGCCGGTATCCGCGTGCCGGTTGCGGGGAATTGCCGCCAGACTCGCCGCCGCTGCCAGCAGCACACCGCCCACTGTCCACGCCAGGGTATGTCTGGTCTTCTTCATGGGCCTACTCCGTTGCTGTTGGATCGTTCAGCGCCACCAGATCTCCGGCACGCAGACCGCCTGCGATCAGGATTCTGTCCCGGCTTCTGCGGGCGATCTGAATGGGACGCGCCCGGAAAGCCGAACCATCCCACACGTAAGCGACTGTCTCTCCCGATCGCAGGAAGGATGCCTGCGCGGGAAGGCTGATGGCATTCGGCACCCGATCGACAATGACGGTCACCTGGACCGTCATGCCCGGCTTCAAACGCTGGTCGGTCTGATGGAGCACAATCTGCACATCGAAGTTGCGCGGGATCGGCCAGCCTGCGGAGTAGTCTTCCGTGGCGATCGTGCCGATCTTCACCACTTTGCCCGTGAACTGCCGGTTGTCGATGGCATCCACCTGGACCGTCACCGGCTGGCCCACTGCCAGGCGTCCCCGCTCTGTTTCATCCACGCGGGTGGTCACACGCAGGGACGCGGCATAGGGGATTTCCGCGATCGGCGCCCCCGACCACGCCTGTTCCCCGGCTTTGAATGGTCCAACGCCTCCATTGTGCCAAACCGGAACAAGAGTGATCATCCCCGCGGCGGGCGAGCGCAGCGTCATGGCCGCCAGAGCCTGTGAGGCACGCTCCACGTCGTAGCGCGCCTTGCGGCTGGCGTCCACTTTATCGGCGATGGTCGCCCGATCCGACAGCCGGTCCGACTTCAGCTTCGCTTCCGCCTGATTCAGCGTTTGCTGGGCGTCGGCAAGCTTCAGTTCGGCTTCCGCTCCGTCAATCTGCGAGAGAATTTCCTTCTCGCCTGCGTTGATGCGAGCGGTCTGCACGTCGAAACGCGCCTTCATGACGGCTGTGGTGTCCTGTTCTTCGGTCAGCAGCGCCTGCGCCCGCGCCTGATCGATATCCGCAAGCGCCGATTTCAGCGTCGAGTTGTCCTGCGCCAGATCCTGTTTGGCTTTCGACGGGTCGAACTGAGAAATGACATCCCCGGCCTTCACGTGCGCCCCGTCGTTGGCGATGCTGAGAATCTGAAGCATACCGACGTTGGCCGGGGCATTGATATCGACCGACTTCATCGCCCTGAGCTGGCCTCGAAGCTGAAGAACGTCCAGAAATTCTCCGCGCGTCACGCGATAGGTCGCGGTCGGAGGCGGACGCCGTGAATAGCGGACGAACCCGGCAATGGCCCCGCAGGACACCAGGAACGCCGCAACTCCGATGGCCTGGGGCCGCCGGATCAGCTTGCTCAGAGAGCCCCTCACGGTCCGCCATCCTTCCCGCCGGTGGCATCAGCCGGTTGAATCTCCACGGCGGCTGAAAGATCCGGCATCAGGCGCGGATCGCTGCCTACCAGCGAGAAGGTCGCGGCAAAGGTGCGCATTCCTGGCGAAAAGTCCCCTGGCTGGCCCATGGGATCGACGGATTCCAAATGTCCTGAAAAGTTCAGATCCGGATAGGCGTCCAAATAGACGCGCGCCGGCTGGCCTGCCCTCAAAGCGAGAAGGTCGTCCTGATTGACCTTCACCTGCACCTCCATCGTCGACGGGTTGACCACCTGCATAAAGGGAACGCCGGGGCGCACCTGATCGCCCTCCTGCACCTCGCCCATGTTGCCCTCTTTCCAGATGCTGTTCAGCACCACGATACCGCCGATGGGCGAGTGGATCTCCATCAGAGCGGCGTTCGCCTGCGCGTGCAGCATGGTCGCCCGGGTCCGGTCACGCTCGATTTCAAGACTGCGGATGGCAGCCGCCGCTGCCTTGCGCTTCAGGCTGAACGTCTCCTTCAACTGCGCCAGCGTAGCCTGCGCTTCATCAAGATCTTCGCGGGTCTTCTCCGCGTCGATGCGCGACACGATGCTGATTTTGCGCATCTCCAGCTGGGCCTTGCGCAGGCTGTCTTCCGCCTGCACGATGTCCGTCTCGTCTTTGGCGCTGTCGGCAATTTCCTTGGCCTGCGCCTCCAGCACCTTATCGTTCTCGTCGCTGCTCTGCGCCTGCTTATCCATGGCATCCCGAATCTGCGCTGCGCGGTCGAATTCGACCAGCAGGTCGCCGGGCTTCACGCGTGTCCCGTTGGGTACCAGCCATGTGATCGTCAGCGTCCCTGTCTGCTGGCCGGCCAAAAGTGGCGCCAGGATGGACCGCGATTCCACGGCTTCTGTCTTGCCGGTAAGACGAAGTGCACCGCCGGTTCGCTCGGAAGCCGCCGGAGACAGGATGCTCGCAGATTTGGCCGAAGACCGTGACCGGCGCGCCAGGCTCACGATGAGAACGATCGCCGCCAGAGCCGCGAGCCCCATCAGGACCGGATACACGACCCTGCGGCGAGACCGCTTTGGGACGATCTCCGACGGACGGACCGGCCCAGCCATGCGGTCAGTCACGGCCGTCTTCGCAGCGTGGCGGCTTTCAAGCCCGATAACATCTCTGCGTACTCCCGAACCGCCGCAGCTAACCAGCATGAAACAACTGCAGCAAACAATCCGCTGCAGAATGTCTCAGAAAGGGAGGATTCTTTATAGCATATCTCCGCGCGAGGGCGCACCCACCAACGTTGCGCTGGCAGGCCGCTGCCCGACTCCGCATGTTGCGCGGCCGGCCCACGGAGCGGCTACCAACCGGCCGCATGTTTCACGGACCGGCCCTGCGCTGCGTTCGAGACATCCTTCCAGGACTCCCATGTGGCGATGCGCTCGGCATACAGAGCACGCGCACCCGGCAGAAGCTGGGAACCCAGCGCCAGACGCAGCGGCGGATTCTCCGCGTCCACGAGCCTGAGAATCGCGGCGGCTGTTGCCTCCGGCTCCCCCCGCTCCAGATCGGCCAGTCGCTCTATGAACCGCTTCCGAAAGTCTGCGTACGGTTCGTGGACCTCCGCGATCCTCGCGGACTTCCCGAAATCGGTGGCGTAGGCACCCGGTTCGATGATCGTCACCTGGATGCCGAATGCCCTGATCTCCTGCGCCAGCGCCTCGTGCAGCGCTTCCACCGCCCACTTCGTCGCGCTGTAAAAGCCGATGAGCGGCATCGCCCCGATTCCGAGACCGCTCGAGACACCCAGGATATGTCCGCTGCCCTGCCGCCGCAGCAGCGGCAGCGCGGCCCGGAGGACCCGCACCATGCCAAAGTAGTTCGTGTCGAACACTTCGCGGATCTGCGCGTCATCGGCCTCTTCGGTGGCCGCCAGCAGGCTGACGCCCGCATTGTTGACCAACACGTCCAACCTGCCGAAGTGCGCGTGCGCCCGCTCGACAACCTCCCGCACCTGTGCCGGATTCGTCACGTCGAGGGCGAGGGGAAGCACCGCATCGCCGAAATGTTTCTGGAGGTCGGCAACATCGCCCAGTTTGCGGGCGGTAGCGGTCACCCGATCGCCACGCTGGAGGGCGGCTTCCGCCCAGATGCGCCCAAAACCGCGCGAGGCGCCGGTGATCAACCATGTCTTCGTCATTTCGGCTCCCTTCTCGTTGTCGAAGTTGCGTTCATATCTGCGCATAGCGCATGTTGTTCAGATCGGCCAGGAGCGAGGGGCCGGTGGGGTTCCATCCGAGCTTCCCTCGGGTTTGCGCGCTTGAAGTCAGAGCATCTCTCCCCGCGAAGAAGCCGAGGAACCCAAAATGCTCCTGGGCTTGCTCCTGCGAAATGGAAATCACGGGCACGCGCAGGCCGCGGCCGATCGCCGCAGCGATCTCTTTGAGAGGCACTCCTTCTTCGGCGACCGCGTGATACCGGGCCCCTGCTGTCCCCTTTTCCAGAGCAAGCCGGTAAAGCTGGGCGACATCCGTGACGTGCGCCGCAGGCCAGCGGTTCTGGCCTTCGCCGACGTATGCCGATAGGCCCCTGGCGCGCGCTACGGCGATCAGGGGTGTAACCAGGCCCTGTTTTACCGTGTCGTGGACCTGCGGCAGCCGCATCACCCGCGCGTCCACACCGCGGTCCATCAGCGCAACGGCTGTCGCCTCGGAGACACGTGGAAGAGAGGAAGACGACAAGGGTGGATCGTCCTCGGTAGCGGCGCGCCCCTGAGCTGTTCCAACCCCGGAACTGACGATGAAGGGGCGGCTTGACCCCGAAAGCACCGAGCCGATTGCCTCGATCGCGCGCCTGTCCAGCTCACAGCTTTCCGCAAACCGTGACCAGTCGTGCCGAAACGCCGTGTGAATTACGGCATCGCACACTGCCGCTCCGCGGCGCAGGCTCTCCAGATCCTCCAGGTCACCTCGATGCGCCTCGGCGCCGTCCGCCGTGAGCGATTGTGCTGCGGCATCCGAACGCGCCAGCCCCAGAACTCGATGGCCCCCATCGGCAAGCTCCTTGACGACGGCAGAGCCGATAAACCCGGTTGCTCCGGTAACGAAAACGCGCATAGTTCTCCTCCTGTCGGTTTCAAGCCTCATGGGATCGGCGCTTGACGCGCCGCCGCTGCGTCCAATAGAACGGAGACGATCTCCGGTTATAAAGATAATCGGAGACACTCTCCGGTTGCAGAAAAGTTTGCTGCATGCCCAGAAAGAAATCCAGGCCGCCCACCAGAAGACAGCGCGCGGATGCGCGGCGGAATCGCGGCCGCATTCTGGAGGCCGCCAGGGAGGCATTTACGCGCTGCGGCGCCGAGGCCAGCCTCGATGACATCGCCAGGCAGGCAGGCGTGGGCGCCGGAACCCTCTACAGGCACTTCCCCTCCCGCGAAGAACTCCTGAAGGCGGTCTATCAAACGGAGATCGAAAAGCTGGCTGCGGCGGAGCGCAGGTTTGCCGCAACGCTGCCGCCGGTCGCGGCCCTGCGCGCCTGGCTGTTGCTCTTCGTTGAGACGATCGCGGCCAAACAGGTCATTGCTCCGGCTCTGAATGCGCTGGTCGAAAACCCGAAAAAGGTATTCGAATCGTCCCACGCTCAGATGGCGGAGGCACTCCGCTCCTTAGTGCAGCGGGCCATCGCCAGCGGAGACATTCGCAGCGATCTCGATCCTTCCGATCTGTTGCGTGCCCTCATCGGTGTCGCTCACGTGGCAACCACCCCTGACTGGCAGCCCAGCGCGCGCCGGCTTGTCGACATCCTGATCGCAGGCTCGCGACCGGTCATTCGACGGGACGTTGGGCGTGGCCGCTGACCTCCCTCACTCGCAGCGCAGAGCCTCGCTGGGTTCGATCGACGCCGCGTGGCCGGCGGGCATCAGGCAGGCGCCCGCCGTACAAACGGCGAAGAGGACCAGGATCGCCGACAAGCTCGCGATTCCGGCTGCTGCGTTGTCCATCCAGCGAGCGATGAATCTGCCCAGAAGAAAGTTGGCTGCGAGGCCTGCCGCGACTCCGGCCGCCGCGCTGATCATCGCGTTGCGCGATGCAACCCAGAGGATATGGATCTTCGAAGCGCCTAAGGCCATCCGAATTCCGAATTCGGCGGTTCTTTGCGCGACGCCCCAGGACACCACACTAAAAAGCCCGACCAAAGCCAAAAGGAGTGCCATCGCGGAGAAGCACCCGAAGAGAACCGAGTAGAGACGCTGGCGGCTCCACTGCGGATCGCTGTCCAGAATGGAATCCAGCGTCGATGCGCCGCGGGAAACCTGCTGGCCGGAAGCCACGGAAGCCACCGCCGCCCGCAGCGCGTGCAGATATCCGAGTGGCCGACCGCGCGTGCGGATGTTGTATTGCGCGTACGGCATCATCAGCGTTGTATAGGGCACATAGACAGCGGGCAGCACGGGACGGCCAAGCCCATCGTCAGGAATGTTGCCGACAACCCCGGTAATCGTGCGCCATCCGGAACTGGCAGATGAGGCCGGGATCAGTGGCGCACGCGAAACAAGGTCCGGGATACGAACCTGCAGGCCAATGGGACTGCGCTGGGATGCGTAACGCTCAGCAAAAGCCTCGTTCACCACCGCCACCCCATCGCCGCGCTGGTTTTCCCTTTCGTCCCATATGCGGCCGCTGTGCAGCGGGATCCGCAGGGTGGAAAAATAATGCCGCCCAACCTGCAAAATGCGTGCATCCTGTTCCCGCGCGGAACTCTGACCCAGGATTTCGACCTCCTGCTGGCTGCCTCCATAGGGCGGATAAACATCCACGCTGATGCCAACGGAGAGAACGCCGGGCACGGCGGCCATCTTCTGCCGGATTCGCTCGTAGTAGGCGGCGCGGCCCTGTCGGGATCGGATGGCCGCCCACTCCGCGGAATTGCTGAAGTGCGTCATGATGCCGGCGCTGAGGACGTCGTGCGGATCGTAGCCGAGAGGAGTGTGCGTGATCTGGATAAAGTCGCCAATGGCCATCGATGCCGTTGCCATCAGCAGAAGAGTGAGCGCTGCCTGCACGCCGATCAGCACGTTCAACCGCACGTGTCTGCCTTCGCCGCCAAGACAGCGGCCGATGGACTGGACGGCCGGACCCGGAACGGGCCGGGAGAGACGCAACGCCGGCGCCAGCCCAAACAGGATCCCGCAAACCAGCGCGACACTGACAGAGAATGCGAGGATGGGCAGGTTGATGTGGATGGCCGATTCCGCCGGAAAGGAACCCTTTGCCAGGTGCATGGGCAAAGCCGCCAGCCACCAGGAAGCGGCCGTGCCCAGCGCGGCTCCGGTAAACGAAATAACGAGAGCTTCCACCAGCAGCTGGCGAATGATCCTGCCGCGGCTCGCGCCGAGCGCCCCGCGCATGACGAACTCATGCCGGCGCGCCGCTCCCCTTGCCAGGAACAGGATGGAGCAGTTGGCGCAGCCGATCAGCAGCAACACCACCACGCCCGCCAGCAGCAGATACAGCGCGCGCCCCGTGTTTTGCTGGTAGGGCTCCACAATCGGCTGCAGTGCCAGATGAAATCTCCTGGGGTATACCTGCGGATCCTGCCGCGCAAATGCATGCACCAGCCCGTTGAGCTGGGCGCTGGCCTCTGCCGCCGTCACCCCGCGCCTCAGCTTCACCCATGGAATCAGGAAGCGCGGCCCGGCTGGGGTCTCCTGCATCGTGCTGGCCGGCAGGTACACGTCACCCACGCCTGTCGTGTCGTCGAAGGCAAACCTCCGTGGCATCACCCCGACAATCGTGTAGAGCCTTTGGTCCAGCTGCAACGTTTTGCCGATCACGTCCCGCGCGCCCTGGAAATGCCGCTGCCAGAAGCGGTAGTTCAGCACGGCTACCGGCTGCCCGCCTCCCGCCGCATCGCTCGGCTCGATCATTCGGCCCAGCGCGGGTCGTACACCGAAAAATTCGCCGGCATTCTCCGTCAGATATACGGCGAGCACGTCCTCCGGAAGAGCTTTTCCTGCCAGTACCTCGCTCTTGTTGCGGAATCCCAGCAGGCTTTCGATACACTGCGCCTTGCCGAAAACCGCAAACTGCGGCCGCCACAGCGCAAACCAGCGCTCCTCCCCGGGGTTCTCGTCGTTGACGATTCCCGGATTCATAATCCGGCTTGCCCCCGCATACGGAAAGGGATGCAGGAGCACGGCATGGATCAGGCTGAACATGGCCGTGGTCGCGCCGATCCCCACAGTCAGCGACAAAATCGCTACAGCGGCGAATCCGGAGTTGCGGACCAGGCCGCGCAGGCCGTAACGAAGATCTCCCCATAGTTCATCCAGAAGCCGCAGCCCGATGGCCTCCCGGTATTTCTCGCTCTGCGTGTCCGCCCTGCCGGCTTCCGCGCGCGCCCGCCGCCACGCTTCATCCTCCACGACACCAGAGCGGATCAGATCTTCAGCCCGGCACTCGATGTGGAACTCGATCTCACATTGCACCTGCTTCCCCAAATCTTCGCGGTGCGCCATCCCAATCCACCAGGCGCGGATTCGAGATCGCGCGCTCACAACTCACCCGGCTGGGCCTTCAGGATGTTCGCGACCACCCAGGCCATATCGTCCCAGCGCTCGCTTTCGGTCTTCAGCTGCCGCCTGCCTTCGGCGGTCAAACGGTAGAACCTCGCCCGTCGCTTGTTTTCGGATTCGCCCCACTCTCCGCTGATCCACCCGCGGGTTTCAAGCCGATAGATGGCCGGATAGAACGATCCTTGCAGGATCGCGAGACGATCGCGCGACAGTTGCTGGATGCGCAACAGGATTCCGTATCCATGCAGTGGACCGAGGGATATGGCCTTCAGGATCAGCAGTTCCAGCGCACCCTGCGGGAGCTCAACGGATTCGGGCATGTGTTCTCCTCGATGGAAAAGGAGAATACGCCTCCTTCTCCTTTCCGGTCAAGGAGAGCGCTCCGGAGCCCTCAATTCCCGGCCCTTGCCGTCCCCGTCCCGCAGCCAATCGTTTGTCTGCTCCTGCGCATACAAAATTGGTCTTGACAGCCGGCTGCCGGCACGGTGTAATGGCTGCCGGATTCGGAAGATTTCCTGCAGCATTCAAAGTTAATCGATTGTCTATGCGGGACGACGACCTCTCAGCCGCCGTTTTCCGGCTTCGATCAGGGTTTTGAAGGAGAACCAGATGGCGTGGCAGCGGGCGTCAGGTGTGGTCGTGCTGGCCTGCATGGCTTTGGCCGGGTGCAGCTCCGGGAACGGTGGCGGAACCGGGACGCAAACGCAGACCGCGGCAACGCCCTCATTCAGCCCGGCGCCCGGAACCTACTCCTCGGCGCAAAGCGTAACGCTCTCCGATTCGACGTCCGGTGCTTCCATCTACTACACCACCGACGGGACCACCCCCACATCTTCATCGACTCTTTTCTCTGCGTCGGCGCCGATCGCGGTTACCTCCACCACAACCATTCAGGCCATCGCCGTGGCGGCGGGTGATTCGAACAGCGCCATCGCCAGCGGCACGTACACCATCAGCCTCCCGGTGGCCGCAACTCCCTCATTCAGCCCCGCGCCTGGCACCTACGCGTCGGCGCAGAGCGTCACGCTTTCCGATTCCACCCCTGGCGCCTCCATCTACTACACCACTGACGGGACCACCCCCACGGCTTCTTCGACTCTCTTCTCGACGTCCGCGTCGATCCCGGTCACGAGCACCACGACCATCCAGGCGATCGCCGTTGCTTCGGGATACGCGAACAGCGCCGTCGCCTCCGGAACCTATGCGATCGGCGCCGCCGCGGGCACGCCGGTTTCCGTGGTTCTGAGCACCAATGACCAAACCCAGCTGATGGCTGCACAACCGAATGTCAGCTTCAGCGCCAATTCGACCGATGCCGGAACCAACACCATCGTGGTGGATGACACGCAAACCTACCAGACCATCGATGGCTTCGGCGCCGCTTTTACTGATTCGGCTGCGTACCTGCTCCATGAAGTCGCCCAGAAAAGCCAGCTCACGACGGCCATGAACAATTTGTTCACGCGCAGCGGATCGGGCATCGGTCTCAGCTTCATGCGCATTCCTATGGGCGCGTCCGACATCGCGCGCTCCGTGTATTCCTACGACGATCAGCCGGTCGGCACCACGGATCTGAATCTGACCGATTTCTCCGTCGTCCACGATCAGGCCGACATCATTCCCCTCATCCTCCAGGCCAAATCCCTCAACCCTCAGATGAAGCTGCTGGCTTCGCCCTGGAGCCCCCCGGGCTGGATGAAGGATCCCAGTTCCATGAGTCCCGTCTCGATGCTGGGCGGCACGCTGCTCATGACCACCGCGAACGAGACCGCCTTCGCCAACTACTTCGTCAAGTTCCTTGAGGCTTACCAGACCGCGGGTGTTCCCGTGGACTACCTCACGATTCAGAACGAGCCCCTCAACATCACATCGTCGTATCCAAGCATGGGCATGAGTGACACCGCCCAACTGAGTCTGCTGCAGGGGTATGTCCTTCCTGCGCTCTCGGCCGCCGGCCTCTCCACCAAAGTCATGGTCTATGACCACAACTGGGATACGCCCTCATATCCTGAGACCGTGCTGGCCGGCCTGACGGCGGCGCAGATGGCGCAGATCGCCGGCACGGCCTGGCATGGCTACAGCGGAACGCCGGGGGCGCAGCAGACCGTCCAGAATCTGTATCCCTCTCTGGGGACGTGGATGACCGAACACTCGGGAGGAACCTGGATCAGCGACCAGTTCACCTCCGACTTCCTCGAAATCACGCAGGTGATGCGCAACTCGGCAAAGGCCTACGTGAAATGGAGCCTGGCTCTCGACCAGAACCTCGGGCCGAACCTCACGCAGGACGCAAGCCTCGGTGGCTGCAATACCTGCACGCCGATCGTCACCGTCAACAGCAACACCGGCGACATCACCTACGACATTGAGTACTACACCCTCGGCCAGTTCAGTAAATATGTTCTGCCTGGCGCGGTGCGCATCTATTCGAGCGATACGCCCAGCCTGGCAACCGTGGCGTTTCAGAATCCAGACGGCTCGATCGCCCTGGTGGTCTACAACAACACCACAACCAGCCAGAATGTTCAGGTGCAGTGGGGTGCCGGCGAGGCCTTCTCCTGGACGATGCCTGCTCTTGCCGCGGCCACGTTTACCTGGTCGGGTACGCAGTCCGGTACGCCCGTTGTCGCTGCCACGGCCCAGATTCAGGGATCGAGTTACAGCCAGGAAAGCGGACTCGAGACCGAAGATACCGGCGACTCCACGGGCGATTACGATCTCGGCTATCTCACTTCCGGGGCGTATGTCTCCTTCCCAGGCATCGATTTCGGTGCCGAAGGGTCCGTCACCACCGTGAACGTGCGAACGGCCAGCGCGGGCAATGGCGGGACCGCAAGCTTTTATCTCGACAGCATGACGAGCACGCCGATCGCAACCGTGAGTCTGCCCGTCACCGGCGGGTGGCAGACCTGGCAGACCGTCAGCGCTCCGGTCGCCAGCGTTTCCGGCGTGCACAACCTCTACATCGTATTCAGCGGTGGAGGGGCCACCGACAGCATTTCGAACGTCAACTGGTTCCAGTTTCAGTGATGCGGAAGCCGGACGGCCAGCCCGCCCCGGCTGGAGAGCGCTCCCGTTGAAGACAAGCGGGAGATCCGGGCAAAGAGCTGAAAAAAAGCAGCTTGCGAGGATCGCCGATTGTCATCGCAAGCCTCCCCTGCCACGTTAAACAATCCGATTGTCTGCCGAAATCAGGTTACATTTGGCACTTGACAGCGGTCTTCGGCGTATGCTCTAATCGCCCTCGCGTTATTGAAAACAAACGGTTGTCTAAATGCGAAACGGACCGTTTCAGTCTGATCCGCAGATCGGTTGGGCGCGAGATCATGCTGCGATCCTGCTGTACCTTCGCGAAGACAAACGTAAATAGATGGCACCTAGCAATTTGGAGGCGATGAATGACACGGATCATACGATGGGCCCTCCCGCTCTTTCTCCTCTGCGGAAGCGGGCTGTGCATCGCGCAGAGCGTCAGCTCCGCGGACATCAGCGGCACCGTCACTGATAACACCGGGGCCGTCATTCCCGGGGTGAAAGTGACCGTCACCGATCTGGACACGGGAGTTGCCAGGGATTTTGTCACCGACAACGCCGGTGTCTACGACACCTCCGCGATCGTTGCCGGTACTTACAGAATTGACTTCATGATGAACGGCTTCAATGAGCTCGTTCGCGGCCCGCTGACCATCCAGGTTGGTAGCACGAAAGTGAATGCCCAGCTGAGCGTGGGCAAGGTCACCCAAAAGATCGTTGTTACCACCGATGTTCCTCTGCTCAATACCACCTCCGGCTCTGAAACCACCACTCTCAGTTCCAAAACCATGGAGCAACTCCCTCAGGTCGGCGAGGACTGGGAGAACTTCATGATCCTGCTGCCCGGCGCCACCGGAACGCCCGGCGGTTCGCAGGGCGCCACCAACCCCGGCCAGGTCGTTTCCGTCAACGGCAGCCTGCCCTACAACAACATCATCGCCGACGGCGCGTCGACCACGCTCTCCCACAGCCAGAACGCGAATCCCGCCATCTTTGAGGATGTTTCTGAGCTCCAGGTGTCGCTCTCCACATTTACCGCGCAGTACGGAGTTGGCGGCGCCATCATCAATCAGATCAGTAAGGGTGGCACCAGCCAGTTTCATGGCTCCGGATACGACTTTTATCAGGACAACACCTTCAATGCGGCTCCGTATAATTTCGGCGTTTCGACCACCGTCCCCTATATCCGCTACAACGACTTCGGCGGCAACGTAGGGGGCCCGGTCGACATCCCCTTTTGGAATCTGAAGAAAAAGGCCTTCTTCTTCTTCGGGTATGACCAGATTGTCGACCATGGATCGGCGAGCAACGCCACCAATTCCATCCCCAGCGCGGCGGTCATGAGCGGCAACTTCGCCGGCGAGCTGCCCATCTACGATCCGACCACCCAGACCATCGCCTACGATCCCAAGGGCAATCCCTATCCCGTTCGCCAGTCCTTCCAGAGCGAATACGGCTCGAATGCAATCCCCGCCGGCATGATCGACTCGGTCGCCCAGAAGTTCGAACAGTTCTATCCAACGCCCTCCAACCATATTGCCGGCGGTCAGTTCATCAATGGATCGGTTGGCAGCGACGGCGAAATCCAGAACAACTTCTATTCGAGCGTCCCTCAGTCCACGCCCTACAGGAAGTTCTTCGGCCGTCTCGATTATGACGTCACCGCGAGCAATCGGATCACCGTCTCCGACACCCAAAGCGATACGCCCGTCATCTACCCCAACGGCGTTACCGCCTGCCCCATCGGCTGCCAGTCGGGCGATGTGGACAACAACAACGCTCAGATTACCGACGTCTGGAACTTCACCCCCGACACCATCAACGAAGCCAGACTCGGCTTTACCGACCAGCTGAACTTCTTTGACGACCTGGCCGTCGGCAAGGGCTACGCGGCTCAGCTTGGCTGGCAGTTCGCCAAGGTCGACGATTTTCCTGCGATTCAGTTCTACCGCAACTACCCCTACGCCTGGATTGAGCCCAGCACCAACGCTGTCTATAAAGAGGATGTCTTCGACCCATCCGACGTGGTGACGATGATCCGCGGGAAGCACCTCCTGCACTTCGGCGGCGAAATGCTCATCTATCGCGACGACTCAACCGCATGGGGCAATGAGAATCCCGGAACCCTCGGCTTCGGCGGCGGGTACACCGAGGAATGGGATCACACCGCCTGCGGTTCGAGCGCCTATGCCGGCCAGATGTGCCCTGACACCACCACCGGCCTCGAATACGCCGACTTCCTCCTCGGCTACGCCTCCAACTGGAGCGCCAGCGTCGATCCCGAGTACGGCGCCCGCTTCAAGAGCCCTCAGTTCTTCGTGCAGGACGACTATAAAGTGCGGCCCAACCTCACGCTGAACGTTGGCCTGCGCTATCAGTTCAATACCGGCTGGAGCGCGGTGCACGGAAACGAAGCCACCTTCGATCCCACCGTCCCCAATCCTGCTGCCAACCCGTTCACAGGCGCCGTCAACACTCCCGGCGCATACTGGTTTGGAACGACGGCTGCCAACGGGCGCACCCAGCTTATCGCTCCGGTTCGCGATACCTTCCTGCCCCGCCTTGGCGCTTCGTGGTCGCCCCGGCCTGACACCACGGTCGACGGTGGGTTCGGTCTCTACGCCTACAACTGGAGCCTCGATAACTACGGAGGCAACAATACCTCGTACGGCATGGGCGCCGCCATCAGCCATTCCGGCAGCATTTCCGATCAAACGAATGGCATCACTCCCATCACCCAGCTGGACGGCCCAGGCACGATCTTTGGAACGTCCACCCCTTTGCCTTATACGGCCGGCTCTACCAGCCCATCCGCTTATAACGGCCAGGCCGTCGGCTACATCTCCTATCACGTCCCCGTGCCCATCATGCAGGAGTGGAATCTCGGGGTTCAGCACCAGTTCAGGAGCAGCTTCATGGCTGAGCTCGCGTATGTCGGCAGCCACGGCTCCAATCTCATCTTCACCACCGATATCAACGCGATTCCGGTCAGCGAGCTCTCTTCCAATGATGTTCAGAATGGCGACCGCCCCTACCCGCTCTTCCAGAACCTGACAGGAAGCAGCAATAACGGCATCAGCAACTACAACTCCCTGCAAGCCTCCTTCACCATGCGCCCCGCCCACGGCATCAGTCTGGGCACCAACTACGTCTGGTCGCACATGCTCGATGACCAGGACTCCTCCGGATGGGGAAGCCGCGAAGGCCCGCAAAACTGGCAGGTTGCCAACAACCTTCAGGCGAACTACAGCAACTCCAACTTCGACGTCCGGAACGCCTTCAAAGGCTATGTGGTCGATACGCTTCCGTTCGGCCGTGGCCAGGCCTTCCTCAACAACAATTCTGTCCTCAACGAGATCGTTGGCGGCTGGCAGCTCTCCGCCATGGTTGTCGATCTGTCCGGACAGCCCTTCACCGTCTTCGCCACGCAAAATACCTACCAGCAGGATGGATCTTCGTTCCCCAACTGGAATCCCGGCGTGAGCGTGAAACCCAGAAATCGCACCGCGCGCTGCAACTCCGCGCTCGGGTCAGGCACCTGCGCCAACGAGTGGTATAACCCGGCTGCCTTTACGATGCCCGCAAATGGAACCTTCGGCAACGTCAAAAGGAACGCGCTCTACGGTCCCGGAGTCGACTATGTGAATCTCTCGGGAGGGAAGGTCTTTTCCCTCGTTCCCGGCGATCACCCCGTGCAGCTCCGTATCCGAATTGACGCCAACAACGCCTTCAACCACGCCAGCTTCAATCAGCCCACAGGAACGCTGGGTGGCGCCAACGGTCCAGGAACACCCTACACCTTCGGCGAGAACTCCGAGGGCACCGGGAGCGGGACCACAGAGCAAATCACTGGTACAACCGAAGGCGGTCGCGCTGTGCAGTTTTCCGCCAAGCTTACCTTTTAACCCTCATCACGATGCAACCTCCCTGGGACGGCGACCTGTCGCCGTCCCGTTTTTCTTCCGCGGCGATTCCTGTTTCCAACTGCCGATCCCGCCGTATAGATTCATGGGTGATGAAGTTGAATCTGGCCCGGATTTCGGTTGCCTGTCTCCTGGCTGTCGCGACCACGGCTTGTTCCGCCCAGGCCTCTCCGGCGCAGCAGTCTGCATACCGCGAGCATGTGCAGAAGGCGGGTGTCTATCTGCGCGAGAAGCGCCCGGACCTCGCCATTCCCGAGCTCCAGGCCGCAGTCAGCATTGAGCCTGGGAATCCCGATACCCAGGCAAACCTCGGCGTCCTGCTCTTCTTTCAGGGGAAACCTGCCGACGCTATTCCGCATTTGCGCGCAGCAGTCCAGGCCGAACCATCTCTGGCCAAAATTCAGGGACTGCTCGGGATCGCCGAGTTGCACACGGGAGACATCAGCGGCGGCCGCAGCGATTTAGCGGCGGCCTTTCCCCAGATCGCGGACAGCAGCTTCAGGGTCCAGGCCGGCCTCGAACTTGTCAGCTCCTGGACTGAAACCGGCGACCTCGACCAGGCCGCCGCGATCCTCACCCAGCTCGAAAGGTTCGCGCCCGACAATCCCGAAGTCCTCTATGCCGCCTATCGAACCTTTGCCGATCTCTCCGGCGAGGCGCGGCTTCAGCTTTCCGTCACAGCTCCGGATTCCGCACAGACTCACCAGATGCTCGCGCACGAGGACCTCCTCGAGGGCAAAACCAACGCAGCTATCGAGCAGTACCGCAAAGCCATCGCCATCGATCCGCGCCTGCCCGATGTCCACTACGAGCTGGGGGATCTGCTGAACACCGCCGCCGACCCCGCTATCCGAAAAGAAGCTGTGCAGGAGTTTCACATCGCGCTCCAGCAGAATCCCTACAACGAACAGGCGCTCTGCAGCCTGGCCCTCATCGCCCTCCAGAATGGCGATGCGCAGCAGGCGATGCAGGAGTACTCGCAGGCCATTCACCTTCAGCCTTCCGATGCCGGCGCCCATCTCGGCCTCGCAAAAGCCTTCATGTACCTCAATGAGAAGTCAAAAGCTCTGCCGGAGATCGAAGAGGCTGTACGCCTGGAGCCCACGGATCCCGTCGCCCATTACCGCCTCGCTCTCCTCGATCGCGAGGCCGGGCGCGATGCGGACGCGAAACGCGAAATGGACCTGTTCACCCAGTACAAAGCCATGAAGAGCAAGCTGCGCGCGCTGTACGCCGGCCTGTTGATCCAGCCAAAAGAAATCCAGCCGGACGACCTGGATGGCAAATAGGTCCGGCTCTCCCCGTCGCTGGCGCCGTTCCCTCGCCACGCGCATCCTGCTGCTCTTCTCCTGCTTTGCGGCATCTTTGCTCTGCGCTGCTGCCGCCGCTCCCACGCAGGCAGCCGCTCATCCTGTCGACCCCGCAACGATGCGCCAGCTGCGTCACGCCCTGGCGCTTGCAGAGCAGAACAATACGGAAGCGTCGCTGGCGATCGTCAATCAGGTGCTCCGGCAATATCCGCGCCTTGCTCCCGCCCTCAAGCTCAAGGGAATGATCTTCGAGGAAGCGGGAAGAACGGACGAGGCTTCCTCCTTCTATCAGGAAGCGCTGGACTACGCTCCTGAAGATCCGGATTTGCTCCTGAAAGTCGGAATTCATGCTCTGGTTGCAGGCGATCGCACCAAAGCGGTCGGCCTCCTCGCCCACTGCGTTCGCATCGCGCCTGACGATGGCGACGCGCAGTTCTACCTGGCGCAGGCCTATTTTCTGAATGGCCAAATCGATCCTGCGCTGCAGGCCCTCCGCGCAAGCATGCGGCTGGACCCGGGCAATCCCGCCATCCTGCAAAAGTACGGCGAATATCTGTCGAGTGATGGCAAATACCAGCAGGCGCTCCAGTGGCTGAACAAAGCCCAACAGGCTCAGCCTGGGCTGCCCGGCATGGACTACGACATCGGACTGGCCCGCTATCAGATGATGGACCTGACCGGCGCCGAGAATAACCTCCGGCGCGCGGTTCAGCTGCAGCCCGGCGACCTGCACGCGCTGCAGTTGCTGGCTTCGGTTCAGGTCCGTCTCTACCAGTGGACCTCCGCCCGCGATAGTTTCACCAGAGCTCTCGCCATCAAGCCGGACGATCTTGACTCCCTGATGGGTCTCGGCCAGTGCCAGGTCGAGCTGAGAGATGATCCAGCCGCCATTCAGACCCTGCGCGCTGTCCTTCATGCCGACCCTACTCGTGTTCTTGCACACTTCTATCTTTCGCGCGCCTTCGCCGCCATGGGACAAACTGCGGAGGCCCAGCACGAGGCCGCCCTCCATCAGCTCATGATGCAGGAGATCACCTTCGTTTCCTCCGAAGCCGGACTCGCTCGTGAGAGCGCGATTGTCGAGCCGGCTCGCCGCCTCCTCGCCCAGCACAACGAGGCGGCGGCCCTGCAGCTCTATCGCGATCGCTTCCGCGGAACCTCGGCCTCGCCCGCCGCTGCCTGGGTCTTCGTGGGCAAGCTGTACCTCTACATGGGAAATCGCGCCGACGGGGTACGGTGTCTTCACCATGCGCTGCAGGTGGACCCGGCGGTGACCGGGGCTTCCACCTACCTCGGCATTCTTGCTCTCAAAGACGATGATCTCAAAGGCGCGGAACAGGACTTTCAGGCTGAACTTGCCCGCCATCCCAACTACCAGATGGCCATTGCTGAAATGGGGGAAGTTCGCTACCGCCAGGGGCGCTGGGCCGATGCCGCGCAGCTTCTCGCCCAGTCCAGGACCATGACGCCGCAGCTCCTCTATATGCAGTGCGACGCCGACTTTCATCTGCACGACGTCGCGAACGCCGACCTCATCGCCGAAGTCACCGCCGCGTATGGCCGAAGCGATCCCGCCCTCATGAACGGCCTCATCGCTCTCCTTGAGGCTAACGATCAGCAGAGGCTGGCCAGCCAGATCTCCGCTGACATCCGCCCCTGAGCCTGCGCGCTCACGATGCGCTTTCCGTCACCGTCAGCACCTGATCGACCTTCACGTTTTTCAGCACCTGGCGGATTCTGCTCGGCCACACCAGTTCGATTTCCTCAATCGTGTCGGCATCGCCCAGGCCGAAATGCACGCGCTTGTCGCTGGAGGAGTTATACCCCACCGTTGTGGTCGCATGGTTGTACTGGGTGCCGTGCGCCGTCGTCAATTTGACTCGCGTCCCCAGTCCATCCCGATTCGATTTCACCCCCACCAGCTTCAGGATGATCCAGTGAGCGTGGCTTTCTGTCCGATTCATCAGAATCTGCGGCGGTCCGTTCAGAACATTCACCACGATGTCGACCTTCCCATCGTTATTCAGGTCGCCAAAGGCCGCCCCGCGATGCGCCGCCGGCACAGCAAAGCCTTTCCCGGCTTTCTCGCTCACGTCTTCAAACGTCATATTTCCCAGATTGCGAAACAGGCCGTTCGGCAGCCGGTAAGGACGGTGCGCGATCAGCTCGGCATTATCCAGGATATCGGCGTTTGCCGTGAACAGGTCTTTGTTGCCGTCGTTGTCGAAGTCATAGAGACCCGCGCCCCACGCCGTCAGCCGGCTCGTCCTCGCGGCGAGCCCTGCCGATCCGCTCACGTCCTGAAACTGCCCGCCTCCCATGTTGCGATAGATGGGAAACCCCTCGCCGAACATGCAGGTCTGGAAAATATCAGGCCGTCCATCGTTATCCAGGTCGCGGAAGTCGGTTCCCATCCCTGCCACTGCATCCCCCAGGCCGTTGTAGGCCACCCCGGCCAGCACCCCCACTTCGCTGAACGTGCCGTCTCCGTTGTTGTGCAGCAGGTAATTCTGAAACGTGTCGTTGGAGATGAAAACATCCGGATATCCATCGTTGTCATAGTCGGCAAACGAGACACCCATTCCTTTGCCGACGAACTGCGCAATGTGAGACTCCTCAGACACATCGGTAAACGTCCCGTTGCCGTTGTTGCGGTAGAGGATATTCGGAGTGCCCAGGAAGCTCACCGGGGAACAGTAAGCCGGATATCCACCGGCAAAGCATCCCGTGGCCGTGGCAACGTTGTAATTCAGGTAGTTGATCACCAGCAGATCCAGGTGGCCGTCGTTGTTGTAATCGAACCATCCCGCCGCCACCGCCCAGGCTTTTCCCAGTTTCGGCACCATGCCGCCGACTCCGGCGTGCGCCGTCACATCGGTGAACGTGCCGTCGCCGTTGTTGTGGAACAGTTGATTATGATTCACCCCGGTCACGTACAGATCCACAAAGCCATCGTTGTCGTAGTCGCCCGCGGCCGCTCCCATCGAGTAGCCCAGCCCCGCCAGTCCAGCCTCTTCCGTCACGTCGCTGAACGTTCCGTCTCCATGGTTGCGGAAGAGCCGATTGTGATACGCCGGACCGCTCTTCTCGAGGGAGGGGATTGCGGCGCCGTTGGTAAAGAAAATGTCCAGCAATCCGTCGTTGTTGTAATCGAACAAAGCCACGCCCCCGGCCATCGTCTCAATCGTGTACCGGTGCGGGCTGACGCTGTTTCTCAGCGTGAACTGGACGCCCGATGTCTCCCTGCAATCTTCAAAGCGGATCGCCGCCCGAACCGGCGGCGCGGCGCCCTTCTGAATGCCAGATGCGACCTGGAGATTCCTGAACACCCGCGAATACGGCTGAGCAAATGCTCCGCGCAGACAGGCCATCGAACCCGCGAATGCGGCTGCGCGTCCAAGGAACCTCCGTCGCGTGCTGCGCTCCATCGCCCCCCGTTCGCTTCCGCCGCACAGGTGCCGTGACGGCAACCCGTGGGTTGAATGGTGCTCTGCGGTTCCTTGGTGCTCCCATCCGCAGCCGCTCAGATGCCGTTGTTCTCCCCGGGGTCCTGCCGGAAGACACGGTGTGCCCGAAGAGCGCTCCCGGCCTGCATTATTTTAGCGGAGCTTTTCGCGCCCTGCGTTATAAAATCGATTGTTTAGCGGCCCGGAAGCATCCTGACCCAGGGAGATACGCGCTGATGAGTGAGAGCGCCGACGGAAACCTGCGCAAGCAGACGGCGAAACAGAACAAGTTCAGGCCGGTGAGCCTGAAGCAGGTCGCGGCGCACCTTGGATTGAACCCGGCGACGGTTTCCGTTGTCCTCAACAATGTGCCCGGCAGGTCCATTCCTCAGGCCACGCGCGAACGGATCAAGGCCGCGGCCAGGGAAATGAACTACCAGCCCAATTTGCTGGCTCGCTCCCTGCGCAGCCGCCGCACGCTCACCATCGGCATTCTGGTTCCTGAGCTCGGCGAGGGATACCACACTCAAATTATGAGCGGCATCGGCGATCAGCTCATCGGCGCCGGCTACTTCTACTTCACCGCCCACCATCGCCATCAGCCGGAGATCGTCGACGAATACATCCGCATGTTCATCGGGCGTGGCGCGCAGGGCATCATCGCCATCGATACCCTGATCGAACACCCCATTCCTCTTCCCGTAGTGGCCGTGGCCGGCCATCGCCCCATTGAAGGCGTCACGAATGTTGTCCTCGATCACGCTCGTGCCGCGGAACTCACCCTCAATCATCTCTACGGCCTGGGCCATCGCCACATCGCCTTCATGCGCGGCCAGCCTTTCAGCTCCGACTCTGACGACCGATGGAAGCAACTGGAGCAATACGCGCGAAAACTCGGCCTCGAAATCCCTCCGGAACTGGTCATTAACCTCGACCGTGATATGTCATCGCCTGAACTCGGCTATCCGGTGGTCCAGCAGTTGCTCGCCTCCAAACAGCCGTTTACGGCGCTGGTTGCCTTTAACGATATCGCCGCCATCGGATCCATCCGCGCCCTGCAGGACCTTGACCTCCGCATTCCCGCCGACGTTTCTGTCATCGGCTTCGACGACATCAACGCGGCCTCCTACACCTCGCCGCGCCTCACCACCATCAAGCAGCCGCTCGCCGAGATCGGACGCATCGCGACCCAGGCGCTGCTCAATCGCATCCACGAAACGCAGCCGCCCCGCGAGGAGATCACCGTTCAGCCCACGCTCATGGTTCGCGAATCCACCGGTCCCGCAAAGCAGTAGCCTTTCTGAACCGCGCTTCAGCCACTTCCATCCTCGACCCCGGCTCCAGCTGCACAGTCAGCGCAACGAGGAATCGCCACGGTCACAACCGCCTCAGGCCTCTGACCAGGTTGCTCCTGCGCGCCGCTGGTCGCTCTCGATCGCGATCACTCTCAGCACGATCATCACCGCCGCGCCCAGTAGCGGTATCATCAGGCCCATGCGCAACGAGCCAAGCCGCTCCGACAAAACTCCCGTCGTCCACGGGAATACCGCCGATCCCAGGCCTGCCACGGCAAAAACCCATCCGCTCGGCGTGTGCTCCAGAAGATACGACAGCAGCAGGGGATAGACCGGCCCGATACCGATGCCTCCCAGCGCCGCCGCTGCGTCGATGGCTAGGCCATGATGCGCGGCAATCAGCATCGTCACGGAGGCCGCCGTCGTGGCGAGAGTGATGCTCAACAGACGGGAACGCCCCAGCATCGCCAGCAGTCGCGTCGAGAAGACAAGGCGGCTGATCAGCATTCCCGTCAGGAAGCACGCCGTCGCGACGGCTCCGCCGGTTGCCGCGCGCGGGTCAGCGCGATGCGAATACGTCGTCAACCAGCCGCTCAGCGAAGTTTCCACGCCCACCGCGCACATCGCCAGGATCACCAGCGAAACGATCGCCATCCTCCCTGCGCGCATCTCCGAAGCTCCCGCTCCCTCCCTGGAAGCCGCCGGGAATTCTTCGCGTTCGCGCAGCACAACCCACGCAGCGACGAATACGAAAAGAGTCCCGAACCCCCAATAGAGGGGCCGAGGATTCTGCATTTTCAGAAAGTGCAGAAACACAAGCGGAGCGGCCATCGCTCCCGCCGACCAGGCGAAATTCAGCCGTTCCAGAATGGGAGCCCGCCGGTCACCCGCCCGATCGGAGACGTACAGGCTCGTGCCGGTCATGGCCATGCCCAGCCCCAGGCCCCAGAAAAAGAACGCTGCAAAAACCAGCGGCGGAGCCGCCAGCACAAGCGCTCCGGCGCTGGCTATCAGGATCCCGTATCCCACGCGCAGCGCTCGCACCCGATGCTTCCCCGTGAGGATTGCGCCCAGCGAAGAGCCCGCGAACTGCAGAAAAAGCAGGAATCCCGCTGTTCCGTCCTGGAGATGCCATCTCCCGGAGAGTATCGGAAGCAAGATCCCCAGCATCACGGTGCCCGCTCCGGTCAGGCTGAAAGCCAGGCTCAGCACCACATAAGAAGATTTCCGGAGCGTCGACGGGTGGTTCATGGCGGATGCTTCTCGTAGGGTATATGCCCGTCCGCCGATTTGCTCCCTCAAAAAAAGCACAGGGCGGTCGCTGCTCTACCAGACGTATGTCGCCACCGAGCCGGCATCCAAATTCGCCGCCACAGACCTGCCATGCCAGCCAATCTGAAAATGCTGAGGAGTGAGGCTCGTGTTGGCCACAATCAGCACATCGCGCCCATCGGGAGTGCGAAACGCCACGTTCGGCAGGCCCTCCGGGATGTTGGACTCGATCCGCACCGATCCAGGCGGAACTAACTTCGACGCCTGCCCGACGACATACCACGCGACGTTGCGCGTGACCGTATCGCCATCCAGCGTCACCGCTCCCTCGCAGATCGGACAGCCCCCGTCGTTCGTATGCGGGCCGAAATGAGGATCGGCCGCAAGATTCCACAGCAGTACGTTCCGGCTCCAGTTCCGCGTTGCGCCAATGATCAGCCCTGCTTCCGGCTCTGCAATCTCCAGCCTGGGGTCGTGCCGGCGATCGATCACCATCTGTTCGGTGAAATATAAATTCTTGTGCGGGAATGCATCGTGAACTGTCGTGAGCGCCGTGATCTTGCCCCCATAAAGATGGAAACCCGAGCCATCCACGTACCGGGCGGCTGCGCGGTCTTTCAAAATCGTGAGCGGGTAGTCCGGGCGATCGCAGTTGTGGTCGTACAGGATGATCTTCGTGTGCAGATGCGCCTTGCGCAGCGCCGGTCCCAGCGCGTCCCGGATAAACGCTTCCTCTTCGTGTGGCTGCATCACCATGCTGGGCAGGTTGTAGGGGTTCAGCGGCTCGTTCTGCACGGTGATCGCGTCGATGTGAATGCCCTGCGCCTGCATCGCCCGCAGATAGCGAACGAAGTACTGGGCGTAAATCGGGTAATCTTCCGCTTTCAGGCTGCCGTTTTTCAGCGCGTCGTTGGTCTTCATCCACGCCGGCGCCGACCATGGCGATCCGAGAATTTTCAGCGACGGCCGAATTGCCAGAATCTCCTTCAACACGGGCACCACCGTCGTGCTGTCCGGACCCAGACTGAACCTGGCCAGCGTCGGATCGCTTTCGCCTGCCGGCATGTCGTCGTACGTAAACGCGTGGTCGTTCATGTCCGACGAGCCGATGCTGACGCGCAGGTAACTGACGCCCAGATCGCCGGGCCCCGTCCCCACCAGTTCTTCCAGAAAGGCCTGGCGCGCGCCGGGATCCATGCGCATCAGCAGTTGCGCGCTGCCCCCGGTCAGGGCAAATCCAAATCCGTCGATCGTCTGATACCGTTGCCGGTCGTTCACCGCCACAGTCGGCCCCTCGCCCGGTGCGCGCGTGAAAGCGACAGGCGCTCCCTGCCTTTTCAGCAGCGAACTTCGGTCGGCCGTCGTCAGCCAAACCGTCGCCGAAGTACCTGATTTTGCCCCGGCTCCTGCGACTCCGAGCGCCAATCCAGCGAGCACAATCAACAGTGGACGCTTCCCCGGCACTGAACAGCCCCCAATCTCAGCTTCTCCCCAGCGTGCGGAGAGACCGCTGCCTCGCTACAAGTGAGTTCTGAGCGACCCTCCCATTAGGCTCTCGGGACAATCCTTCCGTCAAGACAGAGCACCGAAAGGCAAGCGTTTGTGTTCAGTTCTCTTTCTCACGGCGCCAACTCCGCTGCTGCACCCCACCGGGATCTGCTTTCGCCGCGGACAGATCGTGTTTCGCCTGCCCGGCGGGGTTCCCGAGGCCGTCCCTCGCCTTCTGAAACGGGAACGATCCCTGAGCTCGGAGCTCCCCCTCCATTGACAAGAGTTCATGCGCCCTGTTTTCATCGTGAGCAAGTTTCAAAACTCCGTCGACGGTGTGCGAATGCAAACGATTGTTTACCGTTGATTGAACCGCAGCTTCTGCCGTCAGCCTTGCTGGCGCTCGTCGAGGATGCTCCATGAAATCGCGGTTTTTCCTGCTCGGCCCGCTGGCCCTCTTCTTTGGAACCATGGCTGCTGCCCAGTCCGCCAGCCCCATCAGCGCGCATCTGTGGCTCACCACTGTGGATCGTTCCGCGCTCCTGGCGCCGCAGAGCGCCCCCATTCCTTTTGCTGATACCGCCACGAAGGATCGCACGATTACCGTCAACGATATGGAGCAGTATCAGTCGATGGAAGGCTTCGGCGTCGCCGTGACCGGCGGCAGCGCCGAACTTCTCATGCGGATGTCGCCCGCCAGCCGTGACGCCCTGCTCCGCGAAACCTTCTCCCCCACCGGCGACGGCATCCACGCCAGCTACATCCGCGTCAGCATCGGCTCCTCCGATATGAACGATCGTCCTTACACCTACGACGACATGCCCGCCGGCGCCACCGACCCCAGCCTCGCTCACTTCAGCCTGGCCGACGACAGCCAGACCGTCATTCCGGTGCTGAAGCAGATCCTCGCCATCAATCCCAGCATCAGGATCCTCGGCTCGCCCTGGTCCGCTCCTGCCTGGATGAAGACCAACGACAACCTCAAGGGCGGTCACCTCAGGACGGAAGACTACCCCGTGTACGCGCAGTATTTCGTCAAATACATCCAGGCCATGCAGGCGGAAGGGATTCACCTCGCTGCCATCACCGTGCAGAATGAGCCGCTCAACCCGAAGAACACGCCCAGCATGGCGATGTTTGCGCCGGAAGAGGATCGATTCATCGCCGACGATCTCGGGCCGGCTTTCGCCCGCGCCGGCATCCACACCGGCATTCAGGTCTACGACCACAATCCTGACGTCCCTTCCTATCCGCTCACTATTTTGGCCGACCCGAACGCCGGCAAATATGTAGAAGGGACCGCCTTTCACCTGTATGGCGGATCCGCCGATGCCTTCACCAGGGTCCACAACCTCTATCCGCGCAAGGATCTGTTCATGACGGAACAGTCCATCACCCAGGATCCCAATTCTCCAGAGCTCGATATCGCTGAGCCCGTCGATTCTGTCCTCATTGGCTCGACCCGCAACTGGAGTCGCGACGTCCTTCTCTGGAATCTCGCCGCCAATCCCCAGGCCGGCCCCCACACCAACAACGGCGGATGCACCGGCTGCTATGGCGCCCTGACCCTGGACGGCGATCACGTCACTCGCAACGTTGCGTGGTACGCGCTCGCCCACTTCTCTAAATTTGTTCCGCCGGGATCCATCCGCGTTGGCAGCAATAATCTCGAACAGCTCGATAACGTCGCCTTCCTCACGCCTCAGGGCAAGATCGTGCTCGTCGTTTCTAACACCGGAAATTTCCGGTTTCCGTTCGCCATCTCGTATCACGGCAGGATCGCCCAAACCAGCCTGCCCCCGGAATCAGTTGGTACCTACGTCTGGTGATCACGTCATGCTGCCGCGATTCCGATCCTCAGTTGCCGCCTGCGTTCTTCTTTGGGTTGCATCCACCCTCGCCGCCGCGCAATCGCCGGACTTCGGCCCCAACGTCCTCATCTTCCGCCCTTCCATGCCTGCCGCCTCGATCCAGAGTCGGATCGACCGCGTCTACGCTCAGCAGCGGCACAGCGAATTCGGCGCCGGCCGATACGCGTTGCTCTTCCTGCCTGGCGCTTATCACGTCGATGTGCCGGTCGGTTTCTATACGCAGGTCATTGGACTGGGCGCATCGCCCGACGCCGTGCGGATCACCGGCGACGTCCACGCCGACGCCAGCGCGCCCCACAACAACGCCACCACCACCTTCTGGCGCGCGGTCGAGGGCTTCTCCGTCATGCCTGCCGGCGGAACGATGCAATGGGCCGTATCTCAGGCGGCTCCCATGCGCCGCATGCACATCCTCGGCAATCTCGTTCTCAACCAGCATCACGGCTGGGCCAGCGGCGGCTGGATGTCCGATGATCTCGTCGATGGCACTGTCGATTCCGGCACCCAGCAGCAATGGATCGCCCGCAACTGCTCATGGAAGAACTGGACCGGCTCCAACTGGAATATGGTCTTCGTCGGCGATCGTAATCCGCCCCCTGGCGATTGGCCCTCCCCGCCCTACACGCGGGTAGCCGCAACGCCCGTCGCGCGGGAAGCGCCGTACCTCCAGGTCGGCTCAGACGGCCATTACAGTGTCCGCCTGCCTTCGCTGCGCCGCAACACGGTCGGCATCACCTGGAGCGCTGGCGATACGCCCGGCGTATCCATTCCCATCAGCCGCTTCTACATCGCCCACGCCGGTGCGGACACTGCCTCTTCCATCAATGCCCAGCTCTCTCGCGGCAAAAATCTCATTCTCACGCCCGGCATCTATGACCTTGACGCGCCCATTCGCGTGCTGCGTCCCAACACCATCGTTCTCGGTCTCGGATATGCCACGCTGCGCCCGGTGCGTGGCACGGCCGCCATGCAGACCGCCGACGCCGGCGGCATCGTCATCGAGGGCATCCTCTTCGACGCCGGTCCCGAACAGTCGCCCGTTCTCCTCCAGATCGGACCGCACGGAAGTCACCTCCGCCACAGCGCCGATCCCATCTCCCTCCACGATGTCTTCTTCCGCGTCGGCGGAGCCGGTATCGGCCGCACCCTCGTCAATCTCGAAGTCAACAGCCCCGACACCATCATCGACCACACCTGGATCTGGCGCGCCGACCACGGCTCAGGCGTCGGCTGGAATCTGAACACCAGCCGCAACGGCCTGGTCGTCAACGGCAGCCACGTCACCGCCTACGGCCTCTTTGTCGAGCACCACCAGCAGTATCAGGTACTGTGGAATGGCGACTGGGGAAGAACCTACTTCTACCAGTCCGAGATTCCCTACGATCCGCCCAATCAGGCGGCTTATACCAGCGCTCCCGGTGTCGACGGCTGGGCGTCCTACAAAGTCGCCGATACCGTCACACATCACGAAGCCTGGGGCCTCGGCATCTACAGCGTTTTCCTGCGTCCGGATGTCGTGCTCACCCGCGCCATCGAGGTGCCCCGCCGTCCCGGCGTGCAGTTCCATCACATGATCACGGTCGCCCTGGGCAATCTGGGAGCAATCGAGCACGTCATCGACAACGCCGGAGGCGCAACGTCCATCCATCCGCGCGTGACGCCCCAGGTTTCCGAATTTCCCTGATATGCAACGACCCGCCATTCAGGCGGGTCGCAATGAACCAGTCGCTGCAACCAGTCCTTAGATATCCAGGTTCTTCACGTCCAGCGCATTGTCTTCGATGAACTTCCGCCGCCGCTCGACATCTTCGCCCATCAACGTCGTGAATACGTCGTCCGTTGCGACGAGGTCCTCAAGCCTGACCCTCAGCAGCGTGCGCCGCTCCGGATCCATCGTCGTCTCCCACAACTGCGCCGCCGTCATCTCGCCCAGGCCCTTATACCGTTGCACCTGGTAGTCGCGCCGCCCCTGCTCGATCACGTACTCGAACAGTTCCCGCGGCGTCTGCTTCTCCACCGGCTCCAGCGGAGCCTTCCCGCGCTTCCCGCCCGGCGGCACAGCCTTGCCCACCTGCACATCGCCTGCCGGTGTCGCCTCGGCCTCGGCTTCCTCTTCCGCTTCAGCGGCCGCCGCCGCGCCTTTCACCGCCGACTCCACCACAAAAGGCGGCTCCAGCATTTCCTTGATCTGCCCGTGCTTCGACATCATCTGCCGGTACTCCGGCGTCGACGCCAGCAGCCAGTCGATCTTCCGCTCCGCGCCCTGCGCATCGCTGAAGCTCAGCGACCACGTCTGGTGTTCCTCGTCCTGCACCGGCTTCTGCAGCCCCTTGAACTGATACTTCTTCTGGATCTTCTCCAGATCTTTATACAGCGCATCCAGCTTCGTCTTGTTCTCGAAGTCCGCCCGCTTCGTCAGCTCCGCGTGCGCCAGCAGATTCGTCACTTCCTCGTTGCGCAGCCGCTTGTTCACCTTGTCGAAGAAGCCCAGATATTCGTTCAGATGCCCCATGAACTTCGTCAGCGCCGCGCCTTCCAGCTTCGCTGCGCCTTCCCCATAGCGGACCACAATCCCTTCCGCCGCGTGCTTCACCATCACCCGCACAAAGTCGCGCTCGTCCTTGATGTACTCCTCGCGCTTGCCCTTCTTGATCTTGAACAGCGGCGGCTGCGCGATATACACGTGATCACGCTCGATCAATCCCTGCATGTGCCGGAAGAAAAACGTCAGCAGCAGCGTCCGGATGTGCGATCCGTCCACGTCCGCGTCCGTCATCAGGATGATCTTTCCGTACCGCAGCTTCGCCGCGTCGAAGTCGTCCTTGCCGATCCCCGTGCCCAGCGCGGTAATCATGGCGCGGATTTCCTCGTGCCCCAGCATCTTGTCGTACCGCGCCTTCTCCACATTCAGGATCTTGCCCTTCAGCGGCAGAATCGCCTGGAACTTCCGGTCGCGTCCCTGCTTCGCCGTCCCGCCGGCGCTCTCGCCCTCTACCAGATACAGCTCGCAGTGCTCCGGGTTCCGCTCCGAGCAGTCCGCCAGCTTGCCCGGCAGTCCGCCGCCGTCCAGCGCGCCCTTGCGCCGCGTCAGATCCCGCGCCTTCCGCGCCGCCTCGCGCGCCCGCGCCGCTTCAATCGCCTTGTTGATGATCCGCTTCGCCACCGGCGGATTCTGCTCCAGAAACATTCCCAGCCGCTCGTTCACCAGCGCCTGCACCGTGCCGGCGATGTCCGAGTTCAGCTTGCCCTTCGTCTGCCCTTCGAACTGCGGCTGCGGCAGCTTCACGCTGATCACCGCCACCAGTCCCTCGCGCACATCGTCGCCGGTCAGGTTCTCCTTCACATCTTTGAAGAGCCCCAGCTGCTGCCCGATGTAATTGATCGTCCGCGTCAGCGCCGTCCTGAACCCCGACAGATGCGTCCCGCCGTCCACCGTGTTGATGTTGTTCGCAAAGCAGAACACCGTCTCCGAGTAGCCGTCGTTGTACTGCAGCGCGATCTCCATGTCCACCCCATCGCGCAGCCCCTCCATCACGATCGGCTTGTCGTGCAGCACGCTCTTGCCGCGGTTCAGATGCTTGATGAACTCCCCGATCCCGCCCGCGTACTTGAACTCCGCCCGCTTCGACTCGCCCGTCTTCGCGTCCGTTGTCCGCTCGTCGGTCAGCGTGATCGTCAGCCCCTTGTTCAGGAACGCCAGCTCCCGCAGCCGCTGCGCCAGCGTGTCGTAGTTGTATTCGGTGACGGTAAAAATCGTCCTGTCCGGCAGGAAGTGAACCTTCGTCCCCCGCCGCTTGCTCGTTCCCGTCTGCTTCAGCTTCGACGTCGGGATCCCCTTGGCGTATTCCTGCTCCCAGGTATGCCCGTCCTTCCAGACTTCGACGGACAGTTGCTCCGCCAGCGCATTCACGCAGCTCACGCCCACCCCGTGCAGCCCGCCGCTCACCTTGTACGTTGACGTGTCGAACTTGCCGCCCGCGTGCAGCTTCGTCAGCACCACTTGCACCGCCGACATCTTCTCGCCGTTGTCCAGCGTCATCTCATCCACGGGAATCCCGCGCCCGTCGTCGGTCACGGTAATCGAGTTGTCGACGTGGATCGTCACCTCGATCTTCGTCGCATACCCCGCCAGCGCCTCGTCGACCGAGTTATCCACCACCTCGTACACCAGGTGGTGCAGCCCCATCTCGCCCGTCGACCCGATATACATCGCCGGCCGCAGCCGCACTGCTTCCAGGCCTTCGAGAATCTTGATGTTCTCGCCCGTATACGAGCCGTTGCCGTTCGCGGGAATCGCGCTTTCCGCCGGTGTCAGTTCTTTGGTCGCCATGAAACTCCTGCTGCACACTTCGTCATCCTGAGCGAGCCAGCCGAATTCGCTGCGCGTGCAGTTCGCGCAGCAGAAATGAAGGTGGCGGGTCGAAGGACCTGCATTTTCCGATCTTCCCATCCGCAACTGCGGGCTGGACAGACCCTTCCCGGTCGCGAAAACCTGTTGAAAATCAAAGGATTTACGAGCCGCCGCTACTCCCTCATTTTACCACGCTTATTCCCATTTCAGGACCCCCTGGAACTCCCGCAAAATCAGCAAAATAGCTCGATATCCGAAGCGCTTTTCCCTTCGTCCGTCGCCCTCGGCAGACTATATTGTTGCCACCATTATTTTTCTCAATCCTGCCGTCTTCAAAAGGGGCCCCCGTGCGCACGTACGCTGGCTGTTCGCTGCCTGCTCTGCTCCTCCTCACCTGTTCCGCAATCGCCAACCCGCAGCAGTCGCCCAACGCTAATGCAGCCTACCGCCAACTCCGCGCCCTCGCGCCGGCTGGCGACGCCATCGCCGTCAAGGACCTGACCCTGCAGCGCGGCGGCGCCACCTTCACCTTCCAGTCCGGCAATATCGAGTTCTATCCCGCCGTCAACGGCAAGGTCACCGGAGCCGTTTTCCTCGGCCAGGGCCACCTCCATCTCCAGCCGCCCACTCCCGAGGAGCAGCACAACCTCAAAATCCTCACCCACAGCGACACATTCGACGAAGACTTCACCCAGGCCGTCCTGCGTTTTACTGACGCAACCGCTGCCGATCTGCGCAAATCGTCCGTCGGCCCCGCATCGCCGGACGCCGGCTTTGAGCACGCGGCCGCGCAATTGCGCTCGTTTCACCGCGACACCCTCCTCGACAACATCGATCTCCGCCTTCTCGAGGGCGTCCTCAGCCCCGCCCCCGGCGGATATTTCCTCGCTGCCATCCGCGGCGACAAGGACCACCACCTCCTCTTCACCGTCGATCCCCACGGCGCCTCCGACGTCGAGCCGGAGCAGGTGTCGCTGATGAACTGGAATACCTGGGGTCCCATGTTCCTCACCGCCTATGATCCCGCCTCCTCCTCCGCCGGCTCCGGCCAGGAAGCCTTCCAAGCCGATCACGAAGACCTCGACACCACCATCCAGAAGAATGGCTTCCTCACCGGCATCGCCACGGTCCATCTCATCGCCGATCAGGACGGCGTCGCCGTCGCCCCTATGGCGCTCTTTCCCACCCTCCGCGTCAGCCGTGTCGTCACCGACTCCGGCCAACCCCTCGACTTCGTCCAGGAAGATAAAGATCACGACGCCGATTTTGGCGTCATCCTCGCCAAACCTCTCGCCAAAGGCGAATCCGCCACCGTCCGCATCGAGTATGCCGGCAAGGACGTCGTCAGGAACGAAGGCGGCGCCAATTACTATCCCGTCGCCCGCCAGAGCTGGTATCCGAACGCCGGCTCATCGCTCGGCGACTACACCACCTATCAAATGACCTTCCACGTCCCCAAAGGCCTGGAACTCATCGCCACCGGAACCAAGCTCAGCGAAAAGACCGAGGGCAAGGTCACAACGAGCGAGTGGAAGACCGACGTCCCGCTGCCCGTTGTGGGATTCAACCTCGGCCAGTTCCAGCAGAAGGAAGCCCAGCTCAGGTGGAAATCCGGCGAGACCCTCACAGTCGATGCCTACGCCAACACCATGCCCCCCGACGAAATGGCGGGCCTCTTCCAAAGCGCCAGCGACGCCGGCGCGGACGGATCCACCCCGCCTCTCGGCTCCTTCGACGCCCCCAGAATGCTGCCCGTCGAGCTCAGCCAGGCCGAAGTCGCCGCCCAGATCTACAGCCACTATTACGGCCTCATTCCGTTTTCCCACGTCGCCATCACCCAGCAGTTTGCCTGCAACTACGGCCAAAGCTGGCCCATGCTCGTTTTTCTGCCCATCTGCGGCTTCCTCGATCAAACGCAGCAGCACTTCCTCGGCCTTCAGCCCGAAGACATGTACTGGAAGACCGTCACGCCGCACGAGGTCGCCCACCAGTGGTGGGGCCAAACCGTCGGCTTTCGCAGCTACCGCGATCAGTGGATGAGCGAGGGCTTCGCCGACGCCTCCGCCGCGCTCTTCCTCGAGGCCACGCGCCCCAAACCCGACGATTACCTCGATTTCTGGAAGCAGCAGCAACAGTTGCTGACGCAGAAGAATGAAATGGGATTCCGCCCCATCGACGTCGGCCCCGTCACCATGGGCTTTCGCCTCAGCACCTCAAAAACCGGATGGAGCGTCTACCAGAACCTCGTCTATCCCAAGGGCGCCTACATCCTCCACATGATCCGCATGATGATGTGGACGTCCCAGCAGGGCGACCAGCCCTACATCGACATGATGCACGACTTCGTGTCGACCTACCGCCTGAAAGTCGCCACCACCGAAGACTTTAAAGCCATGGTCGAAAAGCACATGACCCGCCAGATGGATCTCGAGGGCAATCACACCATGGACTGGTTCTTTCGCGAGTACGTCTATGGCACCGATCTCCCCGTTTACCATTTCGAGGGCGTCGCCACTCCCAATGAGAATGGCTACAGTCTCCACATCATCCTGAAGCAGTCCGGCGTTGGGCCCGATTTCGTCAACGCCGTCCCCGTCTATCTCCGCCTCGACAACGGCAAAGTCATGCGCCTTGGCTCCTTCCGCATCACCGGCACCACAACCGAGGAGCAGACCCTCCAGCTGCCCAGGTTCCCCTCGGATGTCAAACAAGTCCTCATCAACTACAACTACGACGTCCTCTGCGCCTACAACTGAGGAGCGGTGCCCAGCGTTGTCTCTGGGTGCCCCACCCTTGTCGCGCTGTTGCGACAGGGTGGGATCCCCTCAAAAGCTGAACCGCGCCTGCAGGTCCACCGTCCGCCCGCTCAGCCCGCTGGTCGCCTGCCCCAGATCCGAATCCTGAATGTTCGTATCCACACTCCCCGGATTCAGATTCACCAGGTTGAACAGGTTGAACGCGTCCATCCGCAGCTCCAGAACCGCCGCATCGCCCAGAATCCTGTTGTTCGGCAGTCCGAAGTCTTTCGTCAGCGTCGCGTCCACGTCGCGATAGTTCGGCCCCGTAAAGGAGTTCCGCGCCACCCCCGGAGCCGGCGGCGCCGCAAACTCCGCCGGAAACGCAGCCGTCACCGGCGTGAAGCTCGGCACTGTGAAATACGCCAGCCCGCCCTTCGAGAAATTCACGTTCGGCCGTCCTTCTTCCAGCGCCGTGTTGCTGTGATTGCGTCCCGCGCCTCCCAGATACGATCCAGCGCGCAGCGTCCCATACCCGCTCCCCGTGTAATACAGCTGCCCGTTCGGGACGCCGTAGTAGCTCGGCGTCCACGGAAATCCGGAATCCAGATTCAGAATCGCGCTCAGCGACCACCCGCCCAGCGTCTTCGCCAGCACGCCGTTTCGGTTGCTGAAGTAGTTCGGCTGCCACAGTCCCCACGCGCGAAACGCATTCTGCACGTCGTAGTCCGAGCGCCCCCACGCCAGCCGCGGATTATAGGGGTACGGATCCTCATAGTACGGCTGCGATCCGTCATCCATACTCTTTGACCACGTGTAATCCGTCTCCAGCATGAAGCTCTTCGTGAAAGGATGCCGCAGCGTGAACAGTCCCGCGTTGTAATTGGCATTCCCCTCGTTGTTGTAGTAGTTCAGGCCATTCACCGCCGGGTTCATCGGTATCCCGAATGCGTCCGCATAGACATTCAGGTTTTCCTGGGTGATCAGGTGGCGGCTGGTGCTCCCCTGGTACCCGATCGTCGCCACCATTGACGTTCCGATCTGCTGCTGCACGTCCAGCGAGTAGTGGTACGTGTATTGCGTCGGGATGCTCGCCGGGAATCCAGCCACTGTTACCGTCCCGGTCGTCGGCAAATTCGCCGAGTTGAATCCAGCCACCGCATTCGGATTTGGCGGATACCCCAGCAGCGAATGCACATTGCTCGGCACCGCGTACAAAATGTCAGGATTGATCGCCGCCGGCGACGTGCTCGAGAAGCTCGACGCCAGCGTCTCCGGCACGTTGTTCACCCCGTTCGCCGCGATCGCAATCTCCTCCTCGTTGTAGTTCAGGCCAACCCCGCCCCGGAAAACCGTGTGCCCGCTCTCCCGCTTCGGCGTCCACGCGAATCCAAATTGCGGTCCCCAGTTGTTCTTCTGCGCCATATACAGGTTGCCGCCGGTGCGCATGTACATGCCCGTCAGCAGCGCGCTGCCCGTGCCCAGAACCACCGTGCTCAGATTGCCTTCCTTCGACGACAGCGGCCCAAAATACGACCACCGCAGCCCCAGGTTCAGCGTCAGCTGCGGCGTCACCTTCCAGTCATCCTGCGCGAAGGCGTCCCACAGATCCTCGCGATCGTCCTGGCGATTGATCGTCGGCGTCCCGGTTAGCGGATTGAATGTCCCCGTTTCCGATTCCGGCGCGTCGTTCAGGAAATCCCAGATGTTGTAGAACGTGTAATCCGGCCGCGCCGAATACGGCGCTTCGCTCAGGTAGTACAAACGCGTCAGCCCGCCGCCCGCATTGATGTTGTGATTCCCCGCCACCTTCGTCACGACATCGTCGTAGCTGTACGTCCACTGGTCGAAGACGCTCGGCCCCGTCGCGCCGAAATAATTGAACGTCGTGTTCGCCGAGCTGCCGTTCAGGCTCCCGATCTGGCTGATGTTGTCCTGCGGCAGTCCAAACGGCTCCTGCGGGTTGGTCGCGATTTCGTTCCACCGCCAGCCGGCCGCGTTCGCCCGCGCCTGGTTCAGCAGCGTTGCCGAAAATGTGTGATTCCAGATTCCGGAGAATGCGTCGTTGAGCGCGTCATGATGCCAGAAGTTGTACGGCCGCGTCGGCCCGTTGTAATCCGTCACCGTCACCGGTACCCAGTAGATCGTGAACGTCGCCCGATCTTTCGCGCCAAGGTCCGCGTCAAACCGTCCGTTGTACTGCGCGTCCACCGTCGTCGTCGGGCTCGCCGTCGTGTATTCCGCAATATCCGGCGTGCTGGTCAGCCCCCCGCCCACGCCCGGATTGGTCGCGCTCACGTACGTAGGATCCTGCGTCCCCAGCGTTGTCGTCAGCGGCGACCCAAGGTTCAATCCCCCGTTCACCGTCCGGCAGTTCACGCCCTCCACCAGTCCGATCTGCGAGCAGGATACCGGGACCTGCCCCTGATTGCTCACTCCCGCTCCTGGAAACGTCAGATAGGTGTGCGCAATGCTCCCCGCCGGCGCCAGCGCGTCGAACTGCGGCGTGTCGTACCACCCGGTTGCCGTCGTAGTCGTGTTATCGCGCAGCGTCTCGTAATCGAAGAACCCGAACAAATGGTTCTTCCAGAACGGTCCCCCGACGCTCCCCCCATATTGGTTGTAACGCTGCGTATCCTTCGTCAGCCCGCGCGACCCTGGCGTGCCCGCGCTGAACGTCCCTGGGCCATTCCATCCCTGATACGCATTCAGCCCCGGCCGATATCCCAGAATGAACAGGCTCCCGTGCACGTGGTTCGTCCCCGACTTCGAGATCACCTGGATCTGCGCTCCGCTGAACCGCCCGTTCTCCGCGTTATACGAGTTCGTCACCACCTTCACGTCCTGGATCGAGTCCTCGCTCGGCGTGATCACCGAGGCCCCGCCCCACACCGCGCTCACCGTGCTGATCCCGTCGATGCTGATCCCGTTGTTCTCGTTCTGGTCCCCGTTCGCCACGATCTGCGGCGCATTTTCCGTCGTGAAGATGCCGCCATTCGCTCCCGTCGACGCCCGGTTGCTTCCTGGCAGCGACTGCGCTCCGCCTCCCGCTGCCTGCGCGCCGTTCCCGAACGCTCCTGGCGCCAGTTGCGCCAGCTGAAACGGATCCCGCCCGAACGACGGCATGTGCTGGATCTGCCGGCTGCTGATCGTCCCGCTCGTGCTCGCCGTCGACGTCTGCAGCAGCGGAATCTGGTTGCCCTGCACCGTTATCGTCTGCGCCTCCGCCCCAGGCGTCATCTGTACGTTCTCGGTATTGGGCTGCTCCGGAATGATGCTGATATGCGGCAGCACCTTCGTCACGAAGCCCTTCGCCGTCACCGTCAGTTCGAATTGGTCCGGAGGCAGCTGGTTGAACGCGTAGAAACCGCTGCCGTTGCTCTTCGTCGTCTGCGTACGATTCGTCTCGACGTCGCGCAGCGTCACCGTGGCGCCGGGGATCACCGCGCCGGTCGGATCGGCCACCGTGCCCGAGATCGAAGCGCGAAACTGCGCCTTCGCCGCCGGCGCGCACAGTGCGAACAGAACCGCGCCCAGGCCGGCAAGGCAAAGGAGCGAACGGGCAGACGTTGAGGACGATGTACGCATCTGGCTCTCCAAACGTGGAAGGAAATGACGGTTCTGGCCCGGTGGCCGAGTCCAACCTTCCTTGGAGTCCAAAATCTTCCCGCTGGTTTACTGTGTGGTTAATATATGACGCGATACGACGCGATCGCAGCCAATGAAGGGCGCCTCGGCGCCCATCCTGATCCGAAGGCCACGGAGGGTGACCTTCATGCCAAGATGCCGTGCCGAGTGTCCTGGATCTGCCCGGGACTTCACCCCATCCGTGCGATCGCAAAGATGTGAAAGGGCCACGCGGTCTCCAGCGCCAGAACTTCCATGCCCGCGGCCTCCAAAAGTTGCTGCGCGTTATGCTCGTCGAAGACGTGGTGGTGCAGACACCGATTTTCAAAGTTGGCCAGCGAGCGCTTACGGAATTTTTCCGGCGTGCCCGCTGCCAGATCAAGACTCAGATCGTGTTTCTCGAGGATCTCCGGCAAATGCGATAGATCCGATTCGGGCGTGTCTTGTTCGTAATCCGTCAGCATGTGGCTGACGGGAGTAGGCTGCCGTCGATGATCGAACGTATAGCGGTAGTTGGGCAGGACAAGCACCAGCAACCCGCCTGGTCTTGTGATTCGCTGCCACTCCTTGAGCGCCTTCACCGGATTCGCGAAGTGCTCCAGATTGTGCGAGGAAAGCACAAACTCATAGCTGCCGTCGGCAACCGCGGTGAGAGCCGAGCCGTCCGCAAATATGTTTTTTCCCGGAGCTCTGCCGGGATGGAATTGAAACTCCACCGAATGCGTCATCCAGGTGGTGCTGGAAGAGAAATCGCAGTTGTCCAGCAGCCCAACGTCACGGTAGACAGGCAAATACCGGCGATCCTGCCCGAAAACGACGCTGGGTCCGCCAATTTCAATTCCGCTCCTGTGGGCGACCTCCGACGCAACCAGTCCGTAACAGCGCAACCGCCCCTGCATCAGATTCCGGAATCTCGACCGGAGTCGAGTCAGAAGGGAAGGATCCATACGATCATTATCTGCATAGCCTTATAGAACACAACTGGCGATCCCTGGCGCTCTGCCAGGTGCCCACGCTTGTCCGCATCTTCATCGCAGACAGGGTGGGCCGCCACCACGCCTGGCGTTACGGCCCGACTGCACAGCTTGCGAAAAGAATTGATGCCTTGAAGGGGCCCGGCTTCAGCCGGGCCGTAAGCCCCGCAACACCAACTCGGCTTCAGCCGCGGAGGGCATATACGGTCCAGGCTTGCCGCTGACGGCCAGGGCCTGCTGTACCTGAACCTGGAAGCCGATCCGAGTGTCCATGCCGCTGACGCCCCTGGGCGGAGGGATCACATCTCGGGAATCCACGAAGACGACCCGCCACCTGGAAGACGAAGCGCGAGCGTCGCTGGTCCAGCCCGTCGAAGCTCTCGCGGTCGGCAAGTTCCTGGGGAAGCGTCAGAGCCATGTTGTCAGCAGTCCCGCCCATCGTCACCTGTCCGTGACCATCACACACCAGGAGGGGCCATTGGGGAAACCTGTTCAAAAGAATTTTGCAGGCCAGGCAACAACTTGACGGCCGCGCAATGCGCGGCTTTAACCCTAAACCTACCCCCTACCCCCCACCCCCTACCCCCTATCCCCTATCCTCTATCCCCTATCCCCTATCCCCTATCCCCTATCCGCTACCCCCTATCCCCTGTTTTTTTGTCAACCCCCGCACCTCTTCACCAACGTAACGCCTGTTGATTCCACTGGAGATCTCCTCCGAAACCAATAAAAATATTTGGCAGTCTAATTCTTCCAACTTGATATCCTGAACTTAGAGTGGAAAAAGAGAAAAAGCCCGCCATCCGCGGGCTTTTTCTTTTCCATAGAGAGATTTCGGATGCCCCACCCTTATTCGCGGCCTCATCGCGAACAGGGTGGGCTCCCGTGCTGGCAGCTCGCAGCTGGCACCTGGAGTGATCTCTGATCGCTGACGACTGATCACTGGAGCACCCATGCCTCGCTTCTGCACCGACGCCGCCGAAGGTCATCCCTGCGGCCGCCGCGCTCTCCCTGGCCGCGCCTTTTGCTACGGCCACGAGATCCGGACCGATATCACTACCAGCAGTGCCAGTACTTCAACCAGCGTGGCCAGCAGTGCCGTAATACCGCGCTCCGCGGTCAGGATCATTGTTCAGCCCACAGCCCCCGCTATTGCCGCGCGGAGATGGGTGCTATTCCAATAAACCCCCGCACAAAACGCCAAAAAGCCCGCGCCAAGTGGCTTCTAATCAGCACGATGCCATCGTCCTGAAGACCCCCCAAAGAACCCCTGTGGTTTCAGCAGTTTGCCGCCGTCCAGGGCGTACGGGGGGTACCCCCTCTTCCGCCGAGTGACGTCACGTTACGAAAGGAGGCAATCCACCCGCCCAGCGCCCAGCAGTCGCGCTTAGCTATCCCCTATTCCCTATCCCCTAACCGCTGCCTTCGTGCGATACTTGATCGTGCCCGCCTGGCTCGTCCAGCACACAAAATCTAAAAAGGTGACGCAGAAATGTCCGCAAAGTACATTTTTGTGACCGGCGGAGTTGTATCCAGCCTCGGCAAAGGCCTTGCCGCCGCGTCCATCGGATGTCTCCTCGAAAGTCGCGGCCTCACCGTCAACCTCATGAAGTTCGATCCGTACCTGAACGTCGACCCCGGCACCATGTCGCCGTTCCAGCACGGCGAAGTCTTCGTCACCGACGACGGTGCGGAAACCGACCTCGATCTCGGCCACTACGAGCGCTTCACCCACGCCAAACTCTCGCGCGATAACAACTGGACCACCGGCCGCATCTACGAGCAGATCATTACCAAGGAGCGCCGCGGCGACTACCTCGGCAAAACCGTCCAGGTCATCCCCCACGTCACCAACGAAATCAAGAACGCCATGCGCAAGGTCGCATCGGAGAGCGCCGTCACGATCGTCGAAATCGGGGGCACCGTCGGCGACATCGAATCCCTCCCGTTTCTCGAAGCCATCCGCCAGATGCGACAGGAGCTCGGCCGCGAAAACACCGTCTTCGTCCACGTCACCCTCGTCCCGTGGATCAGCGCCGCCCAGGAGCTGAAGACCAAGCCTACCCAGCACTCCGTCAAGGAGATGCTCTCCATCGGCATCCAGCCCGACATCCTCCTCTGCCGCACCGACCGCCATCTTTCCCGCGAGGTCAAGAGCAAGATCGCCCTCTTCTGCAATCTCGAAGATCAGGCTGTCATCACGGCACGCGACGTCGAATCCATCTACGAAGTTCCTCTGACCTTCGCGCGCGAAGGCGTCGACCGCCTCGCCCTCAAATACCTCCACATCGACGCCCCCGAGGCGGACCTGACGAAGTGGACCGATCTCGTCCATCGCTGCTACAACCCACGCGACGAGGTCTCGATCGCCATCTGCGGCAAATACGTCGAGTACGAGGACAGCTACAAATCCCTCAAGGAAGCCCTCGTCCACGGCGCGCTCGCGCTCAATCTCAAGCTCAGCGTCACCTGGATCGAAGCCGAGGGCCTCGAAGATCCCAGCTATGAAGCCCAGCTCCGCGGCTACGACGGCATCCTCGTTCCCGGTGGCTTCGGCAAGCGCGGCATCGAAGGCATGCTCAACGCCATCCGCTACGCCCGCGAGCAGAAGGTACCCTACTTCGGCATCTGCCTCGGCATGCAGACCGCCTGCATTGAGTACGCCCGCAACGTCTGCGCGCTCCAGGGCGCCAACTCCAGCGAATTCGATCCGGCGACAGCCCACCGCGTCATCTATAAGCTCCGCGAGCTCACCGGCGTTGAGGAGATGGGGGGTACCATGCGTCTCGGCGCCTGGACCTGCCTCCTCCAGCCCGATTCCGTCGCCGCCAAAGCCTACGGAAAGACCGAAATCTCAGAACGTCACCGTCATCGTTACGAATTCAATCGCGAATACGAGGCGCTCCTCACCGGTGCCGGGCTCCAGATCACGGGAACCACCCCCGACGGAACCTACGTCGAGATCGTCGAGATTCCCGATCATCCCTTCTTCCTCGGCTGCCAGTTCCATCCCGAGTTCAAATCCAAGCCGCTTGAGCCGCACCCGCTCTTCTTCGCCTTCGTCAAAGCCAGTTACGAAAACCGCCTGCGTTCGAAGCGCGAAGAGCCCAGCAAAGCCGAAGCCCTGCAAAGCTGAAGAGCTCAAGCCGAGAGTAGCGAACTACTTTTCCGTTGGAGTTGGTACCGCAGCCGCCTCGTGAATCGCCAGCAGCGTTTCCAGCAGCGGCTTCAGGTTCTTCAGGTTCAGCGCGTTCGCCCCGTCGGATTTGGCCTCAGCCGGGTTGTCATGCACTTCGAGGAAGATGCCGTCGATTCCGGCGGCGACCGCAGCCCGCGCCAGCAGCGGGATGAACTCCGGCTGGCCCCCGGAGACGCCATTCGCGCCCGACGGAATCTGCACTGAGTGCGTGGCGTCAAAGACCACCGGCGCAAAGCCGCGCAGGATGGCCAGCGACCGCATGTCGACCACGAGGTTGTTGTAGCCGAAGCTCGCGCCCCGCTCGGTGAGGAAAACGCGGGCATTGCCGGCAGACGCGACCTTGTCGACGGCGTGGCGCATGTCCCACGGCGCAGCGAACTGGCCTTTTTTCACGTTGACGGCGCGCCCCGTCCGCGCCGCTGCCACCAGCAGATCCGTCTGCCGGCACAGGAACGCGGGGATCTGCAGCACGTCTGCCCCCTCGGCAGCGATCTCGCACTGCGCGGGCTCGTGCACATCGGTCAGCACCGGCACGCCGGTCGATTCGGCCAGCCGCCGCAGAATCGCTGTTCCCTCCTTCAGCCCTGGGCCGCGGAAACTGGAGACGGAAGTACGGTTGGCCTTATCGAACGAGGCTTTGAAGATGTACGGCAGATTCAGGTCCGCCGCAATGCGCTGGATCGCCTCGGCCATCGCGCGGACGTGGGCCTCGCTCTCGATCACGCAGGGACCGGCGATCAGAAACAGCCGCCCATTGCCGACGCGAACCGGGCCGATTTCGAATTCGGAACGCACGATATTAGGTTATAGGGGTTACGGTCTACGGTATAGCGGTTACGCCGCTTCCAGGCGAAACCCGTCTGGATCCTTGCCGCGCACGCGGCGCCACCACACCTGGAAGCTGGGCACGTTGATCGTAACGATGAACAGGCGGCGCAGGCTGCCTTCCGGACACTGCAGCGGGCGCACGCCGTGCCAGGAATGCGGCGTGCGCTGGAAGAGCAGGCTGCCGTTCCCGCGCGGCTCCAGCGCGGCGGCGATCTTCAGCTCGTCGAACTGCGGCGCTGAATGTGCGGGGAAGCGCCGCTCGCTGTCGAGGATCAGGATTTGCCCGCCCCAGCTCGCCTTCCAGTCCTGCTGCGTATTGAAATAGAAGATGTGCGTAGCCAGCTTGCGCGCCGCGTCGCAATGCGGCGAAACCGCGCAGCCCTGCCAGGCGTAGTACCACTCGAAGGTTGGAATGAAGGTGTGCGGGCCGAGAACGCGACGCAGGAACTCCTGGTAAACCGGCCCGTTCAGCTCGGTCAGGAACTCCTGCCACGGTTGCGCGACCACGACGCCGGGGCGGTAGTGCAGCAGATAGCGGTCGTGCGGTCCCTGGCCGTACCCGCGCTTGATCCCAACCTGCTTGTCGGCCTGCGACGTGTCGGGCATCGTCTGCCGCAGCGCTTCATAGCCTTCAGGCGTCAGGCTGTTTTCGAGATTGGCCCAGGGATAGGGATGACGGGCGCGGAAAGCATCGGCAGACACGGCGTCCAGGCAGGCGCGGTTGAGGTAGTTCATGGAGGGCCCCGTATCTGAATAGCGCGCCAGGGACCGGCGGTCAGTGACTGCAGTCACAGGAAGATGGACCAGGAATCAGCAAGAGGCGCGTTTGGCTCCGGTCCTGACGGCGCGCAAGCGCCTGGACGGCCAGCCCCGCGCGCAATGGTCCGGACCTTCTGCCGCGCAAGCGGCGTCCGCCCGGGCGGCCAGCCCCATGCGACAATGAGGGAAAGTGGCCATGAAATCGTCCGCCCCCGTCGCGCCTTCACCCGCCACCGTTACGCCGGAGCTGCTGGCCACGCACGGCATTACCGCGGACGAATACCGCCGCATCCAGGACGCCCTCGGCCGCACCCCCTCGCTCACCGAGCTCGGCATTTACAGCGTGATGTGGAGCGAGCACTGCTCCTACAAGTCTTCCAAAGTCCATCTGAAGCGCCTGCCCACGCGCAGCAAGCTCGTGGTCCAGGGCCCCGGCGAAAACGCCGGCATCATTGATGTCGGCGACGGCTGGGCCTGCGCCTTCAAGATCGAGTCCCACAACCACCCCAGTTACATTGAGCCGTACCAGGGCGCGGCCACGGGAGTCGGCGGCATCCTGCGGGACATCTTCACCATGGGCGCGCGGCCGCTCGCCGTTATGGACTCGCTCCGATTCGGCCCGCTCACGGCGGACAAAGACACTCCTGAAGAGCTGGTCCACAAAAACCACTCCGTTGTCGAAGGGGTCGTCCACGGTATCGCCGGCTACGGCAACTGCTTTGGCGTGCCCAACCTTGGCGGCGAAACCAAATTCGAGCCATGTTACTCCGGCAACCCGCTCGTCAACGCCTTTGCCCTCGGCCTGGTCCGCCGCGACGAGATCTTCTACGCAAAGGCAACGGGCATCGGCAATCCCGTGATCTATGTTGGCGCGCGCACCGGCCGTGACGGCATCCACGGTGCCACGATGGCCAGCGAGGAATTCAAAGAAGGCTCCGAGCAGAAGCGCCCCAACGTCCAGGTCGGCGATCCGTTCATGGAGAAGCTGCTCCTCGAGGCCTGCCTTGAAGCGATGCAGACCGGGGCGGTCGTCGGCATTCAGGACATGGGCGCAGCCGGCCTCACCTGCTCCACCTGCGAAATGGGTGCCCGTGGCGGAGTCGGCCTCGAAGTCGAGCTGGATCACGTGCCGCAGCGCGAAACCGGCATGTCCGCCTACGAGATCATGCTCAGCGAGTCGCAGGAGCGCATGCTTCTCGTCGCCGAGAAGGGCCGCGAACACGAGATCCTGCGCGTCTTCGACAAGTGGGGGCTGGAAGGCGTCATCGTCGGCACCGTCATTCCGGAGCCGCGGCTGCGCATCTTCCAGCACGGCGAGCTGGTCGCCGACATCCCCAACCAGTCACTCACCGACGACGCGCCGCTCTACCATCGCCCCGTCGGTACGTGGTCCCGGCCCGAGCAGATCAAGGTCCCGCTCGATCCGCCGCCGCACATTCTGGAAGAGTTGAAGAAGCCGCGCGACTACACCGCCGACCTGAAGAAGCTGCTTGCCTCGCCGAACATCTGCTCCAAGCGCTGGGTCTACGAGCAGTACGACTCCATGGTGCAGACCAACACCGTCCAGGGTCCCGGCGGCGAAGCCGGCGTGATGCGCATCAAGGGCACCAACCGCGGTTTGGCGATGGCGCTCGCCGGCAACGGCCGCTGGTGCTACCTCGATCCCAAGCTCGGAGCCATGCACGCGGTCGCCGAAGCCGCTCGCAAGGTCGCCTGCACCGGCGCAACGCCCGTTGCGGCGACGAATTGCCTGAACTTCGGCAATCCCGAGAAGCCCGAGATCATGGCGCAGCTCTCTGCCGCCATCGACGGCATCGCCGAAGCGTGCACCGCCCTCGGCACGCCCATCACCGGCGGCAACGTCTCGCTCTACAACGAGACCAAGGGGGAAGGCATTTACCCAACGCCGGTCGTGGGCGTGGTGGGGATCATCGAGGATGTGACGAAAGCCGTGCCGGCGGATTTCCAGAGGGAAGGTGACTACGTCGTGCTGTTGAACGCAGACGTGTCCAAGGATCCGATTGTCCGGACCGAGGGCGAGAAGCAGAAACTGCTTACGGCAAAAGCAACCCGCTTCATAAGGGAATTTGGTTCCTCGGAGCTTTCTCACGCCATCCTGAGCGACCTGTGGGGAGATCCTCCATCTCTTTATCTCCAAAGCCAAACGCAGCTGCTTAGGGTGTTAACGTTACTCGCTCGGGAAGGGAAACTCCGTTCGGCTCGCTGTATTTCCGATGGTGGACTCGCGGTAGCCTTGGCCGAAGCATCATTTGCAAACGGAATCGGCGCTCGAGTCGGGCTACTGAGCCACTTGGGACTCACTCCCGGTACGAGCGCATTTGCCGAATCCAGCTGCCAGGTTCTGACCAGTTGCGGGCCTGACCAGTTTGAGTCTATGAGAGAGTTGGCGGGCGAATCCGGAATCTGGGCGCAAATCATTGGGGATACGATCGCCGCAAGGCTTCGCATTGACGTCTCCGGTGCGACGGTGATTGATTCTTCGATTCGCGAGCTTCGAGCTGAATGGTCCACCGCCCTCGAAGCCCAACTCGCTGCCGAGGTGACGGCGTGAGCCGCTGGCTCTTCATGGAAGGCTTTCCTGGCCACGAATCCGGCTTTGTATCAGGGCACGACTTCAGTCGTGCCGAAAATGCGCCAAAAACGGAGGGGGCTTTAGCCCCTGCGATTTCCGCACGCTTCGACGATGACCCAAAGTTAAAAGAACACTGCGGCGTCGTCGCCATCCACGGCCATCCTGACGCGGCCCGCCAGGCCTATCTCGCCCTCTACGCTCTCCAGCATCGCGGACAGGAATCCGCCGGCATTGCCACTGCAGACGGCCTGCACCTCTCCAACATCAAGGGCATGGGCCTCGTCTCCGAAATTTTCACCGACGATGTGATCGCGCGCCTCAAGGGCGACATGGCCATCGGCCATACGCGCTACTCCACCACTGGCGACTCCGCGCTGCTGAACGCGCAGCCTATCCGCGTCGAGTCCACCAAGGGCCTCATCGCCATCGCGCACAACGGCAATCTGGTCAACCTGGGCAATCTGCGCGTGCACCTTGAGCGCAAAGGCGCCTTCTTCCAGACGACCAGCGATTCGGAGATCATCGTCCAGCTCATCGCGCACTCGCACGCGACCACCCTCGTCGACGCCATCGCCGACTCGCTTCGTCAGGTCGACGGCGCGTTCTCCATCGTGATGATGACGCGCGACCGCATCTTCGCCGCGCGCGATCCACACGGTTTCCGTCCGCTCTCCATGGGCCGAATTCCCAATCCCGACGGCCCGGACACCGTCGTCTTCGCCTCGGAGACCTGCGCCTTCGATCTGCTCCGCGCCAAATTCGAGCGCGACGTGCTTCCCGGCGAACTGGTGATGGTCTCCGCCGACGGCGTCACCTCCCGCCAGTACGCGCCGCCCAACCAAACCAGCTGCATCTTCGAGCACGTCTACTTCGCGCGCCCCGACAGCATGATCTACAACCGCTGGGTGCAGGAGAGCCGCGAGGAAATGGGCCGCCAGCTTGCCCGCGAATCCCACGTTCCCGCCGATCTCGTCGTTCCCGTGCCGGACTCCGGCGTGACCGCCGCCATCGGCTATGCTGCCGAGAGCGGCATCCCTTTCCGCTTCGGCCTCATCCGCAATCATTACGTCGGCCGCACTTTCATTCAGCCCGAGCAGCGCGTCCGCGACTTTGGCGTCAAGCTCAAGCTCAACCCCGTGCGCAATCTCCTCCAGGGACGCCGCATCATCCTCATCGACGACTCCATCATCCGCGGGACCACCAGCCGCAAAATCGTCCGCATGGTGCGCCAGGCCGGGGCGCGCGAAGTCCATCTCCGCATCAGCTGCCCGCCCACCATCTCGCCCTGCTTCTATGGCGTGGATACGCCGCGCAAATCCGAGCTGATCGCCGCCAACAACACCATCGAGGAGATTCGCCAGTTCATCGAGGCCGATTCGCTCGCCTATTTGTCACTCGATGGATTACGCAAAGCCTGCGACGGCGGCGAAGGCAATCACTACTGTGTCGCCTGCTACACCGGCGACTATCCCACGCAGTGGGTCGATGTCGAAGACATCATGCCCGCCGGCGCGTCTGCGGATTAACGCCGTTTCGCCCGCGTTATCGATTTCTGTGCGCGGCAATCGTTGCCTGCTGCGATCCTCTGCGCGCAACCTCCTCATCTGCTTCCGCTTCCCAGTCAAATGAAGGGAGAATTTTCATGGCAACGAAGAAGTCCTCGTCGCACCAGTCTTCGGGAGGCAGGAAGTACAGCCCGAAGGCGGGCAAGAAGGTCGAACGCGCAATGCGTGAGAAGAAGAGCGGTACGCTGAAGAGCGGCCGCAGCGGCAAGAAGGTTACCAGCAAGAAACAGGCAATCGCCATCGGGCTTTCGGAGGCGCGCAAGTCCGGCGCGAAGGTCCCCGCAAAGAAGTCTTCCGCGAAGAAAACTTCCTCGAAGAAGTCCTCCGCGAAAAAAGCGTCGAAGAAAAAGTAGGGCGCCGCAAATCCTCAGGGTCATTCGGCCCCCGCCTTTTATCCCGCATATTCCGGAACCTGTCCCCGGCAGGTTCCGGCTGCCCACTGCCT